>NZ_JBLFFM010000005.1:0-307070 GCF_051400835.1 Erwinia artemisiae | reverse complement strand
CAAGTGTAAAACGTCATAATGAATTTCATTATGTGTTCACTCTTAAGACTTGATATTTTTTTGCGTCCGGAGACGCTTGATATCAATCCTGCGAGTGCCCACACAGATTGTCTGATAAATTGTTAAAGAGCGTTGCGGCCAGTGCTTTCGCTTCCTGCCGCGAGGTGGCGTATATTACGCTTTCCTCCTTCAGAGTCAACCACTTTTTCAGAAGTTTTCTCCGGCGATTCAGCTTCCTGAACCTTCTGACCCGGTGACCGTCAGGCCGTTGTTCCGTGTCAGTGGAGGCGCATTATAGGGAGTTTCTGACGGCTGACAAGCGTTTCTGTAAAAAAAACTTCCGACCGTTTCTTTTTTCAACAAAGGAACAATAAACGTACTTTTTAAGGTTATTTAACCCGCAAATTGCCCCGAATTCTCTTTTATATCCATCACAATCACCGGCCTGCCGATGCTATTCTTTTTACTTCGCAGGATTTTCCTGTCGGTAATAACGACTGAGAAGGATGCCCAATGATAAAATCCGCGCGCAGTATGGCCGGACTTCCGTGGATTGCCGCCATGGCTTTCTTTATGCAGGCGCTTGATGCCACGATATTGAATACTGCACTTCCCGCCATCGCCTTAAGCCTTAACCGTTCGCCCCTCGCCATGCAATCTGCTGTTATCAGCTATACCCTGACCGTCGCTATGCTGATCCCGGTCAGCGGCTGGCTGGCGGATCGCTTTGGCACCCGGAAAGTTTTTATCGCTGCCGTTTCTTTATTTACGTTGGGTTCGCTGGCCTGTGCGCTTTCCGGCTCTTTAACTATGCTGGTTCTGTTCAGGATAGTGCAGGGGATTGGCGGCGCGATGATGATGCCCGTGGCCAGGCTGGCGCTGTTAAGAGCCTATCCGCGTAGCGAGCTGTTGCCCGTACTGAACTTTGTGACGATGCCAGGCCTGGTCGGTCCGGTGCTGGGCCCGCTGCTTGGCGGCGTACTGGTCACCTGGGCGAGCTGGCACTGGATCTTCCTGATTAATATTCCGGTAGGCGTTCTCGGTATCTTCTATGCCCGCAAATATATGCCGGACTTCACCACGCCGAAACGCCGCTTTGATTTTACCGGCTTTGTGCTCTTTGGGATTGGCCTGGTGATGCTCTCCAGCGGCATCGAGCTGTTCGGCGAAAAAATAGTCGCCAGCAGCATAGCGCTGGCGGTAACCAGCGGCGGCATTCTTCTGCTTCTTCTTTATATAGCTCATGCACGCCGTCATCCGACGCCGCTGATCCCGCTCCCCATGTTTAAGACGCGCACCTTCTCGGTCGGCATCTTAGGCAATATCGCTTCGCGCCTCGGTACAGGCTGTATTCCCTTCCTGATGCCGCTGATGCTCCAGGTTGGCTTTGGTTATACCGCCATTCTGGCTGGCTGCATGATGGCGCCTACCGCTCTGGGTTCAATCCTGGCGAAATCAACGGTAACGCAGGTGCTGCGCTGGTTCGGCTATCGCAAAACGCTGACGGGGATCAGCGTCATTATTGGCGTGCTGATCGCCAGCTTCGCGCTACAGTCGCCTGCGGCCAGTCTGGCGCTCCTGCTGCTGCCGTTATTTGTGCTGGGAATGGCAATGTCTACCCAGTTTACCGCGATGAATACCATTACGCTGGCAGACCTTAACGACAGCAACGCCAGCAGCGGCAACAGTATGCTGGCCGTCACCCAACAATTGGCTATCAGCTTTGGCGTGGCGGTCAGCGCGGCGGTACTGCGTTTTTATAGCAATTTTGACGGCACCACTGTCGATCACTTCCACGCCACTTTCCTGACGATGGGCGTGGTAACGGTGTTTTCCGGCCTGGTCTTTATGCTGCTGAAGCCAGGCGACGGCCGGCATCTGATTGCCGACCGGGAAAAGCGGAAAAAACGCGCCTAGCGTTCCGCCACCGAACCGCGTTCGATCAGTTCCGGCGTCAGCACCAGCAGCTGCTGGCTGGCGTCGGGATCGGCAAAACGGTGGATCAACGTATCAATAGCCAGTTCGCCCAGTTCGTCTTTGGGCTGGTGAATGGTGGTTAACGGCGGCGTCATATAACGGGCAAGCTCGATATCGTCATAGCCGATCACCGCCATATCTTCAGGCACCGACAGTCCCGCCTGATAAAGAGAATGGTAAACGCCAACGGCCATCGCATCGTTACTGGTGAATACCGCCTGCGGTCGAGGGCTCAATGCCAGCAGCTGATTCATAGCGTGATAGCCGCCCTGAAATTCAAAGTCGCCGCTGACCACATACTCCTCAGGCACGGCTAATTCCGCCTGCTGCATAGCCTGATAAAAGCCGTTAAGCCGCAAACGCGCCGGCGTCTTGTCCTGCGGCCCGGCGATACAGGCAATGCGGGTATAGCCGCGCGAAATCAGAAAACGGGTCGCCAGTTCGCCGCCCAGCAGCGAGTTGTCCTGAATAATGTCGCTGCCGCCTTCAAAGGGCGACCAGTCCATCATCACGATAGGAATAGAAGGATAGCGATTAAGGATCTCGGGAGAGGGAAGATGACTTTCGGTGCACATGATCAGTAAACCGTCGACGCGCTTTTGCAGCAGCGTTTCCAGACTGCGGTTCATTCTGTCCTCGTCGCCTTCGGTGTTGCACAGCACCAGGCTGTAGCCGCGTTCATAACAGCTTCTTTCCACGCCGCGCACCACTTCCGAATAGAAGGGGTTGCTGCTGGCGGTAAGCAGCATCCCTATCGTGTGCGTCTGATTGAGTTTAAGGCTGCGCGCCAGCGCAGAAGGGGCGTAGTTCAGCGCAGTAATCGCCGCAGTAACCTTTTCCTTCACCGCCTCGCTGACGAAGCGGTTTTTGTTGATGACATGGGAAACCGTAGACGTCGATACGCCCGCCAGACGAGCGACATCTTTCATTGTGGGCACGGGCTACTCCTGCTGCTGTAAAAAGCGATCGGTCTCTTCACGCCAAGGCACCGAAGGCTGCGCGCCGGATCGCGTGACGGCAATTGCCGCCGCCGCATGGGCAAAACGCACGGCCTGCGGTAACGGCTTGCCTTCCAGCAGCGCGGTCATCAGCGCGCCGTTAAAGGTATCGCCTGCGGCGATAGTATCGACGGCCTGCACCTTGAATCCTGAGATGCGCTCGCCTTTACCCGCTTCGCTTAGCCATACGCCACGGCTGCCCAACGTAATCAACACGCTGTGGATGCCTTTATCGTGCAGCACCGATGCCGCGCGCGCCGCGTCTTCATCGGAGGCAACGGCCACGCCGGTGAGGATTTCCGCTTCGGTTTCGTTCGGCGTAATCATATCCACCAGCGCCAGCAGCTCGTCCGGGAGCGGCATGGCCGGCGCAGGATTGAGGATGACTTTGGTCTGATGCTGACGGGCGATTTTTGCGGCGGCCAGCACGCTTTCAAGCGGAGATTCCAGCTGCATCAGCAGGGCATCCGCGTTTTCAACGATCTTCCGCTGTTTTTCGACCAGAGCGGGCGACAGCGCGGCGTTCGCGCCAGCATGGATAGCAATGCTGTTTTCGCCCTCATCATTAACGAAGATCAGCGCCACGCCGGTAGATTCGCCAGCGATGACCTCCACCGGCGCAATATCGATATGGTCTTCCGCCAGCTGCTGACGGATACGCTGGCCGATATCGTCGTCGCCCACGCAGGCGATAAAAGCGATATCCGCACCGCTGCGTCCGGCCGCGACGGCCTGATTGGCGCCCTTGCCGCCGAAAGCGATCTGGTATTGCTTACCGATCACCGTTTCACCGGGACGGGGGAAGGAGGTCAGATTAAGAATATGGTCTGCGTTGATGCTGCCGAGCACGGCCAGCCTGCCGGTTTTATTCATGGGAGCGTCCAGAAAAAGGCGCCACCTGCAAGAGGTGGCGCGTGCCATGCTTTTCTTTGATTTATTTAGTGACCAGCTTCAGGTCAACGGGATTGATAGCCTGAACCTGCTGGCCCTTCAGCACTTTATCAGCGGTTTGCACGCCGATAACGCCGATTTGCTCCGGCTGCTGCGCCACGGTGGCAGCGAGTTTGCCGCCCTGCACGGCTTTTACGCCGTCCGCAGTGCCGTCGAAGCCGACTACTACCACATCAGATTTGCCCGCCGTTTGCAATGCGCGCATCGCACCTAATGCCATTTCATCGTTCTGCGCAAACACCGCCTGCACATCCGGATGGGCCGTCAGCAGGTTCTGCATCACGTTCAGGCCCTTGGTGCGGTCAAAATCTGCGGGCTGGCTGGCAAGGATAACAAATTTATGCGCATCGGCTGCCGTTTTGAAGCCTTCGCCACGTTCGCGAGCGGCGGACGTCCCGGCAATCCCGGCCAGCTCAATGATTTTAGCCTGGTCGCCGATGCGTTTCGCAATATAGTCGCCCGCCATTTTGCCGCCCAGGCGGTTGTCGGACGCGACGTGGCTGACGACTTTGCCCTGAGCAGCCACGCGATCCAGCGTGATCACCGGGATATTGGCCTGATTCGCCATTTTTACCGCGTTGCCTACCGCATCGGAATCGGTCGGGTTAATCAGCAGCAATTTTGTGCCGCGCACCGCAAGATCCTGCACGTTGGCCAGCTCTTTTGCCGGATTGTTCTGCGAATCCAGCACCACCAGGTTGTAGCCCAGCTTGTCCGCTTCTTTCTGGGCACCCTCTTTTAACGAAACGAAAAACGGGTTGTTCAGCGTGGAAACTACCAGCGCGAGCGTCTCTTTCGCCATCGCGTTGGCGCTGAGCGTTGCGCCGAGCAGCACGGCCAGCGCCGTCATTTTAGTCATTTTCATTTTCGATTCCTGTAGGGTTATTTTTTGTTATCCACCAGCACCGCCAGCAGGATCACGACTGCTTTAACGATCATCTGGTAATAGGAAGAAACGCCAAGCAGATTCAGGCCGTTATTAAGGAAGCCCAGGATCAGCGCGCCGACCAGCGTGCCCATGATGCGTCCTTTGCCGCCTGCCAGACTGGTGCCGCCCAGCACCACCGCCGCGATGGCGTCCAGCTCGTAGCCGGTGCCCGCCGTAGGCTGAGCGGAAGAGAGTCGCGCCACCTCAATGGTGCCCGCCAGCGCCGCCAACATGCCGCTCAGCGCATAGACCGTGATTTTGACGCGGCTGACGCTGATGCCGGAAAGGCGAGTAGCCGCTTCATTGCCGCCAAGCGCATAGATATAACGGCCCAGGCGAGTATGGTGCAGCATGTACCACGCCAGCAGGAAGGTCAGCGCCATCAGCCAGACCGGCGTGGGAATACCCAGCGGCCGTCCGATACCAAACCAGCCAAACAGATCGGCATTATCGCTGAAGCCGGTATTCACCGGGCTGCCGTTGGTATAAACCATGGTCGCGCCGCGCAGCAGCAGCATCATGACCAGCGTGGCGATAAACGCCTGCACTTTGCCCTTTGCCACTATGGTGCCGGTTATCGCGCCAATCAGCGCCCCCAGCGCCAGCGAGGCCGCCACCGCGACCAGCGCGTTAACCTCTATACCAACCAGCGAAGCACCCACTGCGCCGGTCAGCGCCAGCAGCGACCCTACGGACAGATCGATGCCTGAAGTCAGGATCACCAGCGTCATGCCGACGGCCATAATGGCGTTGACGGAAGTCTGCTGCAGAATGTTGAACATATTGTTCAGGGTAAAGAAATTGGGGCTCTGACTGGCGACGACGGCAATCAGCACCACCAGCGCAATCAGCGATTTTTGTTCCAGCAGCCAGGCTTTGCCGCGGCTGGCCTGTAGGGTTTGAGTACTCATGGTGTGACCAACTCCGCGCTATGTTGCTTGCCGACCGCCGCCGCCATCAGGCGTTCCTGCGTGGCCTGTTCAATGGGGAAATCGCCGCTCAGGCGGCCTTCGTGCATGACCAGCACGCGATCGCTCATGCCCAGCACTTCCGGCATTTCTGAGGAAACAAGAATGATGCTCAGCCCCTCTTGTTTAAACTGATTGATTAACTGGTAGATCTCTTTCTTGGCGCCCACGTCCACGCCGCGCGTCGGCTCATCCAGAATCAGCACCTTAGGCCGCGTCATCAGCCCGCGCGCAATAGCGACTTTCTGCTGGTTGCCGCCGGATAAAAGCCCGATCGGCTGCATCATCGAGGGCGTTTTTACGTTGAACAGCTTGATAAAATCGCTGACCGCCAGCTGCTCTTCGGCATGTTTTAACCGCCCGCCGCCGTGGCTGAAGTAGTCGAGCGCGGTTAAAGACATGTTTTCTTTTACCGACATGCCGAGCACCAGCCCGTCGCGTTTGCGATCTTCAGAGATATAAACGATGCCGTTACGCAAGCCCTCTTCCGGCGTGCGCGTCGTTACCGTTTTACCGTCGAGCGTGACGCTGCCGCCGCTGCGTGGAAAAGCGCCGTACAGCACCTTCATCAGTTCGGTACGGCCCGCGCCCATCAGTCCCGCTACGCCCAGGATCTCGCCCTGACGCAGTGAAAAGCTGACGTCGTTTACGCCCGGCCCGCTAAGGTTTTTCACGGTTAAGCGCACGTCGCCCGGGGCTTTGTTCAGGCGCGGATACTGCTCTTCCAGCCTGCGGCCCACCATCATTTCAATCAGCGCTTCTTCGTTCAGCGTATCGACCGCTCTTTCGGCGATAAACTGCCCGTCGCGAAACACGGTGACGTCATCGCAGATTTCAAAAATCTCTTTCATGCGGTGCGAGATATAAACGATGCCGCAGCCCTGCGCTTTCAGCTCCCGGATAACGCGAAACAGCGAGGCCGTTTCGGTATCGGTCAGCGCATCGGTGGGTTCATCCATCACGATGACTTTTGACTCAAAGCTCAGCACCTTGGCGATTTCGACCATTTGCTGGTCGCCGATCGACAGGTCGCCGACCAGTTTATGGCTGTTGAAACGCAGGTTCAGCCGCTGTAACAGCTTGTCCGCTTCCGCATAAAGCTTTTTCCAGCGGATGCCGCCGAAAGCGTTAACGAATTCGCGGCCTAAAAAGATGTTCTCCGCCACGCTAAGCTGCGGGATCAGATTCAGCTCCTGATGAATGATGCCAATACCCGCTTCCTGCGACGCTTTCGGCCCGCTGAAGTTAACCTCTTCGCCCAGCCATTTAATGGAGCCGGCGTCGCGGGCATAGATACCGGTCATCACTTTCATCATGGTAGATTTTCCGGCGCCGTTTTCGCCCACCAGCGCCATCACGCGGCCGGGGTAAACCGCCAGCGAAGCGCCGGACAGCGCTTTGACGCCGGGAAAGGCTTTTTCAATGCCCTGTAGTTGCAGTAAAGGTTGCATGACGGCCTCAGAAGGTCACGCCAGCGCCAAGGATAATGTTCGCGTAGGGCGAACACTCCCCGCTGCGAATAACCGCATGGCTGCGCTGTGTTAACTGTTTGAACTGTTGATGAGAAACGTACTGAACGGCGATAGTGTTTCCCTGGCGTTGTTGCAGTAAATCGAGCAGTGCGGAAAGTTCGTCGTGGAGCCGTGGATTATGAGATTTGATCTCTTCCGCGATGATGGCGCTCTCGACCTGCATCTCTTTCGTTACGGTTTCGACTACCTGCATAAAGCCGGGAATGCCCTTGGTCAGCGCCAGGTCGATGCGCTCCGGCCCTGAAGGGATGGGCAGGCCCGCATCGCCGATAGTGACGCTGTCGGTGTGGCCCAGGCGGGAAACCAGGGAAGAGATTGCAGAATTCAGTAAGGCGCCTTTTTTCATCTTTCACTCCAGAGCGAAACGTTTCGCTGATCGGGAGTGTAAAAAAACGGCGGCGGAAAACAATCGTCATGATACGGAACTGTGATCGCCATCGAAACGTTTCGTTAACAAGCTTTGCGCAGGATATGCAACAGGAAAGGAGGAGCGATCGGTCATCAGAACGGTATGAAAAAAGACCGCCTCGTAAGGCGGTCGGCAGGGATTAGTTAAATACCATTCCACCATCGATCAGCAGCGACTGACCGGTCATGTAGTCGGAATCAGGCCCGGCGAGGAAAGAAACGCAGGCGGAGACATCTTCTGGTTCAGACAGGCGGCCCAGCGTAATGCGTTTGGCAAACTCTGCCGTACCGTAGCCCAGCGGTTTACCTGCCGCTTCTGACACCTGACGATCTATCTCGTCCCACATCGGCGTTTTAACAATGCCCGGGCAGTAAGCGTTGACGGTAATGCCCAACGGAGCCAGATCGCGGGCGGCGGTTTGCGTCAGGCCGCGTACGGCGAACTTGCTGGAGCTGTAGATCGCCAGCTCCGGGTTGCCGACATGGCCCGCCTGCGAACAGGCATTAATGATTTTGCCGCCGTGGCCTTCAGCTTTAAACGCCTGAATTGCCGCCTGCATTCCCCAAATCACGCCTTTTACGTTGATATCGTAAACTTTATCCACCATTTCCGCCGTGATCTCTTCAATTGGCGTAGTTGGCGCAATCCCGGCGTTGTTGACGATGACGTCAAACCCGCCCAGCTCTTTACGAGCCTGTTCCACCGCAGCGATGACCTGGTCACGCTTTGAGACATCTACCGTTACCGCAATCGCTTTACCGCCTGCGCTGGCGATTTCGTCGGCCACCTGACGCGCGGTCTGGCTGTTATAGTCCGCGACCGCCACGGCAAAACCGTCTTTTGCCAGACGCAGCGCTATGGCTTTGCCGATCCCCTGGCCGCTACCCGTGACTAAGGCTACTTTCGTTTTCATATTATCTCCTTGAATACTAAAGAATCTGGCTCAGATGCAGCTGACCCATCAGCATTGGGTTATCGGCGTAATCCACCGGTACGGCGACCACCGCAGGCCCGTTGACATCCATTGCTTTACGCAGCGTCGGCTCCAGCTCAGCCGCGCTTTCCACCGCAAAGCCCGCTGCGCCGAACGCCTGCGCATAGGCTTTAAAATCAACCGGCCCGAATTTCACGCCGGAAACGCGCTGATATTTCTTCTCTTCCTGCATCGCCACCATGTTGTAGGCCTCATCGACCCAGATGATGTGCAGGATATTGGCTTTCAGCCTGACCGCCGTTTCCAGCTCCATGCTGGACTGCAAGAAGCCGCCGTCGCCGGAAACCGAGATCACTTTACGACTCGGATCCACCAGCCAGGCACCGATAGCCCATGGCAGCGCCACGCCCATGGTCTGCTGCCCATTGGAGATCATGATCTGGCGGGCGCGGAAGCTATAGAGATAGCGAGCGATCCAGATATGGAAGCTGCCCATATCCACGGTCAGCGTGACGTCGTTGTTAATGATGTCCTGCATGGCGCGCACGATCCGCAGCGGATGCAGCGCGAACTGGTTGAGATTTTTGCCCTGCATTGATAACAGCTGACGCTGCTGTTGCCGATCGTCCAGAATGGCTGCCGCTTCTGCGCTGAGCTGTAAAGGCGTATCAATGCGCTCGGCCAGCTTGTCGACGGTGGCGGCAATATCGCCAATCAGTTCCGCATCAGGCAGATAGCAGTTATCGGCATCGGAGGGCAGCACGTCGATATGTACCAGCGTGGCGCCGCCGCTGTTCCACATGGCCGGTTCGTACTCAACCGGACTGTAGCCGATAGTGATAATCAGGTCGGCCTCGCGCAGCAGACGGTCGCCCGCCTGGTTGTTAAACAGCCCAACGCGGCCCGCAAAACGTGAGAAGTGTTCCTGTCTGACCGCGCCGGCGGCCTGATAAGTGCTGGTAACCGGAATTCGGCTGCGCTCCAGCAGGCGATGGATCGCATCGCTGTTTGCCGGCTGGCTGGCCATCAGGCCCAGCAGCAGTACCGGGTTTTTTGCTTTGGCAATTTGCGCGGCAACGGCGGCAATGGCCGCATCCGGCGCAGGCCCCAGCAGCAGCTGGCCTTTGCTGGTCAGCAGCTGGCCGCGAGCGGGCTGGTCAACGATATCCTGCGGCAGGCTGACAAAGGCGCCGCCGCCGCGACCGTGCTCGGCATGACGGAAGGCGTTGGAGACCACTTCCGCCAGCGCGTTGGAGTCGGTGACCTCGACGGCATATTTGGTGACCGGACGAAACATCGACACGGTATCCATACTCTGATGCACCTGTTTGGCGCTGTCAGCCCGCTTCACCTGTCCACCCAGCGCCACCACCGGATCGCCTTCGCTGGTAGCGGTCGCCATGCCCGTGATCAGATTCGAGCAGCCCGGTCCGGAAGTCACCAGCGCCACGCCCGCGTTGCCGGTCAGGCGGCCCACGGCGGCAGCCATAAAGGCAGCGTTGGCTTCATGACGCACCGGAATGGTCTGGATAGTCGAGTCCACCAGCGAATCAAACATTTTGTCGATCTTCGCGCCAGGAATGCCGAAGACCTGTTTTACGCCCTGCGCCTCCAGCTGTGCCACGACCAAATCGGCGCCGTGCTGCCAGAGAGCGGCTTCGGTTGGGTTTTTCATCTTAATTCCTCAGGATTAGCTTTCAACGGAGCGAATGGCGGAATCCAGATTTTCCGGATTCAGATTGGCTTGCAGAAAATCACTGTCGCCCGGCAGATCGATGACCAGCTTGCTGATCTCGCCAAAGGTCAGCTCGCCCTCTTCCAGCTGGTAATCCAGCAGATGGCCGCCGCCCTGGCGATCGTCGGTAATGAAATGTTCGTGATAGCCCGCTACGTTGATGCCCTGCATATACTGCGGGGTACGGAAACCAATCAGCACGCCGTCGCGCTGGCTGAACCGGAAGGTAGGCTGCTGGCCAAGCACTTCCGGCATAGAACGATAGGGTCGATGCTGGCAAGGTACGGTACGCGTGGAGGCCGCAGAAAAACGGCCGTTGATCCGCAGCGCACAAAACTGATTGTCCGAAGTCACCTGGCTGTCGATCAGATCGTGAATAGCCTGACGGCTGGCCGGTGCAGAGAAACGATGGCGGTACTGAGGCTGGAAAAAGGTCATCACGGCAAAAGGCGTTTTCTGCTGCGGATCGGCTTCCCGTGCGCTGCCGTCGGAACGCAGCTGATAAACCTCGCTGTCGAAAGCGATCAGCTCGCCATCGAGCTGGTTAAAGGTGCCTAAACCAAAATCGCCCTTCTTCAGCAGGTCGGCTACGGTAACGTTGCCTTCGTACACGCCGCTGAGCAACGCACTCATCAGAGAGGTTTGATAGATGACGCTTTCTGGTCTTTGCTGATGGAGCCCGCTGACGGTTGAAACCAGCTGTTGCTCACATAAACAGTCGGTTACAGAATGTTTCATAACTTGCCTCTATGCTAAAACAGTTCAGGATTACTAATTGAATGTTGACTCGATTCAGTTATGAATTCCAATATAGAAAGCCCATCACTTTGAGACGAATTAGATATGGAACTCCGCCATCTGCGTTATTTTGTCGCGGTCGCGCAAACGCGCCACTTTACGCGTGCCGCAGAAATGCTGGGGATCTCGCAGCCGCCGCTCAGCCAGCAAATTCTGCGTCTGGAACGGGAAATAGGTACGCCGCTGCTGAGGAGGCTGTCACGCGGCGTGGAGCTGACGGAAGCGGGGGAAGCTTTTTATCAGGATGCCTGCCAGATCCTGGAGCTGACCGGGCATGCGCTGGAGAAAGCCAAAGGGATAGCCCGCGGCGTGACCGGCAAGCTTTCGCTGGGTGTCGCCAGCTCGGTCGCCTTTCATTCGGCGATTTTTGCGTTGATGAAGGATTTTCAGGCTCGCTATCCGTCAATGACGATACTGACACGTGAGCAAAATATGGCGTCGCTAATGCACGACTTGCAGGAGGGCTTGCTGGATGCCGCTTTCGTTCGCCTGCCCTGTGAGAGCAGCAAAGCGTTTAACCTGAAGGTAATAGCCAGCGAAAAGATGCTGGTGGCGCTGCCTGCCAGCCATGCGCTGGGCGCGCAGTCGAAAATTTCCCTGTCGCAGCTGGCTGATGACACGCTGATTATGTTTCCGCGCGAGGTTGCGCCAAGCCTGTATGAACTGGTGATCAGCGCCTGCCTGCGCGCCGGCTTTCAGCCGCATACCGGGCAGCAGTCACCGCAGATTTCTTCGTCCATCGGCATGGTGGCCGCGGGTTTCGGCTTCGCTATCGTGCCGGAATCGCTATGCTGCATCGCGCATCCCGGCGTGGTGTTTCGCCCTGTTGACGATGCGGCGTTAAATACTGATATTGCGCTGGCCTGGCGCCGTTTCGACCGCTCGCCTGCCGTTATGCACCTGTCCATGATGTCGACCTAGGCCATAGCGAGACCTGCTCAGCCATTGTGGGGCCAGACTGGCCGCCTCAGGGCTAACTTAGCCATTACGGGGTCAGCGTAGCGGTTACGGAAGCCGTTAGCCGCAACCGGGGCAAGCTGCTAAGAACGCGGCCGCCCCGGATCCAGACGCCGCCGAAGGTCGCTTACCCGTCGGTGGCGCAGTCGGGCTGCTGGCCTCACCTTCGGCCAGCCGATCGAGGCTGAATCAGTTCAGCTTGCGGATTTTCTTTACGTCAAGCTCGACGGAATTAAAGTCCTTATCCAGTTCGCCCTGGATTTCGACTTTGTCTTTTGGCGTGATGTTCTGGCCTTCCCAACGCTTATGATCGATATCCACTTTCATCGTGCCGGTCGCGTCACGAAAGATATAGTCATCATCGCTGACGCGCTTTTCAATGTTGCCGCGCATCGTCACCCAGGCGTCGTCCTTCATATCCTGCGCCTGTTTGACCGTGACCACGGTTTCATCCCCGCTGAAACCGCCTTTCTGCACGTTGGCGGTCGGCGCGGTCGGCGCACTTGGGTCGCTGAAGCCGCCGTTCTGAGCAGCGAATACCGGGCCGGAAACCAGAGCGGCAAGGGCAAATAAAGCAGCAGTTTTTTTCATCATAGTCACCTTTATTCCATGGAGTGAGGCAGCTTTCGCTGCGCGATTCGTCGTGTTCAGGGCTCAGTTAAACAAACTTTTCTTAACAGGATCTTAAGAGACATCATCAAATACGCGGTTTGCGAGCCGTACCGAAAAATAGCCTTTTTTCCCGATTTTTGCCTGTACAGCGCCCGTTCCCTTTCGTATAAAGCCGTTAATCACAGAGGAAGTCGCCATGAAAATTTTGGTCATTGAAGACGATCGCCTGATTGGCGACGGGATTAAAGCAGGTCTGAGCAAGCTGGGTTTCAGCGTCGACTGGTTTACCGAGGGCAAAACGGGGCAGGCGGCGCTTTCCGCTACCTCTTACGATGCGGTAGTGCTGGATTTAAGCCTGCCCGGCATCGACGGCCTGGATATTCTGCGCGGCTGGCGGCAGCAGGGTCGGGACGAGCCGGTACTGATCCTGACCGCGCGGGATGCCCTGGAGCAGCGGCTTGCCGGGCTGCAGCAGGGCGCCGACGACTACCTTTGCAAACCTTTCGCCCTCAGCGAAGTCGCCGCCCGGCTACAGGCATTAATTCGACGACGTCACGGTCAGCTACAGCCCGTGCTCCGCCACGGCGCGGTTGCGATGGCCTCCGGTTCGCATACGGCCACCCTGAACGACGAGCCGCTCCCCCTGAAGCCGCGCGAACTGGCCCTGCTGGAGCTGTTCTTGCTTAACCCTGGTCGCGTATTGACCCGCGCGCAGCTGGAGGAAAAATTGTATGGCTGGGATGACGACGTCTCCAGCAATGCCGTTGAAGTTCATATCCACCACCTGCGCAAAAAGCTGGGCAGCACGTTTATCCGTACCGTTCATGGCGTCGGCTATACGCTGGGAGATGCGTAATGCATCGACTAAGCCTGCGCCTGCGCCTGATGCTGGGTTTTCTGCTGCTGACGCTTATCTGCTGGGGTGCTGCCAGCATCGGCTCGTGGTGGCAGACGCGGCACAACATCAATCAGCTGTTTGATACCCAGCAGATGCTGTTTGCCAAACTGCTGGCGACCATGAATCCCGAGCAGCTGAGCCACGAACCGTTAACGCTGCCAAAAACTAAAAAGCTGCTGAAGCATCATCGCGGCGAACAGGAGGATGAGGCGCTGGCATTTGCCGTTTTCACTGCGGATGGCCGCATGGTGATGAACGATGGCGACAACGGCAAGGATTTTCTCTTTAGTCACAGGCGCGACGGTTTTACCGATGGCAAGCTCCGGGGTGATGACGATTTATGGCGTATGGTCTGGCTACCCACGCCGGACAAACAATATGTGGTGGTGGTAGGTCAGGAGTGGGAATACCGCGACGACATGACCCGCGATATCGTCCAGACCAACCTGATCCCCTGGCTGATCGCGTTGCCGATTATGCTGCTGCTGCTGCTGTGGCTGGTTACGCACGAGCTGGCGCCGTTAAAAAGAATTGCCCGCCAGCTGCGTCTGCGCACGCCTGATGACGGCACGCCGCTGGTGGAAAAGCGGGTGCCGAACGAGGTGAAGCCCTTGCTGACGGAGCTGAACGCGCTGTTCTCACGCGTCAGCGAAATGCTGCTGCGCGAACGGCGTTTTACTTCCGATGCCGCGCATGAGTTAAGAAGCCCGCTGGCCGCGCTCAAGGTTCAGGCGGAGGTCGCGCAGCTGGCTCACGATGACGAAACGGTGCGCCGCCACGCGCTGCAAAACCTGGATCTTGGTATCGATCGCGCGACTCGTCTGGTGGATCAGCTGCTTACGCTCTCAAGGCTGGACAGCAAAGCCGATCTGGCAACGGAAAGCCTGGATCTGCGTCAGCTGCTCCAGCAGGCCGTGATCGACCATTACTCACAGGCGCAGGCCGCCGGAATGGAGATAGCGCTGGAAGCACCGCCTTCGCCCGTTATCCGTAACGGTAACGCTTTGCTGCTGTCGCTAATGATGCGTAACCTGGTAGAAAACGCCCTGCGTTACGGCCAGTCAGGAAACCTGGTGCAGCTGAGCATTAATGAAAACGGCCTGGCCGTCACGGATAACGGGCCAGGCGTCAGCAAAGAAGATTTGTGCCGCCTGGGACAGCGTTTTTATCGGCCGCCGGGACAGGAAAAATCGGGCAGCGGCCTTGGGCTGTCTATCGTTAACCGTATTGCCCGCCTGCATGGGATGCAGATGCGTTGCGCCAATCGTGACGGCGGCGGCTTTGCAGTTATGCTGACATGGTGACGTAGTGGCAAAGTGACATGCTGGTATGTGGTGACACCCTGGCCCGGTTAGATGCCGACAGAACCCGCTAAGCCGCGCCGGAACACGCAGCTCAGTAAGCCGCCGGTTTAGAAATCCGACGTTTCTTTCAGGAGTCGGGATGAGGATATGCCTGGCGGTAAGCAAAACAAAAGGCCGACGATTGTCGGCCTTGCAGGGTCAGGTTTCGGCTTGGGTACCCGGTGCAATAACCCGGCTTGTCAGATGCCGGTCTGGGTGCTCAGTACAGTAGCCCGGCTTGTCAGATTTCGACCTGGGTGCCCAGTTCAATAACCCGGTTTGGCGGGATCTCAAACTGGTCAGGGGCGCGCAGGGCGTTGCGCTGTAGCGCCATAAACAGCTTGCCGCGCAGACGCAAATACCATGGCCGCTTGCCGATAATCAGCGATTCATGCGACATAAAGAACGAGGTTTCCATCATCCGGCAGTTCAGGCCTTCCAGCCCGCAGCGGTGGAAAATCTCTTCCATATTAGGCGTTTCCCGCCAGCCGTAGCTCGCCACCACGCGCCAGAAAGTGGGGGAAAGCTGTTCAATAGACACGCGACGCACGTTATGGACGTAAGGCGCATCTTCCGTCCGCAGCGTCAGCAGCACAACACGTTCATGTAACACTTTGTTGTGCTTGAGATTATGCAGCATGGCAAAAGGAATAACGTTCAGCGCGCGCGACATATAGACGGCGGTGCCCGGCACGCGTACCGGTGGCGACTTCTCCAGCGAAACAATCATCGCTTCCAGCGAGTTGCCGTGTTCATGCATCCGGCGCAGCAGACGGAAACGCTCGCTTTTCCAGGTGGTCATAATCACAAACATCACCAGCGCCAGGCTTAACGGCAGCCAGCCGCCGGAGAACACTTTCACCAGGTTGGCCGAAAAGAGCGAAACGTCGATGCACAACATGCAAAGCAGGATAAACAGCACCAGATAGCGGTTCCAGTGCCAGTTTTTTATCGCCACGGTGGTGCAAAGGATGGAGGTCAGCACCATCGTACCGGTTACGGCGATACCGTAGGCGGCTGCCAGGTTGCTGGAGTGTTTAAAGCCGACAATCACGATCACCACGGAGAAAAAGAGTATCCAGTTAATGACCGGAATGTAGATTTGACCGGATTCCTCTTCAGAAGTATGCACGATGCGCATAGGCGGTAAATAGCCCAGACGAACCGCCTGGCGAGTCAGTGAGAAAACGCCGGAAATCACCGCCTGAGAAGCGATAACCGTCGCCAGCGTCGCCAGGATCAGCATAGGGATCAGCGCCCAGTCCGGCGCCAGCAGAAAGAACGGGTTCTTGATCGCTTCGGGATTTTTCAGCAGCAGCGCGCCCTGGCCGAAGTAGTTCAGCACCAGCGACGGCAGCACCGCCAGGAACCAGGCCAGACGGATCGGCAGCTTGCCGAAATGGCCCATATCCGCATACAGCGCTTCCACGCCGGTAATAGCCAGCACCACGGCGCCCAGCGCAAAAAACGAGACGGTTTTATATTCAAAAAAGAAGTGCATTGCCCAATAGGGGTTCAGCGCGTGCAGCACGTCGGGATTAGCCATAATGCCCCGAGCGCCCAGTATGGCCAGAATGATGAACCATGCCAGCATGACCGGCGCGAACAGTTTACCGACAATACCCGTGCCGTGTTTCTGGATCATAAACAGCAGCGTCAGCACCGCTATCGCCAGCGGCACAATCCAGGCATCAAGGTTAGGCGCGGCGATTTCCAGCCCTTCAATAGCGGAAAGTACCGAAACGGCCGGCGTGATCACCACTTCGCCATAGAAGAAACTGCCGCCAATCAGCCCCATAATGACCAAAACCGCCGTGGCTCTGGCACCGGTATGACGGCCCGCCAGGGACATCAGGGTCAGAATCCCCCCTTCGCCGGCGTTGTCAGCGCGCATCACGTAGCTGATATATTTTAACGAGACCACCAGCACTAATAGCCAGAAAATCAGCGAGAGGAAGCCGAATACCGCATCGCGCTCAACGCCGAAACCGAACTGGCCGGAGAGACACTCCCGCAGCGTATAGAGAGGGCTGGTGCCGATATCGCCATAGACGACGCCTATTGCCGCTAAGGTCACGGCGCCAAGGGACTGCTTTTTATCAGAACTCATAGGAAGATCTTTTGTTGGAGCTGATTGCTGAAACGCGCCCAGCTTATCAAGCCATCAAAAAACGCACAGTATGCACGAATCATTCTGAATGCCTATCCTTAATTGGAGTATGGAAAGCGACTTCAATGGCCTGTGTCACCCTTTGACAAGAAAAAAGCTGACGTATATCAACTCTTTCAAGCATCATAGCCAGTAGTGTTTGCGCTCGCCAGTCGCCCGCTGGCAAGAACGTAGAAAAGGATACTGTTTGATGATGTCCCAGCCTCACCTCCTGGCGGAAAGAATCGCACGCCTCAGCAACGCGTTAGAAAAGGGACTTTACGAACGCCATCACGCTATTCGCCTTTGCCTGCTGGCGGCATTAAGCGGCGAAAGCGTTTTTTTGCTTGGCCCGCCAGGTATTGCCAAAAGCCTGATAGCCCGTCGGCTGAAGTATGCCTTTCAGCATGCCCGCGCCTTTGAATATCTGATGACCCGCTTCTCCACCCCGGAAGAAGTTTTCGGGCCGCTTTCCATTCAGGCGCTGAAAGATGAAGGCCGCTATCAGCGCCTGATCAAAGGCTACCTGCCCGATGCCGAAATCGTCTTTCTGGATGAAATCTGGAAAGCCGGGCCGGCTATCCTCAATACGCTGCTGACCGCCATCAACGAGCGCCGCTTTCGCAACGGCGATTGTGAAGAAGCCATCCCGATGCGGCTGCTGGTGACCGCCTCCAACGAACTGCCCGAAGCCGACAGCGGGCTGGAAGCGCTGTATGACCGGATGCTGATCCGGCTGTGGCTTGATAACGTGCATGAAAAGCAGAACTTTCGCAGCATGTTGACCCATCAGCAGGATGAGAACAGCAATCCCGTCGCGGAGTCGCTCTGCATTACTGATGAAGAGTATAGCGAATGGCAAAAAGGCATTGCGCAGGTTGCGCTGCCGGAAGAGGTGTTTGAGCTGATTTTTATGCTGCGCCAGCAGCTGGAGAACCAGCCGGAAGCGCCTTATATTTCCGATCGCCGCTGGAAAAAAGCGATCCATCTTTTACAGGCCTGCGCTTTTTACAGCGGTCGTAAAGCGATCGCGCCGGTAGATCTGATTTTGCTGAAAGATTGTCTGTGGCACGACGTTGCCTCAATGGCGCTGCTGGATCGCGAGATAGACAACCTGATTACCCAGCAGGCCTGGCAGCAGCAGCCGATGCTGATCAAACTGCAGCAAATCGCCTCACGCCGGCTGAGCCTGCAGCAGGAAAAAAGCGTAGAGCAGGCGATAAGGCTGGAGAAGCACGGCGGCATATTCAGCCGTAAACCCCATTATGAGCTGCCCGAGGCGCTGTCCGCCGACACGCTGACGCTGATGCTGCAAAAGCCGCTGATGCTGCACGACATGCAGGTCAGCCATATCGTGATTGGCCGCGAACCGCTGTACCACTGGCTGCAAAAAGGCGGCGAAGTGCGCGGCAAGCTTAACGGTATTGGTTTTGCCCAGACGCTGGATCTGCATATCGACGGCGCCGACTGCCTGACAGTGCGCGATGTCAGCCTCCAGACTTCGCGGCTGATGCTGCCGGGCCAGCCGCTGGAACACGGGCTGCCGCAGGAGATTGTCGAGGCGCTTGATGAGGTAGAGGCACAGCTGCATGCCCAACGTACGTTGTTCAGTCAGCATCATTGCTGCCTGTTTATCAGCGACGACTGGCTGGCGAAGATCGAAGAGAGCCTGCAACAGGTCGCTGAGCAGCTGAAACAGGTGCGTCGTTGATATCGCTGGATACGCTCAGCGCCTTTCTGGCGGTCAGCGAAGGCGACCTGATTGAAGAGCTGGTGGTGACGCTGTTGGCCAGCCCGCAGCTCGCCCTTTTTTTTGAAAAATTTCCCGGCATGAAAAAGGCGCTGCTGCACGATTTGCCGCGCTGGAAATCGGAGCTCCTGGCGCAGCTGAAACAAACAGCGGTGCCGGAAGCGCTTGCCGGTGAATTTACGCTTTTCCAACAGTGCCAGCCGCTCGCCCATCAGGCATTTTGCCTGAAAATTCCGTCTATCCTGCTTTACCTGGATTCGCATCAGTCGCCGTTTAAAGACAAAGCCCGCGAGCTGGTGGCGCATAGCGTCGCGGGCCAGAGCATGAGCGAGCCGCAGCATACGCTGTTTTTACAGCGCTGGCGGCTGAGCCTGACGCTGCAAACCCTGTCGCTGAATCAGCAGCTGCTCGACAGCGAGCGGGAAAAGCTGCTGGCGGAGCTACAGCAAAGGCTGGCGATGAGCGGCCAGCTGGCGCCGGTGCTGTCGGATAACAGCGATGCCGCCGCCAGCCGCCTGTGGGATTTGAGTAAAAGCCCGCTACAGCGCGGCGATTATCAGCTGATGGTCGATTACGGCGATTTCCTGGCGCAGCAGCCGATGCTGCAAAAACTGGCGGAACAGCTGGGCCGCAGCCGCGAAGCCAAAGCGGTACTGAGCGAGCAGGCGCCGCTGGAGGCGTTCCACCAGCTGGTCAGGGAACCTGCCAGCGTGCCGGAAGAGGTCAACGGCATTCACCAAAGCGACGACGTGCTGCGCCTGCTGCCGCCGGAGCTGGCGGCGCTGGGCATCAGCGAGCTGGAACTGGAGTTCTATCGCAGGCTGGTGGAGAAACGGCTGCTGACCTATCGGCTGCAGGGCGAAGCCTGGCATGACAGGGTTTCGCAGCGCCCGGTCAGCCACCAGCAGCATGAAGAACAGCCGCGCGGGCCTTTTATCGTCTGCGTGGATACTTCCGGCTCGATGGGCGGCTTTAACGAACGCTGCGCCAAGGCCTTTTGCCTGGCCCTGTTGAAGGTGGCGCTGGCCGATAACCGTCGCTGCTACATAATGCTGTTCGCGCATGAAGTGGTGGGCTACGAGCTGACCGCAGACGACGGCATTGCTCAGGCGATCCGCTTTCTCAGCCAGCGCTTTCGCGGCGGCACCGATCTGGCAGCCTGTTTGCAGTCGGTGCTGGGCAGGCTCGCCACACCGGAGTGGAACGATGCCGACGCCGTCATTATTTCCGATTTTATCGCCCAGCGGCTGCCGGAAGATCTGGTTAAAACCGTCAAAAAGCACCAGCTCCTCCAGCAGCAGCGCTTTCACGCCGTTGCGCTATCCGATCATGGAAAACCGGGTATTATGCGCATTTTCGACCATATCTGGCGTTTTGATACCGGCCTGAAGAGCCGTCTGCTGCGCCGCTGGCAGCGCTGATTTTCCCTTTGCCGCTGCCCGACAATCCTCTCCTGCTATAGTCATAGCTACGCTTTATCCCGCCTACGGTTCTCAGGAGTATTACGTGGCACAACATCACCAGGCTTTTTCCCCAGAGTTACCTGCCCCAACTCACACGTTGTTGCTTAGCGGCAGCGACGCAGAACAAAAACGACAGGAGCTTCTTGGCTATTTCCAACAAACGTGGGCGCTCTACGAGAGCCTGTTCGACTGCCTTGCCGATGAGCAGGCTTATTACACTAAGGCGATTTCGCTGCGCCATCCGCTGGTGTTCTATTTCGGCCATACCGCGACTTTCTATATTAATAAGCTGGTAGCGGCCGGCCTGCTCGACAACCGCGTGGACGACCATATCGAAGCGATGATGGCTATCGGCGTGGATGAGATGAGCTGGGACGATCTGGACGCAACCCACTACGCGTGGCCGACGCTTGCCGAGCTGCGCGACTATCGCGGCAAGGTGCGTCATCTTGTCGAAAGCGTCATTAAAGAGATGCCGTTGACGCTGCCGATCGGCTGGGACAGCCCGGCCTGGGTGATCCTGATGGGGATCGAGCATGAACGGATCCATCTGGAAACCTCCAGCGTGCTGATCCGCCAGCTGCCGCTCGCCTGGGTTAAACCGCAGCCGTACTGGCCAGCCTGTCCCGACGCCCGTCACGATCGCCACGCCGTGCCGCAGAACAGACTGATAGCCGTTGCCGGCGCACGCGTCACGCAGGGGAAAACCGACGATACCTACGGCTGGGATAATGAATACGGCACGCTGTCCACCGAGGTGAAGCCTTTTGAAGCCAGCCAGATGCTGGCAAGCAACGCGGAGTTTTTTGCATTTATCACGGCGGGCGGCTATCGGGACGATCGCTGGTGGGATGAGGAAGGTCTGGGCTGGCGCAATTTCGCGCAGGCAACCATGCCGACTTTCTGGGTGGGATCGCCTGAGGAACCTGACCAGTTACGGCTGCGTTTGATGACTGAAGAAGTCGCGATGCCGTGGGACTGGCCGGTCGAAGTCAACCAGCTGGAGGCGGCCGCCTTTTGCCGCTGGAAAGCCGATAAAACCGGCCGTTCCGTTCAGCTCCCCAGCGAGGCCGAATGGCTGCTGCTGCGTGAGCAGGTTGAAGGCGATCGCTGGCTGCAGGCGCCGGGCAACCTGAATCTGGCCTGGTGGGCTTCTTCCTGTCCGGTCGATCGCTTTGCCCAAGGTGAATTCTTTGACGTGGTGGGGAACGTCTGGCAGTGGACGACCACGCCGATAAACGGGCTGGAAGGTTTTAAAGTCCATCCGCTTTATGACGACTTTTCGACGCCGACCTTCGACGGCAAACATGCGCTAATTAAAGGCGGCAGCTGGATTTCCACCGGCAACGAAGCGATTAAATCCTCCCGCTATGCGTTCCGCCGCCACTTTTTCCAGCACGCGGGCTTTCGCTACGTCGTGTCCAACCATCAGGAAAAGAAAATGCTGAATCCGTATGAAACCGACAGCATGGTGTCGCAATACCTGGACTTCCAGTACGGGCCGGGCTACTTCGGTACAGAAAACTATGCGAAGGCGCTGGTGGATATCGCCTGTCGCATGACCGACAAACGAGGCCGCGCGCTGGATATCGGCTGCGCCACCGGTCGCGCCAGCTTTGAGCTGGCCCGCTATTTTGAGCAAGTGGTGGGGATGGATTACTCCGCGCGCTTTATCGACGTGGCGCTCCAGCTGACCAGCGGCGAGGATTTCCGTTATGTGACCCAGGAAGAGGGCGACCTGGTGGAATATCACCAGGTGCGGCTGAAAGATTTCGGCCTTGGCGCAGAGCAGGCCAGCCGCATTCAGTTTATGCAGGGCGACGCCTGCAACCTGAAGCCGCAAAAGGCGGGTTACGACCTGGTGCTGGCCGCTAACCTGATCGACAGGCTGCGTCAGCCGAAGCGCTTTTTGCAGGACGTCACGAGGATGATCAATACCGGCGGCGTATTGATGCTGTCGTCGCCGTACACCTGGCTGGAAGAGTACACGCCAAAAGAGAACTGGCTGGGCGGCATCCGCGAAAACGGCGAGGCGCTGACCACCTACCAGGCGTTGCAGCGTTTGCTGGCGGCAGATTTCGAAGAGATCGCCGCGCCGCAGGACGTGCCGTTTGTGATCCGCGAAACGGCGCGCAAATATCAGCATTCCGTCGCCCAGCTAACCGTCTGGCGCAAGCGCTAACATCAGATAACCCTCTGGCTATGACCAGGCGGTTGAGTTTTCCTCATAGCGGGTAACGTAAGTTATCCGCTATTTTATTGCCTGCATTTTCACTTTCCTGCACATTATTCCCTGACAAATTATCAAATCCTTAATGACGGAGCCTTTATGCCCGATAATCTGCAACCCGACGATCTCGATCGCGGCATCCTCAATGCGCTGCTGGCCAACGCACGTACCGCCTATGCCGAGCTGGCCAAGCAGTTCAACGTCAGCCCCGGCACTATCCACGTCCGCGTAGAGAAGATGAAGCAGGCAGGCATCATTAAAGGCACGCGGGTGGAAATCGATCCTCGCCAGCTTGGCTATGACGTGTGCTGCTTTATTGGCATCATTTTAAAAAGCGCCAGAGACTATCCGGCCGCGCTGGCGAAGCTGGACGCGCTTGATGAAGTGGTGGAGGCCTGGTACACCACCGGGCACTACAGCATCTTTATTAAGGTGATGTGCCGATCCATCGACGCGCTGCAACAGGTGCTGATCAACAAGATCCAGACCATTGACGAGATCCAGTCCACCGAGACGTTAATTTCCCTGCAAAACCCGATCATGCGGACGATCAAGCCCTGATCTGTGCACAATATTATCCACAAAAGATCGGCGCCTCATTTTTGTTGAAATATCTTATATCGGGTCAGGAACGTTCCCATCCGTCCGGCACGTGGCGCTCGCGGCGTGCTTTCACTTATTTGCCCGCGAAACAAAAGCAGCAGGTAAGCCCGCTCCTGCATTTATTAACCTTACTTACCCACAGGTAGATCCCAGACTGATCACAGCGTACAATAGCCGCCTTTAGCAAACAGGGATCTCACATGGCGGACGTAACCTTAATCACTGGCAGCACCCTGGGCAGTGCGGAATATGTTGCCGAACTTCTGGCCGAGAAGCTGGAAGAAGCGGGCTTTTCTACCGAATTACTGCACGGGCCAGAGCTGAACGAGCTTTCGACAGCAGGAACGTGGCTGGTAGTGACCTCTACCCATGGAGCCGGCGATCTGCCCGATAACCTGCAGCCGCTGTTTGATGAAATAGAAGAGAAGCGTCCGGATCTGAGCCAGCTGCGCTACGGCGCCGTAGGTATCGGCAACCGTGAATACGATCTTTTCTGCGGTGCGATCGATAAAATGGACAAATTATTGACGGCATGTGGTGCACAGCGCATCGGCGACCGTCTGGATATTGACGTGCTCGAACATGAGATCCCCGAAGATCCCGCCGAGGTGTGGATCGAGAGCTGGAAAACGCTGATCGGCTGACGATCGGGCGTCGGATCGCAGCAATTTGTGCGATCGACGCCTGAAAAACAGGCGAAGTTTTGTAAATTTCTCCCCGATTTGCCTATTTAAATAGCGATCAACTGTGGATAACTATGCTGATCCAGCGGTAATAACCGGTGGTTATCCAAAGAACAACCGTACGGTCGGATCGAGCCTGTGCATAACATGCCTTTTTGATCCCAGCTTATACGCCGCAGGATCACCGATCTTTCACAGCAAACGATCCCGCTTAAGCTGATGATCCTGGAAAGGAAAAAAGGCTTATCCACAGAGATCGTCGATCCTAATAGAAGATCCAGTAAAGAGATCTCTAAATAAAAAAGATCTTCTTTTTAATACGTGTCTGGCCCTGCGCTTTCACCTTCGGCCAAAGTTGAGTAGAATTCACGCCCCGGGCATCCCCCACTCTTTTAAATCGCACAACCGCGAGGTTCAGTACCATGTTTTATCCAGATCCTTTTGACGTCATCGTGATCGGTGGTGGTCATGCGGGCACGGAAGCCGCTATGGCGGCAGCCCGGATGGGTCAGCAAACCCTGCTTTTAACGCATAACATTGATACGCTTGGACAAATGTCCTGCAATCCGGCGATCGGTGGCATCGGAAAAGGACATCTGGTTAAAGAAGTGGACGCGCTGGGCGGCCTGATGGCACACGCTATTGACCAGGCCGGTATCCAGTTCAGGATACTAAACGCCAGCAAAGGGCCCGCCGTCAGGGCTACCCGTGCTCAGGCGGATCGCGTGCTCTATCGTCAGGCCGTACGCACCGCGCTGGAGAACCAGCCGAACCTGATGATCTTCCAGCAGGCGGTTGACGATCTGATTGTGGAAAACGATCGCGTCGTTGGCGCTGTGACCCAGATGGGGCTCAAATTCCGCGCCAAAGCGGTTGTGCTGACCGTAGGCACCTTCCTGGACGGTAAGATCCACATCGGGCTGGATAACTACAGCGGCGGCCGTGCTGGCGATCCGCCTTCGATCCCGCTGGCTCGTCGCCTGCGTGAACTGCCTTTACGCGTCAGCCGTCTGAAAACCGGTACGCCACCGCGTATCGATGCGCGCACGATTGATTTCAGCGTGCTGGCTCCGCAGCATGGCGATACGCCGCTGCCGGTCTTCTCGTTTATGGGCAACGTGGCGCAGCACCCACAGCAGGTGCCTTGCTACATCACCTATACCAACGAGAAAACGCACGACGTCATCCGCAGCAACCTGGATCGCAGCCCAATGTACGCTGGCGTGATCGAAGGCGTTGGCCCACGCTACTGTCCTTCCATCGAAGACAAGGTGATGCGCTTTGCCGATCGCAACGCGCACCAGATCTTCCTGGAGCCGGAAGGGCTGACCAGCAATGAAATTTATCCAAACGGCATCTCCACCAGCCTGCCGTTTGATGTCCAGATGCAGATTGTTCGCTCTATGCAGGGCCTGGAAAACGCGAAGATCGTCCGTCCGGGCTATGCCATCGAATATGACTTCTTCGATCCGCGCGATCTGAAGCCAACGCTGGAAAGCAAATTTATCGAAGGTCTGTTCTTTGCCGGTCAGATCAACGGCACGACAGGCTATGAAGAAGCCGCGGCGCAAGGTTTGCTGGCTGGGCTGAATGCCGGTCGCCTCTCTGCGGACAAAGAGACCTGGGCGCCGCGTCGCGATCAGGCCTACCTGGGCGTGCTGGTTGACGATCTCTGCACGCTGGGCACCAAAGAGCCGTACCGCATGTTCACCTCCAGGGCGGAATACCGTCTGATGCTGCGTGAAGACAACGCCGATCTGCGTCTGACCGCCGAAGGCCGCGAGCTGGGTCTGGTAGACGATGCCCGCTGGGCGCGCTTTAACGAGAAGCTGGAGAGCATTGAGCAGGAGCGTCAGCGTCTGCGCGACATCTGGGTGCATCCTAAATCTGAAGCCGTGGATGAAGTGAATGGCGTACTGAGTGCCGCGCTGACCAAAGAAGCCAACGGCGAAGATCTGCTGCGTCGTCCAGAGATGACCTATCAGCAGCTGATGACGCTCAGCACTTTTGCGCCCGCCTTAAGCGACGCTCAGGCCGCCGAGCAGGTTGAAATTCAGGTGAAATACGAAGGCTATATCGCCCGCCAGCAGGAAGAGATCGATCGCCAGCTGCGCAACGAGAACACGCTGCTGCCGGTGGAGCTGGATTACCGTCAGGTCAGCGGCCTCTCTAACGAGGCGATCGCCAAGCTGAACGATCACAAGCCGGGATCGATAGGTCAGGCTTCGCGTATTTCAGGGATCACGCCTGCAGCTATTTCCATTCTTCTGATCTACCTGAAAAAGCAGGGGCTGCTGCGCAAAAGCGCCTGATGCTTCGCGGGGCGGCTACGGTCGCCCCTTTAACTGATTTGGATGTAATCGTGATTAATAAACTTTCCGCGCTGCTGAAAGCCGCCAATATTTCCCTGACCGATCGACAAAAAGAGCAGCTGACAGGCTATGTTGAGCTGCTGCATAAGTGGAACAAGGCTTATAACCTGACGTCGGTGCGTGACCCGCAGCAGATGCTGGTACGGCATATCATGGACAGCATCGTGGTTGAGCCTTATCTGGAAGGAAGCCGTTTTATCGATGTGGGCACGGGACCAGGGCTGCCGGGCGTACCGCTCGCTATCGTCCGTCCTGAAGCGCACTTCACGCTGCTGGACAGCCTGGGCAAGCGCATACGCTTTCTTAAGCAGGTACAGCATGAGCTGAAACTGGAAAATATCGATCCGGTACAGAGCAGGGTAGAGGTGTTTCCTGCCGAGCCGCCTTTTGATGGCGTGATCAGTCGGGCCTTCGCTTCTCTGAACGATATGCTGAGCTGGTGCCATCATCTGCCTGGCGAAAAAGGGCGATTTTATGCGCTGAAAGGCGTCGTGCCGCAGGATGAGATCGACGCGCTGCCGGCAGGTTTTACCCATCACAAGACGGTGAAGCTTCTCGTTCCTGAACTGGAAGGCGAACGTCACCTGGTGGTAATTAATCCGCAAAATCTGGCAGCAAGCAGCGCTGATTGAACGTGATTTGCCTGAAAATAACGCTGAAAAGCCGAATTTTTTACCGTATTATCGCCTGATTATTCAGCAAAGCGGCTGAACGGCACAGGCTTACCAAACCCGATTTTAGTTAAGTCAGCCCGGCAGGGCAGGGGAGAGGAAGGCGCAGGTAACGCGAAAGGCTAAAAAGCCCGACGAAAATTTAGCCTTTCGGGCGATACGCGGTGATTTTTTTTCAGGTGGGAATGTTTCAGTAAGGTTAAAATGACGCGCAGAAATTATCGTTCACACCTGGTTACATTTAACGTTAATTTCACAAAGTGTTATCAAGGATATTACCTCTTCGGGACGAGATCCGCCTTTTTCAGCGCGAAGTGAAAAATAATGTGGTGATATTTATTTTGCTTGCCTGGCGGATTAGCCTGAAATTTTGGCTGCAATGACTGTCAATTAACACTTTTAATCCGGCTGGCAGGCTGGTTTTACGGTAAAAAATAGTAAGTAGTTGAATGTTATTGATATAATTATATTTTTCTGAGCGATATTAAGAATATTCCTTAACGGAATGCGGATAAAATATTACTGAATTGTGATCTTCCGCACGCTTTATGAGCGATATTTGGCCTTTATCGTATGCATTTTCCGCCTGTCGGCCATTCCTGACAGTTTTGAAAAAGTGCGCCCGCGAAAGAAATTTAAATAATTGTTCACCATTTCGCTACTTATCCATTGAAATCGCAGGGGCGCGCCGTATAATTTGCTCGTTTTTTGCTGCTTGACTCAAAGCGGCAAAGGCAGTTTTATACGACACGCGACATACCCCCGACGGGGCAGGAGAGTTTCAGCGTCATGTCAGTGTCCCTTTACAGAGTGAAATTTGCCCGAACCGTGCTGCTTCTTCAGCTGGTGATTTTTGTCATAATCGGCGCGCTGTTCGCCCTGAAAGAGTTGACCTGGGGCCTGTCCGCGCTTGCGGGTGGACTGGCGGCCTGGCTACCGAACGTATTGTTTATGATTTTTGCCTGGCGTCATCAGGCAGGAGACCCGGTTAAAGGACGCGTGGCCTGGAGCTTCGCTCTGGGTGAAGTGCTGAAGGTTCTGGCAACCATTCTTCTGCTTGTCGTGGCGCTGGCGGTGTTTGGGGCGGCATTTACGCCGCTCGGACTGACCTGGTTATCGGTGCTGATTGTGCAAATCGTCGCACCGGCTGTAATTAACAACAAAGGGTAAGAGGCATCATGGCTGCAGGAGAAATCTCTACGCCGCAGGAATACATAGGTCACCACCTGAATAACCTTCAGCTGGACCTGCGTACCTTCGAGCTAGTGAATCCGCACGACGCACCGTCGTTCTGGGTATTAAATATTGACTCCATGTTTTTCTCTGTGGTGCTGGGACTGGTATTCCTGGTGCTGTTTCGCAAAGTTGCGAAATCAGCCACCAGCGGCGTTCCGGGAAAACTGCAGGCGGCGATTGAACTGGTTGTTGGCTTCGTCGACAACAACGTCCGCGACATGTACCACGGTAAAAGCAAAGTAATCGCACCGCTGGCTCTGACGATTTTCGTCTGGGTCTTCCTGATGAACTTCATGGACCTGCTGCCTATCGATCTGCTGCCGTATATCGGCGAGCACGTTCTGGGTCTGCCAGCGTTGCGTGTTGTGCCTTCAGCCGACGTGAACATCACGCTGTCTATGGCGCTGGGCGTATTTATTTTGATTCTGTTCTACAGCGTCAAGATGAAAGGCATTGGGGGCTTTACTAAAGAGCTGACATTGCAACCCTTCAATCATCCTGTCTTCATTCCGATCAACCTGATCCTTGAAGGCGTGAGCCTGCTGTCCAAACCGGTTTCTCTCGGTCTGCGACTGTTCGGCAACATGTATGCGGGTGAATTGATTTTTATCCTGATTGCCGGCCTGTTGCCGTGGTGGTCACAGTGGGTTCTGAGTGTGCCATGGGCCATTTTCCACATCCTGATCATTTCGTTACAGGCTTTCATTTTCATGGTACTGACGATTGTCTATCTGTCGATGGCATCTGAAGAACACTGATTTTTTTATCAACACTACTGCGTTTTAACTGAAACAAACTGGAGACTGTCATGGAAAACCTGAATATGGATCTGCTGTACATGGCTGCCGCTGTGATGATGGGCTTAGCGGCAATCGGTGCTGCGATCGGTATCGGCATCCTCGGAGGTAAATTCCTGGAAGGCGCCGCGCGTCAACCGGATCTGATCCCTCTGCTGCGTACGCAGTTCTTTGTTGTAATGGGTCTGGTGGATGCAATCCCAATGATCGCTGTTGGTCTGGGTCTGTATGTGATGTTCGCCGTCGCCTAACCCTGATGTTCATCGTTGGACGCGAGTTCGACGATGAACGGCTTCTGCCGGTCGTCAGACCGGAGAAAAAAGTTAACTTAACAAGAGGCATTGTGCAGTGAACTTAAACGCAACAATCCTCGGCCAGGCCATCGCGTTCATCCTGTTTGTAGTGTTCTGCATGAAGTACGTATGGCCGCCGCTGATGGCTGCTATCGAAAAGCGCCAGAAAGAAGTTGCTGACGGCCTTGCTTCCGCAGAACGTGCCAAAAAAGATTTGGATCTCGCGCAGGCTGATGCGTCCGACCAGCTGAAAAAAGCGAAAGAAGAAGCTCAGGTTATCATCGAACAGGCTAACAAACGTCGTTCGCAGATCCTGGACGAAGCGAAAGCCGAAGCTGAGCAGGAACGTAACAAGATCGTCACCCAGGCGCAGGCTGAAATTGACGCCGAACGCAAACGTGCACGTGAAGAGTTGCGTAAGCAGGTCGCGATGCTGGCTATCGCCGGCGCCGAGAAAATCATTGAACGTTCCGTGGATGAAGCTGCTAACAGCGACATCGTTGATAAACTGGTCGCTGAACTGTAAGGAGGAAGGGGCTGATGTCTGAATTTACTACTGTAGCTCGCCCCTACGCCAAAGCAGCTTTTGACTTTGCTGTTGAGCATCAGAATGTCGATCGCTGGCAGCAGATGCTGGCGTTCGCTACCGAAGTAGCCAGCAATGAACAAGTGGCAGAACTCCTTTCCGGCGCATTAGCGCCGGAAGCGTTGTCTGCACGGTTCATCGCTATCTGTGGTGATCAACTCGATGAAGCCGGCCAGAACCTGATTAAGGTCATGGCTGAGAACAAACGTTTACCAGCGCTTCCCGATGTACTGGCTCAGTTTATCCAGCTACGCGCCGCATACGATGCGACCGCGGACGTTGAGGTGATCTCTTCCACTACACTGAGTGACGAACAGCTGACCAAAATCAGCGCCGCTATGGAAAAACGTCTGTCACGCAAAGTTAAGCTGAATTGCAAAATTGATAAGTCTGTAATGGCAGGTGTAATCATCCGTGCGGGTGATATGGTCATTGATGGCAGCGTACGCGGCCGTCTTGAGCGCCTTGCAGACGACTTGCAGTCTTAAGGGGACTGGAGCATATGCAACTGAATTCCACCGAAATCAGCGAACTGATCAAGCAGCGCATTGCTCAGTTCAATGTCGTGAGCGAAGCTCACAATGAAGGTACTATCGTTTCCGTCAGCGACGGCATCATCCGCGTAAACGGCCTGGCCGATGTTATGCAGGGTGAGATGATCGCACTGCCGGGCAACCGCTTCGCTATCGCACTGAACCTGGAGCGCGACTCCGTAGGTGCCGTAGTAATGGGCCCATACGCTGACCTCGCCGAAGGCATGAAGGTTAAGTGTACCGGTCGTATCCTGGAAGTTCCGGTAGGCCGTGGCCTGCTGGGTCGTGTGGTGAACACCCTGGGTGCACCTATCGATGGCAAAGGCGCCATTGATAACGACGGCTTCTCGCCAATCGAAGTGATTGCGCCAGGCGTTATCGACCGTCAGTCGGTCGACCAGCCTGTACAGACTGGTTATAAGTCTGTGGATGCGATGATCCCAATCGGCCGTGGCCAGCGTGAGCTGATCATCGGCGACCGTCAGACCGGTAAAACCGCGATGGCGATCGATGCGATCATCAACCAGCGCGATTCCGGCATCAAGTGCGTGTACGTGGCTATCGGCCAGAAGGCTTCTACCATCGCTAACGTGGTACGTAAGCTGGAAGAACACAACGCGCTGGCTAACACTATCGTGGTTGTGGCTACCGCTTCCGAGTCTGCTGCGCTGCAGTACCTGGCACCGTATGCAGGTTGCGCCATGGGCGAATACTTCCGTGACCGCGGTGAAGACGCGCTGATCGTATATGATGACCTGTCCAAGCAGGCCGTTGCATACCGTCAGGTTTCTCTGCTGCTGCGCCGTCCACCAGGTCGTGAAGCTTTCCCTGGCGACGTGTTCTACCTCCACTCCCGTCTGCTGGAACGTGCTTCCCGCGTGAGCGCCGACTACGTTGAGCGCTTCACTAACGGTGCAGTAAAAGGTAAAACCGGTTCTCTGACCGCGCTGCCGATCATCGAAACTCAGGCTGGCGACGTTTCCGCGTTCGTTCCGACCAACGTAATCTCGATTACCGATGGTCAGATCTTCCTGGAAACTAACCTGTTCAACTCCGGTATTCGTCCGGCAGTTAACCCAGGGATCTCCGTATCCCGTGTGGGTGGCGCTGCGCAGACCAAGATCATCAAGAAACTGTCCGGTGGTATTCGTACCGCGCTGGCGCAGTATCGTGAACTGGCAGCGTTCTCTCAGTTCGCTTCCGATCTGGACGAAGCAACCCGTAAACAGCTGAGCCACGGTCAGAAAGTGACCGAGCTGCTGAAACAGAAACAGTATGCGCCGATGTCCGTAGCGCAGCAGGGTCTGGTGCTGTTTGCCGCCGAGCGTGGCTTCCTGAACGACGTTGAGCTGGCGAAAATCGGCAGCTTCGAAGCAGCGCTTCTGGCTTATGCAGATCGCGACCACAGCGAGCTGATGGCGGAAATCAACCAGGCTGGTAACTACAACAACGATATCGAAGCGAAGCTGAAAGCTCTGCTCGAAACGTTCAAGAAAACCCAGTCCTGGTAATGTCTGGCGGCTTGTCCCTTCCGGGGCAGGCCGCAAGGCTTTGAGGAGAAGCTTATGGCCGGCGCAAAAGAGATACGTAGTAAGATCGGAAGCGTTCAAAATACGCAAAAGATCACCAAAGCGATGGAAATGGTCGCCGCCTCCAAAATGCGTAAATCGCAGGAACGCATGGCGGCCAGCCGTCCTTATGCAGAGACCATGCGCAAAGTGATTGGTCACATTGCGTTAGGCAATCTGGAATACAAGCACCCTTACCTGGAGGAGCGCGACGTTAAGCGCGTCGGCTACCTGGTCGTGTCTACCGACCGCGGGCTTTGTGGTGGTTTGAACATTAACCTGTTCAAAAGAGTGCTGGCTGATATGAAAGGCTGGGCGGATAAAGGCGTCGAGAGCGATCTGGCGATTATCGGCTCTAAAGGTGTTTCATTTTTCGGCGCTGTCGGCGGCAACGTGGTTGCTCAGGTGACGGGCATGGGCGACAAGCCTTCCCTGTCCGATCTGATCGGCCCGGTAAAAGTCATGCTGCAGGCTTACGACGAAGGTCGTATCGACAAGCTCTATGTTGTCAGCAACAAATTTATCAACACCATGTCCCAGTCACCGCAAATCATCCAGCTGCTGCCGTTACCGCCAGCAGATCCGGAAGAAGGCGTAGTGAAGAAGAGTACCTGGGATTATCTGTATGAACCGGATCCGAAAGCGCTGCTGGACACGTTACTGCGTCGCTACGTCGAGTCTCAGGTTTACCAGGGTGTTGTAGAAAACCTGGCCAGCGAGCAGGCCGCGCGTATGGTGGCGATGAAAGCTGCGACCGACAACGGCGGAAACCTGATCAAAGAGCTGCAGTTGGTATACAACAAAGCTCGTCAGGCCAGCATCACCCAGGAACTTACCGAGATTGTCGGTGGAGCCTCCGCGGTTTAACCAGGTTTAATGAATTAGGTAGAGGATTCAAGATGGCTACTGGAAAAATTGTCCAGGTAATCGGCGCCGTTGTTGACGTCGAATTTCCTCAGGACGCAGTACCACAAGTGTACAGCGCGCTTGAGACTAAAAATGGTGATACCCGTCTGGTGCTGGAAGTACAGCAGCAGCTGGGTGGTGGCGTGGTTCGCGCCATCGCAATGGGTTCTTCCGACGGCCTGAAGCGCGGTCTGGAAGTCGCTGACCTTGCGCACCCAATCGAAGTACCGGTAGGTACCGCAACGCTTGGCCGTATCATGAACGTGCTGGGCGAGCCAATCGACATGAAAGGCGACATCGGCGAAGAAGAGCGTTGGGCGATCCACCGTTCTGCACCTTCATACGAAGACCAGTCCAACTCTCAGGAGCTGCTGGAAACCGGTATCAAGGTAATCGACCTGATGTGTCCGTTCGCGAAGGGCGGTAAAGTTGGTCTGTTCGGCGGCGCGGGTGTAGGTAAAACCGTAAACATGATGGAGCTGATCCGTAACATTGCGGCTGAGCACTCAGGTTTCTCCGTATTTGCCGGCGTGGGCGAGCGTACCCGTGAGGGTAACGACTTCTATCACGAGATGACCGACTCCAACGTTATCGACAAAGTATCTCTGGTCTACGGCCAGATGAACGAGCCACCAGGAAACCGTCTGCGCGTTGCCCTGACTGGCCTGACCATGGCGGAAAAATTCCGTGATGAAGGTCGTGACGTACTGCTGTTCATCGATAACATCTACCGTTACACCCTGGCCGGTACCGAAGTGTCCGCGCTGCTGGGTCGTATGCCATCAGCGGTAGGCTACCAGCCAACGCTGGCGGAAGAGATGGGCGTTCTGCAGGAACGTATCACCTCAACCAAAACCGGTTCTATCACCTCCGTACAGGCCGTTTACGTGCCTGCGGATGACTTGACTGACCCATCGCCAGCCACCACCTTTGCTCACTTAGACGCAACCGTGGTACTGAGCCGTCAGATCGCGTCTCTGGGTATCTACCCGGCGGTTGATCCACTGGATTCTACCAGCCGTCAGCTGGATCCGCTGGTTGTTGGTCAGGAACACTACGACGTGGCTCGTGGCGTGCAGTCTCTGCTGCAGCGTTACCAGGAACTGAAAGACATCATCGCTATCCTCGGGATGGACGAGCTGTCTGAAGACGACAAGCTGGTTGTTGCTCGCTCTCGTAAGATGCAGCGCTTCCTGTCTCAGCCGTTCTTCGTGGCAGAAGTCTTCACCGGTTCTCCGGGCAAGTATGTGTCGCTGAAAGATACCATCCGTGGCTTTAAAGGCATCATGGACGGTGAATTCGACCATCTGCCAGAGCAGGCTTTCTACATGGTTGGTTCCATCGAAGAAGCCGTGGAAAAAGCGAAGAAACTGTAATAACGGTTTCCCGGGAGGTTAATTATGGCTATGACTTTTCACCTGGACGTGGTCAGTGCAGAACAGCAGATGTTCTCCGGCACTGTGCAGCGTATTCAGGTGTCAGGTAGCGAAGGCGAGCTGGGGATCCATCCTGGCCACGCCCCGCTGCTGACCGCCATTAAACCTGGTATGGTTCGCATCGTTAAAGAACAGGGCGACGAAGAGTATATCTATCTCTCCGGCGGCATGTTGGAAGTACAGCCAGGCGCGGCTACCGTGCTGGCTGATACGGCGATCCGCGGCACCGACCTCGACGAGGCCCGCGCGATGGAAGCGAAACGCAAAGCCGAGGAGCACATGAGTGGCTCTCACGGCGATGTGGACTTTGCTGCCGCGTCGGCTGAACTGGCTAAAGCGATCGCCAAACTGCGCGTGATCGAGTTGACCAAAAAAGCGATGTAATTCAGGTTTAAGCAGAAAGGCCAGACAGGAAACTGCCTGGCCTTTTTTTATTGTCGAAGGGGCGGCACAGGGCGCGCTGCAGGAAATCCCGATCGGATAAAACACTATATTTAATGTTGTAATTAAACTGAGCGTTAAACGTTCAGCTACGCCAGAAGAAAAAGCAAAGCGTGCACAACGCCATAACGGTGGCGATGATAGTAAGCGCTGAACAGATAAGGCATTCCGTCTTGCTGCTGCCAGCGTCCGCCATCACAGGTTCCTGCACCGCTTTCTTTTTCTCCGGAATATAGATATAGCCTTTGCCCGGTATCGTTTTAATACAGTTTCTGAGGTTCACCGCAGCTAAATCGCGGCGTATTTTATAAACCAGCTGAGTCAGGTTGGCGTCATCGATAGTCGCAGCCCGGCTTTCCCAGATTGCCGTAATCAAATGGCTTTTTGTCAGCTCTTTTTCCGGGTTGCGAAGGAAATAGCTCAGCAATCGTTTCTCTTTTTCGCTGATGGTTAATGTAATGTTGCCATTGATCAGATGATTTCTCTCCTCTGAGAGATAAATATTGTTACCAAGATAAATTCCTTCGTTCATGACTGTGACCTGTTAAGTGGGGAAACCAGTAATAGATTAAAAAAACAGCGATGGTAAAAGGCTTTGTATAGCCTCTGCAAATCCTTATTAATGTTTGCTTTAATATTCTTTTTATTTTTTAGCAGATATCGCTCTGCTTAACTGCTTCGCTCTGTTGGTGGCAGGAATATACCAGCAGAAAAGATAAAGACGGGTTGTAATTATTAGCACAGGCATTGCAGAAAGTGCACGCCAGAAGGCGGTAATCCGCGCCGGTCAAGGGTCTGTAGCGGTTTTGCCGCGCGCAATGTTAAGCGAGGTTCTAATTATTGTTTATCCGTCATTGATAAAAGAGAACAGAGTCTTGTTATTCGAAGGTCGTTTATCCGGTCTGGGGTTATTTATCCTGCCTGTCCCCAGACTCACGCACGCAGTCTGGCCGATAGCTGGCTTATTAATGTTATTTCGGGGCGGGCAGGAGTGAGCTGATAATTATTCTTTATTTATAACTGGTATGCTTTTCCGTATCGGGTAAAAGTTTGTCGGCCAGCTTAATCGATGGCGCTGAGTACACTAACTTTTATCATATAAGGATTTGCAATGAGCAAGTTGATTCAACAAGACATTCTTACAGAACAGTCTTATGCCGCAGATGGATTTAACCCGGTAACGAACACTTCAGAATTTAGTTACACTTCAGGTCGCGTAGCAAAACGTGTATACAACAAATATAACACCGCCAATAAACCTAAAATCTTTGGCTATTACACTGACTGGGCGCATTACGATCAGCGTCAGGTTGATAATAATGGCAACATTCTTAAAGCCAATCGCGGCCGTGGGATTGATATCACTAAGTTAGACCCAACCGCCTACGATAAAATCATTTTTGGTTTTACCGGTATCGTCGGTGATAAAGGCGCTAATAAAGAAAAAATCGATCAGGCTGCGGCCTGGACCGGCAAGAAAGCCAACGAAATGACCATCCTGGATCCGTGGGCCGATTGCCAGTCTTATATCAACTGCGGCTTCAGCGGCTGGAAAGCATTTGGTTTTGGCCCGGGCACCACCTATCCGTCCGATGGCGAAGGCGACTGTTTCTATCAGGATCACCCTAACCTGCAGGGCGTGCTGGGCGCGATGCGTAAATTGCAGATTGATGCAAAAGCTCAGGGTCACGATCTGGCGCTTTCCTTCAGCCTCGGCGGCTGGACGATGAGCGAAGCCTTCCACGAGCTGGCGAAAAGCCAGAGCGCGATTGATACGCTGGTAGCCAGCATTATCTGGTTCTTCGACCGCTTCCCGATGTTTTCTGAAATCGATATCGACTGGGAATATCCAAATGCTGCAGGCGCGGGTAACCCACACGGCCCGGAAGATGGTGAGAACTACGTGGCGCTGATCTCCAGCCTGCGTAAGGCGCTTGATGCTAACAGCATGAAACACGTGAAAATCAGTATCGCGTCTTCCGCTAACGTGGATGTGTTGCAGCATTCTAATATCAAAGGCCTGCTGGAAGTGGGTTTGTACGGCATCAACCTGATGACCTATGACTTCTTCGGTACGCCGTGGGCGGACGGCCTGGCCCATCACGCCAACCTGTATAAAACCAAAAACAGCACCTACAGTCTGGAAGAAGCGGTTGAGTATCTGCTGAACCTGGGTGTGGATCCTGAAGCCATCAACATCGGTTATGCAGGCTATTCACGTAGCGCCAAGGGCGGCAACATTGAATCCTTCTCTCCGCTGAAGGGTTCTTACGATGGTAGCGGTACTACCGTGGGGACTTTTGAGTCCGGCTGTGTTGAATACTATGACATTATCAACAACTACCTGGATCTGGAAAACCAGTCTGGCCGTAACGGTTACAACGTGTATACCGATGACGAAGCCTGCGCAGATTATCTGTACAGCCCGACGTCTAAAGTTTTCCACTCTATCGATACGCCACGTACCGTACGTGAAAAAGCGCGTTATGTGATCGAAAAAGGCCTGGGCGGTCTGTTCACCTGGACTATCGATAACGATAACGGCCTGCTGGTTAACGCCGGTCGTGAAGGTATGGGCTGCCCGATTGTGCAGCAGAATATCGATATGTCCCCTTTCTACTTCAAAGGGATCAATATCAACGGTGAAAACCCGATTGACCCTGTAGACCCTGTAGACCCTGTAGACCCTGTAGACCCAATTGACCCGGTAGACCCGGTAGACCCGGTAGACCCGGTAGACCCGGTAGACCCAATCGATCCAGTTGACCCAATTGACCCGGTTGACCCAATCGATCCCGTTGACCCGGAAGATAACACCGCGCCAACTGCTGTTATCACTATGAAAGCGCTGGGCGGCAGCACGCTGGTCTTCTCTGCGGATAAATCCGTTAAAGCCGCCAGCTACAAATGGTCAGGCAGCGGTAACGTGCAGATCGTTTCTCCGCAGGCCAGCGAAACGAAAGTTGCGCTGCCGGCTGTTACCTCTGAAAAGGTGGTAGAGCTGCTGCTGACCGTCACCGCGGCCAATAGCAAAACCGATATGGCCTCTTACAAAGTGGTTATCGTGCCTGCATCCGAAGTTACTCCGGATGAGCCAGTGGTGCCGGATGTGCCTGCTGAATATCCCCTGTGGAGTGCAACCGCAGTCTACGTGGAAGGCAGTAAAGTGACGCATAAAGGCGTTAACTTTATCGGTAAATTCTGGTCACAGGGCTCTGAACCTGGTCTGGAAGAAACTACCGGCCAGTTCGGTAAACCATGGGATTACCTTCGTTAATTTGAAATAAATAATGCTCCTTCGGGAGCATTATTTCCCGTCTGCCAGAGTGAAAAAAATGAATATTTCAGAGAGGGGCATTGATTTTATCAAGGCTCAGGAAAAACTTCGTTTAACCGCAGAGAAGAATGACGCGGGCATCTGGACGCTGGGCTATGGCCATGCGGAAAGCGTCCGTGAAGGCGACAGCGTTACGCCTGAACAGGCGGAGGTGCTGCTTGTCAGCGACCTGAACAAATGCGCCGAACTCTTGCGGCAGAAAGTTGAAGTGCCCGTCACGCAGGATCAGTTTGACGCGCTCTGCTCCATTCTGCACAGCGTCGGCGCCGGGCAGCAGGGCGTAAAAGCTGGCCTGATCGAGCTAAAAAGCGGTCAGCCTTCCACGCTGCTGATGTTTTTAAACCAAGGCTGCTATGCCGCCGCCGCCGAACAGTTCGGCTCGTGGATTTACGCCGGAAATGGCGTGGTTAAAACGTTAATTACTCGCAGGGAACGCGAAAAAAATCTTTTTCTTCGCCATAAATAGCCATGGTCTTTGCCGATCGCTATTTATCTTTCTGAGGTATTACCGTGTTATATAATGATGAAACTATGTTGCTGATGAAGTTTTTAAGTGAACATCATCTTTTGGATGCCATGATAGTTGCCAGCGCCGGAGGAGTGGTTAATTACTTTATCCACGGCGAGCTGATAAAAGAAAATAAAGGGAAACTGAGCTTTTTCCTGAAACACATATTTATTTCAATGTTTACTGGCTTTGTGGTTGGCTTACTCTGTATTGATTTCAACATGACTACGTCCCAAACGCTTTTTTTCTCTGCTATCGCCGGCACCAGCGGCAGCGAAGTCGTGGTCGTGCTGCAGCAAAAAATCTCTGAATGGTTAAAGAGCAAAACCGTTTGATCGACAGCGGTGGAAAGTCATAGACGACTCTATTTTGGTGGTATCATGCTCCGGCTGAGGGACGCATACCGGCTTTTCCCGGCGTGGTGCCCTTGTTCGGCCCGGCGGAAAGTATTTTTGAAGGGTAAAAGAAGTAGTATTTTTCCCGCAATCCAGCTTTACTTTTCGCCAGGAAAGCGATTTCAACATCAAGCAGGATGTCTATGTCAAACAGCGCGCTGAGCGTGGTGATCCTTGCCGCAGGCAAGGGAACCCGTATGTACTCCGATCTTCCCAAAGTTCTTCATCTTTTGGCCGGTAAGCCAATGGTACAACACGTCATTGACGCCGCGCAGGGCGTGGGCGCTGATAAAGTCCATCTGGTTTACGGACACGGCGGCGAACGCTTACAGTCGACCTTGCAGGATCCCTCGCTGAACTGGGTATTGCAGGCCGAGCAGCTGGGCACCGGTCACGCTATGCAGCAGGCCGCGCCCTGGTTTGCCGATGACGAAGATATCCTGATGCTGTACGGCGACGTGCCGTTGATTTCTATCGAAACGCTACAGCGACTGCGCCAGGCAAAACCGCAGGGCGGCATCGCGCTGCTAACGGTCATCCTTGATAATCCCACCGGCTATGGTCGCATCCTCCGTGAGCAGGGCCAGGTCGTGGGCATCGTAGAGCAGAAAGACGCCACGCCGGAACAGCTGGCGATCCGCGAAATCAATACCGGTATTCTGCTGGCCAACGGCGGCGACCTGAAGCGCTGGCTGAGCAAGCTCACCAATGACAACGCTCAGGGCGAATATTACATCACGGATATTATCGCGCTGGCTCATCAGGAAGGCCGGGTGACGGAAACGACGCAGCCTTTGCACAGTTCGGAAACCGACGGCGTTAACAACCGGCTACAGCTGGCAACGCTGGAACGCGTCTGGCAGGCACAGCAGGCGGAAAAACTGCTGCTGGCGGGCGTGATGCTGAAAGATCCGGCGCGTTTCGACCTGCGGGGCGAGCTTAAACATGGCCGCGACGTAGAAATAGACACCAACGTGATTATCGAAGGTAAGGTGCAGCTCGGTAACCGCGTGAAAATCGGCAGCGGCTGCGTGCTGAAAAACTGCGTGATTGGCGACGACTGCGAAATCAGTCCTTACAGCGTGCTGGAAAACGCCGAGCTGGCGGCAGACTGCACCGTCGGCCCGTTCGCCCGGCTTCGTCCCGGCAGCTCGCTTGCCGCTGGCGCACACGTCGGCAACTTTGTCGAAATGAAAAAGGCGACGCTGGGCAAAGGCTCTAAAGCCGGTCACCTGAGCTACCTGGGCGATGCTTCGATCGGCGCTAACGTCAATATCGGCGCGGGCACCATCACCTGTAATTACGATGGCGTGAACAAATCGCTGACGATCATCGGCGACGATGTCTTTGTCGGCTCCGATACCCAGCTGGTGGCGCCGGTATCGGTAGCGGCGGGCACGACCATCGCCGCAGGCACCACGGTGATGAAAGATATCTCCGCGCCAGGTTTGGCCTACAATCGTAAAGAACAGAATCTGAAAACCGACTGGCAGCGTCCGGCGAAGAAAAAATAATTTTACGGGCGGCGAAGATCGCCCGATTGCAGTAAGGGGTGCATGGCACCCATATAACTCTAATCCCCACTCTCTACAAGGCTCGGGGAACCGGAACATACCGGAACAAACAGGCAGAAGACAAAGTTAATGGCAAACGCCATGACGTCAGGAAAACTACTATGTGTGGAATTGTTGGTGCAGTAGCGCAACGTGATATCGCAGAAATCCTGTTAGAAGGGTTACGCCGCCTGGAATATCGGGGCTATGACTCCGCGGGTCTGGCCGTCGTTACCGCCGAAGGGCAGATCACGCGCCTTCGTCGTTTAGGCAAGGTGCAAAAACTGGCGGAAGCGGCGGAAACCACGCCGCTGGCTGGCGGCACCGGTATCGCGCACACGCGCTGGGCAACCCACGGCGAGCCGTCGGAGGCCAATGCGCATCCTCATATCTCAGAACATATCGTTATCGTGCATAACGGCATTATCGAAAACCACGAGCCGCTGCGTGAGCGGTTAAAAGAGCTGGGCTATCGCTTTGCGTCCGAAACGGATACGGAAGTGGTCGCGCACCTGGTGCACTGGGAGCAGAAGCAGAGCGGCGGCACGCTGCGTGAAGTGGTACAGCGCGTGATCCCGCAGCTGCGCGGCGCTTACGGCATGGTCATTATGGACAGCCGCGATCCGTCCGTGCTGGTGGCCGCCCGTTCCGGCAGCCCGCTGGTGATTGGCCGTGGCGTGGGTGAAAACTTTATCGCTTCCGATCAGCTGGCGCTGCTGCCGGTGACGCGTCGCTTTATGTACCTGGAAGAAGGCGATATCGCAGAGGTTAGCCGTCGCGACGTGGTTATCTTCGATCGCCTGGGCGAGCGCGTGGAGCGTGCCGAAATCGAATCCAACGTGCAGTACGACGCGGGCGACAAAGGCCTGTATCGTCACTATATGCAGAAAGAGATTTACGAACAGCCGATGGCGATCAAAAACACCCTGACCGGGCGTTTCAGCCATGGCGAAGTGGATCTCTCCGAGCTGGGGCCAAACGCCAACGCGCTGCTGGCGCAGGTTGAGCATATTCAAATCGTGGCCTGCGGCACCTCGTACAACTCCGGCATGGTGTCCCGCTACTGGTTTGAAGCGCTGGCTAACGTGCCGTGCGACGTGGAGATCGCTTCTGAATTCCGCTATCGCAAATCGGCGGTGCGCAAAAACAGCCTGATGATCACGCTGTCGCAGTCCGGTGAAACGGCGGACACGCTGGCGGCGCTGCGCCTGTCGAAAGAGCTGGGCTATCTCGGCTCGCTGGCGATCTGCAACGTGGCCGGCTCTTCGCTGGTGCGTGAATCCGATCTGGCGCTGATGACCAAAGCCGGGACGGAAATCGGCGTGGCCTCGACCAAAGCCTTCACCACGCAGCTGACCGTGCTGCTGATGCTGGTGGCGAAAATCGGCCGGCTGAAGGGCATGGACGCGCAGATCGAGCACGATATCGTGCACGGTTTGCAGGCGCTGCCGAGCCGTATCGAACAGATGCTGTCGCAGGACAAGCAGATTGAAGCGCTGGCGGAAGAGTTCTCCGATAAGCATCACGCGCTGTTCCTGGGCCGTGGCGACCAGTATCCAATAGCGATGGAAGGCGCGCTGAAGCTGAAGGAGATCTCCTATATCCACGCCGAAGCCTATGCGGCGGGCGAGCTGAAGCACGGGCCGCTGGCGCTGATCGATGCCGATATGCCGGTGATTGTGGTGGCGCCAAACAACGAGCTGCTGGAAAAACTGAAGTCGAACATCGAAGAGGTGCGCGCGCGCGGCGGCCTGCTGTACGTGTTCGCCGATCGGGATGCGGGTTTTGCCGACAGCGAAGGGATGCGTATTATCCCGCTGCCGCACGTGGAAGAGATTATCGCGCCAATCTTCTACACCGTGCCGCTACAGCTGCTCTCTTACCACGTCGCGCTGATTAAAGGCACCGACGTTGACCAGCCGCGCAATCTGGCGAAATCGGTCACGGTGGAGTAACCGACTACCGCGCCGATCCTGCAGAGGATCGGCGCGTTATCTTTGCTCTAACGCCTGGAAGTTATCAGGGGGATTCAAGCCGGTAGAAAGGATTGTTTTGTCGCTGCTTCTCTGCGAAAGACGCAATCCTAATCGGAACCGACTTTTATAATGTCGCCATTCTGGCCTAAGCGATAATTATCGCCATCGTATGCTGTGAAAGTCGTACCAAAATTCCTGCTTTTATCCACGGAAAAAACAGCATCCTTTTCGATGCAATTTATTTTTATTTTCATATCATCAAAACAAAGCCTGTCATATTTTCCTTCTTCTTTATAACCCTCACCGAAATTCCAAAAAATAACAGTAAAATAGCCAGAGGATGAGGGGTTAGGAATGTTATACTTTTCTTTCAGTGTATCTTTATTTTTTAGCCACCAGTTTATTTTCCCCATATCGGTCTGCGGGAAATTCCTGACTAAAACATAGCTATGATTACCATTATCATGAACTGCGATAACTTCCACCGGACGCAGTGATAGCCAAAGCCAGTAACCAGGCAATACGCAGACAGCCAGAGCGAGCAAGGCAATAAGACTCCTTTTCTTTACTCTCATTTGCGATCTCCAGTAATTTCTATGACGGCTTCCATGTTGGTCATAAAAGGCTTAAAACCAAACTGGTTGTATCGCTGCAACACAAACCAGATACGAAAGAAGCGGAACAGGTTGAAGCTGAATTTTGATATATCGTCAACATCCAGGCCAAAGTGATCCTGGATTCTGTAATGCACCACCGCCCGATAACTACCATCATCAACCTGTAGCGATTTGATAGTGATGTGTGTTGCCCAGGTGTCGTGGACAGTTATGCCCATACCATTAAAATTATCCTGAATGCGGTCGAATTTGGGGAGTTTTCCTTCAAGAATAGCTTTTCGCAACTCCTCTTTATCTTTTGCCGGATAACATTTATTTTTCCAGTCAATATATTTTTCAATAGCCTCACCTAACCGTAAGCGAGTGCTGTTTGGTGTGTTATCGGACAAAATATGCTCCTTCAGCGCCCTGTTCAGGCTCACACTGCTGAAAGGTGAACCTTTGCCGTGTTGCATGTGGGTAATCATCTCTTCGGCCAAATGGCGGTAAGGCCCATATACCGAGAACAAGGGGGAACGCTCCCGAAACTCATCAAACAGGATCGCCGCGCACTGCTGGCGGGTAATTTTCTCGCCAGCTCCACGGGAGCCGTAAAACATAGACTGTGGCTGATTAAACGGGGTGATTTTCGTCAGGGTATAAGGATTGGCTTTGGCAGACACATCTACCAGCCCGTAATAGGATTTTAACCGTGCTTCGGTCAGATCGCCGCAGCGCATATCACTGGCGCTGTAATCGTCCATCCGCTTTTGGGTTTTGAATAGAGTGCAGGGGAATTGCAGTCCGGCCATCGTGGCACACTCCTTGTGTTAGCGTCCGTTGCATTCTTTACAGGGGATAATACGCGGTGAAAAGCCAGAGAATAAACGCTGTGCGGCTTCCCTGTCTGAATTCGGATTTTTGGCCGTTTCGGGCAGAGAAAATAACGGATGTTCTAATCTACTCTTTGTCCGTTGACGGCACATGCTTCAGCCGGGAAGCTGAAGTGGAACATTGAAAAGGGGCGCGCGCGGCGGCCTGCTGTACGTGTTCGCCGATCGGGATGCGGGCTTTGCCAACAGCGAAGGGATGCGTATTATCCCGCTGCCGCACGTGGAAGAGATTATCGCGCCAATCTTCTACACCGTGCCGCTACAGCTGCTCTCTTACCACGTCGCGCTGATTAAAGGCACCGATGTTGACCAGCCGCGCAATCTGGCGAAATCGGTCACGGTAGAGTAACCGACTACCGCGCCGATCCTGCAGAGGATCGGCGCGTTTTTAAAGTTATTTCACTTTGTTGTTAACCTCATCCAGCGTCCTTTTCAGATCGCTGATTTGATCTTTAAGGCTCTGCACGGTGGTTTGCGTTTCCCTGTTTGCCCGGTCTTTTTCCTCTACGCTTTTTTTCAGCTCCTGGAACTGTTTATCCAGTGTCTTCGTTTCTTCCTGCTGCTTCTCAAGCCTCTCCTGCTGCTGCGTCACCTTCTCCTGCAACGTCTTGTTAGCGTCAATAAGAGCTTTTATATTTCTGATCTGAAAAGAAGAGCGGTAAAAAACGCTACTGCTATCGGAATAGGCGACCAGACTATCATTGTCTGATGTGAAAGCATTGTTCGATACCAGTGGTTGCTCATTTGCCTGCGCCAGCCCAGCTGTGGCGGCCAGCAGCAGGCTGCCAATAATCACTTTTGCTGTGTATTTCATAAAAATTTCCCTTAATAACGTATTTCATTCCATAAACGAGAGCGAAAATTAATCGTCCTCCATCGCGTTTTCGGCTTTGATATTAGCCCACTCAGGGCCGCTAAATATTGGATAAAAAATGAATTTTATGCAGAGAAAAGTCAGCGCAACGACTGAACGGCGCTTCCGGAAGATACACGACGTCGATTCGGAAGCCGGGTCACGCAACTGCCGCGCGCGTTGCTGGCGTAGCGAAGTAACAACAGGGCGATTGCAAAGGCGATCCACTCTTTTCTGGGATGTCTGTATAAAAGATGTTCGTCACAAAACTGTCATATTGTGTACATTTTACTGTCATCAAACTGTCCTATTTTGCCTCCAGCAGCAATCATTAATCATACTAAAACAGTATAAAGACTGACTTTATCCCCTGGAGGGAATATGACACTGATGCAAAAAAACCTGGCTCGTTTGGTGGCTGTTACGCTGTCGCTGAGCGCGGTTTCCGCTTTTGCCGCCGACAACCTGACGGGCGCGGGCGGGACTTTCCCGGCACCGGTCTATAACAAATGGGCGGCCGAGTACAACAAAGCAACAGGCGCGCAGATTAACTACCAGGGGATCGGTTCTTCCGGCGGCGTAAAACAGATTATTGCTAAGACCGTCGACTTCGGCGCCTCCGACGCGCCGATGAAAGAAGAAGATTTGCAGAAAAACGGCCTGTTCCAGTTTCCAACCGTGATTGGCGGCGTGGTGCTGGCGGTGAACATTCCCGGCGTAAAATCCGGCGAACTGACGCTGGATGGCAAAACCGTTGGCGATATCTACCTCGGTAACGTAAAGAAATGGAACGACCCGGCCATCACTAAGCTGAACCCTGGCGTCAAGCTGCCGGATGCCAATATCAACGTGGTGCGCCGCGCTGACGGTTCCGGTACCTCCTTTGTATTCACCAGCTATCTGGCGAAGGTGAACAGCGACTGGAACAGCAAAGTTGGCAAAGGCAACACCGTTAACTGGCCAACCGGCCTGGGCGGCAAAGGCAACGACGGCGTAGCCGCTTTCGTGCAGCGTCTGCCTGGCTCGATTGGCTATGTGGAATACGCCTACGCCAAACAAAACAACCTGGCCTATACCAAGCTGCTGGATGCCGACGGCAAAGCCGTTGCGCCAGGCGAACAGAGCTTCAGCGACGCGGCGAAAGGCGCGGACTGGAGCAAATCCTTCGCGCAGGATCTGACCTACCAGAAAGGCGATAACGCCTGGCCAATCACCTCCACCACTTTTATTTTGATGCACAAAGATCAGGCCAACGCGGAGAAGGGCGCAGCCGTACTGAAGTTCTTTGACTGGGCCTATAAAAACGGCGCCCAGGTCACCACCAGCCTGGACTATGCCGCGCTGCCGGACTCCGTCGTAGAGCAGATCCGCGCCGCATGGAAAACCAATATTAAAGACAGCTCGGGCAAAGCGCTGTACTAAGCTGACTAAACGGCTATAAGTTTCGGGCGGCCGCTGTGCCGCCCAAAAACGTTCACTATCGGGAATTTTATGGCTACATCCAGGCCGACATTCAAGGCTCCCGGCAAGCAGGGTGACCTCATTTTTGGCGCGCTGGTCAAGCTGGCCGCGCTGATTGTCTTACTGCTGCTCGGCGGCATTATTGTCTCGCTCATCATCTCTTCCTGGCCCAGCATTCAGAAATTTGGCCTCTCCTTTCTGTGGACCAAAACCTGGGATGCGCCTAATGAACAGTTCGGCGCGCTGGTGCCGATTTACGGCACGCTGGTGACCTCTGCTATCGCGCTGGTTATCGCCGTGCCGGTCAGCTTTGGCATCGCGCTGTTTCTCACCGAACTGGCACCAAACTGGCTGCGTCGTCCTTTAGGCGTGGCGATCGAGCTGCTGGCCGCCATCCCCAGCATCGTTTACGGCATGTGGGGGCTGTTTATCTTCGCTCCGCTGTTTGCCACTTATTTTCAGACGCCGCTGGGCGAGCTGATGGCCAACGTGCCTATTGTCGGCTCGCTGTTCTCCGGCCCGGCTTTTGGCATCGGCATTCTGGCTGCCGGGATTATCCTGGCGATCATGATCATTCCTTATATCGCCTCGGTGATGCGTGACGTTTTCGAGCAGACCCCGGTGATGATGAAAGAGTCCGCTTACGGCATCGGCTGCACCACCTGGGAAGTGATCTGGCGCATCGTGCTGCCGTTTACCAAAAACGGCGTGATCGGCGGCATTATGCTGGGGCTGGGGCGCGCGCTGGGCGAAACCATGGCGGTGACCTTTATTATCGGTAATACCTACCAGCTGGACAGCGCTTCGCTGTTTATGCCGGGCAACAGCATCACCTCCGCGCTGGCAAACGAATTCGCCGAAGCGGAATCGGGCGTGCATACCGCCGCGTTGATGGAGCTGGGGCTGATCCTGTTTGTGATTACCTTTATCGTGCTGGCCTGTTCAAAGCTGATGATTATCCGCCTGGCGAAAAGTGAAGGAGCGCGCTCATGAGCATGATAGCCATGCAGTCCCGCGCGGAGCTGGAAGCCTCCCGCCGTAAAATGCAGGCGTGGCGGCGGATGAAAAACCGCATCGCGTTGACCCTTTCCCTGCTGACGATGGCGTTTGGCCTGTTCTGGCTGATTTGGATCCTTTGGGCGACTATCGCGCGCGGCGTGGACGGCATGACGCTGGCGCTGTTTACGGAAAACACGCCGCCGCCCAATACGGCAGGCGGCGGTCTGGCTAACGCCATTATGGGCAGCGGCCTGCTGATTTTCTGGTCGACCATCGTGGGGACGCCGCTGGGCATCATGGCCGGTATCTATCTGGCGGAATATGGCCGTAAAGGCTGGCTGGCGGAAACGATCCGCTTTATCAACGATATCCTGCTTTCTGCTCCCTCCATCGTGGTCGGCCTGTTCGTCTACACGCTGGTGGTAGCGCAGATGCAGCACTTTTCGGGCCTGGCGGGCGCGGTGGCGCTGGCGCTGTTGCAGATCCCCGTGGTTATTCGCACCACGGAAAATATGCTGAAGCTGGTGCCGGACAGCCTGCGCGAAGCGGCATACGCGCTGGGTACGCCGAAATGGAAAATGATTTCGGCCATTACGCTGAAGGCTTCGATATCGGGCATTCTTACCGGCATCCTGCTGGCGATAGCGCGTATCGCCGGGGAAACGGCACCGCTGCTGTTTACCTCGCTCTCCAACCAGTTCTGGAGCACCGATATGCTGCAGCCGCTGGCTAACCTGCCGGTGACGATTTTTAAATTCGCCATGAGCCCGTTTGCCGAATGGCAAAGTTTGGCCTGGGCAGGCGTGCTGCTGATTACCGTCTGCGTGCTGATTTTAAATATTCTGGCGCGCGTGATTTTTGCCAAAAGCAAACACTGATCTAACGCGCGGCTGCGGCGGCGCGTATAAGAGAGAAAAAGAATGGCTGACAACACTTCCGGCAATATGATCCAGGTTCGTGATTTGAACTTTTATTATGGAAAATTTCATGCGCTGAAGAATATCAATCTGGATATTGCTAAAAACCAGGTCACCGCTTTTATCGGCCCGTCGGGCTGCGGTAAATCGACGCTGCTGCGCACGTTTAACAAGATGTTTTCGCTCTATCCGGAACAGCGCGCGGAAGGCGAGATCCTGCTGGATGGCGAAAACATCCTGACCGCCAGCCAGGATATCGCCCTGCTGCGCGCGCGCGTCGGCATGGTGTTCCAGAAACCGACGCCGTTTCCGATGTCGATTTACGATAACATCGCTTTCGGCGTGCGCCTGTTCGAAAAACTTTCCCGTGCCGAAATGGATGAGCGCGTACAATGGGCGCTGACCAAAGCAGCGCTGTGGACGGAAACCAAAGACAAGCTGCAGCAGAGCGGCTACAGCCTTTCCGGCGGCCAGCAGCAGCGCCTCTGCATTGCTCGCGGCATTGCCATTCGCCCGGAGGTGCTGCTGCTGGACGAGCCGTGCTCCGCGCTGGATCCTATTTCCACCGGGCGTATCGAAGAGCTGATCACCGAGCTGAAGCAGGATTACACCGTGGTGATCGTCACGCATAACATGCAGCAGGCCGCGCGCTGTTCCGACCATACGGCCTTTATGTATCTGGGCGAGCTGATTGAGTTCAGCGATACGGATACGCTGTTTACCAAACCGCACCAAAAACAAACCGAAGACTATATCACTGGCCGCTATGGTTAAGTTGACTGGAGAAACGCATGGATAATCTCAATCTGAATAAACATATCTCCGGGCAGTTCAACGCCGAGCTGGAGCACATCCGCACCCAGGTGATGACGATGGGCGGCATGGTGGAAAAACAGCTGACGGACGCCATCGTCGCGATGCACAACCAGGATGCCGAGCTGGCGCAGCGGGTGATCGATGGCGATCAGAAGGTCAACATGATGGAGGTGTCGATTGACGAGGCGTGCGTGCGCATTATCGCCAAGCGCCAGCCGACCGCCAGCGACCTGCGTCTGGTGATGGCGATCATCAAAACCATTTCCGAGCTGGAGCGCATTGGCGACGTGGCGGAAAAAATCAGCCGAACGGCACTGGAAAAATTTGGCCAGCAGCACCAGTCGCTGCTGGTAAATCTGGAATCGCTGGGCTATCACACCATTCAGATGCTGCACGACGTGCTGGATGCTTTTGCGCGCATGGATCTCAATGCGGCTATTGAAATCTATCGGGAAGATAAAAAGGTCGACCAGGAATATGAGGGCATCGTGCGTCAGCTGATGACCTATATGATGGAAGATCCGCGCACCATTCCCAGCGTGCTAACCGCGCTGTTCTGCGCGCGCGCTATCGAGCGTATTGGCGATCGCTGCCAGAATATCTGTGAAATCATCTTCTATTTCGTGAAAGGTCAGGACTTCCGTCACGTTGGCGGCGACAAGCTGGACGAGCTGCTCACCGGCGAAAGCGACGACAAGCCAGTCTGACCATCGCGCTTCCGGCCTGACGCTTTAAGTTGGTCTGGCGGCGCTCGTAATTTATACTTGCCGCACTTCACACCGGCAAGGAACTCCCGTGATGCAACAAAAAAAAGGCGTAACGCCAGGCAAAGCGATGCTGGCGGCGATCAGCGGCTACGCAATGGACGGCTTCGATCTGCTGATCCTCGGGTTTATGCTGCCCGCCATCAGCCTTTCTCTGGCGCTCGATCCTTCACAGGCAGGCTCGCTGGTCACCTGGACGCTGATTGGCGCGGTGATCGGCGGCGTCGTGTTCGGCCATCTCAGCGACAAGCTGGGCCGGATCCGCGTGCTGACCTTTACCATCCTGATGTTTTCCGTGTTTACCGGGCTTTGCGCCTTTGCGCAGGGCTACTGGGATCTGCTGGCGTACCGCACGCTGGCGGGCGTGGGGCTGGGCGGCGAGTTTGGCATCGGCATGGCGCTGATTGCCGAAGCCTGGCCCGCCAACAAGCGTAACCGTGCTTCCGCCTGGGTCGGCATCGGCTGGCAGCTTGGCGTGCTGCTGGCCGCTTTTATTACCCCGCTGCTGTTAACCTACATCGGCTGGCGCGGCATGTTCCTGGTCGGGCTGCTGCCTGCCGCCGCATCGTTTTTTATCCGGCGCGGCCTGGGCGAGCCGGAAGGCTTTACGCGGCATGTGGATGTCCATCAGGGCTTATCGTTCGCCGCCAGGCTGAAGCTGCTGTGTAAAGATGCCGCCACGACTAAGGCCAGCCTGGGGATTTTTATCCTGTGCTCGGTACAGAACTTTGGCTACTACGGCTTGATGATTTGGATGCCGGCTTACCTTTCCAGCCGCTTTGGCTTCTCGCTGACCAAATCGGGGCTGTGGACGGCGGTCACGGTCGTGGGCATGACGTTGGGTATCTGGCTGTTCGGCATGCTGGCCGATCGCTTTGCCCGCTGGAAGATTTTCCTGCTTTATCAGGCTGGTGCGGTCGTGATGGTGGTGGCATACGCCCAGCTACGCGATCCGATGATGATGCTGTTTGCGGGCGCCGTGATGGGGATGTTCGTCAACGGCATGATCGGCGGCTACGGCGCGCTGATCTCAGACACCTATCCCGTGCAGGTCAGAGCTACGGCGCAAAATGTCTTATTTAACCTGGGCCGCGGCGTCGGCGGTTTTGGCCCGCTGGTTATCGGACTGCTGGCGATGCAGTTCTCCTTTACGGCAGCGATTACGCTGCTGGCGCTGATTTACCTGCTGGATATCTTCGCCACGCTGTTTTTACTGCCGAAAAAGCAGGGCAGCGAAGATACGCTGGGCGCGATCGGCTGAACGGTGTCCGCGCCGCCTGGCGCGGAGTGCCTGCTCAGCGCGTCAGTTGCCAGCCTTTTTGCCGCCACAGCTCCGGCAGCTGCGCCATATCGTCAAAAGGCGTCACCAGCGGATGATCCAGCGGCCTGTTGTGGGCGTCCGCGCAGTAATAGAACACCGGGATACCCGCCGCGATGCCTGCTTTGGCGCCCGCTTCGGAATCATCCACCAGGATGCACTGCGCCAGCGGGATCGCCATCTGTTCCGCCGCGTATGCCATCAGCGCGGGATCGGGCTTCCAGCGTGAAATCGTATAGCCGCTGTACAACCGGTCATCAAAATAGTCGAGCATCCCGGTTAATCCCAGCGAATGCTGCATTTTCGGCACGGTGCCGTTCGATACCACGCACATCGGCACGCTAATCTGCGCCAGCAGGGCTTTCGCGCCCGCAATCGGCTGTAGCTGTTGCTCAAAAAGGCGCGCCACTTCCTGACGGTAAGCCGGCTCCAGCTCCGTGACATCGGCGCTGAGATGATGTTCAGCGGTCACGTCGGCAATAATGTCATAGAGCTTTACGCCCTTATATTTTTCAAACATCTCCTGCAGCGACAGCCCGACGCCGTAGCGCGCAAACGTATTGACATAGGCCTGGGTACAAAGCAGCTCGCTGTCCACCAGCGTGCCGTCGCAATCAAAAAAGATACAGCTAACAGACATCGGTTCATCCTTAACGAAGGGGCGTGCTTTTACTTTACGCGTGGAAAGGTAAAACGCGACCGGAAAAGATGAATTTTACGTTAACGGCGCTGAAGTCAGGGCTAACAAGGCGCAATCGGTTGCGAAAAAACTCTGGCGCCGTCTGGCAAATTAAAATTTATCGTTTAGGATAGCCGACGATAACTTTTCTCCGTTTTGGAATCTTATATGAACAACTCAGGTCTACTGCAGCGGATCTTCAAACTACAGGAACACGGCACGACGGTGCGTACGGAAGTGATTGCCGGTTTTACCACCTTCCTGACCATGGTCTATATCGTGTTCGTGAATCCGCAGATCCTCGGCGTGGCGGGCATGAATACCCAGGCGGTATTCGTGACGACCTGCCTGATCGCCGCCGGAGGCAGTATTCTGATGGGGCTGGTCGCCAACCTGCCGGTAGCGCTTGCGCCCGCAATGGGCCTGAACGCCTTTTTTGCTTTCGTGGTCGTCGGCGCGATGGGCGTCTCCTGGCAGACCGGCATGGGCGCCATCTTCTGGGGCGCCGTAGGGCTGCTGTTGCTGACCCTTTTCCGCATTCGCTACTGGATGATTTCCAATATCCCGGTCAGCCTGCGCGTGGGTATTACTGCCGGTATTGGCCTGTTTATCGCGATGATCGGCCTGAAAAACGCCGGGATCGTGGTGCCCAATAAAGAAACGCTGGTGGCGGTAGGCGATCTGACCTCCCACAGCGTCCTGCTGGGCGCGCTGGGCTTCTTTATTATTGCCGTGCTGGCTTCCCGCAATATTCATATTGCAGTGCTGGTTTCCATTGTGGTGACTACGCTGATCGGCCTGGCGCTGGGCGACGTGAAGTATGGCGGCGTGTTCTCTATGCCTACGGGCATTACGTCCATTCTGGGCGAAGTCGATCTGAAAGGGTCGCTGAACGTCGGCATGGCGGGGATCATCTTCTCCTTTATGTTGGTAAACCTGTTTGACTCTTCTGGCACGCTGATTGGCGTAACGGATAAAGCGGGCCTGACCGATGAAAAAGGCACGTTTCCGCGCATGAAGCAGGCGCTTTACGTCGACAGCATCAGTTCGGTAGCGGGCGCTTACATCGGTACTTCTTCCGTTACCGCCTATATCGAAAGCTCCTCCGGCGTTTCTATTGGCGGACGCACGGGCCTGGTGGCCGTGGTGACGGGCGTGCTGTTTCTACTGGTGATGTTCCTGTCGCCGCTGGCGGGCATGGTGCCGGCTTACGCTGCCGCAGGCGCGCTGATCTACGTAGGCGTGCTGATGACCTCCAGCCTGGCGCGCGTCAAGTGGGACGACCTGACCGAAGCGGTGCCGGCCTTTGTTACCACCGTGATGATGCCGTTCAGTTTTTCTATTACCGAAGGGATTGCGCTGGGCTTTATTTCTTACTGCGTGATGAAGCTGGGCACGGGCCGCTGGCGTGAAATTTCGCCGTGCGTCATCGTCGTGGCGATCCTGTTTGTGTTAAAAATTGTCTTTATCGACGCGCACTAATCTGAACGGGCCGCTGGCCCGTTTTTTTTCGCCGCGCTAAAGCGCGATTGCTTTTTCCGGCGGCAGGCTCACCAGCCGCAGCGCGCGCGGCCCCATCTTCTGTCCCGTGGCAGGAATATCCTGCAGGCCTTTCCAGCGCGCGTTGTCCACTTCCCACAGCGAGAGCCGCTCACAGCCCGATGAATGGGCGCAAGACCAGATAATCAGCGGCTCAACGTCGGAAAAGGCTTCTGTCTGCGGCTGCAACAGCGAGCGTAGCCGCCCGGACGCGGGATGCAGCCTCAGCGAATCTTTTTCCGGGTTATCGGACAGCTTTAGTATGCTTTGTCGCATCGTCCAGAGCTGGGTGGCCGCCTCATCGGGATCGGTCTGGGCCAGTATCCAGGCTTTTTCGGCCGGAGAAATTTCACGTGAATATCGCTCCAGCGTCTGGCGGCTGTGTGCGCGGACGATTTCCATATCCAGCCCGACGCTGCCGTCTTCTCCGGCCAGCAGTACGCCAACGATATTGCCTGCGTAGGCGATGCTGAAATCGGGCAGCTGCGGATCGGCAAAGTGGGGACGTCCGTTTGGTGAGAGCCGGATTTCAGGCAGCGGCGAAATGCCATAAAGGCGCAGCAGCATTTCCGCCAGCAGCATACGGGCCACCAGAAAGCGCGTCCGCCGTCTTTCCGGTAGGTTACTGGCGCTTTCTGTTATCTGTTGAGAAAGTTGGTGTACCGGGACGCGGGTATCCGTCAGGATCCAGCGTGCGAAATGGCTGGCCATCTGTCGCTCCGTGAAAATGGGTGAAAACGCGTTATTATTGTAAGAATTTTCTTAGCGCGTGACACGTAACTTTCCCGTTTTATCTCTAAATTAGGATTAATATTAACGAATGTGCGTGTGGTTCTCATCGTCAATATTATTTTTACATGGCTTTTTAATATCTTCATTGTCTTATTTAATTTTAATAATTTCCTGTAATGCCAATATATAATGGTTAAAGAGAGTGCAGAAGTATTCCAGTAAATTAGTGTAGTAGAATTAAATATTGTTGTTATTTTCAATTTTAAATTGAAGTTGATTGTCGTACGGGAAATAGTGTACTTTCCTCTGCCAGGCACGGAAGGCCGGATTTTATTCACTTCATCAGTAAGTGCTAATAAATCTTTTATAATCAAACGCTAAGAATATTATGGAAAACAAACCTTTATTTCGCATGGAAGCGGTGCAGCATCTGAAGACGAAATGGCTGGGTAAGGCGTTGTTAACCTCCGGCTATCCCGCCTGGGCCGTAGCTCTGGCGTCAATGCTGTTCTTTATTTTGCTGCTGATGTTTATTCTTTACGGCACCTTTACCCGCCGAATTAACGTCAACGGCGAGGTGATCTCGTTGCCGCACGCCATCACCATCCTTGCACCACAGCAGGGGTTTATTACCAAAACCTGGGCTGAAACCGGGCAGCGCGTAAAAAAGGGCGATCGGCTTTATCAAATCGACGTCAGCCGGATTACCTTGACCGGCAACGTCAGCGTCCGTTCGATCGCTGCGATTAATCAACAGATTGCGCTATCGGAAACGATTATCGCCCGGCTTCAGAAAAACAAAGCGGCCACGCTGAAGAATTTGCAGCATCAGCTGGCGCAGTACCAGGCGGCGCATCAAAAATCGCAGACGCTGATTTTTGAAGCCGGAAACGGCCTGAGCGAAATGCGGAAAAGCATGACGAGTTACGGTGATTACTTACGTAAGGGTTTGATTAACAAAGAGCAGTTTGCCAATCAGCGCTATCTTTTTTATCAGCAGCAGAATGCCTGGCAGAGCCTGAATACGCAGGTTATTCAGGAAGCTTTGCAGATTAGCAGCCTGGAGAGCGAGCTGCTGACCAGGGGGATCGAATATGACAACCAGATTTCGCAATATCAGGCGCAGCGCAGCGCTCTGATGCGCCAGCTGGCGGAGGTGGACGCCAGCGGCACGCTGTTTATTACCGCGCCGAGCGACGGCAAAATTGAAAATATGAGCGTGACGGAAGGGCAAATGGTCAGCCCTGGCGACAGCCTGGCCCAGCTGACGCCCGCCAGCAGCAACCGTTATTACCTGATGCTGTGGCTGCCCAACACCAGCATGCCCTATGTCCATCCTGGCGACGCCATCAACCTGCGTTATGAAGCGTTCCCCTTCGAGAAATATGGTCAGTTTCCGGGCCGCATCCTGTCCATTTCCAACGTGCCGGCTTCCTATCAGGAAATGGGCAAGTACAACACGCTTCCGCGCACCGACGGCGTCATTGAACCCTATTACAAGGTAATCGTGTCGCTTGAAGAGAGCCGCTTCAGCTATCAGGGCAAGCCCCTGGCGCTCTCCAGCGGCATGAAAGCGCAGGCCACGCTGTTTCTGGAAAAACGGCCTCTCTGGCAGTGGATGCTGTCGCCTTACTATGACCTCAAAAAAAGCATTAGCGGGCCTGTAAATGAACGATCCTCTGTTTGACACTCTCCTGCGTCGGCTGAATTTCAGCTTTCGGCGCAAAGTGCCGGTCGTGTTGCAAACCGAAGCGGCAGAATGCGGCCTGGCCTGTCTGGTCATGGCCTGCCGCTATCACGGCATGGATATTGACCTGTTTAATTTGCGCAGCCGATTTGGCATCTCTTCACATGGCGCTACGCTGGCCGTGCTGATCGACATCGGCAGGCAGCTGAAGCTGAAAACGCGACCGCTGGCGCTGGATCTGGACGAGCTGAAACAGCTGAAAACGCCCTGTCTGCTGCACTGGGATATGAGCCACTTCGTGGTGCTGGTTGCCGTTAAAGGCTCGCGCTTTATCCTGCACGATCCGGCCTTTGGCCGGCGTGTTGTCGGGCTGGCGGAAATGTCCCAGCACTTTTCCGGCGTGGCGCTGGAAGTTTGGCCAGACAGCGAGTTCTCCCGCATTAAACAACGCAGCAGCCTGAGCTTTACCACGATGATGAAAAACGTCAGCGGGCTGCCGGGCTTCCTGGCCAAAATCTTCTGCCTTTCGCTGGTGATAGAAGCGGTTAACCTGCTGATGCCGGTAGGAACGCAGCTGGTGATGGATCATGTGATTATCGCGGAAGACCACGATTTGCTGTCGCTGATCTGTATCGGGCTACTGGGCTTTATCCTGTTCCGCGCCTTCGTCAGTATGCTGCGCGCCTGGACATCGCTGGTGATGGGATCGCTGATCGACGTACAGTGGAAAGCGGGCATGTTCGATCATTTGCTTAATCTGCCGCTCAACTATTTTGAGAAGCGCAAGCTTGGCGATATTCAGTCCCGCTTTGGCTCGCTGGACGTGATCCGCAACACGTTAACCAGCAGCCTGGTGAACGGCATTATCGACTCGCTGATGTCGATTGGCGTGTTTATCATGATGTTCCTGTACGGCGGCTGGCTGGTATGGGTCGTGCTGGGCTTTACGGCGCTGTATATGCTGCTGCGCCTGGCGACCTGGCAGCGCTATCGGCAGGCGCAGGAAGAGCAGATTGTGAAGGGCGCGCGGGCCAGCTCGCATTTTATGGAAAGCCTTTACGGCATCGGCACGTTAAAAGCGCTGGGCATAACCGCCAAGCGAGCGCAGTTCTGGCTAAATCTGAATATCGACACCACCAACGCCAATATTCGCCTGACCCGACTCGATCTGCTGTTTGGCGGCGTAAACACGTTTATCAGCACCATCGACCAGGTTGTGATCCTGTGGCTTGGCGCCTCAATGGTGATCGATGGTCAAATGACGCTGGGTATGTTTGTCGCCTTTAACGCCTATCGCGGCCAGTTTTCCGACCGGGCCGCCAGCCTGATCAATATGGTGCTACAGCTGAAAATGCTGACGCTGCACAGCGACAGGGTAGCGGACATCGTCTTTACCGACGCCGAAGAAAGCCAGCCGGGCCGGGCGCTGGTCGCCTCGGGCGAACCGGCCAGCTTTGAGGCGCGCGGCGTCACCTATCAGTATGACAAACTGTCGAAACCGATTTTCAGCGGGCTGAATATCATCGTCGAGGCCGGCGAGAGCGTGGCGATTGTCGGGCCTTCCGGCATTGGCAAAACCACGCTGATGAAGGTCATGTCCGGCCTGCTGGCGCCTGCCGAGGGCGAAATCCTGATCAACGGCCTGAATATCAACAATATCGGGCTGAATAACTATCGGGAATGTATCGCCTGCGTATTGCAGGAAGACAAGCTGTTTGCCGGATCCATCGCTGAGAACATCGCCAGCTTTGACGGCGAGAAGGATATGGAGCGTATTATCCGCTGCGCCATGGACTGCAATATTCATGAGGAAATTAGCGCGATGCCGATGGGCTACGAGACGCTGATTAGCGAGCTGGGCGGCAGCCTGTCGGGCGGACAGAAGCAGCGCTTGCTGATTGCCCGAGCCTTATATCGACGGCCCAACATCCTGTTTCTGGATGAGGCGACCAGCCATCTGGATCTGGCTAACGAGGCGCATATCAATGCTTCCGTGGCGGCGCTGAAAATCACCCGGATCTTTATCGCGCACCGGCCTTCGACTATCGCCAGCGCGGACAGGGTGATTGAGCTGTAAGCTTTAGCAAAAAACGCCTGTAATTACAGGCGTTTTCTATGTTGCCCTTATTCTAAGGTAATCGCTTTTTTGATGTTATTGACCTGAAACTGCAAATCTGTGCCGGGGATTTTAGACCCGACAGCAAACGGATTAACATAGTTTCTCAACGCCGAATAGGGCGCTGTTGACATAGCGGTTCTGACAATTTTAAAGGGAACGGAAAGTTCAACCTCCGTATAGGTACCCACTGTGCCGCCGCTGGTATAGGCATAGGTAGAAACTTTTTTCCCCGTAGGGATATTAACGGGGGCTGCTCCCGGCTCGGTATCGCCGTAGCCAACATAAATGGTCAGCCCATACCCCAACTCGCCTGCAGCATTACGTTTGAAGTAGACTTCCGCGTCTTGCCCATACTGCTTAAGCTGATCTAACGCACAATTAAATTTTACGTCCATTTTTCCGCTATAGATTACGGTGTCGACAGGCGTATCTGCCGATAATTTCAAGCCTAATGTTTTTAAATTAAGCGCTGTTATCGTACTCGAATTTTTACAATTTAGCGTCGTGTCATCAGCTGCACAGGCCGTCATAGTAACAGAGCAAAAAAATAGTGCGGCCAGGCCATTAATGAAGGTTTTTTTCATGAGGATTGTCCTTAATATATCATATGGAAAATTTATCTTTATTTGTAAGGTGTTTTTAACTTATTCTTCCCTATAAAATACAGCCTCCTTTCTTTATGACTCTTCTATGTAATTCATTGTTTTTATTGTATAAATACAATAAAAATATTAATTTCTTTCTTTATATTAATAAATTATCCCGGCGGTATCTCACCGCTTTGTCTGGCCTGAATGCATAAGTGAAGCTGATGCAATAATAATTACTTTAACGCTAAAAAATTGCGACATTCGTCTGAGTAATGGTAAAAAATTATTCTGTCTTAATGAGTGAAAGTAAAAAGATATAAGTTCATGTGGGAGTGAAATATAAATAAAAACGGTGCCCACAGCAGGAGCACCATTTTAAATGATTATTTACCGATACAAAAACTGGAGAAAATCCGTCCCAGCAGATCGTCGGAGGTGAACTCGCCGGTGATCTCGCTTAACGCCTGCTGCGCGACGCGCAGCTCTTCCGCCAGCAGCTCGCCCGCTTTGGCGCCCAGCAGCTGCTCTTTGCCCTGAAGTAAGTGAACGGCCGCTAACTCCAGCGCCTGAAGATGGCGACGGCGCGCCAGGAAGCCGCCTTCGGTATTGCCTGCAAAGCCCATCGTTTCCTTCAGATGCTCGCGCAGCACCTCAACACCTTCACCCGTACGCGCGGAGAGACGAATAAGTGAGTGATCGTTTACTTGCGTCAGCCCCAGCGTTTCGCCTGTAACATCCGCTTTGTTGCGTACTACGGTAATCGGCAGGCTGGCCGGCAGACGGGCGATAAAGTCCGGCCAGATTTCCGCCGGTTCGGTCGCGCCGGTGGTGGTGCCGTCAACCATAAACAGCACGCGGTCGGCCTGCTCAATTTCATGCCAGGCGCGCTCAATACCGATCCTTTCCACCTCGTCACTGGCTTCGCGCAGCCCGGCGGTATCGATAATATGCAGCGGCATCCCGTCGATATGGATATGCTCACGCAGCACGTCACGCGTGGTACCGGCAATGTCGGTAACGATGGCCGCTTCACGGCCCGCCAGCGCGTTGAGCAGACTGGATTTCCCGGCGTTGGGGCGGCCTGCAATCACCACCTTCATGCCTTCGCGCAGCAGGCTGCCCTGACGCGCTTCGGCGCGCACGCTGTCCAGATCGGCTATCACCTGATTCAGCTGGGCTTCGATTTTGCCGTCAGACAGGAAGTCTATCTCCTCGTCGGGAAAATCAATCGCCGCTTCCACGTAGATGCGCAGGTAAGTAAGTGCTTCCACCAGCGTGTTGACGCGTAGCGAAAAAGCGCCCTGAAGCGAGTTCAGCGCCGAGCGTGCCGCCTGCTCCGAACTGGCGTCAATCAGATCGGCAATAGCCTCCGCCTGCGCCAGATCGAGCTTGTCGTTAAGGAAGGCGCGCTCGGAGAACTCGCCGGGACGAGCGATACGCACGCCGGGAATAGCCACAATGCGCTTCAGCAGCAGATCCAGAATTACCGGCCCGCCGTGGCCCTGCAGCTCCAGCACGTCTTCGCCGGTAAAGGAATTCGGGCCGGGGAACCAGAGCGCAATTCCCTGATCCAGCGTGGTGCTATCGGCGTCGCGGAAGGGCAGATAGTCGGCGTAGCGGGGCTTCGGCAGCTTGCCCAGCAGCGCCTGGGCCACCTCGGCGGCTTTGGGGCCGGAAACGCGCAGAATACCCACGCCACCGCGGCCTGGCGGCGTCGCCTGGGCGACGATAGTCTCGCTATGACTCATGTTCGACTCTCTTTTTAAGGCAAAAAAATAAGGCGGTCAGTTGACCGCCTTATGATAACCCTTGTCCGCGCCGTTGGCGACGGGACGTCGGTTAAGCTTTTTTCTTGTCGCGGCTGTGCAGACCGCGTTTTTCCAGCCCGCGGTAGATCAGCTGCTGCTGCAGAATGGTCACCAGGTTGCTGACGATGTAGTACAGCACCAGACCAGACGGGAACCACAGGAAGAACACGGTGAAGATAACCGGCATAAAGGTCATGATCTTCTGCTGCATCGGGTCGGTCACGGTGGTCGGCGACATCTTCTGAATGAAGAACATCGTCACGCCCATCAGGATCGGCAGGATGTAGTACGGGTCCTGAGCAGAAAGGTCATGGATCCACAGCGCGAACGGCGCATGACGCAGCTCGATAGAGCCCATCAGCATGTAGTACAGCGCAAGGAAGATCGGCATCTGGATAACCAGCGGCAGACAGCCGCCCAGCGGATTCACCTTCTCTGCTTTATACAGCGCCATCATTTCCTGGCTCATGCGCTGCTTGTCGTCGCCTAAGCGCTCGCGCATCGCCTGAATCTTCGGCTGCAGCATACGCATCTTAGCCATCGAGGTGTACTGCGCTTTGGTCAGCGGGTACATGATGCCGCGCACGATAAAGGTGATGACGATAATGGAGAAGCCCCAGTTACCGATAAAGCTGTGCAGGAACTTCAGCAGCTTAAACAGCGGCTGAGAGATAAACCACAGCCAGCCGTAGTCCACGGTCAGATCCAGGTGTGGGGCGATAGCCGCCATTTTATCCTGAATTTCCGGGCCAACCCACAGCGTGGCGTTGAGGTTCTGCTGCGCGCCTGCCGCAACGGAAACCGGCGTAGACTTGTAGCCTACCGCAGCGATGCCGTTACCCAGATTGCTGGTGTACAGCGTGTTGGCGCCGTTGGTGCGCGGCACCCAGGCGGTAGCGAAGTACTGCTGCAGCATCGCCACCCAACCGTTGTTGGTATTGACGCTCAGGTTTTCGTTATCGCTGATTTTATCGAACTTGTACTTCTCGTAGTTGGTCTCACTGCTGGAGTAAGCCGCGCCACGGAAGGTGTGCAACGCAAAGTTATTGCTGCCGGTATCGCGATGCTTAGGCAGATCGATAGTCTGCTTCAGCTGGCCGAACATCGCCACTTCCAGCGGCTGCTGGGTAGTGTTGTTGATCTGGTAATCGACGTCGATGGCAAACTCGCCGCGCTTCAGCACGAAGGTTTTGGTATAGGTCGCGCCGTTTTCCGCCGTAAAGGTCATTGGAATACGCAGCTCGCTCGCGCCGTCAGCCAGCTCAAAGCTGTCCTGGGTCGTGGTGTAAAGCGGGCGGGCGCCGTTGGCCGGGTTATCCGGGCCGTTGCGTCCGGTCAGGCCGCTTTGTGCCTGATAGAGAAAGCCTGGCGAGGTTTCCAGCAGCTGGAAAGGCTGTGAAGAACCCAGTTTGTCCGGGTAAGTCAGCAGCTGCGCCTGCTCAATATCGCCACCGCGAGTATTGATCTGTAAAGACAGGACGTCAGTCTTAACGGTGATCGTTTTGCCCTGGCCGCTGGCGGGTACACCCTGGTTTGCGGCATCACCGGCTGCTGTCGTGTTTTGCGTGGTCTGGGTTTGCTGCGGCTGCGGAGCATGGTCCGTCTGCCAGGTCTGCCAGATCATAAAAGACACGAACAGAAAAGCGATGAGAAAAAGATTGCGTTGCGAATCCATCGTTAATGTTCTCAGTTATCGTCGGTTTTTGGCGGCACCGGATCGTCACCACCCGGGTTCAAAGGGTGGCATTTTAATACGCGTTTCATCGTCAACCAACTGCCTTTTACCACACCAAACCTGCGCAATGCCTCAATACCGTATTGCGAACAGGTTGGGTGGAAACGACAGTGGGGTCCTAAAAGCGGGCTGATCGCGCGTTGATAAACGCGGATCAGCGCAATCAGGAGCCGCGAGCCAGGCGACAGTGACGACGCCACATCTTCTCCAACGCTTCCATCAGCGCACGGTTATCCAGATCGGCCACGCCTTTTTTCGCCACCACTACAAAATCCATAGCGGGCAGGTCGTGCTGACGCAGACGAAAGCTTTCGCGGGTCAATCGCTTGATCCGGTTGCGTTCATGTGCGCGCTTAACATGTTTTTTGGCGACGGTAAGACCGATGCGGGGATGCCCCAGCGAGTTAAGGCGGCCGAGGATGGTGATTTGCGGCGTACCGGCTCTTTGTGGCTGCTGGAAGACGAAAGTGAAATGAGTGGGAGTTAACAAACGTAACTCCCTGGGAAATGCGAGCTTAACCACTCAGCGGTTAGCTTTTATTACTTAGAAACGGTCAGACGTGAACGGCCTTTAGCACGACGACGTGCCAGAACCTGACGACCATTTTTTGTTGCCATACGAGCACGGAAACCATGTGAACGGTTGCGCTTCAGTACGGACGGTTGAAAAGTGCGTTTCATGGCGATTTCTACCTAAACTTGGAAAATTTCACTTAGTGACGCGCTTGAAAGGTCCGAAAACCAACCGACGCCTCAGTGTATCTTTAATAAAGAGGCGGGATTGTAATAATTGTACAGTCCGGAGTCAATTTACTTCGCTTTTAAAGGCGCGTCTGGATATCCCGTTCGACCGCAAAACCAGCCGGTACGGGCCAGAGCGCAACACGCCGGGGCACGAATTATACGGCCTCTGTCGTAAAGCGCAAGGATCGTTCAGGATCTTCCGCCGATCTTATTGCAAGCGCGTTGCGTAAATAACGTGACGGCGCCTTAAATTTTCATCTTATGCGCAGGATCCTGAATGTCTTTTGAGCGCGAACGAGTAAACTTGTCCCTGCGCGCTTTGCCCTGTGGATAAATTGGAACAAAACTGTGTAGAAAGTGAAGATCTCTGCTGCGCTTTGCGCTATGATCCGCCCTTCCGTTAGCGATCCTTCGGGTCAGTCAGCGGCGGAGAAACCGCGGACAGCGGTTCGTATGTGCGTCATCTGCATGCGTCAACAATGATGAATTTATCGCTTCAGCGCCTTTTTTCTTATCGAATATTTTCGAGTGGAGTCCGCCGTGTCACTTACGCTTTGGCAACAGTGTCTTGCCCGTTTGCAGGATGAACTACCTGCCACCGAATTCAGCATGTGGATACGTCCGCTCCAGGCTGAATTGAACGACAACACCCTGGCCCTGTATGCACCAAACCGCTTTGTGCTCGACTGGGTTCGTGACAAATACCTTAACAATATCAATGCGCTGCTTAATGATTTTTGCGGCGCCGATGTGCCGCTGCTGCGCTTTGAAGTCGGCAGCAAGCCGGTAACGCGTCCGGTCAGCCAGCCGGTGATGAGCAGCGCCAGCGCGCCGCCGCCGATGAACCGACCGGCACCGGTACGTCCAAGCTGGGACAGCATGCCTGCGCCTGCGGAACTGTCGTATCGTTCAAACGTGAACACCAAGCATAACTTCGATAACTTCGTTGAAGGTAAATCGAACCAGCTGGCGCGTGCGGCCGCTCGTCAGGTCGCCGACAACCCCGGCGGCGCCTATAACCCTCTGTTCCTCTATGGCGGCACTGGCCTGGGGAAAACTCACCTGCTGCATGCTGTGGGTAACGGCATTATGGCGCGCAAACCCAACGCCAAAGTGGTCTATATGCACTCGGAACGTTTTGTGCAGGACATGGTGAAGGCGCTGCAAAACAACGCCATTGAAGAATTTAAGCGCTACTACCGTTCGGTAGATGCGCTGCTGATCGATGATATTCAGTTTTTCGCCAACAAGGAGCGCTCGCAGGAGGAGTTTTTCCACACCTTCAACGCGCTGCTGGAAGGCAATCAGCAGATCATCCTGACGTCGGATCGCTATCCTAAAGAGATCAACGGCGTCGAAGATCGTCTGAAATCCCGCTTTGGCTGGGGCCTGACGGTGGCGATCGAGCCGCCAGAGCTGGAAACCCGCGTGGCTATCCTGATGAAAAAGGCGGATGAAAACGATATTCGCCTGCCGGGCGAGGTCGCCTTCTTTATTGCCAAGCGCCTGCGGTCCAACGTGCGCGAGCTGGAAGGCGCGCTGAACCGCGTGATCGCCAACGCCAACTTTACCGGCCGCGCCATCACCATCGACTTTGTGCGTGAAGCGCTGCGCGATCTGCTGGCGCTGCAGGAAAAGCTGGTCACCATCGATAATATCCAGAAGACGGTGGCGGAATATTACAAGATTAAGGTAGCCGACCTGCTTTCCAAGCGGCGTTCGCGCTCCGTCGCGCGTCCTCGCCAGATGGCGATGGCGATGGCGAAAGAGCTGACCAACCACAGCTTGCCGGAAATCGGCGACGCTTTCGGGGGTCGTGACCATACTACGGTGCTGCACGCCTGTCGCAAGATCGAGCAGCTGCGTGAAGAGAGTCACGATATTAAAGAAGATTTCTCAAATCTAATCAGAACATTATCTTCCTGACGCTATGAAATTTATTGTTGAACGTGAGCAGTTACTTAAACCTTTACAGCAGGTCAGCAGCCCGCTGGGCGGACGGCCGACGCTGCCGATCCTCGGCAACCTGCTTTTACAGGTTAACGACGGCAGCCTGCTGCTGACGGGAACGGACTTAGAGATGGAAATGGTGGCCCGCGTCGCGCTGACGCAGGATCACGAGCCGGGCGCGACCACCGTGCCCGCGCGTAAATTTTTCGATATCTGCCGCGGTCTGCCTGAAGGCGCAGAGATCACGGTGATCCTGGATGGCGAAAGAATGCTGGTGCGCTCCGGCCGCAGCCGCTTCTCGCTTTCCACGCTGCCGGCCAGCGACTTCCCGAACCTGGACGACTGGCAAAGCGAGGTGGAATTCACGCTGCCGCAGGCCACGATGAAGCGCCTGATCGAAGCCACCCAGTTTTCTATGGCCCATCAGGACGTACGCTACTACCTGAACGGGATGCTGTTTGAAACGGAAGGCGAAGAGCTGCGCACCGTCGCCACCGACGGCCACCGTCTGGCGGTCTGCTCGATGCCGGTAGGCCAGTCGCTGCCCAATCATTCGGTGATCGTGCCGCGTAAGGGCGTGATTGAGCTGGTGCGCCTGCTGGACGGCGGCGAGACGCCGTTACAGGTGCAGATCGGCAGCAACAATATTCGCGCGCACGTCGGCGACTTTATCTTCACCTCCAAGCTGGTGGATGGCCGCTTCCCGGACTATCGTCGCGTGCTGCCGAAAAACCCGGACAAAACGCTGGATGCCGGCTGCGATCTGCTGAAGCAGGCTTTTTCGCGCGCAGCGATCCTCTCTAACGAGAAGTTCCGTGGCGTTCGCCTGTATATCAGCGAAAATCAGCTGAAAATTACCGCCAACAACCCGGAACAGGAAGAAGCGGAAGAGATCCTGGACGTCACTTATGGCGGCACCGATCTCGAAATCGGCTTTAACGTCAGCTACGTGCTGGACGTGCTTAACGCGCTGAAGTGCGAAAACGTACGTCTGCTGCTGACCGACTCCGTTTCCAGCGTGCAGATTGAAGACGCGGCCAGCCAGTCGGCGGCCTATGTCGTCATGCCAATGCGTTTGTAGTAAAATTATCGGGCTGACTTGGTCCGGCGCCCGCCGCCCTCGCGTGCTTTCACGCGGCGGCGGCTCGCCCGCACCGTAACGCTCTGGCCTTGTATAACAGCACGTGCCGTTTTATCCGATCTACTGCCCGCGGAATGACTCCACTTATGGCTTTAACCCGCCTGCTTATCAAAGATTTTCGCAACATTGAAAATGCCGATCTGGCGCTGGCGCCCGGCTTCAACTTTCTGGTCGGCGCTAACGGCAGCGGCAAAACCAGCGTGCTGGAAGCGATCTATACGCTGGGCCACGGTCGCGCTTTCCGCAGTTTGCAGGCAGGCAGAGTGATCCGCCACGAGCAGGACGCTTTTATTCTGCACGGCCGCATTGAAGGAGCCGAGCGCGAAACCACCGTTGGCCTGACCAAAAATCGTGCGGGCGACAGCAAGGTGCGGGTTGACGGCACCGATGGTCATAAAGTGGCCGAGCTGGCGCAGATGCTGCCGATGCAGCTGATTACGCCGGAAGGCTTTACGCTGCTTAACGGCGGCCCGAAGTACCGGCGCGCCTATATCGACTGGGGCTGTTTTCATAACGAGCCGGGCTTTTTCACCGCCTGGAGCAACCTGCGGCGGCTGCTGAAGCAGCGCAACGCGGCGCTGCGCCAGGTCACGCGCTACCAGCAGATCCGCGCCTGGGATCAGGAGCTGGCGCCGCTGGCGGAGCAGATAAGCCAGTGGCGCGCCGCCTACAGCGAAGCCATTGCTGAGGATATCACCGCCACCTGCGCGCAGTTTCTGCCGGAGTTTGCGCTGAATTTCTCATTCCAGCGCGGCTGGGATAAAGAAACGGACTATCGCGATCTGCTGGAGCGTCAGTTTGAGCGCGATCGCGCCTTAACCTACACGGCCAGCGGCCCGCACAAAGCGGACTTCCGCATTCGCGCCGACGGCACGCCGGTGGAGGATCTGCTGTCGCGCGGCCAGTTAAAGCTGTTGATGTGCGCCCTGAGGCTGGCGCAGGGTGAGTTTCTCACCCGACAGAACGGGCGACGCTGCCTGTATCTGATAGATGATTTTGCCTCCGAGCTGGATGAGACGCGGCGCCACCTGTTGGCATCGCGCTTAAAGGCCACTCGAGCCCAGGTTTTTGTCAGCGCTATTAGTGCCGATCATGTGTTCGACATGGCTGACGAAAAGGGCAAGATGTTCCACGTGGAACAGGGTAAAATAGCGGTTCAACCTGAAGATTAAACGAGCGAGAAACGTTGATGTCGAATTCTTATGACTCCTCAAGTATCAAAGTTCTGAAAGGGCTGGATGCGGTACGCAAGCGCCCGGGTATGTATATCGGCGATACGGATGACGGCACCGGTCTGCACCATATGGTATTCGAGGTTGTGGACAACGCCATCGACGAAGCCCTCGCAGGTCACTGTAAAGACATTCTGGTCACCATCCATGCCGATAACTCCGTTTCCGTGCAGGATGACGGTCGTGGTATTCCAACCGGCATTCACGAAGAAGAAGGCGTTTCCGCTGCGGAAGTGATCATGACCGTGCTGCACGCAGGCGGTAAATTTGATGATAACTCCTATAAAGTGTCCGGCGGCCTGCATGGCGTAGGCGTGTCGGTGGTTAACGCCCTGTCTGAAAAGCTGGAGCTGACCATCCGTCGCGAAGGCAAAGTTCACCAGCAGATCTACGTTCACGGCGTGCCTCAGGCCCCGCTGCAGGTAACCGGCGAAACCGACCTGACCGGGACGCGCGTGCGTTTCTGGCCAAGCCACGAAACTTTTACCAACGTCACCGATTTCGAGTACGAGATCCTGGCGAAGCGTCTGCGCGAGCTGTCGTTCCTTAACTCCGGCGTCTCTATCAAGCTGGAAGACAAGCGCGACGGCAAGAACGATCACTACCACTATGAAGGCGGCATCAAGGCGTTTGTGGAGTACCTGAACCGCAACAAAACGCCTATCCACCCTAACGCGTTCTATTTCTCTACCGAGAAAGACGGCATCGGCGTGGAAGTGGCGCTGCAGTGGAACGACGGTTTCCAGGAAAACATCTACTGCTTTACCAACAACATCCCACAGCGCGACGGCGGCACGCACCTGGCCGGCTTCCGCGCGGCGATGACGCGTACCCTGAACGCCTACATGGATAAAGAAGGCTACAGCAAAAAAGCCAAGGTCAGCGCCACCGGCGACGACGCGCGCGAAGGCCTGATTGCCGTGGTTTCCGTTAAGGTACCGGATCCGAAGTTCTCTTCGCAGACCAAGGACAAGCTGGTCTCTTCCGAAGTGAAATCAGCCGTTGAGCAGCAGATGAACGAGCTGCTGGCAGAGTACCTGCTGGAAAATCCGGGCGATGCCAAAATCGTCGTGGGTAAAATCATCGATGCAGCCCGCGCGCGTGAAGCAGCGCGTCGCGCTCGCGAAATGACCCGTCGTAAAGGCGCGCTGGATCTGGCCGGCCTGCCGGGCAAGCTGGCAGACTGCCAGGAGCGCGATCCGGCGCTGTCAGAAATCTATCTGGTGGAAGGGGACTCTGCGGGCGGCTCCGCCAAGCAGGGCCGTAACCGTAAAAACCAGGCTATCCTGCCGCTGAAGGGAAAAATCCTGAACGTGGAAAAAGCGCGCTTCGATAAGATGCTCGCTTCGCAGGAAGTGGCGACGCTGATCACCGCGCTGGGCTGCGGCATTGGCCGTGACGAATATAACCCGGACAAGCTGCGCTACCACAGCATCATCATCATGACCGATGCGGACGTGGATGGCTCGCACATCCGTACGCTGCTGCTGACCTTCTTCTATCGTCAGATGCCGGAAATCATCGAGCGCGGCCACGTGTATATTGCGCAGCCGCCGCTGTACAAGGTGAAAAAAGGCAAGCAGGAGCAGTACATCAAGGATGACGAGGCGATGGATCAGTATCAGATCGCCATCGCGCTGGACGGCGCAACGCTGCACACCAACGCCGATGCGCCTGCGCTGGGCGGCGAGCCGCTGGAAAACCTGGTAGCCGAGTTCAACAGCACCCGCAAGATGATCAAGCGTATGGAGCGCCGCTATCCGCTGGCGTTGCTGAACGCGCTGATCTATCACCCGACGCTGAGCGATATCTCCGCAGAGGCGCCGGTTCAGCAGTGGATCGACGAGCTGGTGGCGCGTCTGAACGAGAACGAGCAGCACGGCAGCACCTATGCCAGCCATGTGCGCCAGAACCGCGAGCAGCATATCTTTGAACCGGTAGTGCGTATCCGTACGCACGGCGTTGATACCGATTATCCGCTGGACAGCGAATTTATCTCGGGCGGCGAATACCGCAAGATCTGTACGCTGGGCGAGAAGCTGCGTGGCCTGATTGAGGAAGATGCCTTTATCGAACGCGGCGAGCGTCGTCAGCCGATCGCTAACTTCGAGCAGGCGATGGACTGGCTGGTGAAAGAGTCGCGTCGCGGCCTGTCGGTACAGCGTTATAAAGGACTGGGCGAGATGAACCCGGAGCAGCTGTGGGAAACCACGATGGATCCGGACAGCCGCCGTATGCTGCGCGTTACGGTGAAGGATGCGATTGCCGCTGACCAGCTGTTCACCACGCTGATGGGCGATGCGGTGGAGCCGCGCCGCGCCTTTATCGAAGAGAACGCGCTGAAAGCCGCCAATATCGATATCTGATAAAGCAGGACGCAGGCCCTCCGGCCATGCAACAGCGTTTGAAAGGCAGATCGTTCGATCTGCCTTTTTTTTCAGCTTTTCTGCTGTGCCGGATCGCCAAACGCGCGCTGATAAAACTGACCATTATTTTCATTTCCGGCCTGCGCGCTTATGGGCAGTGAGGGTTTTACTGCTACTTTTCAGGGCTTAGCTGACAAGCCCGTTTCCCGCTTTTTTCGCCCAAAAGCCGTAAGCGCGAGCACATTTACCGGAAGATTTACCAAATCGAACTTAAAATTACCGGGCATGATTCGTCTGGTCATGGCTGGCTGAATCGCGTTAGCATGAAAGAAACCGTGAAGCTCAAGAGGAAGTTATGGCGATAAAACTGATTGCGATTGATATAGACGGCACGCTGCTTAATCCTCAGCATGAGGTGACGCCTGGCGTTAAGCGGGCCATTCAGGCAGCCCGTGATAAAGGAATAGCGATTGTACTGGCGAGCGGCCGGCCGTTTATCGGCGTGGAGCGTTATCTGATGGAGCTGGATTTACAACGGGAAGGGCAGTATTGCATTACCAATAACGGCGCGCTGGTGCAGAAAGCGGAATCGGGCGAGTGCGTGGCGGAAGTCACGCTGAACTTTGACGACTACCTCTATGTGGAAAAGCTGGCGCGCGAGCTGGGCGTACATTTTCAGGCGCTGACGAAATCGCTGCTGTTTACGCCCAACAAGGACATCAGCGAATACACCGTCCACGAAGCTTCGCTGACCGGGATGCCGCTGCGTTACCGCGCGGTGGAAGAGATGGATAAAACCGCCACTTTCCCTAAAGTCATGATGATCGATACGCCAGAAACGCTGGATGAGGCCATTACCCGCATTCCGCAGGAAGCTTACGATCGCTATACCATTATGAAAAGCTCGCCTTATTTCCTGGAAATCCTTAATAAGAAAGTCGATAAGGGCGCGGGCGTCAAAGCGCTGGCCGAGCGTTTAGGGCTTTCCCGCGATGAAGTGATGGCTATCGGCGATCAGGAAAACGATCTGGCGATGCTGACCTTCGCCGGCACGGGCGTGGCGATGGGCAACGGTATCGACAAGGTAAAAAACATTGCGCAGTTCGTTACCAAAACCAATATGGAAGACGGCGTGGCGCATGCTATCGAAAAATTCGCGCTCTGACAGGGCGGCGTTATCACGCTTTAAGCGCCAGTACCGCAAAAGCGCGTAATGCATTACCCTTAGCAGCAAACCTCGCTAAGGGTAAGCATGATGACGGAAAAACAGCTCACTTTTGCTCAGCGCAATCACCAGCTCACCAATATCAACGTCTGGACGGCCGACAGCCACTGGCTGGTCTACGACGTTCGCAGCAATGCCTCCACCTTCAACAGCTTAACCGTCGAGCGCGTTAACCTCAGCGGCCAGACGGAAATCCTTTACCAGGCGCAGGCGGGCGCGCACGTTGGCGTGATCACCGTCAGCCCGGATTTGCCGCCGCGCTACGTTTGCATTCACGGCCCGGAACATCCTGACAGCCAGTGGCGCTATGACTTTCATCATCGTCGTGGCGTTATTATTCAGAACGGCCTGGTGGAAAATATGGACGCCTGCGATATTACGCCGCCCTTTACGCCCGGCGCGCTGCGTGGCGGCTCGCACGTGCACGTGTTCAGCCCCGACGGCACCAGGCTGAGTTTTACCTATAACGATCATGTGATGCACGAGCTGGACGTGAAACAAGATTTGCGCAACGTCGGTGTGGCCGTGCCGCTACATGCCGTTTGTCCGCCGTTGCAGCATCCCCGAGAGTATGCAGGCAGCCATTTCTGCGTGCTGGTCAGCGCCACCACCGCCACGCCGACGCCCGGCAGCGATGAGATCAATCGAGCCTATGAAGAGGGTTGGATCGGCGAAGAGGGCTACCTGAAAAGCGATGGCTACCGGCAGCGTTGGGCGCTGGCGTTTATCGGCGATACGCTCAGCGAAAAAGGCGAGAAGGTACCGGAAGTGTTTATTGTCGATCTGCCGGAAAAGATGGCCGACTATGCGCTGGAAGGCGACGCTCCGCTGGCTGGCACCGCCGCCACGCTGCCCGCTCCGCCGCTGGGCGTCAGGCAGCGTCGGCTGACTTTTACGCACGATCGCCCCTTTCCGGGCCTGGCGACCTCGCCGCGTCACTGGCTGCGTAGCTCACCCGACGGTCGCGCCATCGCCTTTTTAATGAAGGACGACGAAGGCGTGGTGCAGCTGTGGACCATCGCGCCCGGCGGCGGCAAGCCTCGTCAGATCACCCACGCCGCCAGCGATATTCAGTCCGCCTTCAGCTGGCATCCCGACGGCAAGTCGGTGGCTTTTATTAACGATAACAGCGTGGTGTTATGCGATACGGGCAGCGGTAAAATGCGGAGGCTGACGGCCCGCACCGCCGAAGCGCCTTTGCCGGAAGCGGTCGTCTACTCGCCGGACGGGCTTTATGTGGCCTATTTGCGTAACGTGGCAGGCTTTCAGCAGATTTTTATTGCTGATGTCGAGGCGACGTATTGATCACCAGCGGCGCGGCCTGGGAAAGGCTGTCGCTGGTATGGTTCTGCTGCTCGCTGCGCAACACGCGTTCACGCGGTGAATCGCCGGTTTTATCGCGGCCTGAGCGGTAGTAGTCAAACGGCAGCAGCAGCGTATCCAGCACGGCGGAGAAAGGCAGGTCGATAGCCGCCAGCGGGCGCATGACCCAGCCGCTGTCGCTGTCGGTAACAATTTTTGCGCTGGCGCGCGTACCGGGATAATAGCCCTGATCGGGGCCGGAATGGGACATAAAGCTGGAGCAGCCACCCGTGCCGGCCAGTGACAGACAGGCCAGCAGGCCAGCGAAACGACTTTTTTTTAGTACCATCATATTCTTTATCCCTTCAGCAGCGGCAAAACCGCTCTGCTTATCATGATCAGCATGTGCCCGCTGCTTTAACGCTCCGATTAATCTCTTTCTGAGTGTATGACATTCGCACCGGATTGGCCGAAAAATTTCCTGAACGGGCCCTTGAAAGCGATCTTAATGTCACCATTTTATGTTCAGGGTCACAAAACGTATGCCGACAGGATACCGCTTGTAGCCCGACGATCTGTCCATAGTGGAAGGTCGCATTACACCCTCGCTGATAATCAGGAGCTATACCATGCGTAATTTCGATCTCGCCCCGCTGTACCGTTCTTCTATTGGTTTCGACCGTCTGATCAACCTGCTGGAATCCAACCAGGGTCAGAGCAACGGCGGCTACCCTCCTTATAACGTGGAGCTGGTGGCGGAAAACCAGTACCGAATCACCATTGCCGTGGCAGGGTTCGCGCAGAGCGAACTGGAGATCACCTCTCACGACAATATGCTGACCGTGCGCGGCGCCCATCCAGAAGAGCAGCAGGAAAAAACCTATCTCTATCAGGGTATTGCGGAACGCAACTTCGAGCGTAAATTCCAGCTGGCCGAGCACGTTAACGTGCGTGATGCACGCCTGGAAAACGGCCTGCTCTATATCGATCTGGAGCGCATCGTGCCGGAAGCCAACAAACCGCGCCGCATTGAAATTCTGAAATAAGACCGCGCGTAAAATTAAGGCCGCACTTTGTGCGGCCTTTTTCGTTTGCATCAGCAGAGGGCTTTGCCGCCCGATTCGCTGTGCGCTCGCTCAATCTCTTCCGCCAGAATGGCGATCCCTTTCTCAATTTTGTCGCTGTCCGGCACATAGTTCATGCGCATGCACTGGTGCGTGTGCGGCCATTCATGCTCCAGTCCCGGAAAGAAAAAGTGGCCCGGCACCATCAATACGCCGCGCGCTTTTAAACGCTGATAAAGGATCTCCGTCGAAATGGGCAGATCTTTAAACCAGAGCCAGAGGAAAATAGCACCCTCCGGCTTGTGGATAAGGCAGCGTTCTTCGGGTAAATAGCGCCGGATAACGGCGATAGTCTGCTTAACCCTTTCCTGATAAAACGGCCTGATCACCTCTTCCGACAGGCGCAGCAAATCACCACGCTGGATCATCTCATGCGCGATGGCCGGGCCGATGCTGCCCGGCGCCAGACTGATAATGCCGTTCATATTGCCGATGGCGGTAATCACTTTTTCATCAGCAACAATGATGCCGCAGCGTGAGCCGGGCAGGCCCAGCTTGGAAAGGCTCATGCACAGAATAATATTCGGGTTCCACAGCGGGCGAACGTCGCTAAAGATGATGCCGGGAAAAGGCACGCCGTAGGCGTTATCAATCAGCAGCGGTACCTCATGCTGCTGCGCCAGCGCATCCAGCTTCATCAGCTCTTCGTCGGTAATCACGTTGCCGGTTGGATTGGTCGGCCGGGAAACGCAAATCAGCCCGGTATCTTCGGTAATATGCAGCTGCTCAAAATTAACGTGATATTTGAACTGGCCTTCAGGCAGCATTTCGATATCGGGACGGGCGGAAACAAACAGCTCTTCGTCCAGCCCGGCGTCAGCGTAACCCAGATATTCGGGAGCCAGTGGAAACAATACGCGCTTTTTGCGCCCGTCTGCGCGGCGGCCCGCGTAAAGATTAAACAAATAGAAAAAGGCGCTCTGGCTGCCGTTGGTCAGGGCGATATTCTGCGGCCCTACCTGCCAGCCCAGCTCGTCGCGCAGCAGCGTGGAAAGCGATTCCAGCAGCGTGCTTTTTCCTCTTGGGCCGTCGTAGTTGCAAAGCGCATCGGCCAGCTTGCCCTCATCATGCATCTGCTGCAACAGCTGCTGAAAATAGTCGTTCATCGCCGGGATCTGGGCCGGATTACCGCCGCCCAGCATCACCGAACCGGGCGTGCGCAGCCCTTCGCCCATATCTTCCATCAGGCGGGTGATCCCTGAGGCGCGTGTGAATTTGTTACCGAAAGCGGAAAAGCTCATAACGTATTAACTGCTTATCGTAGGCAAGTGAAAGCTAACCTTAACGCCACGCCAGGCGTGATGCAACGTCAGCGGGCAGCCGTGTCGGCCAGCAACAGCAGGCGGTGGTCAGGCAGGCAGCGAAGGTTAAAGGTGAATCGTTTCAACTGATTAGCTTTTTTTCGCCGTTAGCCCCGCCGCTTTTTTCCGTCAGCCGGCTATTTCAGTTAATAATTTGTGATGAACTGCACGACTTATTGATAAAAATTTCTTAAAAATCCGTGGGGTGACGCCAGTCACAGTCCTGATACCGCATGCTTTGTAGGCTGGCTGCTCTTCAGCTTAATCATTTCAGCAAGGACAACAAAATGCATAAGACTCTTCTGGCGGGCGCGGTGATAGCAATGTTCAGCGGGCAGGCGGCGGCGCAAAGCTGGGTGTTAACCGATACGCAGGGCACGGAAAAAGGCGACTGGCGGATCGACAGCAGACAGCTCAAGCTGAGCGGCGAACCCTTTACGCTGGAACAGCAGGTGCTGCACGGCGGCAAGCAGGAAGGCTCGAAGGTGCTGACGTTGACCAGCAAAAACGGCCTGACTATCGCGCTCAGCCCGACGCGCGGTATGGATCTGCTGCACGTTAACGGTCACGGCGTGCGGCTGGGCTGGGATTCGCCGGTTGATGAGGTGGTGAACCCGGCCTATATCAATCTGGAAAGCCGTAACGGCCTGGGCTGGCTGGAAGGATTTAACGAGATGATGGTGCGCTGCGGCTTTGAGTGGACCGGCCATCCGGTCACCAAAGACGGGCGTATTTACACGCTGCACGGTAAAGCGGGCAATACACCAGCGTCGAAAGTGGAAGTGATCGTGGATGACCAGGCGCCGCATGAAATCCGTATTCGCGGCCTGCTGAAAGAAAACACCTTTAAAAAAGCGCGTCTGGAAACCTGGACCGAGCTGCGCTACGTGCCGGGCGCGGACTCCTTTACCATCCACGACGTGCTGACCAACCAGGCTGACTACCCGCACGACTATGAAATTATCTATCACAGCAACTTCAGCACGCCGATCCTGGAAGAAAACGCCCGCTTCCTGGCGCCGGTAAAATCCGTTTCGCCATTTAATGACTATGCGAAAAAAGGGCTGGAAAACTGGCAGACCTATGGCGCGCCAACCAAAGATTTCGATGAAATGGTGTTTAACCTGCAGCCCATTGCCGACAGCAATGGCAAAACCGTGGCGGCCGTGGTTAACAGCAAAGGTGACAAGGGCGCGGCTATCGAATTCGATACGCGGCAGCTGCCGGTGCTGACGATGTGGAAAAACACCGATACGCTGAAGCAGGGCTACGTGACGGGGATCGAGCCCGGTACCAACTATGCCTATCCGGTAACGATTGAAAAAGAGCAGGGCAGGGTTAAACAGCTGCAGCCGGGCCAGAGCGCGGAGTTTACGCTGACCTATTCGCTGCTGAAGGATGCCAGCGCGGTACAAAAAGTCGAAGAGCGTATCAAAACGCTTCAGGGCGAGACCAAAATCAACGTGGAGCAAACGCCGATAGCCGTAGAATAAGCCAGCCAGGGCGGACGCCGTTTCGCCCTTTAAAATGAAACATTGTTTTATTTTTTATAAATAGCGATTTCATTATCCCCCTTTTCCTGATTTCGATCACGGCGTGCGTGCTTTTCCCTCCGCTATAGTGTGCGCTCGAAAACCGGGCAGGGCTGCCCTGTCTCGGATAACAGGCCACTTTCCCGGCTTCTGACACGCAGTCCGCCCTCTGGCTTACAGGAGCAGTTATGATTTTGAATGCATTTGATTTAAAAGGCCGCGTGGCGATGGTCACGGGATGCGATACGGGACTGGGTCAGGGTATGGCGCTGGGGCTGGCGGAAGCGGGATGCGATATCGTTGGCGTGAATATTGTCGAGCCGAAAGAAACCATTGAGCGCGTCACCGCGCTGGGCCGCCGTTTTTTCAGCCTGACCGCCGATCTGGGCAAAACCGAATATATTGAAGGCGTTGTGGCAAAAGCCGTGGCGGAATACGGCAAAATCGATATCCTGGTCAACAACGCCGGTATCATCCGTCGTGAAGATGCGATCGACTTCTCAGAAAAAGACTGGGACGACGTGATGAACCTGAATATTAAATCCGTGTTCTTTATGTCGCAGGCGGTAGCGCGTCAGTTTATCAAACAGGGCAAGGGCGGGAAAATCATCAATATTGCCTCCATGCTCTCTTTCCAGGGCGGCATTCGCGTGCCTTCTTATACGGCATCAAAAAGCGCCGTGATGGGCGTGACGCGTCTGCTGGCCAATGAATGGGCGAAGCACGGTATTAACGTTAATGCCATCGCGCCGGGCTATATGGCGACCAACAATACCGCACAGCTGCGTGCCGATGAAAAGCGCAACGCCGATATTCTGGAGCGTATCCCGGCAGGCCGTTGGGGACTGCCGGCCGATCTGATGGGGCCAGCGGTATTCCTGGCCTCTCCGGCTGCCGACTATATTAACGGCTACACCATTGCCGTAGACGGCGGCTGGCTGGCTCGTTAAAAGTGAAAACCGCCCCGGGTAGCTGTCAGGGACGGTTTTATTGGTCTGCGGCGCTACCCGCGCCAGCCGGTCAGTTGAAAGGCCCCGTTTTTGGCGTACGCGCTCAAAATGGGGCCTTTCCGATCTTACCCTGGCAACATTACCGGGCCGGAGGCGTAAAAGTTACGTTAATCGGCATCACGCCACGGCGAAGCATCAAATTAACCGCAATCTTTCCGCTCATCGCTTTAGTTGAGGTCAGCTGAGCGGTATAGACGTTACCACTGACCTTAACCGCGCTGATATGGCAGCCAGGCAGGCCGCTGGTATCAAAGTTAATTAAGTTCGGCAGCGTTTTCACCGCGTTATTGCGCATATCCCGGGCGACGAGGGTAAGCGTGATGGCGCTGACGCCGTCAGCCGGCACGCTCGTGGCGCTTACGGTGAAAGAAGAGTTATTGACGGTTGGATAGCCCGCGTAAAAATAGACAATCACCGAGCCTTTGAGGCCATCAATAGTTCCTTCTACTTTCCAGCCGCCATCGTGATTGCTGGAGGTCGGGAAACGCGCCGCGCCATATTTATCTAAAGTAACTTCAGAAGGAATGTTGACGCGGTCGTCAGTGGCCGTAATGGCGACTTTTCTGTTGGTGACGGGATTGCCGTTGCTATCTTTTACAAAGATCTCAACCACGCTGGTATCTGTACCATCCGCAACGGCGCGGCCCGTGACCCGATGCATGTAAACCGATGCCGCCTTGCCTGCCACAAAATTCACTTCGGCTTCTTTACGGGCGGAGCCCATCTGCGCGACAACCTTACTCTGACCGGTTTTGGTATCGCTAACGGGAACGGACGCTTCGCCGCGTGCGTCAGTTACCGCGCTTTGCGGGATGACGGCGCTATTGTCGGCGCTGAAGGTTACGGTTTGTCCGGCCAGCGGATTGCCCTGCGCATCCGTTACCAGCGCTGTAACCCGGTCGGCTGCTTTACCGTCGGCTACCGCATCGTTGCTGACCACGGTCAGGCTTGCCAGCCGTGCGCTTGCGTTATCCGCCGCGATAGTTACCGTTGCACCAGGAAAAGTCATATTGCGGGCAACAGGCGTAATGGTCAGCGTTTCCGGATGCGTGCCCGCCGTCACCACGGCGGTATAACGGCCTGCGCTCTGGCGAGTAAAGGCAGACACTTTGGTATCGTCGGCGGCCTGCGCGCTTTTGGTCACGCTAATCTCTTTTTCATTGATATCAACCGGATTGCCCAGGCTGTCTTTTACCGTCAGGGTCAGCGTCTGCTGAGCGTGGCCGTCTGATACCAGCGTGCTGCTGACCGGCAGCAGTGAACTGCTGTTAACGTTAATAGCGGCTTCGGTGACGGTAATTTGCGTTTCCGTACGCTTTGAGGCGTTACCTTTTTTATCGATCGCCACGCCGCTGAGGGTGTAGCTGTTGGTACCGGTGGCGTCAGCATGATAGGCCGGCAGCACCACGCTGAAATCGGTAGGGCCGTTAGCGATAATTTTCCCGCCGTTAGCCAGCAGCGACGACGCGGACCAGTTGATGCGATCCAGGCCGTATTTGCTGTTGACCGAAACGTTCAGCGTTTTTTGCTCGCCGGCCGTGCCGCTGATGAGCTTCGCGGTGCTCAGCCTGATCGTCTCTTGTTTGCGGTACTCAAGCACAATGTTGTTATTACGGTTCACCAGATCGTAGCGGTTGCCGGCCAGGCTACGCATCGCCGCTACCGCATCGCTGTCCAGCTGTTTGCGCCACGGCATCCCGAGCTGATAATTGAGCGTCAGGCCCAGCCGCGTATCGTGTTCTCCGGCTTTGCCCTGGCGCTGTTCCGCTTCCAGCGACAGCAGCGGGAAGGGCGTAAAGGTGACGCCTGCGGTAATGGCGTGCGGATTTTTCTGGCGGTTATCCTTATCAAACAGCGCCACGTCGTTACCGTAATATTGTTCGTAGTTAAACTTCGCGCCCAGCTGAGGCAGGGCAGGCAGGAAGGCTTCCGTACGGATATCCCAGCCGTTGGCCGGACGCTCTTCGTAGCCGGAAAAATCTTCAGAGTCTTTCCAGCTGGTCAACCGCACATAGCCGTTTGCCGCCACTTTGATAAAGTTGCGCCAGTACTCGACGCCCATGCCGGAACGGGCATGTTGACGGGAAAGATCGTAATCAAAGAAGGCATTAGCGCCGGTCATAAAGTCATGGCCGAAATGACGCATCCCGAGACCAAGATTCGCCTGGTTGCGATCGTCGGTGCGGTGGAAGCTTCCCTGAGTGAAGATCAAGCGGTCGCTACGATCGCTTAAAGGCAGCAGCAGGTCGAACTGCGAGTTTTTCAGCGAGAAGTTTTTATCCGCGTCCAGCTGCACGCGCGCGGTACCGAAACGGCCCAGCCACTGCTGCGCCTGCGCGCCCGCTTCGCCTGCGGCCATGCTGGCGGCGGCAGAGGCGGCGCCGTTGCCGTTGCGGCTGTCGAGCGAGGAACCCGCCTGCGTAGCAAGACCGGCGGCTTTCATCTCCAGGCCGTTGTCGGCGTTGTGCCAGTGCACTTTTGGCAAAGGAGAAAGCGGCACGTCCAGCTCGTCGCCCGGCTGTAGCCGATCAAAGCCGTGAGCGAAAGTGCGCAGCTGGTTCAGCTTGCGCAGCGCTTCCACGCTCATATTGTATTTTTGCGCCACGCCCGCTGCCGTTTCCGCCTGGCCCAGGGTATAAACCTGCGTTCGGATAGCGACGGCATCCGCCGACTGCGTCAAAAAATGCTGGCGGGCAACGGCCAGCGCGGGCGTAAACGCACAGGCAATCGGGAAAGCGCCCTGAATCGCTACGGTCAGCCAGGTTAAACGGTGCCGCCACGGCGACTTATTTTCTTTATTAAGGTCAGGTTTATTTTTCATGGTTTCTTTATATTAAATAAAAGAGAATTTCAGCCAGCGTGAGCGTGCTGTATTAATTCAGGGGAGCCCATGAATAATAAACCTGTCACTCGTGATTGCTGGCGCTACGGATAATTAAACATCTTTAAGTCGTTGAAGATTCTCCCCTTGTTAATGTGGTGCTTATTACGGGCAAAATAATACCCTCGGCATAATTTATGCCGATAAGCGAGTTTCCGAATGAGCGTAGTTATATCACAATATTAAGTTGGCACAATGCCCGCCCCTAAGGGGGAAGAAAGGCCAGGTAACAAAAAGGGATCTTTACATTTCTGTTGCTTTCTTTATGTTGAGCATTTAATTAACAATATGACCGCTTTTTTTTAATTAAAAAGCCGCAGGATCTCATTTTATATCATCTTAATTAAATAATGATTTAGCTTATGGTTACCTGAGTGGATCAACTAAATAACAACAGGGCACTGAGGCGTTCAGGAACGAACAGGCTATTTGTTTAGCGCCTGTTTAGGCTAAGAAGGGAATTTTTGCGGGATAAAGAGGTCGGCAGGGCGCTGAAAAACGTGCCGACACGCAAAGCGCATCGGCACAGAAAATTATTTTGCTACTTCAGGATTAACGCAGTTCTTGTCCACTTTACCGTTCAGGGCGGCAATCAGATTTTCCACCGCGTCTTTTGCCATGCCGTAACGGGTTTCATGCGTCGCAGAGCCAATATGCGGCAGCGCCACCACGTTAGGCAGCGTCAGCAAAGGCGAATCCTTTGGCAGCGGCTCTTTCTCAAACACGTCCAGACCGGCGGCGTGGATAGTGCCCTCTTGCAGCGCGGCGATCAGCGCTTCTTCATCGATAACCGGGCCGCGTCCGGCATTGATCAGCACGGCGGAAGGCTTCATTTTCGCCAGCTCCTCGCGGCCGATCAGGTGATGCGTTTGTTCAGTCAGCGGCAGGCTGATGCACAGGAAATCGGACTCTTTCAGCAGCGTATCCAGATCGCAGTATTGCGCGTCGAAACGCTGCTCCGCCTCTTCGTGGTGCTTACGAGCGTTGTAAAGGATCGGCATGCTGAAGCCCAGGTGCGCGCGCTGCGCCAGCGCCAGTCCGATACGACCCATGCCCAGGATGCCCATTTTTTTATGGTGCACGTCAATGCCGAACCAGTCCGCGCCGATGCTGCCCTGCCACTCACCTTTTTTCACGCGCTCGGCGGATTCCACCACGCGACGCGCGCTGGTCAGCACCAGCGCCATCATGGTATCGGCGACGGTTTCCGTCAGTACGGTCGGGGTGTGCATCAACAGCACCCCGCGTTCGCTCAGCGCGGGAATATCAAAGTTGTCCACGCCCACGGAAACGGAAGAGGCGACGCGCAGCTTCGGCGCTTTTTTCAGGAACTCAGCGTCCACTTTGCCGCCGGAGCCTAAAATACCTTCGGCCTGCTGAAAGGCCTCCGCGTGTTGGCTAAGGGTTTCCGGGGTCAGGCCGTTGATTTCGGTAACGTTAAAATGCTCGTCGAGCTGCGAACGCAGATCCTGCGGCAGCTTCTTATACAGCACCACGGATGGTTTCATGCTTGTCTCCCTGTTTCTTTAAGGCACGGGCCAGGCGGCCCGCACCGTTAAGCGTGTTTAGCGCCATGCGGCATCGGGGGTTGCTTATTGGCTGCTGGCTTTACGATCAGCGTCAGCCAGACCGAGATAAGCAGCGATACCCCCATAAAGATATACGAAGCGGAAGGGCTGCCCGTCGCGCCGTTCAAATAACCCACGACCCAGGAGCCCAGGAAAGAGCCTAGCGCGCCCATCGCGTTAATCAGCGCCATTGCGCCGCCCGCCACGTTACGCGGCAGCATTTCCGGGATAATGGCGAAGAACGGGCCATAAGGCGCGTACATCGCGGCACCGGCCACCACCAGCAGGCTGAACGACAGCCAGAAATTATTCGCCCCTACAAGATATGAACCTAAAAACGCCAGCGCGCCAATTAACAGCAGCGGCCAGACAAAGAGTTTACGGTTTTGCAGCTTGTCGGAAGCCCAGGAAGCCAGGATCATCGCCACGGTGGCGGCCAGGTAAGGCACCGCAGAGAGCCAGCCCGCTTCTACCATGCCCATCTGCATCCCGTTGCGCAGGATAGAAGGCAGCCACAGCACAAAGCCATAGACGCCGATGCTCCAGGTAAAGTACTGAACGCAAAGGATAATGACATTGCGCGAGCGGAACGCCTCGCTGTAATTGCGCACCGCCTTAATGTTTTCCTGCTCTTTTTGCAGCTGTGCCGCCAGCGCCGCTTTTTCCTCTTCGCTCAGCCATTTCGCCTGAGCGGGCTTATCCTGCACCATAAACCACCAGGCCACGGCCCAGATCACCGCCGGAATGCCCTCAAAAATAAACATTTCGCGCCAGCCGAAGGCGTTGATCAGATAGCCGGAAACCACGGACATCCACAGCACCGTCACCGGGTTGCCCAGGATCAGGAAGGTATTGGCGCGGGAGCGCTCCGATTTGGTAAACCAGTTGCTGATATAGATCAGCATGGCCGGCATCACGGCCGCTTCCACCACGCCCAGCACAAAGCGAATGGCCGCCAGCATCGGGATATTACTGACCATGCCGGTCAGCGAGGCGCAAATGCCCCACAGCACCAGGCAGACGAAAACCAGTTTTTTTACGCTGCGGCGTTCGGCGTATACCGCGCCGGGGATCTGGAAAAAGAAATAGCCAAGAAAGAACAGGGCGCCCAGCAGCGACGACATGCCGTGCGTGATGCCCAGATCTTCATTGATGCCGGCGGCCGAGGCAAAGCTGAAATTGGCCCTGTCGAGATACGCCAGGCTGTAGGTGATAAACACGATGGGCATGATGTACCACCAGCGTTTAGGCGCGATTGTCTGCTTATTCATCGTCTGCTTCCTCTGTTGGAGGTGGCCGCACTCTGCGTTGTAGGGTAGGTGCGGCTCATTATGGTTCGGTTAGAAGCCTGGTCCGGTTCGTGTCGCCCGCTGTTTAAAAATCGCCGAGCGTTTCGCGCGTGGGCAAGCCTTCGCTGTCGCCGCTGACCTGGATAGCCAGCGAGCCGATGCGGTTGCCGCGCTTAATCGCCTGCGGCAGGGTTTTCCCTTCCAGCAGCGCGCTGATGACGCCAACGGCAAAGCCGTCGCCCGCGCCAACCGTATCCACCACGTTAGCGGTTCTGATCGCGTCGACCTGGCCTTTTTCGCCCTCGGCGGTTTTATACCAGGCGCCTTCGCAGCCCGTTTTAATGATGACCGCTTTGACGCCCATCGCCAGATAAAAATCGGCGATCGCTTCCGGCTGGTCGTAGCCGGTCAGGATTTTGCCTTCGCTGATGCCTGGCAAAACCCAGTCGGCAAAGCCCGCCAGCGCGTTGAGCTGGGTAGCCATTTCGCGCTCGCTTGACCACAGCACGGGACGCAGGTTCGGATCGAAGGAGATGGTTTTGCCCATCCGCTTCATCTCCTGCGCCGCATGCTTTGACAGCGCCAGCGAACTGTCGGAGATGGCCGCCGCCACGCCGCTCAGATGCAGGTGGCGCGCTGCGCCAAAATAGTCGCGGTTGAAATCCTCAACCGACAGATGGCTGGCCGCAGAGCCTTTACGGAAATATTCCACCAGCGGATCGGAGCCGTCTTCCACGCGGGATTTCAGCTGGAAACCAGTAGGATAGCGAGCATCGGTGGTCACCTGACGGCTGTCGACGCCCTCTTTTTCCAGCTGCTGGCGCGTAAAGCGGCCAAAGGAATCATCGCCGACGCGGCTGACCCAGCCTACCTTCAGGCCCAGGCGAGCCAGGCCGATAGCGACGTTCAGCTCGGCCCCGGCGATACGTTTGGTAAAATGCTCCGCCGCCGCCAGATCGCCGGTGTCGCTGGCGATAAACATCGCCATCGCTTCGCCGATGGTCACCGCATCCAGCGTGCCGTTTTCATGAAGGGTCATGATTTATACCTCTCGCAGCAAATCTACATAGTGACGGGTGACGGCCACCAGGTCGTCGCCTTCCAGCGGGAACTCAATACCGCGCGGCACGTCGGAGGGCAGCAGCGCCAGCGTTTCCCGCCACAGATTATCAGCCTCGTCCAGCGCGATGGCGCGCCAGCCGTCAGCGGTCGGCGCAGCGGCTTTGACGTGCACGTAGCTGACGAAAGACGCCAGCTTTCCCGCTGCCCGGATGGGGTCGTCGCCCACCCATAGCCAGTTGCCCATATCAAACGTCATCCCAACAGGCGCGTTGTCAGAAAAATAGCCGTTGAGGGCGGCAAGCGTGCCGCAGTCGGTCTGATCGTTTTCCACCACCAGCGTTAACGGCAGCCCGTCGCGCAGCGGCGAGTCGTCCGAACCGGGCTGATAATGGCCTAATGAATATTTTATCAGGCGGGCGTTTAACTGCTGCGCCTCGTTGAGGTGGCTTGCCAGCCGAGGATTCAGCGCACCCTCTTCAGTATAAAGCGCTTCCGGGACCGAGTAGAACGCCGTCAGCCCGGCATCACTGATTGCCTTGCCCAACGCGGGCAGCTGCTGGATTTCCGCTTCGCTGCACAGCTCGCGGCGGATCTCAATGCCGTCTGCGCCGGCGGCGGCGACAATCGGCACCACGGCCTGCTGACCGCCGAGTTCGCCGATCCGATCGCGGCCATAGGCGGCGGTCACTACAATAATTTCAGGTTTCATCTTTTCCTCCGGGCGGTGGCCCTGACGTTACAAAAACGTTAACTGGAACCGGTTCCAACCGAAAGGGGCGGAGCGCGGTTTTATGATCGCGCTCACGATGTGGACAATTATTTGGAAATTTACTGGAAAAGCGTCAGAACGAAGCGGGTCAAGCCGACCGCTGCGTTAATACGGTGAAAAGAAGGGAAATCAGGCGAACTTCGTGGAACTGCGGATAATCAACTCGCCGGAGTAGAGCTGCTCGCACGGCGGCGCTTCGTCACCTTCAATACGGCGGATAACCTGCTCCAGCGCCGCATAGCCAATCTGCCAAGTAGGCTGTTTCAGCGTAGTGATGCCGCCGCCCGCCAGTTCCGACCAGACCAGCTCGTCAAAGCCCAGCAGCCCTAAATCTTCGCCCCAGCGCAGATCCAGGCGTTTGAAGCTGCGCGCGATTTGCAGCGTCAGCGCGCCATTAACGGCCAATACGGCGCAGCGCTGGTGGCGATGGCGCTGATAAAAATCTTGCAGGATGCCATCCAGTCGCGCGCTGTCGTTTAAGGCGACCTCAGCCTGTTCGGCCTCGCGCTGCGGATGCTGCGCCATCGTTTCCCGGAACGCCTTGAGGCGCTCGTGGCGGGTATTGACGGTGCCCAATGGCTCGGTAACAAACAGAATGGCGTCAAAGGCTTCTTCAAGCAGATGCGTTGTGACCTGCGCGGCGGCCTCGTGGTTATTCAGCCCTACCACGTCGCAGGCGAAATCAGGGATCTTACGGTCAATCAGCACCATCGGCAGCAGCGACTGCTGGAGATGGCTCAGCGCTTCCTCGCGCATCCCCACGGCGTTAACCACGATCCCTTCCACCTGATAGCTGCTGAGCAGATTCAGATAGTGCTGCTCCTGGTCCACCTCGTTATTGGTGTTGCACATCAGCAGCGTAAAGCCCTGCGCGCGGCAGGCCGCCTCAATGCCGCACATCACATCAACGGAGTAAGGATTGGTAATATCCGCGATAATCAGGCCGATTAAGCGGGTGCGCCCACGCTTCAGGCCACGCGCCATCTGGCTGGGTCGATAGTTAAGTTCGGCAATGGCGGTTTCAATCCGCTGCTTTAAATCGGCGGACAGAAGGTGCTGCTCGCCGTTGAGATAGCGAGAAACGCTGGTTTTGCCCGTATGGGCTTTTCTGGCAACGTCGCTGATTGTCGCGCGTGCGGCCTTGCGGTTCATAGCGATCCTTGAACGAGTAAAAATGAAAGCAGCCATCACGGGCTTAAATCTTAAAATAGCGGGTAATGGCGGAAAGCGGATCCGGCCATCATAAAGCATAAGGGCGGTCTCGCCCACAGTCAGGCGGTTGGGCAGGGAAACAGCCGGACAAAGATTGTCCGGCTGGCGGGATTACTGCAGCGGGCTGAGGGTGATTTCCACGCGACGGTTCTGCGCTTTACCTGCGGCCGTGCTGTTGGTCGCGACCGGGTTGTCCGGCCCCATGCCGCCGGTGCGAATGCGATTGGTCGCCACGCCCTGGGTGATCAGCGAGCTGGCTACGCTGTCGGCGCGCTGCTGCGACAGGTTCATGTTCAGCTGGCGGCTGCCGGTGCTGTCGGTATAGCCGACGATGTTAACGGCGGTTTTTGGATACTCTTTCAGCACCATTGCCACGCCGGTCAGCGTGTTGGCACCTGCAGGCTTCAGCGAGCTGCTGCTGCTGTCGAAGGTGACGCTGTTCGGCATGTTCAGCACGATATTATTGCCTTCACGCGTCACGCTGACGCCGGTGCCGCGCATTTTTTCACGCAGCTTGGTTTCCTGCACGTCCATATAGTAGCCCGCGCCGCCGCCCAGCGCCGCGCCTGCCGCTGCGCCAATCAGCGCGCCTTTGCCGCGATCTTTTTTGGAAGAGGAGAGCACGCCGACGCCTGCGCCCAGCGCGGCGCCCAGGCCCGCGCCGATACCGGCTTTACCCGCCTGGCGTTCGCCGGTGTAAGGATTCGTGGTGCAGCCCGACAGGGCGATGGTACCGCTCAAAACCAGAGCAAGAGTAACAAAACGTTTTTTCATGGATAGCGTTTCCTGAACAGCGACTGGCGAAAATAGCCTGAAAAGAAGCGATTATGCCGACCCCGCGCCGAAAAAAAACCGTGTTGTCTTCCTAAATTTGTAAAGAGACGCTACCTGAGGTTATCCGGATGACAGAAACAGCTGGTCGTGTGGTCGCTAATCAGCCCGCAGGCCTGCATAAACGAATAACAGGTAGTGGTGCCGACAAATTTAAAGCCGCGCTTTTTTAGCGCTTTAGAAAGGGCATCGGAAACGGTGCTGAAGGTTGGCGCAGCGCGATAGTCGCTGTAGCGGTGGATTTGCGGCTGGCGATCGACAAACTGCCAGATAAACTCAGCAAAGGTCTCGCCCTGCGCCGCCATCGCCAGCAGCGCGCGCGCGTTGGCGACAATAGCGGAAAGCTTGCCGCGATGGCGGATCAGCCCGCTGTCCAGCATCAGCCGATCGAGGTCGCTTTCCGTCATCAACGCCACCTGCTCAGGATCGAAACCGCAGAACGCCCGCCGGTAGTTTTCCCGCTTTTTTAAGACGGTCAGCCAGGAAAGGCCGGCCATCTGACCTTCCAGGCACAGCATTTCAAATAGCGCCTGCGCGTCGGTAATCGGCACGCCCCATTCCGTATCATGATAGGCCAGATAGATCGGATCCTGAGTCACCCAACCGCAACGCTGCATAAGTAAAGTTCCTTATCTGAATCGGTTAAAAAATACACGTAAAAGGCTTGACGCAATGCCCGGAAAGGCAATAGTTATCTGACAGGTTGACGATGATAGCAACAAAATAACCGGCGTCATGCCGCCGCTTTCAGGCTCTTTCTGGAGTCACGCCATGCTAAAAAAATATTCGCGCCTGCGCGCTGCCGGAAGCGCGTGGCTCTTTTATGCCGTCTCGACTTTTCCGGCGCTGGCCTGGGATAGCTACACCGTCTTTGGCGACAGCCTGAGCGATGGCGGTAATAACGGCCGCTATACCTGGGACAGCAGCCGACATCCGCTCTATGACGAAATTCTGGCCGCAAAAATCGACCAGTCGCTCCAGCCTTCCAATAACGGCGGCAGCAACTATGCCGCGGGCGAAGCGGTGGCGCTGCCGCTGCTGAATGCCGACAACAATACGTCTAACCAGCTCGCCGCTTATCTGGCGGCCAGGGGCGGCCAGGCGGATGCCGACGGCCTCTATATTCACTGGATCGGCGGCAACGATCTGGCGGCGGCCGCGCTGAATCCGCAGCAGGCGGCAGGGCTGGTCAGCAACAGTGCTTTTGCCGCCGCAGGCCAGGTACAGCAGCTGCTGGCTGCCGGAGCCGGAACGGTTATCGTGCCGACCGTGCCCAATATCGGTGCGGCGCCGGTGCTGCTGGAGGCGGTCATCCAGACCGGCCTGGCGCCCGTTGCCGGTACGGCGCTGGCTGCGGCCTTCGCTTCCCTGAACGGCCAGACGACGCCGGATCTGAACAGCCGCAATCAGGCGATTTACCAGGCGCTGTACGCCGCCGCCGGTGAGGCCAGCAGCGTGACCGCCGTGCGGCAGGCTATCGCCGATCGGCTGTTTGCCGCCTGGCAAAGCCTTAGCGAGCAGGGCAGCGCGCTAACCAACCGCTATAACCAGCTGGAAGACGATCGGCTGGCGCAGCTGGGCGGCAACATTGTGCGCGTGGATATCAACGGTCTTTTCAGCGAGATCCTCAGTGACCCGGCGCGCTATGGCTTAAGCAATACGGCCGGCATGGCCTGCCCGCCCGGCGTTTCAGCGGCGGTCTGCACTTCGGCTACGCCCGGTTTTTCCGACGAGCAGGCTTTGCTGTTTGCCGATCGTCTGCATCCCGGCCCCGCTACGCACCAGCTGATCGCCGATTATATTGAGGCCGTGCTGAACGCGCCCGCGCAGGTGGTGGCGCTGGATCAGGCGATGCTGGCGCTCTCTCGCGATGCGCGCGCCACGCTCGACAGTCGCTTGCAGCAGCAGCGCCACAGCGACAATCCGCAGGGATCGCTTAACGTGTTCGGCGGCTACGCCGGTCAACATTACGACTATGCCGCCAATCTGGCGGCGGGCGACGGCAACGCCACCACCCATAACCTGACGCTGGGCGTGGACTATAAGCTGACCGATTCGCTGCTGGTGGGCGCGCTGGTTTCCGGCTCGGACGACACGCAGCATCCTTCATCTCGCTTCGATTACAAGCTGCGCGGCTGGCTATTTTCGGCCTGGAGCGAGCTCGCTTTTCTGGACAACGGCTGGATAAATACGGATGTGTACTACGCTTTTGCCCGCTATGACGATATCCAGCGGCATTTTGCCATCGGCCCGGCGACGCGGACGGAAAAGGGCGATACCGACGGTAAACAGCTCGGCGCGCGTATTACCACCGGCTGGGATTTTCCGTTGGGCGCTTCGCTTACCACCGGCCCGACGGCACAGTACGCGCTGGATTACAGTTCGGTAGAGGGCTACAGCGAGCGGGGCGAGAGCAGCACCGCCATGCGCTTCGCCGATCAGAACTACCATTCGCAGATTGGCGCGCTGGGCTGGCGGCTGGATGCCACGCTGGGCGGGATCAATCCCTGGGCGGCGGTCAGCTATAACCACCAGTTTGGCGATAACGTCTGGCGCGCCGGCGGCGGGCTGAAGTCAACGCAGACCCGCTTCACGCGCGATACCGCCCGCCAGGACAGCAACTGGGCGGACGTGACCGTCGGCGCAAACTTGCCGCTGGGCGACAGCGCGGCGGCCTTCGCCTCGGTGTCGCAAACCGGCGGCCTCAGCACCGGCGAGCAGTTTATCTATAACCTGGGCGTCAGCGCGCGTTTCTGATCGGCTGGCGTGCGCTTTCCGGCACGGCATGAGCGGTATTGGGCGGCGGCGCGCCCGTAAATTTCTCCACCTCCAGCTGCGCCATCTGCCCGCAGTTGCCCTGCGCCAGCCGTGAGGTGCCGATATCGAAGGTCAGGCAGTTTACGTTGCCGTTCCTGCACAGCGTTTTCGGCTCGGCAGGCTCGGCGGGATCGTACCAGGCGCCTTCGCTGATGCGCACTACGCCGGGACGGATCGCTTCCGTTACCAGCGCGCCGACCAGGATCTGACCCCGATCGTTAAATGCCCTGACCAGATCGCCGGACTGGATCCCTCGGGTGACGGCATCCTGCGGATGGATCAGTATCGCTTCGCGATCGCTGACGGCATATTTTTGCCGCAGCGGCGTGTTGTCCAGCTGGGAATGCAGACGATGGGCAGGATGCGCGGTATTCAGCGACAGGGGATAGCGCAGCGCCTGCGCACTGCCGTGCCACTCCTGCGGCGGCTGCCAGCCCGGCAGGCCCGCGCAGTCGTCGTAGTGCATCGCCGCGATAGTTTTAGAGAAGATTTCAATTTTCCCGCTGGGCGTGCCGAGCGGATTCAACAGCGGATCGGCGCGATAGTCAGCAAAGCGCACCCACTTTTTATTCTCTTCCGGTACCGGAAAGCGAATGTAGTTATTGGACTGCCAGAACAGATCGAACGGCGGCAGCGGGACGCCGGCGTTTCTGGCCTGCTGCTTCATATCGTCATACAGCTTTTTCAGCCACAGCATTTCATCGCGGCCTTCGGTAAAAGCCTGTTCGACGCCGAGCCTGGTCGCAATGGCCTGAAAAATGGCGAAATCGCTGCGCGCCTGGTGCTGCGGCGGCACGCACTGGCGCATCGGGAACAGATAGCGCTGCGAATAGTCGCCGCCCATATCCATATCGTTGCGCTCATAGCTGGTGGTGCAGGGCAGCACGATATCGGCGTGTCTGGCGGTGGCCGTCCAGTAAGGATCCTGCACCACAATGGTTTCCGGGCGTTGCCAGGCCAGCAGCAAATTGTTGGTGTCCTGATGGTGGTGGAAAGGATTGCCCCCCGCGACGTAGACCATTTTGACGTCGGGATAAGTCACCTCTTTGCCATTAAAAGCGATAGTTTTGCCGGGATTGGCAAGGCAGTCGGCAATGCGCGCTACCGGGATCGGCGGCGGCGAACCGGCAGGCGCGACGCCCGCGCTGATGCCCGACAGGATCCCGCCTCGCGCCGTTGGGCTGCCGCCGGAAGAGTAGTGGTAGCTGAAGCCGAAACCGCCGCCCGGCAGGCCGATTTGCCCGAGCATGGCGGCCAGCGTTACCAGCAGCCAGTGCGGCTGCTCGCCGCGGTGCTGGCGCTGAATGCCCCAGCCGGCCATGAGCATGGTGCGCTGACCTGCCATCCTTCTTGCCAGCTGGCGCAGCTGCGCCGGCGCGATGCCGCAGATCTCGCTGGCCCATTCCGCGCTTTTGACAAGGCCGTCGCTTTCGCCCAGCAGGTAGGCGCGAAACTTTTCAAAACCCGTGGTATAGCGGGCAAGAAAAGCTTCGTCATGGCGCTTTTCTGCCAGCAGCGTATGCGCCAGGCCCAAAATCATCGCGGCGTCGGTATAGGCTTTCGGCGCGATCCATTCCGCATTCAGCGCTTTGGCGCTGTCGCTAAATACGGGATCGATGCAGATAACCGGCGTGCCTTTGGCGGCCAGCGCCGCAAATCCTTCCAGCCCGACGTGATCCGGCACGTTCCAGCTGTTTTTCAGCGTTACCAGCGGATTGCAGCCCCACAGCACCACCAGCTCGCTGCTTTCCACCACCACCGGCCAGCTGGTTTGCTGCTCGTAAACCTCCATTGAACCGACCACGTGCGACATAATCACCTGCGCCGCGCCGGTAGAGTAATCGCCGCTGTAGCCCAGAAAGCCGCCCGCCAGGTTCATCAGGCGGTGCAGCAGCGCGCGGGAGTTGTGCAGCATCCCGGTGCTTTTCCAGCCGTAGGATCCGGCGTAAATAGCGGACGGGCCGTGCTCGCGCTGTAGCCTGCGGATGTCGTTGGCGACCAGCTCGGTGGCCTTTTCCCAGCTGACGCTGACCCACTTATCGCGGCCGCGCAGCGCCGTATTGCTGCCCGGCCCGTGCTCCAGCCAGCTTTGCCGCACCATCGGCGCGGTGATGCGGTTGGCCGCGTGAACCTGATAAGGCGCCATGGTGATCAGCTCGTTGGGCGCGGGATCGTCCTCCACGGGCTGTACGCCGACCATTTTTCCGTTCTCTACCAGCGCTTCAAAAGCGCCCCAGTGGGCGGCGGTCAGGATGCCTTTTCTGGCGGGCCTGAGCGCAGTAAACAGCGGCATTGCCTGGCTGATGGCCTGAGCCAGCGCGGAGCGGGCGTATAGCAGATCCAGCGAGCCGGCGGCCAGCAGCGTGCCGCCTGCGGCGAGAAACTGGCGGCGGCTGAGGCCGAAACGATTATTTTTCATGGGGTTCTCCCTGTGCGGTCGACTTCATGTCGCTGGCGTACTGCTGTGCGTAGCGCGTCAGCAGGCGCAGCTGCTCCGTATCCAGCGAAGTGCGCGAGGCCATGCCTTTTATCACCCCCGTCCACTGGTTCGCCGTGTAGTGGTCGGGCGCGGTGAGTCCGTGGCAGCCCGTGCAGTTGGCGGTCATCAGGCTGGCGGCCTGCTGCCAGAGCTTGTCCCGATCGGCGATCAGCGCGTCGCTGGCGACCGCTATATCGAGCGAAACGCGGTGCCAGCTTGTTTCCGTCTGGCTGTCTTCCTCCGTGGCGAGGATTTTTATCTGCGGCGCGGCTTCCGGCGCGACGATGGCGCTGATAATGCGTTTGCCTTTGGCCGCGTAGATCGCGCCGGTCGAGCCATCCTGCTGCCAGCCTTTCAGCTGTGCTTCAGTACGGCCATTTTTATGCCGGTACGGCAGCAGCTCCGCCGCCGGAAACAGCGTGCCTGCGGCAGGCCCGTCATGGGATGCCAGGGTGAAAGGCTGCGTGCTGATGGGATAGAGAGGACGGTTATCGGTTTTGGCTGCGGCGGCCAGCGCGGTTAGCTGAGCGGCGCCGGAAGCGTTGCTGGCGCGCATATCGGGCAGGATATGCGCCACGCCACGATGGCAGTCGATGCAGGTTTCGCCGCTTTTCAGCGCGACAGGGTGCGCTTTCCTGGCTTCCGGCCGCTGGCCCAGCATATCCATCGCGGCAAAACTGTGGCAGCTGCGGCAGGTCGCAGAATCGCTGGCCTTCATCTTTTGCCATACCGACTCCGCCATCGCCAGCTTGTGGGCATTGTACTGCTCTTCGCTGTCCAGCTTGCCGGTCAGTTCGCCCAGCAGATCCTTGCTCGCGCCCAGCTTGGTCGTCATCCAGGCCAGCGGCTCGTTGGGAACGTGGCAGTCGGCGCATTCCGCGCGGATGCCGGCATGGTTCTGGAAGTGAATGCTGCCCTGATATTCCGCCAGCGGCCTCGACATGCTGTGGCAGGAAACGCAAAAAGCAGTGTCGCTGGTTTTGTGCAGCACTACCGCGCTGCCGGCGACGACCAGCAGCGTGGCGATAGCAATCAGCGCGATAAACGGCCAGCGGCGCTTACTGAAAATTTTCATATAAGCTCAAATCCCTTTGTTTAAAAAACAGGCTTATTTATCCCACAAAATCAGCGGGCTAAATTTGTGTCGCATCAATAAGGGAAGCGTTAGGGAAAAAGGAGGATTAGGGGAACATGCTGTCGTCGCGCAGCAGATGATCGCTGCCCTGACGATGGGTAAAGCCGCTGTGGTCGAAAAATTCCAGGATCTGCACCGCCAGCTTGCGGCCCATAGCGAAAAGGCGGCGAAAGTCCGCCGCGCGGGTGGCAAGCCCCTGCTGATGCCGCTGGCGAATGGTGTCGGCAAACCGTTCAATCAGCGCGCGGGAGTAGTAGCGATCGTGAACAATCGCCGCAATTTCGCCGCTGCTGGCGGCTTTTTGCAGCGTCAGACGCATCAGCGCCTCGTCGGCGTTCAGGCAGGCTGCCATATCGCGTACCCACCCGCTATCCTGCGCCAGCAGCGGTTTGGCCTGCTGCCACAGTGCCTGCTCTTCTGGCGTAAAGCTGACGGAGAAAGCAGGCAGACGCAGCCAGCCATAGCGAAACGCCAGCGCGCCGTCGGCCAGCAATAAGTCGATAACCGCCAGCCCGATTGCTTCCGGCAGGCCGGGCAGCGCCATCCTTCTGAGGCGGCTTCGCCCCAGCCCCGGCCTGTCTTCGTGCTTGCGATGGTAGCCCGCCAGCGTATCCAGCACCTGCCGCCGCCATCCTGCGGTAACCTCTGCCAGCAGCAGATAGTCGCCCGCTTCAACCGGCGCAATGGCGCTGAGCGCAGCGGAAAAGCCTTCGGCGGTCAGCTGGCGTGCCCAGGCCAGCTGCGTTTTGCGCCAGGGGCGGGCCTGAAGCAAAAGCCGCAGCGTTGCCTCATCGTCCTGCGCATTGGCCAGCTGCTGTAGCCAGCGCGTCGCGTCGGGCTGTGGCGTACAGCCTTTTTTCTGCATCAACAGCACCACGCGAGCGCCCGCCAGCGTTTGCCGGGCCGTGATATCGCGCAGGATCAGCCGATCGTTATCCGCCAGCCACAGCGGTTTATCCAGCGTCAGCTCGGCCAGGTTATCCTGCATCGGCGTCACGCTGCCGGTGATATGGCTGGCGGCATGATGAATATGCAGCCGCTGCGCCTGTTTTAACGGCTGAAGCGGCTGGAGCGCCACCACCACCCGGCTGGAAAGCACGGCGGGCGGCTCTTGCAGCAGCCAGTCGCCGCGGGACAGCTCGCTTTTTTCGACGCCGCCAACAAGGTTAAGTGCCAGCCGCTGGCCGCCGCAGGCGACGCTGGCAGGCTGGTTTTGCGCCCGCAGACCCTGCACGCGGACGCTTTTATTCATGCCGGTCAGCCAGAGCCTGTCACCGACGCGAACCTCGCCGCCCAGCGCGGTGCCCGTGACCACAGTGCCCGTACCCGGCACGCTGAAGGCGCGATCGATAGCCAGGCGAAAGCGTTTACAGGGCGCGATCGCGCGCGGCGGCAGCTGGCTGATATGGTCGGCAAGGGCGCTGATGCCGGTGGCGTTCAGCGCGCTGGTGACAAACAGCGTGACGTCCGGCCAGCCCATCAGCGCGGCCAGCGTACGGATTTCCCGCTCGGTGTCGCTGATGCGTGCGGCGTTGGCCAGGTCGGCTTTGGTAATTGCGATGGTCAGCGGCGGCTGCCCGCTCAGTTGCAGGATCGCCAGATGTTCGCGGGTTTGCGGCATGATGCCGTCATCGGCCGCCACGGCGAGCAGCGCGTGATCCGGGCCGGTGACGCCGCTGAGCATATTAGCGAGGTGCTTTTGATGGCCCGGCACGTCGATAAAACTGAAGATCCGTCCATCCGGCCTCGGCCACCAGGCGTAGTTGAGATCGACCGTGCTGTCCTGAGGCTTTTCACCCGGCAGCCGATCGAGCGCCGCGCCGGTCAGCGCCTGCAGCAGCGTAGTTTTACCGTGTGCGGCATGACCTGCGCTGACGATGACCATCAGCTTGCCCCGGCGCTAAGGCGCCGCGGCGGAGGCGCCGTTATCCGGGCGGCGGTAAACGGGTTCACCATCAGGCCGATGGCGGCACCGTGCGGGCGAAGCTTTCCCGCTGGAACATTTTTTCCGCCAGTTTGACCAGCGCAGGCCGTTCCACGCACCAGTTAGGGATCACGCGGCGAAAATTCAGGAAGCCTATCAGGCAGGCGACGGCTATATCCGCCACGTTGATGGCCTCGCCGTTGATCGTGGTGCCTTTGGCCGCCTCTTGTTCCAGCGCGTCGAGACCGCGCGCGATTTTTTCGCGCTGGCGCAGCAGCTGGCTCTCCATCTGTAGCTCCGGCGGCCTCATCTGTTCGCGCAGCAGGATCACCGCCGCATCGCCGATCCCATCCGCCAGCGCTTCCAGCTGCTGTACCTTCAGCGCCGCCAGCCGATCATGCGGCATCAGCGCCGGGGCGATATCCAGCTGCTCCAGGTAAGCGGCGATGATAGGCGAGTCGTACCAGGTATCTTCCCCAGCCACCAGCGCCGGGACTTTACCCAGCGGATTGTAGTGCGGAACGTGGCTCTCGTCGGTCCAGGGCGATTCGTTGATAAATTCAAAGGTGATGCCTTTTTCCAACAGAATGACCGAAATTTTCCGTACAAAAGGACTGGTATAGCTGCCGATTAATTTCATTACGCGAATTCCCCTTCAAAACCGAATGGCCTGTTTATCATGTTATTCTCCCGGAAACAGGAATGGATTCAGGCTGCTGCGTGAAAAGCCCTCCTGTTCCATTCGCGCATCCAGCACCAGCGAGGCGAGATCGTCGGCAACCGCTTCTACGGCCGGATCTTTTGCCTGATAGAGCAGTTTCATATAGGTGCCGCAGTCGCCGCAGCTTTCGGCCTTAATGGACGCGAGATTGCCTTCCAGCGACCAGGCGTGCAGGTCCTGCGTTTGCTCACAGTTGCTGCATCGCGCGCGCGCCACGTGCCATTCGCTTTCGCACAGATTGCAGTGCAGATAGCGCAGGCCGTCCTCCTGCTGGTCCATATGCACTACGCCGGAAACCGGCACGCTGCCGCACACCGGACAAAACTGCCGCTGTTCGCCATATTCGGCGCGCGCGCGGCCGGGGATCAGCGCCGCCATCTGCGCCCAGTACAGCGAGAGCGCCGCCCAGACAAAAGGCGATTTGTCGCTGGCTATTTGTGAAAAGTCATTGGCGAACAGCGCGTTAGCCATGGCTTCCAGCTCCGGCGCAGAGGCTTTTTCCAGATTCTCCAGTACCGCCAGCGCCTGACCGGACATTTCCGGCTTCATTTCAGCGATCAGCGAATGGAGCAGACGCTGCCAGTGCGGATCGCGGGGCAGCGTGTTGATATCCAGCGGCGGTTTGCCGATGCGTGCGGCTTCCGCCAGGCGCGCCTGCAAATCCAGCCGCAGCGGATGATCGTAAAGCACTATCTCCTGCGCGCTGGCGATAACGGCCGCAAAGCGCAAATAGTCGCCCAACGGATTTTTCTCTGCCAGCTGACGCAGTCTCGCGGCGCGGCGGGCATACAAATTTTTCAGCCTGGGGAAAAGTAACGGCGGGATCGTCTCCGCCATTTTTGTTTCGCTTTTCTCCAGCGGATCCTGCGGGATTATGCGAATAGTCATCAGGAATTCCTGTTATCTGGCGCGCTAATATCGTCGGCGGAACGCGCATTAGCCGCACTTTTTGCCCGGTAGTCGGGCACCCGGTCTTCAAATAGTCTGTTTCGCCTCTAAAGCGGCGTAAACCCGCATGGCGCGCGGTGGTCAATCTCCTGTCACGCTCAACTTACCGGTAAAGCAGGGCCGCCGCATCGCGTATTGCGCGCCTGCGGCGGCCTGAAAAATGCGCTTATGGCTAAAATTATAGCGTCCGCTCTCGTCAACTTCCTTGTTAAGCGTAATTTAAGGGATGTTTTTTAACCACGACGGTTTGCTGCACGCAGCAAAAAAGCCTCTACGGCATGTCCGTGTTCCGGTCTGCGACCGTCGCTGTCCACCAGGCCGGTTGCAACCCGAGGCCCTGGCAGCGATTGGTTATCCGTTTCTTTTTGTGCTTTTTGCCGCCGGAAAACACCGTTGCGCGGATTATTGTTTTGCGGTCGTTCTCTTGCGGGTTCAAAATTACAGGCGAAAAAATTAGCGGCGCGGCTTGAGTGACGGGAAAGACAGGTGAGTGAAATGAGCAAGGCGGGTGAACAGAGCATGGCCGGCGTCAGTCAGATTGAGGTCTGGCAGCGCGGTACGCTGGAGACGGCACAGGAGGACTGGCTGGCCGATGAGGTGCCGGTGGCGCTGGTGTATAACGGCATTTCGCATGTGGTGATGATGGCAACGCCGAAAGATCTCGAGGCATTCGCCATCGGTTTTTCCCTCTCCGAAGGGATTATCAGCTCGCCCGGCGATATTTACGGCATTGATATTCAGCCTTCCTGCGGCGGGCTTGAGGTGCAGATAGAGCTGTCCAGCCGCCGTTTTATGGGGCTGAAAGCGCAGCGCCGGGCAATGGCGGGCCGCACGGGCTGCGGCGTCTGCGGCGTGGAGCAGCTGGCGGAAATCGGCAAGCCCGTGCAGCCGCTGCCTTTCAGCCAAACCTTTTCGCTGGATCGGCTGGACGGCGCGCTGTCGCAGCTGAAAAGCTACCAGCCCGTCGGGCAGCTGACCGGCTGCACGCACGCGGCGGCCTGGATAGCGCCAGACGGCAATCTGGCGGGCGGCTGTGAAGACGTAGGTCGCCACGTGGCGCTGGATAAGCTGCTCGGCCTGCGCAGTCAGCAGGCCAGCTGGCAGCAGGGCGCGGTGCTGGTTTCCAGCCGCGCCAGCTACGAGATGGTGCAGAAATCCGCCATGTGCGGCGTGGAAATTCTCTTTGCGGTTTCCGCCGCGACCAAACTGGCGGTTGAGGTGGCGCAGCGCAGCAATCTGACGCTGGTCGGCTTCAGCAAGCCGGGCCGCGCCACGGTTTATACCCATCCGCAGCGGTTAATAGCTGGTTGAGTCAGGGTGTGTAAGAAGAAGTATTTGACCCCGGCTCTGGCGGCTTTGGTTGGTAAGAAGGCGTCAGGTTATATCCTTTGGTGAAGTCATCCTTGCTCATCATGGCGGCTACGTTGCCATCGGCATCAATACAGGCTACCTGTTCATAAACAGCAGCGGTCAGACCCCGGCCGCTGCTGCCTGATTTCTTGTCATACTTAAAGGCAGTAAACTGCTCAAGATAATTGAAAAAATCCTGATAATTTTTGCCGTGATTAACCATTTCCGGATAATTTGTCCTGACTTTGCCAGAAAAATAGGTGTGACATACCAGTTCCAACGGTGCACCATTTTTCATAGCGGAGGAGTTTTCTGAATTTTTACCAATACGTCCGTAGATAATGACATGGTGATTGTCGTGCTCATTAAGCGCTTTTAGCGCCTCTTTATAGCGTACGGCAGCGGTTTTAGCGTCGGCACCAAACTTGCTTTTTTCTGAATTTACGCTGCTCGCATCTTTTTTAAATTCGATCAAAATCCATCGATTGCTATCGTTAAATATTGTATCGCCGCCTTTTTCATAGAAATCCTCTAATGGGGAAAGAAATTTTAAATGGCGCTGAAATTGGAGGATAAAAGTGTATTCGACAGTTTTCTCCCACCAGGTCATTTTCTGCTGAGTCATCAATTTTCCCTTTTTTGCACACTACTTTTTTTAAAAGATAGCAGGTCTGTTTAAAGCGTTACGCCATCACCACCTGCGGCAGTGCCGTTTCCAGCGAGGCGAAAGCCTGAACGCCCGCCGCGCCGCTGTCGGTGACCAGCACCGCGATCTGTTCAGGCCGGGCATACTGCATCCGGCTGCTCACGCCCAGCTTGCTGTGATCGGCCAGCAGGATCGATCGCGCCGCCTGACGCACCATTGCGCGCGCGATGGCCGCTTCGTAAGGATGAAAGCTGCTGGCACCGTTTTTGCTGTCGATGCCGGTCGGCGACAGCATCGCCACGTCGGCGCGGTAGCGATAAATTTCCGCCACCGTCAGCTCGCCGCGCGTTTCCTGCGCACCGGCCAGCATCGCACCACCCAGCAGAATAATGCTGTTGTTCAGCTGCTCGCCCTCTTCGGCAGCGGAAAGTTTTAGCGCCGCCTGCAGGCTGTTGGTGATGATGGTCAGGCCGGACATGGTGCGTAGCTCTTCCGCCAGCATGGTGGTGGTGCTGCCAGCGTCGATAAACAGCGTCTGGCCCGGCGTTAACAGCCGCGCGGCGGCACGCGCAATAGCGCGTTTTTCTCTGGCGCGGACTTCGCTGCGCACCGTCAGCGGCGGTTCCGGCTCCGCCGTCAGCGACATCAGCCCGCCGTGTACGCGACGGGCCGCGCCCAGCGCCTCCAGCTCGATAATGTCTCTTCTGGCGGTTTCGCGTGAAACGCCTAACTCTTTGATAATGCGCTCGGTGCTGACATGACCCAGCGTAGCCAGCAGCGCGCGAATGCGATGCAGACGCGATTCCTGAAGCATGATTGCGTTCCTTAACCGGACAAGGGCACCAGCCTAACCGACAAACGATCGCCGTGCATGTGTATTTTATTGCATATGTGTATTTTGTTGCATTAAGACAAAAAAGAGTCATTATAAAAAGACGGCTGCACGCCTTCATCCTTTCGCAACGGGAGTTATCATGGCTACACGTTCGACCATCATGGATACCAACAGTTTTCGCGCAGAGCACGCTGCCGGTCTGGACGCCGACGTGCGGAAACTTACCGATAAACGCAGCCGGGTGCTGGGCGAATCCTACCGGCTGTTTTACCGCAAGCCGGTGCATCTGGTGCGGGGCGAAGGGCAATATCTATGGGATGCCGCCGGAGAAAAATATCTGGATGCCTATAACAACGTGGCGAGCATCGGCCACTGCCATCCTGCGGTCATTGATGCGGTATATCAGCAAATGCAGCAGCTTAATACCCATACTCGCTATCTGCATGAGCGCATTCTCGACTATTCGGAAGCGCTGCTGTCGACGCTGCCCGGCGAAATCGATCGGGCGATGTATATGTGCACCGGTTCGGAGGCGAACGACCTGGCTATCCGCGTGGCGCGGGCCTTCAGCGGCGGCACGGGCATTATCGTCAGCCAGGAGGCCTATCACGGCACCAGCGATCTGACCTCCGGCGTTTCGCCTGCTTTAGGCTCCGGCCAGCCGCTGGCCGCCACCACCCGCCTGGTTTCGCCGCCCGATCGCTATCGCGTCACCGCGCCGGATTTGGGCGACTGGTTCGCCAACGAAATCCAGCGGCAGATCGACGATATGGCCGCGCACGGTATTAAATTCGCCGGCTTCCTTGCCGACTCGATTTTCTCCTCCGATGGCGTGCTGCCCGGCCCGAAAGGCTTTTTGCAAAAGGCGATTGACGTGGTGCACAACAACGGCGGCATCTTTATCGCCGACGAAGTGCAGCCCGGCTTTGCCCGTACCGGTGAGGCATTCTGGGGCTTTGCGCGGCACGGCGTCGTGCCGGATATCGTTACCACCGGCAAGCCGATGGGCAACGGCATTCCGGTATCCGGACTGCTGGCGAAAAGCGACGTATTGGCCGCTTTCAGCGACGATATTCCCTATTTCAATACGTTTGGCGGCAATCCGGTGGCGATGGCGGCGGCGCAGGCGGTGTTACAGGTGATTAAAGAAGAACAGCTGCAGGAACACAGCCGCGTCGTGGGCGAAAAACTGCTGAAAGAGTTGCTGACGCTGAAAGAGAAGTACGAATGCGTAGGCGACGTGCGCGGCGCGGGGCTGTTTATCGGCTTTGAGCTGGTCAAAGACAAGAGCAGCAAAACGCCGGACAAACAGCTGGCGCTGGATGTCACCGAAAAGCTGCGTGAAAACCGCGTGCTGACCTCGGTGGCCGGGCCTTACGGCAACGTGTTGAAGCTGCGTCCGCCTTTGGCTTTTCAGGAAAGCGATATCGACTGGCTGGTTGGCGCGCTGGATAACTCCCTGCGGGCCGTGCTGCGCTAACCACAGCGGCGGCCCGCGCGCCGTCTGCTGGCCAGAAAGCTTAGTCATGGACTGAACAGCTCACTCAGGCGGCAGTCAAGCTCCTTCAGGCAGCCGGAAAGCTTGCTCAGGCAGCGGCGATCTGCTGAGAAAAGTTAGCTTCCATCCGCGCCCAGGCGTCGTTCATATCGTCCGCCAGGCTGAACAGTCCGGAGGTGCCGACGATAAACACCTCGACGCCGGAAGCTGCAATCTGCCCGAAGGTGGCCGCATTGCAGGAGCCGTCGATTTCCGTGAGGTAGCGCCAGCCATGCTGTTCGCGCAGCCGGATCAGCTGACGAATTTTATCCAGCGTTTGCGGAATAAATTGCTGCCCGGCAAAGCCCGGATCCACTGACATTACCGTAACTTTATCCAGCAGATGCGCATATTCCATAATGGCTGCCGCGGGCGTGGCCGGATTAAGCACCACGCCGCAGCGTTTACCTGCTTCTTTAATCTGCATCAGCAGGCGGAATATTTTGTTATTCGCCGTTTCGGGATGAAAACTGATAATGTCCGCGCCCGCCTCCAGGCACATTGGAATAATATCTTCCGGATGATTAACCATCAGATGCACATCAATCGGCACATCGGTTATTTTGCGCAGGTTCTCGATAAAGAACGGCGACAGCGTAATATTTTTTACGTAACTGCCGTCCATAATATCGACATGATAAAAAGCGGCTTTATCATTCATTGCCTCTATTTGCTCACGGAACCGGGTTAAATCCATACACATTAAAGAAGGTGAAAATTTCGCGTTCATGGAAGTTGTCCTGTTATGCGGCCTTAATGGAACAGAGCGATAAGCTTGCCGAGGATAATGCCGATTACGCCGAAATCCGCATCGCCAAAGGTGGTGGAAGCGAAGCCAAGCTCGCCCATCAGCGGCAGCAGGATGGCCGGCAGGAAAGAGATCAGCAGGCCCTGCACGAAAGCGCCAATCATCGCGCCACGGCGGCCGCCGGTAATGTTGCCATAGACGCCGGCCGTTGCGCCGCAGAAGAAATGCGGCACCAGGCCCGGTACGATCACGCTCAGGCCGAACAGCGGGCAGAGGAACATGCTGATCAAACCGGCGGCAAAACTGCACAGAAAACCGATAATTACCGCATTGGGCGCGAAGGGGAACACCGTCGGACAGTCCAGCGCCGGTTTAGCGTCCTTCACCAGTTTGTCGGCGATGCCTTTAAAAGCCGGCACGATTTCCGCTATGACCATCCGCACGCCCGCCAGGATGATATAAACGCCTGCGGCAAAAGTAATGGACTGGATAACGGCAAAAACCAGGAAGTTCTGACCGCCGCTGACCTGGCTTTCGGTAAAGGTTTTGCCGGCCACCAGCACCAGCGCCACAAACAGGATCATCATGGTAAGCGAAATCGCCACCGATGAGTCGCGCAGGAAATTCAGCGTTTTCGGCACCTTCAGCTCTTCTGTGGAAGGACTGCCTTTGCCCACCACCTTGCCGACCAGCGCCGCCAGCAGGTAGCCGGTCGAGCCAAAGTGACCCAGCGCCAAATCATCGGAACGCGTAATCTTGCGGGTAAAGGGCTGCAGGATAGCCGGACTGATCACCATCATCGCGCCCAAAATCAGCGAGCCGGTTGCCACCAGCCAGAAACCGCTGAAGCCGCCGACCGACAGGATCACCGCCAGCATCGCAGACATATAAAGCGTATGGTGGCCGGTTAAAAAGATATATTTCAGCGGCGTAATGCGTGCCAGCAGAATATTAATCAGCATCCCAAACACCATAATCATCGCCGTAGCCGTGCCGTAGCTTTTCTGCGCCAGCGCGGCCATTGCATCGGTGTTGGGCACCACGCCCTGAATATTAAAAGAGTGCTCAAACAGCTGGCTGAATATCGTCAGCGTTGTCGCAATCAGGTTAGCGCCGGCAATCAGAATTAAAAATCCCATGATGGTTTTCAGCGTGCCGGAAATGACTTCTGAAAAAGCTTTCTTTTGCAGCAATAAGCCGATCAGGGAAAAAAGGCCGACCAAAATCGCTGGCGTTCCGAGAACGTCATTAATAATAAACTGAAGCATAAACGACTCCGTGCGTTTGAGTTGCCGCGTTTTTATAAGTGCTCGGCCAGGATCTCTTTAATTCTGGCGTTATCGAGCAGGTTGCTCAGGCCAAATACCTGCGCCTCGTGATCGGCAAGCCGATCGGCGATATCCTGGGCGCTTAAAATTAAATCTGCCGGTTCCGAGCGCGCGGTCGTTAAATCCGTATGGCTGACCTCCGCCGTCTTTCCCAGTTCCGCCAGGATTTTTTTCACGTTCATTTCGACAATAAAGCTGCTGCCCAAACCATTGCCACACACAATCAGCACTTTTTTCATGAGGTTTTCTCCAGAGAGGGATCGCTAACGGCGGCCGCAAGGGCCGACAGCGTGGTCGCCGACAGCAGCTGCTGTAGACGGAAGTCGTCGCTGAACAAACCGGCCAGTTCGCCGATCATTCTGATGTGCTCTTCGCCGGAGACGGCGCTCAGCAGGATCACCACGTATACGGGATCGTTTTCAGCACTGTCGAAGCTGACTCCCTGATTAATACGCAGCAGAGAAAGCCCGTTTTTCAGCGCACCTTCTTCGGGGCGCGCATGAGGCATGGCGAGGCCGGGCGCCAGCACGTAGTAAGGGCCAAGCTGAGCATGAGAGCGGAAAATCGCCTTTAGGTAGTCCGGCGTAATAGCCTGCTGCGCCAGCAGCGGCGCGGCAACCTGGCGGATTGCTTCCTGCCAGTGGCCGACGCTTTCGGTCAGCTGAATATTTTCAGGTTGAAGCCAGTTCGACAGCATGTTCGCTCTCCGGTAAGGGTCTGCCTGCACTTTAGGCGGTTTTCTGTACGCTTTTCCGTGATTGTTGTCGCAAAAGTTAGCGCTAACATCAGCAATGTTAAAATATGTGTTATCGCTAACATTTCTGCTGCACACGAAGCATAATCAACGGCGCTTTATGCCGCCTGGCCCGGAGGGAAACAAGGATGAGCGCCGCCTGCAACCTTTCTGCGCCGCCTCGCATAACAAGGTGAAGGATCGCTTTTAACGTGGCGCGACCGGGCTTTTGGTTTTAAGCTGCGTCCAGTTGAAACAGCTGGCTGCAGGAGAATGCATGGCAGAAAAACGGCGGCGCAGTACCGGGAAAAGTACGCTGGCCGATGTCGCCCGTCTGGTTGGCGTCAGTACGATGACCGCATCACGCGCGCTGCGGATGCCGGAAAAAGTCTCTTCCGATATTCGTGAAAGGATTGAGGCGGCGATAGCCGAACTGGGCTACGTACCTAACGTGCAGGCGCGCAATCTGGCGTCGGCTTCCTCAAAGCTAATCACGATGGTGGTGCCTTCTTTCGTTACGCCAGGCTGCGCGGCGGTGTCGGAAGCGTTACAGGCGATACTGCGGCCTGAGGGATACAACGTCATGCTGGCAGAGGCCAACCATTCTGCGGCGGGCGAGAACGAGCTGATAGAAATGTTGCTCTCTTACAATCCTGCGGCGATGGTGCATTTTAACTTTGATAACGTGGAGGCGGCGCATCGGCTGCTGAGCAACTCCGGCCTGCCGGTTATCGACATAGGCGGCGTGCATCATGATTCGGCGGGCATCAGCGTGGGCGTCGACTATGCCAAAGCGGTACGGCTGCTGGTACAGGCGCTGGTGGAGAAGGGGTTTCGTCATCCCGGTCTGCTCTGCACGCAAACCAGCAACACGCTGTTCAGCCAGCTGCTGAACGGCTGGCACAGCGGGATGCTGGCGCATAATTTGTCGCCGCATCGCGTCGTAACTTCGCCTTTGCCGCCCGGCTTTGCCGCTGGCCACGCGCTGCTGGCGGATATTCAGCTTACCTGGCCCGAAATCGACGTGCTGATCTGCACGGCGGAAGAGGTAGCCTGTGGTGCGATGATGGCCTGCCACGCGGCGGGGATTGCGGTGCCCAGTCAGCTGGCGATAGCCAGTATCGGCGGCGGACAGCTTTCCGCCGTCTGCTCGCCGCCGCTAACCACGGTGACGCTGCCCTACGGCGAAATGGGCAAGCTGGCCGGTAAACGCCTGCTGGCTGCGCTACAGGGAGAAGATCCGCCGGTCTGGAACGAGCTGCCGGTAACGCTACAGTTTCGTGCCAGCACGGAGAAAATATAAAGCCCGGCTTGGGGTGCGGTGGAAAAGCGAAACGAACATTTTTCCTGCTCAAAATCAGGTAAAAATGCCGTGGGCGAGGCTGAAGATTAACAGCGCCAGCAGCAATCCGCCTGACATCAGTAACGCAAACTGGAAAGCGACAACGCTTATCCCAAAGAGTATTGCGGCGCCTGCGGCGTGCCTGTTTTCTCTTAACCAAATTTGACCAACGCATCAAATCTGGTTAATCTTTATGCGTAGTACTTTGGTACTGCAAAGGATGCAGCAGACTGGTTAGCCCAGACATCCCGCTACCCCAATAAGGATGGTTCCGAACCATTTTTAACAGGGTCAGGCCAGGTCCGGTAAAGGCGATTCTGAACACCAGAAGAAATTCTGGCGAAACCCACCTTAAGGTGGGTTTTGTTATTTCAGGGGTGGGGTAAAGGTTTGTTGTGTGCAAGATTGTAAGCAATGACGTAAAAACCAACCTTTTTACCCCCGGGCTTTTCCATGACTGGGTAAGCGCTGGTAATGTGCAACCTGAATTTTTTGTTTTCACGGAAGACTTTGAACGGAACATGGTAGTAAATACTTCTGCTCTCTTCGTCCAGTACTTCGAGTACCGCATAACTGCCGTATCCGGCATGAATAATTCTTTGTTTATCAAGGGTGAGGATAATATTTTTCAGATAGCGTTGAGCTAATAAATATCGTCTTTTGCAAAAGGGGCGCGATTCCCGTGGAGAAGGGTACATAAGCCTTTGCTTCTCCAGTTCTGTTTGTTCAGGATAATCTTTGCAAAAGCAGTGCGAGGAGTAAGAGACAATGAACTTATAGTCCCGATCTTTCTTCTCCTCACACTTATGCGTAAAGATAGCCTCATGTGCGTCGAGAAAAGAGAGATCCCACACTGTTCCTTCAGAATCAACGAAGGGATGCCATTTTGATACCTCACCGATCTTCACTTTTGCAAAACTCCCTGTCCTGAAAAAAGTTATGTGGAAAGTTATCCTGTCTTATCAATGCCACAGACGATAGCCGCAGCAGTCGGCTCTGTTTTGTCAGGCGTAAACGGCTTAGACCATTTTGCTCTGTAGGTCATCAATAAGGTTCTGACGCCCTTCACCGGCGTGCTGTCTATAATAACCTTATAAAGACCGGGGCATTGATAACCCTTTTCCAGATCATTAATTTAACTATAATGATCCGACTGCTTACGCGGCACTCCATCGGGACGTGCTGCCAAAAAAACCAATGGAGATGATGAACATGAGTTATTCACTGCCATCCCTGCCTTACGCATACGACGCACTGGAACCGCATTTCGACAAGCAGACGATGGAGATCCATCATACTAAACATCACCAGACTTACGTGAACAACGCGAACGCCGCGCTGGAAGGCACCGAGTTCGCTGACCTGCCGGTAGAAGAGCTGATCACCAAACTGGATCAGGTGCCTGCCGATAAGAAAACCGTACTGCGTAACAACGCGGGCGGCCACGCTAACCACAGCTTTTTCTGGAAAGGTCTGAAAACCGGCACCACGCTGGGCGGCGAGCTGAAAGCGGCTATCGAAAAAGATTTCGGCAGCGTTGATGCCTTCAAAGAAGCGTTTGAAAAAGCGGCCGCTACCCGTTTCGGCTCCGGCTGGGCGTGGCTGGTTAAGAAAGACGGCAAGCTGGCTGTAGTCTCTACCGCTAACCAGGACAACCCGCTGATGGGCGAAGCGATCGCTGGCGCTTCCGGTACCCCAATCGTGGGCCTGGACGTGTGGGAACACGCTTACTACCTGAAATATCAGAACAAACGTCCTGACTACATCAAAGCGTTTTGGGAAGTGGTTAACTGGGACGTGGCGGCAGAGAATTTCGCTGCGGCTAAATAAGCCCGTTCCGGACGAAAACGACAGGCGTTTGTAGGCTAAGCGTCTGATAAATACCCTGCTGGCGCTAAGTTAGCGGGGTATTTTTTTGCCGTAAAAATCCCCCGCCAGCCTTTCTTGCCTGACTGCTTTCTAATTTTTTATTAAGAGCGGCGTTAATTTGATCCTGAAGCGCCATTATTAATAGTCCTTTTTTTGTGACAGGAACTTTTTTTAAGGAGGTTTTAATCTGCTGTTGTTAAGACGATATTAAAAATTAAGCTTTTGTAACTGGCATTCGTCCCTTATCTCGTTAAAAAAGGGACGGCTGTATGAAAATGGCTGATGCGTTGCAATATCATAATTTTTATCGGCATAAAAGCTATGCATTTACCAGATGGTACGTAAGATTAACGCCTGTTAAAATAAATGGTTGTTAAGGAATTTAATCTGTTAACACAGAAATTAGCCTATACGGAGCGTACATTCAACTGCTACAAACAATAGCTTCCTGCACCATCTCGATTTTTCATTTTTTACAGTAAGTCCGCCACTTTATAAGAACATTGTTCGGTGCCCTTTTGACAGATATAAAATAATAATATAAGTAAGGCGCTGTTATTAAAGAAGAATAAAGGTGATCTGGATTTTATCAACCGAGCATAAAGCCCTTCGCCTCATTGTGGTATCAGGCAAGTGTTTAGACACTGTTCATACTTATTATGCTAATAATTTTATTGATTTTAGGTACTTTAAACTCTGGAGGAAATATGAAATTAGTAAAATTATTGTTACTCGGTGCATGTCTGTCTTTTGGGGTATCAACCTTGTCATATGCCACGGTGTCTTCATCTCAAACGCAATATAAAGCTGGTCAGTGTGGTACTGATGGTATTTATGTCCCCGGATATGGTTGCGTTTATCCTGGCGATTCCGGATCTCGCCCCTGATAACTTAAGACACCACAAGTCCTGAAGCTATAGAGAGGCCGCGGTTATCCAAAGTTATGTAAATAATCCTGGATAACTGCGGCCATATTCAAGGCGGAATTAATACGCCTTGTTAAGTAACCAGTGGATATAGCCTGGCTGCTATTTGCCCGAAATTACTCGCCGTTTTCTGAAAAACGAACGCGCGGCTATATGAAAACCATCATTAAAATTCTTTTACTGTTAACGGTGCGTCCATACTGCGGTTGCCGCAATGACTGGCGAATGTACGCCAGCGACGGCTGATGGGGTGACCTGCGTCTGTTTCCCCGATCCTGTTGGTTGCTGGCGGTCTTTTGTTTTCACCTTTTTCTTTTCTGTACTTTTCCTCGCCGTCCTGACCGAGCGAAACCCTGCTTAATCTTCTGATTACCTCTGTTCATGCTGCGTAACGGGATGCCGCTGGTTTTAACCGCTTAAATGGCTGGGCGTCTGGATGGCTAATAACATTTCGTGTTAGCTTATCTCCTTTCGTTCGTTGCCTGTCGTGATAATCCATTAAAAAATAAGGCAGCTTACCCTTCAGAGAGCGCTCGCTATGACCGCAGTGAACCATCTTGAAATGCGGCAGATCGCCATCGCTTTTGGCGGTTTTGCCGCGCTGACCGACGTCGACTTTCGCCTTGACGGCCACAGTGTTCATGCGCTGACCGGCGCTAACGGCGCAGGAAAATCAACGCTGATGGCCGTGCTGTCGGGTGCCCATGAGCATTACAGCGGCGATATCCTGCTGGATGGCGAGCCGGTATCGATTCGTTCTCCGCGTGATGCAAAGAAGCTGGGCATTCATCTGGTGCAGCAGGAAGTTGATGTGGCGCTGGTTTCCACGCTCAGCGTGGCGGAAAACATCATGCTGGATCGCCTGGCCGAAGGCGGACAAATTTATCGCTGGCGTGCTATCCGTCGCCAGGCTCGCGCGCTGCTGGCACAGCTGGAGGTGGATATTGACGTCAATCGCCGCGTCGATCGCTGCACGCTGGCGGAGAAACAGCAAATCCTGCTGGCCCGTGCGCTCTCCCATCACTGCCGCTTTTTGATCCTGGATGAACCCACTGCGCCGCTGGATCGGCATGAAAGCGAACGCCTGTTTGCGGTGGTTCGCCGCCTGCAAAAAAGCGGTATCGGCGTAGTGTTTATCTCCCACCGTATCCACGAACTGCGCGCGATTTGCGATCGGCTTACGGTGCTGCGCGACGGGCGCCTGATTGAAACCGTGCCGATGAGCGCGCTGAGCGGCGAACAAATCGTGGAAAAGATGCTGGGTCACCAGCTGGCGGATATCTATCCGCCGCGTCGTCCGGCCAGCAACGGCGCAACGCTGCTGCATGTCGAGGCGCTGCACGACGACGCGCTGCTGCACAATATCTCTTTAACGCTGCGCAAGGGAGAGATCCTGGGTATCGCCGGCCTGGCGGGCGCGGGAAAAACGGAGCTGTGCAAAGCGCTGTTCGGCGCCAGCAAAAGCCGCATCGGCCGGGGCGAGCTGCATGGCAAACCGTGGCGGCCCACTTCGCCTTCCGCTGCGGTAGCGAACGGCATGGCGCTGATCCCGGAGGAGCGCCGCAAAGAGGGCATTTTTATCGACGAGTCGGTGGCAATGAACCTTAGCATCAGCGCGGACACCAGCTTTTCCCGCTGGGGGCTTTTCGGTCACCGGCAGGCCTGGCGCTGGGCCGAAGAGATTATTCAACAGCTGGGCGTGCGCACTCTCGGCCCGGAACAATCCCTGCGCCGTCTTTCCGGCGGTAATCAGCAGAAAGTGGCCATCGGCAAATGGCTGCGCAACGACGCTGACGTCCTGATTTTTGATGAGCCAACCAAGGGCGTTGATATCAAGGCCAAAACCGATCTCTTCACGCTAATCGACGCGCTGGCCCGCCAGGGAAAAGGGGTTATTTACGCCTCGGGCGAGTTTGCCGAACTGGTAGGGCTATGCGACCGCATCTGCGTGCTGTGGGACGGTAAAATCGTGGCGGAGATGGATGCGCGTCAGGCCGATGAAGAAACGCTTTTACTTTATTCCACCGGAGGAACCCCTGCGTGAGCAGCAAAGAACTTTCCCTGAAGGCGACGCCTGGGCTGCGTCACCAGCTGTTTGAATTCCTTTATAAATGGGGAATGTTGTTAACGGTGGTGGCGCTGATCGCCGCCTTCGGCCTGGCTTCGGACAGCTTTCTGGAGCCAGCCAATATCATCAATATTCTGCGCGCCATCGCCATTGTGACGGTGATTGCCGTAGGCGTCTCGATCTCGTTGACCATCGGCGGCTTCGATCTCTCCGTGGGATCTACTGCATCGTTGGCAAACTCGCTGGTGATCTCGCTGTTTGTCTGGTACGGCTTTGGCCCGACAGCCGCGATAACGCTGACGCTGCTGCTCTGCACGCTGGTCGGGCTGTTTAACGCCTTTCTGATCGTAGTGCTGAAAATTCCCGATATGCTGGCCACGCTGGCAAGCCTGTTTATCGTGCAGGGCGTGGCGATGACCTGGAGCTTCGGCGGCTCTGTCACGGAGAATATGGTGATGCCAAGCGGCGAGATGGCCGAAGGGATCGTGCCGCCGGACTTTGCGCTACTGGGCCAGGTGCCAACCATCGTTATCATTATGCTGGTGGTTACCGTGGTGGTGCAGCTTGGCCTGTCGCTGACAAAGCATGGCCGCCGCATGTATGCCATCGGCGGCAACCCGGAAGCGGCGCGGCTTTCCGGCATTCGCACGAATCGCTATCGCGTACTGGCTTACGTGCTCGCCTCGCTGCTGGCGGGACTGGGCGGCATTCTGCTGGCTTCGCGCATTGGTTCGTCGCAGGTGAATGCCGGCGGCGGCTATCTGATGGATGCCGTTGCGGCGGCGTGGATCGGCCTGTCGCTGGCCGGCTCCGGCAAGCCGAATGCGCTGGGCACGCTGCTGGGCGCGGTGATCCTCGGCGTGCTGCAAAACGGTCTGGTCATGCTTTCCGTGCCTTATTACGCCATGGATATTATCAAAGGTCTGGTGCTGGCCGCTGCGCTGGCAATCACTTACATTCAGCGCCGCCAGGCGTAGGGATAACGATGAAAAAATTAACGCTTTCACTGCTGGCCGTCAGCCTGCTGACCAGCACTACCGCCTTTGCCGATACGGTTGCGGTGCCTGCCGCTATCGCCAGCCATGACGGCCCCGTTCGTGTGGCGGTGATCCGCAATCTGGGATCTGACGACAACACCACCCAGTTTGTCGCGGGCGCTATCCAGCAGGGCCGCCAGCTGGGCTTTAAGGTCAGCGCCTTTCTGAGCAACGGCGACGACGCCCGCTTTCAGGATTTTGTGGAGCAGGCCATCAGCCAGAAGTATGACGGCATCATTCTGTCGCACGGCAAAGATCCCTACGCAACGGCGCTGGTAAAGCGTATTGCCGATGCGGGCATTAAAGTGTCGGTGTTCGACACGCCGGTTAATCAGCCGATAGTGGGCGTAACCGTGACCGCGCAGGATGACGCGTCGCTGGCGCAGCTTTCGCTCGATCGCCTGGTGAAAGACAGCGGCGGTAAAGCCAATATCGTCAAGCTGTGGGTCGCGGGCTTTCCGGCCATGGAGCGCCGTCAGGTGGTCTATGAAAAAGTGCTGAAGGCCAATCCGGGCATCCATCAGCTGGAATCTATCGGCGCGGTCTCTTCTGACGTGCAGGGCGATACCGCGAACAAGGTGGGCGCGATCCTGGCTAAATACCCTAAAGGGAAAATTGACGCGATTTGGGGAGCCTGGGACGCTTTTGCCCAGGGCGCTTATAAAGCGCTCCAGGAAAACGGCCGGACCGAGATCAAACTCTACAGCATCGATGCCTCTAACCAGGATCTCCAGCTGATGCGAGAGAAAAACAGCCCCTGGAAGCAGACGGTCGCGGTGGACAGCAAACTGATTGGCGCGGTCAATATGCGGCTGATAGCGAACAAGCTGGCAGGCGAAGCAACGCCCGCGACTTATCAGTTCAAGGCATCGGCTATCACGCAGGAGCAGCTGGCCGGACAGGCGGTGAATGTCGCCACGCTGAATAAGCTTATTCCTGGCTGGGGCGAATCAACCGATTTCGTCGCACCGTGGTTTACCACGCTGGCGGCACAGCAGACGAAAAAATAAAGACGATAAAAGCCCGCCCGTGCGGGTTTTTTTACGATAAAAATTGCCAGGAGTTTTCCTGGTAATGACGTTAATCTCCTTTCTTTTTCTTATCTTATCTTTTTTCTCCGAAAATAAACGCCGTAAAAGCGCGCTTTTCTTTCCGCCCTGTTTTGGTATAAAGATACTCTGTTAAAATAAAGTTTCCTCTGTGATAGGCGGATGTCTTTAATTTGTTTTGTTTCAGGGTGATTATATCGCGCATATCAGGAAATTATCTTTCTTTTATATAAGGATAAGAGTGGGGGTTTATGAATAGTATTTACGCTTAATTTGTAGCGTTAAAACAATCGAATGAAACATTCTGGCCGGTAGCAAGCGGGCGGGAAGCGGTATGTGCGTCAACACATACCGCGCGTCGTTTCATTCATTTTATTTTCTGATGGAAAATGAGCAATCATGAAAACGACAAAATCGATATTATCAGGTGTCGCGGCTTCGTTCATCCTTTTGCTGCTTCCTGAGGTATCCGTGGCGTTTACGGAAAACGTCGCCGCTGGCGTGCTGGTGGAGGGCGAAATCATCGGCAGTGCCGATGGGGAAAGCACGCAGCAGGTATACGGGACCACTATGCATACCACTATCGATGCCGGAGGCGTGCAGATAATCAACGCTGGCGGCGTCGCTGACAGTACCGTGGTGAACAACGGTGGGAAGTTACAAAACAACGGCGGCAAGGATAGCGCGACGACGGTAAAATCGGGCAGCGCCTTTTTGCTGGCAGGCCAGGCGAACAGCTACGCCCTGTCGAATAACGCGCTGATTGAAAGCGCTGCGCTTGTTGTTATTAATAATTATGTGCAGACGGAGGGCTGGACGATTAATGCCGGTAAGCTGGACCATATTTATATGGATGGTTCCAGTTCGGTAATGAAAAACACCACTGTTAATGCCGGACGTTTCTGGATGGAGACCGGGAAAACGCTAAATACAACGCTAAACAGCGGCTATTTCGTCAATGTTGAAGGCAGCGATATTGATACCGTTATCAATGGCGGGACGTACTTTCTGGGCGGTACCCGGCAGGCCTACTCGGAAAATTTAACCATAAACAGCAATGGATATGGAAATCTGAACTCCGGGACTATTAATAATGCCACCATAAATGGCTCGCTGATTGTTACGCCTAATAATATCAATCCTGAAGTTTTGTCCTCATTACAGGGGAATATTACGGTAAATGACGCAGGGCGCCTTATTATCGTTACCGGCGCCGATACGGATAAGGCGAGCTATCACGTGTCCGGCTCGGTCTACCTTTCCAGCAACGCTTCCTTTAGCGGCGAGTATTATTTTGCCTTGGGCGATGTCGCCCTGGCAGGCGGCACGGTTATTTACGATCCCAAAGGCTATTCCACGCTAACCCTGAAAACGCTGTCCGGCAGCGGCACGTTTCTGATGGATACGAAAATTTCCGCCTTGCAGGGCGATTTTTTGACGGTGACGGGCCGCGCGACCGGTGATTTCGCGCTTTATGTGATCGACAACGGCGTCAGCCCAACCCATAGCGACAGCCTTCAGGTTATCCAGATTGGCGATGGCGACGCGACGTTTGCGCTGGCGAACAGCGGTGAGGTCGTGGATCTGGGCACTTATCAATATTATCTGGTTGCTGACGGCCAGGGCGGCTGGTCACTGACGCCGCATAAAGCGGAGGACGAAGACGATCCAGATCCAGATTCGGATGAGGAGGCGGAAAAACCTTCCCCGGCTGACGACGCGCAAACGGACGCGCCGACAGAGGATGAAGACGCGCCGGATAATCAGGCAGACGTTTTACCTGATAACCAGCCGGATGTGACGCCAGACGAGCAGGACGGGACGTCCGGAGAGGAGGCGGCCGTAGAGCCGTCGCCGCCCGCTGACTATGTCATTACGCCTGCCGCAGCGGCGGTGCTGTCGGTAGCGACCGTCGATCCGCTGATATTCCGTCAGGAGCTGGAAACGCTCAGCGAGCGCCTTGCCAATAGCGACTCGCCTGAACATGACCATAACGTCTGGGGCACGGTGCGCAACGGTCGACTGAACGTCAGCAACGAGGCGGGCGCGGATTATCGGCTCAGCCTCAACTCGTTGACTATCGGCATCGATCGGGCGCAGCAGGGAGCGGAAAGCGCGGCGTGGCAGGGTGTATTCTTCAGCTATGGTCACAGCGATATGCGTTTTCGCGGCAAAGGGATTGGCAAGGCGGATATCGACAGCTGGTCCGGCGGGTTTTACGGCAGCTGGCAGCATGATACCGGTTACTGGCTGGATGGCGTTCTCAAGCTCAACCGCTTTACGCATGAGGTGCGCGCGCGCATGACCAGCGGCGGCGCGGCCAACGGCAGCTTTAATACCACGGGCATCGGCACCGGCATCAGGGCGGGCAAACACTTTCTGGTCGGGACGGCGAAAGTCACGCCGTGGATCGGCGTAACCGGTTTTACGAGCAACAGCAGCACGCTGTCGTTGAATAACGGCATGAAGGCGCGCATCGGGCCGCAGCGATCGCTGACGGGCGCTGTCGGCGTCAGCACGGAGTATGCGATACAGGTCAGGGAAACGCTGCTGCATCCCTGGGCCAGCATCGGCCTGGAAAGGGAAACGGTGACTAAAAATCGCGTCAGGATAAACGGCGAGTCTTTCAAAAACGAGTTGAGCGGCAGCCGGGGCGTTTATCAGGCAGGGGTCAGAGCGGCGCTGTCATCAACGCTTTCGCTGCACGTTAGCGCAGGTTATATGCAGGGACGTCATATTGAATCGCCGTGGAGCGCGACGGCTGGCGTTAACTGGCGGTTTTAAGAAAGCGGGCGCGGCTGGCGCCCGCCTGAGGATTAAAAAGCGGCTTTCGCGAAGCCGGTTACCTCGGTCAGTCCCATTTCGCGGCCCAGCGCGGTCATCGGGTGCACCACGATCAGGCCGCGTACGCTTTTCTTCAGCGCGCCCATATTGGCCTGCTCTTTTTTGGTGATGGCACGGTTAAAAGGCAGCTGTTTCAGCTTCTGCGCCTCTTTGCTCAGCTTCTCTTCGCGTGCGCCGCGCAGGCGTTCCAGCTCGATAACCAGCTTCTCTTTTTCTTTCAGCAGCTCGCCGAGTTTTTCCGCATCGCCGGATTCCAGCAGCAGCGGCTCCTTACGCGTCAGGGCATCCAGCTTGTCGCTGAGCATTTTAATTTCTGCCTGGATTTGTTCTTTCATTATCATTAACCGTAGAGGGGATCATGGGGCAAGGATACACGAAAGCGCAGGGAAGAGCAGGAAGCGCGGGTTACTTTTTGAAAGCCTGACGGGTGCCGATAGGGGAAATCAGCGCCGTCAGCGACAGCACCAGCGTCGATCGTACCATCTGCTGGTAGCGCTGTTGCAGCATGGCGCGCAGTTCGGCATCGGCGCTGCTGAAATCGGGGCGGGGCGGCAGCGCGTCAACGCAGTGCAGCTCGCCAACCGGGCCAAGCAGCTCGTCGTCGGTAAAGCGGTAGTCGGTGCCGTCGTCGTTCAGCGCCTCACGCAGCGCCAGCAGCAGCTCGGCATCTTCGTACTCATGTCGGCCGATCACGCCCAGACCATACACCAGCTTCAGCCGAACCGACAGCTCGCCCAGCGGGCCGTTGCCCAACAGCAGCGGCTCTACCGCGTACTTTACGGCATAGTCATCCTTGCGGAACACCTGTACCACCAACAGATCGATCGCTTCGCCCAGCAGCTCGACGGCCGCCGCGAAAAAGCTTTTGACCGTGCGGCCGGCGTTCAGGCGTTCCAGCACCCGATTTTCAAAAGCCTGGGGTTTTTCCATCAGAGCCTGCATCATTTTATCCGTAAAACCGTACTCAACGTGGCGGGAAAAGCCGGGCCGCCTACTGGCCCGGCCTGCCGTTACGCCATCTCGTTCCAGGCCGCGACCGCCGCCTTCACCACTTCGCTTTCGGCCTCCAGGCCGGAAACCTGCGCCAGCGTGGCCTGCACGCCCTGACGGTTAATCAGCTCGGCCAGCTCCTGCGCCTGCGGATCCTGATCGCTGCGGTAGTGCAGGGCGGCGGCGATCCCTTTCACCAGATTGTCGTGCGGCAGCTGATACTCCAGCGTGCCCAGCGTCGGCTTGATCAGGCGATCGCCCGCGCTCAGCTTGCGCAGCGGCTGACGTCCCACTCGCTCCACATCATCCTGCAAATAAGGGTTCTCGAAACGGCCTAAAATTTTCTGGATATAGGCGGCATGTTTCGCCGCTTCAAAGCCGTAGCGCTTAATCAGTACCGCGCCGCTCTCTTCCATCGCGCCCTGAACGATGGCGCGCACCTTCTTGTCCAGAATGGCATCGCGAATGGTTGCGTGGCCTGCCAGCTGGCCCAGATAGGCGGTAATCGCATGGCCGGTATTCAGCGTGAAAAGCTTACGCTCGACAAATGCCATCAGGTTATCGGTCAGCTCCATGCCTGCAATGGCAGGCGGTTCGCCTTTAAACTGGGTTTTATCGACGATCCATTCGCTGAAGGTTTCTACCGTGACTTCCAGCGGATCGGTGGTGCCGGCGGCGGACGGCGGGACGATACGATCCACGGCCGAGTCGACAAAGCCGACGTTCGCTTCCACCCAGGCGTGATGCTGTTCCGGCAGCGCTTTCAGCACGTGGTCTTTCAGCTGGCTGGTGCCGCGCACCATATTTTCACAGGCGATAATATTCAGCGGGCGCGCGTTGCCGCTTTCATGACGCTGCACCAGCCCTTTGGCGATGCCGCCCGCGATGCGTTCCAGAATTTGCGGGCCGACCGCCGTGGTCAGCAGATCCACTTCCGCAATCAGTGGAATAATCTCGTCGCTGGCGCTGTTGACCGCGTTGACGCCCTTAACGATTTCTACCTGCGCCTGCTCGCCTACCACGTGCACCGGGTATTCGTGACGGGCGTTCAGCGCATCCAGCACCACCTGGTTAACGTCGGCAAAAGTGAGCTGTACGCCCGCGTCCGCCAGCAGCTTGCCGATAAAACCACGACCGATATTACCGGCGCCAAAATGAAGAGCTTTCATAATTTTTCCCATATTAATGAAAGGCCGGACAGGCCCGACCCGAAAAAGAGCCGGGCATGCCCGGCCCTGGGGTAATATCCGGTGCGCTTACGCTGACGGCTTGCCTGACAGCAGATCCAGCACTTCCTGCACGTCATTGGTCGTCGCCAGGCGGGCGATGACGCTGTCGTCATCCAGCGCGTTGGTCAGGCTGGTAATCACCTGAATATGCTCATTATTACGGGCCGCGATGCCGATAACCAGCTTAGCGATATCCTCTTCATCCTCGCCGAAGCGCACGCCCTGCGGATACTGGCAGAACACGATGCCCGTTTTCAGCACGCGATCTTTCGCTTCGATGGTGCCGTGCGGCACGGCGATGGATTCGCCCAGATAGGTTGGCGTAAGCTTCTCGCGATCCAGCATCGCATCGACATATTCCGGCTCCACGTAGCCGCCCTTCACCAGCTGCTCGCCCGCAAAGCGGATCGCCTGCTCTTTATCGGTAGCGTGATTGCCGAGGAAGATGTTGCCTGCGCCCAATTTGAAAAGATGCTGCTCGCCGTCGTCGTAGCTGTCGCTCAGCGCGGCGGTCACTTTTTCACGGTGGCCCTCGCTGCGGTTTGCCTGCACCAGACGCGAAGTCAGGTCGGTATACAGGCCGCTGTCCAGGAAGTTGGTCAGCGAGATATGCTGCGCGTGCGGCGCCTGGCGTATCGCGCGCTCGGTCAGATCGCGGTGGGTAATCACCAGATCCACATCGCCCGGCAGGTTGTTGATAGCGGTATTGGTCACGGAAATATTGCTCAGTCCGGCATCGTTAACCTTTTTACGCAGCACGCCTGCGCCCATGGCGCTGGAGCCCATACCGGCATCGCAGGCAACAATGATTTTACGCACGTGGCTCAGGTCGCCGTTCATGGCATCGGTGGCCGTGGCGGTGGACACGGTCTGGCCTTTGGACTGCGCCTTCATTTCAGTGACGCGACGCGCTGCCGCTTCAATATCATCCTCTTCCTTCACCTTGCTGGTTTTCAGCAGGATAGCGGAAACCACGAAAGAGACGGCAAAAGCCGCTACGATCGCAGCAATGTTCGCAAAGTACGCGCCTTTTGGCGTCATCGCCAGCACCGCCAGGATAGAACCCGGAGAGGCCGGAGAAACCAGGCCGCCGTTCAGCAGCGTCAGCGTAAAGACGCCGGTCATGCCGCCCAGGATTACGGCGATAATCAGGCGCGGGTTCATCAGCACATAAGGGAAGTAGATTTCGTGGATACCGCCCAGGAAGTGGATGATAGCCGCGCCGCCAGCGGACTGTTTAGCATTGCCGCGACCGAAGAACATATAGGCCATCAGCACGCCCATGCCGGGGCCTGGGTTAGCTTCAATCAGGAAGAAGATAGATTTGCCGGCTTCGCTGGCCTGCTGAATGCCCAGCGGCGAGAAGATGCCGTGGTTGATAGCATTGTTCAGGAACAGGATTTTCGCTGGTTCAACAAAGATGGAAGTCAGCGGCAGCAGGTTATTCTGCACCATCAGATTCACGCCAGCGGCGAGAATATGCGACAGGCCTTGCACCAGCGGGCCGATAGCCAGGAAGGCCAGGATCGCCAGCAGCATCCCGATAATACCGGCAGAGAAGTTGTTGACCAGCATCTCGAAGCCGCTTTTGATTTTGCCGTCAACGATGCGGTCGAACTTCTTGATCGCCCAGCCGCCCAGCGGCCCGGCAATCATGGAGCCGAGGAACATCGGCATATCCGCGCCGACGATCACGCCCATGGTGGTGATGGCACCTACTACGCCGCCGCGATCGCCGCCGACCAGGCGTCCGCCCGTGTAGCCAATCAGCAGCGGCAGCAGGTAAGTGATCATTGGGCCAACCAGCTTGGCCATGGTTTCGTTTGGCAGCCAGCCGGTTGGAATAAACAGCGCCGTGATAATACCCCAGGCGATAAAGGCGCCGATGTTTGGCATTACCATATTGCTCAGAAAGCGACCAAAGTTCTGCACTTTAATCTTGATATCTGATGAGGACATACAAGCACACCCCTTATTGGTACGCGCCGACAAGAGAGCGCGCTGATTTTTGTTTAAAACGTTGCCCTGTGCAGGCGGACTCTAGCACGCGTCCGCAGCGCTGCGTAGCCACCGGGTAAAGTGTGATCTCTATCACCACATAGCGCGGTGAACAGGGGGTTTTTACGTGAAGCCGATCACATAAAGGACAAAAAACAGGCTGATGCTGTTTATTAAATGGGCTTGCCTGGGAGTGTTATGTGATTGATATCACACTTTGTTTTCGGGACTTTATGCCTGATACGTGATGTGGTTCACAATTTATTTACAGCGGCTGGGCAACCGCTAATATTGTCTGTGGCTGAAAAGATTTGATGAGCCGAAATGGTCTGTGGCTGATACGGGCTGTTGAGCCGAAATGGTCTGTGGCTGAGAAGGGCTGTTGAGCGGAAATGGTCTGTGGCTGTGAAGGGCTGATGAGCCGAAATGGTCTGTGGCTGAAAAGGGCTGTTGAGCGAAAATTGTCTGTGACTGATAAGGGCTGTTGAGCGGAAGAAGAGGCGGGCCGTTTAAAGCGAGCGGCCCGCAGCAAAATGTTACTGGCCCTGCAGCGCGATTTGCGCCTGACCAAGCGCATGCGCATTGGCAGAAATATTGCTCATCAGCGTGTTGTACTGGGTCGCCTGTTGCTGGGTCGGGAACTGTATGGTCTGACCGTTAAAGGTCACCTGCGAACCCTGCTGCTGCAGGAAATCGCCCGTCTGCACCGCGTCCTGGCTTAGCTTCTGTAATGCAGGCAGCAGCGGCAGCAGCGTATCGGCTGGCTGCGTGACGACCTTGTTATAAAGGTTGTCATACACCGTTTTCAGCTCCGCTGGCTGTTTCAGTCCGGCTTTGCTGCTGTCGGCCTGCGTTTTCGCCGTCTGGATCTGTTGTGCCAGCACCTCCAGCGAACCGCTGGCCTGACGCAGAGAATCGCGACGGGTCAGGTAGTCCTGCGGCGCACGGATAGCAGACAATTCATCCACTACCGGCTTCAGACCGTTATCCACCGCGCGGTTAACCTGCTGGGAGAAGCCATAAACAATAGCGTAGTCGCTGGCGTAATTACCGACACGCTGTTTCTGATCTTCACTAAGGGCGGGCAGATGTTCGCCGCTGCGCATCGCCGTATTTTGCAGAAAATCGATAAAGGCTTTGCGCTGATCCGCTTCTTTATCGCCACAACCCGTTAGCTGAAACACCAGCATCAGCGCCATAAAAGGCGCCAGCAGACGCGTCCAGCCGCGAATGGTTCCTGTCGTCATCGGAAGTAACTCCTGTAATAGAAATGCTACAAGCAAAAGGCGACCTGTGTCGCCTCTGAAGAATAGTTCAACTCGACTGACGAGGATACGGAAATCGGTTGCTTATACGTGAAGAAAATTTAATTTTCGGTTGGAAAGCACTCAGATTTCTGCCTGTGCGGTCGCTTTTCCACAGGTTGTGTAGCCTTGTCGCTTATGTCTTCTTACATGCGGGAAGGCCAGCCTGATTTTGCCTGACTTCATGAAGAGGACGGGCTGCCTTTTTCACAAATTTTGTGGGGTTCGCGCCAGCAATGTTGGGCCTGGATTACGGCATCCGAATAAATCCATAGCCTGTGTATCTCTCTTTTCTCTGCTCGAGCTGCCGGGCGTTTCTGGGCCCCGAAAAAATAATCCTGTGATCCTGTATAGCCTTTCATATGCCAAATATAACGCTCCCAGCCAGCGTTATTCCTCCTATACCGGTTTGTTGATCTTTCCTGTAATCGCTAATTTGTAAACGGCATAGGCACAGAAATCCTACCTGCCAGCGGGAATAGACCCGTTTTATGCAGAAGCAAATTTTCAGCTTCTGGTTAAGCGCCGTAGCTTTGTGCCTGACATTACCGCTGTGGTATACATTTTTGGCACTGATAACAAGGAATCGTTATGGATAACTATCTGGATAAGAATCGCTTTAAAAAAGTTTACCGCATACAGGCAATGGGTAAGGCGGATGCGCTCAGAGACATGGCCAGACAGGCTGGAATACGGCATATCAAAAGCCTGATATTGCGCAAAAATTTTAATCGTGAAATGGGCAGTTTTATAGAAGAACAGCTGAAATCGATTAACAGAGCCAGTAGTGAACGAGAATGCAAGTTCTTCCTGGATAATCTGCATCAGGAAAAAGCGTTTATTAGTGAGCAGAGCCTTTCTCTTAATATTAAAAAGGCCAGGGTTGTGGTGTCAGCAGAGCTGACCAATACTCTCGGAACATGGGGGTATTTTATTAACGGTGTGGGTGTGATTATAGGGACCGGACAAATAGTGGCCGGAGCAGGTATAGTGGTGACTTCTATACTCACCGGTAATGTAATAGGTGTTATTGCAGGAGCAACTATAGTTTTGCATGGAGCAAATAATGTATACGAAAGTTTTCAAAATATAAAAATTAATCAGAATGATACACAAGGATTCTTGCGTAGTGGTTATGTGAAAACTGCCAAATTCCTCGGTTTCAGCGCGACTACAGGCCGTGTAGCATATAGTGTGGCTGACATATCTCTTTCAGGATATGGTTTAGCAAGAATGATTCTTAAACCAGATTCCTGGCGACTTTACCGTTATCTGCCATCAGATTTTATCAGAAATGTAAAAGTTGTTGGAGCGCCTTCATTAGCTTTGGAGGCGCTGGGAGATAGCATTACTCTTAAAAGCATTTACGACCAACGCTAAGAATTATATTAACTTATAATAAATTATCTTGGCTCCCAATTTTACGGGGGCCATAAAATAAAAAACCACAAGGACAATAAAGTAAACAAAAAGGTAAGAGTAAAAGCTACCATTATCAGACCTGATAAACTCAACAACACCAATAGCTGTAATAATAAAGACCATGAGTAAGACAACTTTAAAAACTCTGAGCAGGCGCCTTAAGGTTTCATGTATTGTCCAGCCCTCACCTTCTGACATACGTTCAACGTAAATCCTTTCCTTTTCGCTAAGTTTGCTTAAATCCACATTATCCATCGCACCTTTCCTTTATTTGCAAATCCATTATGAGCAATTTTAACCCGAATCTATTATGCAATATAGTATTTTGTGGGCTGGAAAACCTTCGGGAGGCATATTATAGCCGCCCGAAAGATTTTAAGAGAAAAGCAGAATTATGAACGGGCCACTTTCTGAAAAGGTGATCTACATGGCCTTTGCTGTTTCGCATTTAGCTACCAGCTTTTCGAAAAAGGGCGGCCAGTTCCGGCACCAGGATGACTGGATCATTTCTGGCACTGATATAGCCCGCCTGTACGCCGATCCGCCGTTTGCCCATCTGCCGGCCATGCCCGTTGCAGTACGGGCAATCCGAAACTGTGGCTGCTCAAAGGCAGAGCATAAGCCTCAAAATACCAGTGCCTGGCCGTCCTTGCGGCTTTCGGTGGCGGCTATCCAGAATCCCTGCGGATCGCGAACTATCGCCTGCGCGCCGCCGAAGCTGTAGGTCTGCAGCGGATCTTCCACCACGATGTGATGGCCCATCGCTCGTAAGGCGGCAATGACGTTGCGATCTAACGCCGGTTCGACAATCACTTCCCGGCCCGCCACCACGCGCCAGCGCGGCGCGTCAATGGCCGCCTGAGGATTCTGCTTATGCAGCATAATGCGCAGCGCCATTTGTAAATGCCCCTGCGCCTGCATCGGGCCGCCCATTACGCCAAACGACATCAGCGGCTGGCCGTCGCCGTCGAGTGCGAAAGCGGGGATAATGGTATGGAAAGCGCGCTTGCCGGCCGCCACCACGTTGGGATGCGTTTCCTCCAGCACAAAGCCTGCGCCGCGATTTTGCAGGCTGATGCCGGTATCGGGCACCACGACGCCAGAGCCGAAGCCCATATAATTTGACTGAATAAACGACACCATCATGCCGTTAGCATCGGCGGTAGAAAGGTAAACCGTTCCGCTCTGCTTCGGCGCGCCAAAGGTAAAATCGCCGGCCTGATGGGGATCGATCAGCGCGGCGCGTTCCCGCAGATAGTCGTCGCTCAGCAGCAGTTCAGCAGGAAACTCCATATGCTCTTCGTCGGCGATATAACGTTCCAGATCCACCAGCGCCAGCTTCATCGCTTCAATAGAGAGATGCAGCCACTGCGCCGAATCCGGCTCGTAACGCTCAATATCCCACTGTTCCAGAATGCCCAACGCCATCAGCGTGGCGATGCCCTGACCGTTCGGCGGCAGCTCCTGCACCGAACCGCCGGCAAAAGGGCGGGAAAGCATCGTCACCCAGTCGGCGCGGTGGTTGTGCAAATCTTCCAGCGTCAGCGCCGCGCCGTGCTCTTTGGCGAAAGCGGCGATTTTTTCCGCCAGCTCGCCGCGGTAGAAAGCTTCGCCGTTGGTGGCGGCGATTTTCTCCAGGGTTTCCGCCTGGCGAGGATTGCGGAACAGCTCGCCGACGCGCGGCGGACGGCCTTCGGGCGCAAAGCAGGCGCTAAAGCCTGGCTGATCGCGCAGCTTCTGGTAGCCGCGTTCCCACAGGTGCCCTATCAGCGGCGACACCGGAAAGCCGTTACGCGCATAGTCGATGGCCGGCTGGGCCAGCGTGGTTAACGGCAGCGTACCGAAACGCTCCGCCAGCTCAACCCAGGCGGACACCGCGCCCGGCACGGTTACCGAATCCCAGCCAATCTCCGGCATCGCCTGCAAATGGGCGAAGGTTTCGCGTGACCAGGCGGCGGGTGCGCGGCCTGAAGCATTCAGCGCATGAAGTTGGTTGCCGTCCCAGACGATAGCGAAGGCATCGCTGCCAATGCCGTTGCCGGTCGGCTCCACTACGGTCAGGGCGATAGCTGTCGCAATCGCCGCGTCCACCGCATTACCGCCCAGCTGGAGCATTTTGATCCCGGCCTGTGCCGCCAGCGGCTGCGAGGCGGCGACGGCGTTGCGGCCCATCATCGGCACGCGATAAGACGGATAGCCCACGTTAAAATCACTGATTCCACTCATAGCGGTTCCTTAAAGTTAATCGTTGCGCGGATCGAGCGCGTCGCGCAGTCCGTCGCCCAGCAGATTAAAACCCTGCACAATCAGAAAAATGGCAAGGCCGGGAAAAATCGACATCCACGGTGCCTGTTCAAGAAAGCCTTTGGCGGTGTTGAGCATCGCGCCCCAGGAAGGATTGGGCGGCTGCTGGCCCAGGCCCAGAAACGACAGGCTCGCCTCGGTAATAATGGCGGAAGCGACGGCCAGCGTGGCCTGCACCAGGATCGGCGACAGCACGTTGGGCAGCACATAGCGCAGCACGATCCAGCGATCGGGCAGGCCGATAGCGCGCGCGCCGTCGATATACTCTTCGTTACGGATAGCAATCACCTGGCCACGCGTCAGGCGGGCGAAGATGGGCATGGCCGACAGGCCGATAGCGATCATCGCATTACCCAGGCTGGGGCCAAGAAAAGCGCCCAGCGCAATCGCCAGGATCAAAAAAGGACAGGCCAGTAGCGCTTCGATAAAGCGTGAAATCACGCCGTCCCACAGGCCCTGTCGGTAACCGGCAATCAGCCCCAGCGGGACGCCAATCAGAATGGCGATCGCCACGGAAATACAGCCTGCCAGCAGCGAAGTGCGCGCTCCCCAAATCATCCGCGACAGAATATCGCGCCCCAGTTCATCGGTGCCGAGCCAGTGCATAGCGGAAGGCGCTTTGCGCACGGCCAGGAAATCGGCTTTGATCGGATCGAAAGGGGCCAGCCAGGGCGCGAGAAGCGCCATCGCCACAAACAGCGCCACAATCACCGCGCCGATCATCGCGCTTTTATTGCCGAGAAATTTTTTCAGCACCCGATTAGTGGGCTTGCGCAGGGTCGCCGCGCCGCCAGCCGTCAGAACTTCACTCATGGTCAGCCTCGCATTTTCGGGTTAATCAGCACGTAAAGCACATCGGCCAGCAGGTTCAGCAGCAGAAAGCCAATAGCCACCACCAGCACCACGCCCTGCACCACGGCATAATCGCGGTTAAACACCGCATCGACGATCATCTTGCCGAAGCCGGGCAGGGTAAAAACCTGTTCGGTCAGCACCGCGCCGCCCAGCAGTTCGCCAAACAACAGGGTGGTCAGCGTGATCACCGGCACCAGCGCGTTGCGGAAAGCGTGCTTCAGGATCACCTTTTTCGGCAGCAGCCCTTTGGCTCTGGCGGTGCGGATATAATCCGCCTTCAGCACGGCAATCATCGAAGCGCGCGTATGGCGCATCAGCGTCGCGGCCAGGCCCGTTCCCAGCACCAGCGCGGGCAGCAGCAGCGTTTTCACATTTTGCGACACGCTCTCGCTCAGGCTGACGTAGCCGGAAGCGGGCAGCCACTGAAGATGCACGGAAAAGAGCAGGATCAGCAGAATGCCCAGCCAGAAATGCGGCACGGAGATACCGGAAAGCGCCACGAAATTGGTGGCGTGATCGACCCAGCTGTTTTTCCGCACCGCCGCGACGATGCCCATGCTGATGCCAACCAGCAGCGCCACTAGCATCGCCAGCAGCGACAGTTCCAGCGTCACCGGCAGCTTGCTGCTAATCAGCGCGGTCACCGGTTCCTGAGTACGAATAGAAGTGCCGAGATCGCCCTTCAGCGCGTTGCCCAGCCAGTAAAAGTACTGCGAAGGCAGTGGATCGTTCAGGTGATAATGCTCTCTTAGCTGCGCAATTACCGCCGGGTCACGCTCTTCGCCCGCCATCGCGAGGATCGGATCGCCCGGCAGCAGCTTTTGCAGCGAAAAGACCATTATGCTCACCAGAAACAGCGTCGGGATCGCCAGCAGCACGCGTTTACAGATCAGTTCCAGCATGGTCGCTCCTGCGCCTTACGGCGTCATCGTTACGCCAGCCAGGCGCACCAGCCCGTCCGGCCAGGCCTTAAAGCCCTGGAGTTTTTTGGTCATGCCAAAAATACGCGGTTCAAAATAGAGGTAAGCGATCGGCATATCGCTTTGTAGCTGCTGCACCACCTTGTTATACAACGCCTGACGGGCGGCTATATCGTTGGTCTGGCGGGCTTCGGTCAGCCAGCTATCCACCTGTGGATTGCCGTAGCGGCCATCGTCCAGGGTGCCTTTGCTGTTGATAAACGCGAAGATGCTGCCGTCAGGATCGGGACGGCCTGACCAGCCGGAAAGGCTGAGCTGAAAGTCGCCGCGCTGCTGGCGATCCAGCAAGGTAGCAAACTCGCTCATTTGCAGGTTCACGTTAAAGCCCGCCTCGCTGACCATCACCTGGATCACCTGGCCTACCTGCTGCGAGGTGGGATTGTTGGTGACCAGCAGCGTTACGTTGAGCGGCGTTTTCACGCCGGCGGCGGCAAGCAGCGCTTTGGCTTTTTCCACGTCGCGCGCGGGAACGGGCAGCTTAACGTGGTAAGGGCTGACGGGTGAGAAAGCCTGATTAGCCGGCGTGTACTGGCCTTCAAACGCCACCTGATTCAGCGCGTCGCGATCGATAGCCAGCGAAAAAGCCTCACGCACGCGGGCATCTTTTGCAAACGGGCTGTCCGGCGCGGTTTTGCCATTAGCGATATTAAACGTGATGCCCTGATAGCCCAGTCCGGTGACTTTGACCAGGCTCAGGCGGCTGTCGGCGGTAACGGTTTTGACATCGCTGGCGGCAATGCCTTCGGTCAGATCGAGATCGCCGGAACGCAGATTAGCCAGGCGCACCGAGGCATCGGGAATGGGCAAAAAAACCACCTTATCAAAATGATAGGCCGACTTATTCCAGTAGTGGTCAAAGCGTTTCAGGACGATGCGATCCTGCTGCACCCGGCTGGCAAACTGATAAGGGCCGGAACAGACCGGATGCATGGCAAAATCAGGCTTTACGGCGGCTTTCGGCGCCAGCATTGTGCCAGCGCGATCGGTCAGCTGGCTGAGCAGCGCCGCGTCGGCATTTTTCAGATGCAGAATAACCTGAGAAGGCGAAGCCACCTCCACCGACTCAACGGAAGAAAGCTCGCTTTTACGCAGCGAGCCGGGCAGCGTCATGGCACGATCGAGATTGAATTTTACCGCAGCAGCATCAAACTTTTCGCCGTCCTGAAAAGTCACGCCCTGGCGCAGGTTCATGGTTAACGTTTTGCCGTCCTCGCTCCATTTCCAGTCGGTCGCGAGGCCCGGTACCACCTGTAGCTTTTCATCAATATCCACCAGACGATCGCAGAGCGCGGCAAAGACAAAGCGGCCATAGTAGGTGCGGGCAAGGTGCGGGTCGAGCATATCCGGATCGGCGCCCAGGCCGATCCGCAGCGTGCTTTCCGCCTGCGCCGGTAAACTGCCCAGCAGCAGCAGGCCACTAAGGGCGGCGAGTGAAGTATGGCGTAGATTCATGGCGTTATCTCTCCCAAAGAGGTTAAAGCGCGGTGTTTTACCGCCCGATCGAATAGCGCGCGACGGCGCAGAAAAGCGTCTGAAGGCGGCGTAACGGTAATCACGCTGCGGTCACGATTGATCTCCTGCCAGCGGTGGCAGGCCACCTGGCGGCCACCGGCAATGACCTGCTGAATGGGTTCCAGCACGCGGCATTCGTCGCTGACGTAAGGGCAGCGCGTATGAAAACGACAGCCCTTTGGCGGCGCGGCGGGATTGGGCAAGTCGCCCTGCAAAACGGGAATTTGGCGAGCGGCACCCGGCTGCAATCGGGGAGCCGAAGCGATCAGCGCTTGGGTATAGGGATGCAGCGGCGCATCGAAAATTTCCTCTACCGTCGCCAGCTCTACAATCTGCCCCAGATACATCACCGCGACGCGATCGCTCATATGGCGGATCACGCCGAGACCGTGCGCCACCACGATCATGGTCAGGCCAAACTGTTGCTTCAGGCTTTCCAGCAGATTCACTACCTGCGCCTGTACCGACACGTCCAGCGCCGAAACCGGCTCATCGCCCAGCAGCAGCTTCGGGCCGGAAGCCAGCGCGCGGGCAATACCGATACGCTGGCGCTGGCCGCCGGAAAACTCATGCGGATAGCGCCGTGCCCAGACGGCGGGAAGGCCAACTGTTTGCAGCAGTTCGGCGACTTTTTCCTGCCGTTGGCTGCCGGATAGCGACTCGTGCAGCCATAAGGGTTCGCCGACGATATGCTCCACGGTCATGCGCGGGTTAAGCGAGGCGAAGGGGTCCTGAAAAATAATCTGTAGTTCACGACGCAGCTGATTCAGACGTGCGCCGCTGGCTTTGGTGATCTCTTCGCCCTGATAAAAAACCTGCCCCTGAGAAGGGGCGAGCAGCCGCAGCAGCAGCCGACCCAGCGTCGATTTGCCACTGCCTGATTCCCCGACAATAGCCAGCGTTTCGCCCGGCATCACCTGCAACGAAATGCGATCGACAGCCGTGACGTGAGGGTTGCGCTTAAATAGCCGCGTCGGGCCAGGAAAGGTTTTTGTTAAATCGCTACATTCAAGGATGGGTAAGGTCATGCGCATTCTCCAGACGTCACGTGCTCTTCCAGCGGGGCGCGAAAACAGGCGACCTGATGGCGGACGCCGATAGCTTGCAGGGCGGGTTTATGCTGGTGGCAGCGTTTTTCGGCAAACGGACAGCGGGTGGCGAAGCGGCAGCCCTGGGGCATCTGTTCCGGCAGCGGCACGGCGCCAGGAATGGTGGCCAGCGTAGTGGTGCGGGTAGCGGCGCCGGGAATGGAACCCATCAGGCCAATCGTGTAGGGATGCTGCGGATCGCGGAAAATTTCCGCGACGTCGCCGGTTTCGACCACCTGTCCGGCATACATCACCGCCACGCGCTGCGCCACTTCGGCAACCACGCCCAGGTCATGCGTAATCATCAGCACCGCCGTGCCGGTTTCCTTCTGCAAGCTGTTAAGCAGCGCCAGGATCTGCGCCTGGATGGTAACGTCCAGCGCGGTGGTAGGCTCGTCGGCAATCAACAGCTTTGGCCGGTTGATGAGCGCCATCGCGATCATCACGCGCTGGCGCATCCCGCCGGAAAGCTGGTGTGGATAGGCTTTCAGCCGCATTTCCGCCGCCGGGATCTGCACCTTTTCTAATATTGCCAGCGCTACGGCCATCGCTTCACGGCGGTTTACCGCATGATGACGCATCACGGCTTCGCTCAGCTGATCGCCCAGCGTGAAAGCGGGATTGAGCGAGGTCATCGGCTCCTGAAAAATCATCGCCAGCTCGTTGCCGCGCAGATCGGCATAGTCGCGTGCGTTCAGGGTTTGTAGCGGCCGATTGAGAAAAGTGATTTCGCCCTGAACGATCTCCGCGCTGTCGGGCAGCAGGCCCATCAGCGCCAGCGAGGTGATGCTTTTACCGCAGCCGGATTCGCCGACCAGCGCCAGCGTTTCGCCAGCTTCGACCTGAAGCGAAATATCGTCCAGCACGCTGACGGGACTGCCTTTAAAACGAACGTTGAGCTGGCGCAGAGCCAGCACCGGCGTTGTGGCCTTCATGGCAGCTCCTCTTTATCACCGCTGAGCGCTTCGATGAGCGCCTGTTGCAGCGCCAGTAAATGTTCACGCATGGCCGCGGCGGCCTCCTGCGGCTGCCGCTCCGCGATATGTTGCACCAGCCGCTGGTGATGGTCGTCGTAGCTGTGCAGCCGATCCGTCGTTCGCGCCAGCACGCGCAGGTGCTGCCAGCCCGGATCCCGGCGAACCGCGTCGACCGCGTCGAACAACCCCAGCATCAGACGGTTGCCTGCAGCTTCGGCGATAGCCCGGTGAAACGCGCTGTCCCACAGTTCGTGCCGATCGCTGTCGTCCGGGGCGATGCTCTGCATCCTCTCCATCAGCCGCTGCATCAGCGCAACCTGCTCGCCGCTGGCCCGCAGGGCGGCCAGACGAGCCAGCCCCGGCTCCAGCTGAATACGGGCCTCCATCACTTCCAGCAGATTTGAGCGCTGCGGCAAATCGTGCAGCGCCAGCGGCTGAACCGGCGCGGCCGGGCCGACAAACGTGCCTTTACCCTGCTTGCGCCAGATGCGGCCTTCTTCTTCCAGCACGTCCAGCGCCCGGCGGATCTCACGACGGCCCACGCAAAACCGTTCGGCCAGCTCCCGTTCAGTAGGCAGCGGGTTAGCCGGTTGGGCTTCCTGCTGCTGGATCAGCTGGCGCAGCTTTTCCAGCGCGGAATGGGAACTGGTGGAATTTGTTGTATCAGTCATGATTGGTTCGCTTCTTCAGCCCCTGAAATAGTGCGACGGCAGCGGTAATCGAACGGCCAGCCACGGAGATAACAGAGGCAAAAAGCGAACCAATATTGAATTGGTACGGCAGAGCGGCGCGGTTATTTACGTAAGCGTTTGAATTTAAATATTATAAATTTTACCTGTTCAGCCGGGTGGGAAACGGCAGGCAGTAAGATGCCGCTTTTTGGTGCAGATGTGGGCAGACATAAAGCGCCACCGGCGTGCAGATTAATGGCGGGGCATAGCAAATTGACCAGATAGCTTTTTCCGTAGCAGTAAAGGAGAGGCGCCAAATAATCAATCTGCCGGATTGTTAGTAATGGCATTTTTAATAATTAATCGGCCAGATTGTTATTAACAGGTTTTTTAGCGCCGCCGAATAATCCATCTGTCGGATTGTTATTAATAGAATTTTTAGCGGCGCGGAATAGTCACTCTGCCAGATTGTGAATAATCAAACGCTTAACCGGGCCGAATGTGGCGCAGAAACGCTCTGTTCTACGCCAGCGGCAAAGAGCAAAACCGCCACGCTGACGGCTACGCTTAATCTGCCCTGACGCGCCGCTTTATTTTTTCTGTCAGCAGCAAAGTTATCCATGTGTTAGGAATTTTCTGATAACTACCGTTCTGCTTACTCTCTGTCCAGTTTCCTGTAATCGTTACCACCTCAGGCCCCGTATGGCGTAGCCTGAAGCCGTCTGTCGGGATGTAAAGATTTTTGGCGTTCAGGTTTAAAAAATAGTCAAAAATTTGAGCGCAAAAGTTTGAGTTTGCGCCCATACTAAAAATCCTGGCGTTAACCTGCGCTGTCTCGATGAGCTCCTCAGGCTGTTGTTCGCCAGCATTCGGGATCTGGGCCTCAGATCCTCCCTCTGGTTGTTCACATTCGTGATTTTTATGAGGAGTGCTCTATGGAAGTTAAAGACCCAATGGGTGAGTTGTTGTCCAGCCTTGAGCACATTGTGCTTACGCGTGAAGTTATCCAGGCCGCTCCCGCATTAAAGGGTGAAGTGTTAATGCCCGAACCAAAACGCATACGGGAAATTACCGGCATGGAAGTTGATGAGTTTGCCCTGGCAATGGGCGTTAGTGTTTCCTCGGTTAAGAGCTGGGAAGCGAAGCGCAGTAAACCTTCGCGCAGTGCTCAAAAATTAATGCTGTTGATCCAATCAAATCCTTGTCTCAGCCGTGAGCTGCTGGGATAGTAAAAAACGGTCTTTTGCTGTGCCAGTAATTGAAAAACCCGCCCGCTGGCGGGTTTTGTGTTTTAAGATTTTGTCTTAGCTGCCGCAGCTGGCATGAGTGAAATCAATCAATATCACCTTATCTTTTCTGTACATCATATAATCCTGATTCTGCGCAACAGGTTTTCCGTGACAAAGGTATTGGGCGGTATCCGTCGTGACGCCACTGTCTGGCGCAGGCCACAGCGCTGAAAACCCATTATTTTTCATATAAGGGAAAGGCCAGTACCAGTTAGCGAAATAATCAGGAACCATTACTGAAAGCATCGGATAGTTTTTCAATGAGTTAGTATAAACAGGCGATCGCGGCGCCTGTCCGTTAAAGAACAAATAAAAACTTTCAGACGGTAGCTCCCGCATATCCCATTTTATTTCCTGAACCAGGCTCTGATTAAATTTATCCTGCTGGCGCAGCGCGTTGCCGTAAGCGTAATAAGCCGTCATGCCGTATACAACAGGGATCAGCAGCAGCCAGTTAGCCTGTTGTAGGCGGGGCGTCAGGGCATAATTAATGACTAAAGCGGCAAGAAGCATGAAGCCACTGACAGCGATCAACGAGCGAGCGGAGAGCAATGGATTTTGCAACAGCAGCAGGCTGCCAGGGATCATTAACAGGGCAATAAAAGGCGTAATCAATGCGATAACGGCAACGGCAGCGGCCATGACGTCGCGCTGACGGCGTAAAAAAAGCAGGCTTAACGCCAGAGCCGATAGCCACATAGCGATCGTTATGCCAAGCAGGTAGTGCATTCCGCCATGATTTTTAACCAGCGTATCGGCAATAAACTGGCTGTAGGCTTCACTATTCTCTGTCCATGTTTTCCACAGGTTGCCAACCGCCAGCGCCGGGTGATTGGCCTCGTTTTTTCCGGAGAAAGTGACCGTCAGAATAAGCTTCAGATAGATTACCGTGGCAAGCAGCACTTCAACGACGCGATGCAAGAGCGTGGTGAGGATTGCCTTCGCCGTATCCTGTCTGGCCATTTGCTGATAAAGCCCTGCCATTACCAGCAGAACCGCAATATTGATCGCCGTCTGGTACAGACAATAAATAGCAATCAACATCATCGTGCCTGTCACAAACCTTAGCCAGCGATTGTGTGAAGGAAGGCAAAAGTAAAGCAGGCTGAGACTGATGGCTGCCGTAAGCGTAAGAACATCAAATCGGTAGGAAAAGACTTCTGCCAGATAGGGGTTGGCAAAAAAAGTCAGCGGGATTAATACAAGGCCCGGTAACTGCCAGCCTGTAAGCGCTTTTTTCGTGACTTGATGCAGACTGAATGCCAGCATAAAAATGCTCAGCAGCAAAGGCAGGGGAAATATATCGGTCATATGCGAGCTGAGAAAAAGCAGCTTCATCACTATATCAGCAAGAGGACGTCCATCTGCCCCCCAGTTGGTATAGCCCAGGGTCGAGCGGCCAATATCGTCAATATAATAGTTGTTAGCGATAAGCAGCGGAAAAGCGAAGAGTGCAGTGCAACACAAAAGGTAACGAAAAGCGGGTTTCATACCATTGTACCTAAAGCGTTGATTGTATATTAATTAACTAAAGCCTTTCCACTCTCATTTACAATTCCGGCTTGCCCCGGCCCGCGCATTTCTCTACTCTACGCGGCTTTGCCCAACAGGGGACAGCCACATGCAGGTTAAAGGCCTGGCAGCAAAATCTGCCACTACTTCTCTTGAACCATTCGAATTTCAACGCCGCGAACTGCAAGCCGGCGATGTGCATATTGATATCCACTACTGCGGCGTTTGCCACTCCGATCTGCATATGGCGCGCAACGAATGGGGCGTCAGCACGTTTCCGCTGGTGCCCGGCCATGAAATTGTAGGCCGCGTGATTGCTACCGGCAGCGACGTTAGCACCTTCAAAGCGGGCGACCTGGTCGGTGTCGGCGTGATGGTCGACTCCTGCGGCCACTGCTCGCAGTGCAGTCAGGGCGAAGAGCAATATTGCGAAGCGGGCTTTACCGCTACCTATAACGGCGAAGAGAAAACGATCGGTGGTAAAACCTTCGGCGGCTATTCCGACAGCATCGTCGTAGACAGCAAGTTCGTGGTTAACGTGCCGGAAAACCTGACGCTGAGCGCGGTCGCGCCGCTGCTGTGCGCGGGCGTAACCACCTGGTCGCCGCTTAAACACTGGAATATTCAGCCCGGCCAGCGCGTGGGCGTTATTGGCCTGGGCGGTTTAGGGCATATGGCCGTCAAGCTGGCCAGCGCGCTGGGCGCGGAAGTGGTGCTGTTTACCACTTCGCCGGCCAAAGGCGAAGATGCGCTGCGCCTGGGTGCCAGCAGCGTGGTGGTGTCTAAAGATGCAGAGCAGATGGCGGCGCAGGCCAACAGCCTCGACTTTATTCTGGACTGCGTGGCCGCACCGCACGATCTCGATCCTTATCTCAACGCGCTGAAAACCAACGGTCATCTGGTGCTGGTCGGCATCCCGGATGCGCCGCACAAGTCGCCAAACGTGACGCCGGTCGTCTTTAAGCGTCTGAGCATTTCCGGCACCTCTATCGGCAGCATTGCGGAAACGCAGCAGATGCTGGATTTCTGCGGCGAGCACAACATTGTGTCAGACGTGGAAGTTATCCGTCTGGAAGACGTAGAAATGGCGTTTGAGCGGATGCTGAAAGGCGACGTGAAGTACCGCTTTGTGATTGATATGAAAGCGAAAGGCTAAAAAAAACCCGCCGTTATGGCGGGTTTGTTACCGTCAGCTTTAAACCCCTTCCCTCAGGTGGGAGGAGGATTTACTGCAGCAGAGAAATATCCGCAACTTCCAGGAACAGCTGGCGGAGTTTGGTCAGCAGGGTTAAACGGTTGATGCGCACTTCACGATCTTCCGCGTTCACCATGACTTTCTCAAAGAAGTTATCCACGGCGGCGCGCAGCTGCGCCAGCTCGATCAGCGCATCCTGATAGCGGCCTTCCGCGAAGTAAGGCGCCAGCTTGCTGCTTAAGGCAGACACGTAGGTCGCCAGCTGGATCTCTTCGTTCTCTTTCAGCAGCGAGGCCTGCACGCTGTCGTTCAGCGTTTCGCTGGATTTCGCCAGAATGTTGGAGACACGCTTGTTAGCCGCCGCCAGCGCAGCCGCCTCTTCCAGGGTGCGGAAGTGGGACACGGCTTTCATACGCGCGTTGAAATCCGCCGGACGAGTAGGGCGACGAGCCAGCACGGCCTGGATGGTGTCGATGCTGTGGCCTTCTTCCTGATACCAGGTGCGGAAGCGACCCAGCATAAAGTCGATCACGTCATCGACCACTTTCGCGTTGCTCAGCTTGCTGCCATACAGGCGCACCGCTTCTTCGGTCAGCGTTTGCAGATCCAGCGGCAGATTCTTCTCGACGATAATACGCAGCACGCCCAGCGCGGCACGACGCAGCGCGAACGGATCTTTATCGCCTTTTGGATGCTGGCCGATGCCGAAAATACCCGCCAGCGTGTCCATCTTGTCGGCAATCGCCAGCGCGCAGGCGACCGGGTTGGACGGCAGTTCATCACCGGCAAAGCGCGGCTGATACTGCTCGTTCAGCGCCACGGCAACGTCTTCCGCTTCGCCATCATGACGGGCGTAGTGCATGCCCATCACGCCCTGCGTGTCGGTGAACTCGAACACCATATTGGTCATCAGGTCGCATTTGGACAGCAGACCGGCGCGGGTCGCATGATTGACGTCAGCGCCAGTCTGTGCGGCAATCCAGCCAGCCAGCGCCTGAATGCGGTCGGTTTTATCGCGCAGCGTGCCCAGCTCTTTCTGGAACAGAACGGTTTCCAGACGCGGCAGATTGTCTTCCAGACGCTGTTTGCGATCGGTATTAAAGAAGAATTCCGCATCGGCCAGACGAGGACGCACCACTTTTTCATTACCGGCGATAATCTGCGACGGATCTTTCGACTCGATGTTGGTCACAAAGATAAAGTGCGGCAGCAGCTTGCCCGCATCGTCGTAAACCGGGAAATACTTCTGGTCGCCTTTCATGGTGTAAACCAGCGCTTCGGCCGGCACCGCGAGGAACTTCTCTTCGAATTTTGCCGTCAGCACTACCGGCCACTCTACCAGCGAGGCGACCTCTTCCAGCAGGCTGTCGCTCAGATCGGCATGGCCGCCAATCTCTTTCGCCGCCGCTTCGGCATCGGCTTTGATCTGCGCTTTACGCGCCTCGAAGTCGGCCTGCACCTTGCCGCGCTCCAGCAGGATCTGCGGGTATTGATCGGCATTATCGAGAGTGAATTCCGGTTCGCCCATAAAGCGGTGGCCGCGAATAGTGCGGGCGGAGTCGATACCCAGAATGGTGGCCGGAATGCTCTCTTCGCCCAGCAGCAGCGTCACGGTGTGTACCGGACGCACAAACTGCACGTCGGAATCGCCCCAGCGCATCAGTTTAGGAACAGGCAGCTTCGCCAGCGAGGTGGCAACCATCGCAGGCAGCAGCGACTGCGCGCTTTCGCCTTTCATATGGGCGCGATACAGCAGCCATTCGCCTTTGTCGGTGCTCAGACGCTCGGCCTGATCGACGGTGATACCGCAGCCGCGCGCCCAGCCTTCCGCCGCTTTGGTGGCGACGCCGTTGGCATCAAAAGCCGCGGCGATGGCCGGGCCGCGCTTTTCCACTTCGCGATCGGGCTGCGCAGCGCTTAAGTCTGCGACCTTCAGCGCCAGACGACGAGGCGCGGCATACCAGTTTACTTCGCCGTGCGTCAGGCCGGCGGCATCCAGTTCGGCGGTAAAATTCGCGGCAAAGGCTTCGGCAAGATTGCGCAGCGCCTTCGGCGGCAGCTCTTCGGTGCCGATCTCCACCAGAAATGTTTTTTCAGTCATGGCTGCCTCTTATTTTTTATTGCACATCGGGAAGCCCAGCGCCTCGCGAGACGCATAGTAAGCTTCAGCCACGGCTTTGGTCAGGGTGCGGATGCGCAGAATATAGCGCTGGCGCTCGGTCACGGAGATAGCTTTACGCGCGTCCAGCAGGTTAAAGGTATGACCCGCCTTCAGGATGCGTTCGTAGGCTGGCAGCGGCAGCGGTTTTTCCAGCTCCAGCAGGCTTTTCGCTTCTTTTTCGTACTGCTCGAAGCAGGTAAAGAGGAAGTCGACGTCGGCATACTCAAAGTTATAGGTAGACTGCTCCACCTCGTTCTGATGGAACACGTCGCCGTAGGTGGTTTTCCCCAGCGGGCCGTCGCTCCAGACCAGATCGTAAACGCTGTCCACGCCCTGGATATACATCGCCAGACGCTCCAGGCCATAGGTGATTTCGCCGGTCACCGGCTTGCACTCCAGGCCGCCGACCTGCTGGAAGTAGGTAAACTGCGTCACTTCCATGCCGTTCAGCCAGACTTCCCAGCCCAGGCCCCACGCGCCCAGCGTTGGGTTTTCCCAGTTATCTTCCACGAAGCGGATATCGTGGACAGTCGGATCCATACCCAGCTCTTTCAGCGAGCCGAGGTAGAGTTCCTGAATATTGTCCGGTGACGGCTTGATGATCACCTGGAACTGATAATAGTGCTGTAAGCGGTTCGGGTTTTCGCCGTAGCGGCCGTCGGTAGGACGGCGGGAAGGCTGCACGTAGGCCGCGGCAATCGGCTCCGGCCCCAGCGCGCGCAGACAGGTCATCGGGTGAGAGGTGCCCGCGCCGACTTCCATATCCAGCGGCTGCACGATGGTGCAGCCCTGACGTGCCCAGTAATCCTGTAAGGTCAGGATCAGACCCTGAAATGTCTTGGTATCAAACTTTTGCATGTTGTTTTCGCACGCGAGACGGTTTTAAAAGTGGGCGTCAGTATACCCTTTGACCGTCGGTTAGTCAGCCCGATGTTGGCTATGGCGGCTATCCGCTATTTTCGGCGTAGTGCAACGGCCGCGACGGCGAGGCTGACCATGGCATTTTGTCAGGACCGCCGCTGGCCCATAAGACCAGGCGGCGGCATGGCCTCTTTTTATGAGGGGCTTAATTTCGCCTTCAGAGCCGTTCAGAGAAACGGTGAGCAATGTTTTTGAAAACAACTTGCTGTTTCAGGATATTTTCTATGACGTTAAACAGGATTTCTTATCGAGTACAGTCACCAGGGGAAAAACAATCGCTATAAAACATATTAGTAGATAAAGATTTCAGGAGCGAGGCTGAATTATATCTTATTTTTTATTGTTGATTTTTCTTATTGTTTTTTAAAAAGGCAGAATAGCCTGCCTGGGCATTAATTCTTTATGGCGGACGATCACGGTAAAATAATATTAATTTATTTTACAAAAAATTTTCCTTTCCCTGTGTTTATCTGTGCAAGAGAAAAAGGCTTAAGAGAAAATAGCTCTGTTTTCTTCACACCAGGCGCATTCTGAACGGCTTTACGTCCTCTTCTGCATGACGTTAAATTAAGTTGTTTATTGTTAGGGAGATAGCTGTTATTTGATATATAAAATAATTTTATCGAGACGAGTAAAAATACTCATTTTACAGCTTTCACCTGCAATTTTCAAACTCATCCATGTTATTTAATTCGGCTGAAGTTTAGCTGAAGAAATATAAAACCTCTATTTTTTAAAATTTCTTCTCAGCACGCCATTTTGGTTTGAGGAGACTCGATCGGTTTTAATTAATTCAGACAACACGGTTACCGCGTAATTACTATCGATCGCTTAATTACTACCGATAAAGCAGGGTTTAATTTAATAAACCTTTTGCGTCTTTTTATGTGAAAAGGAATTGCATTGATGGAAAAAATCAGCTTCAGACTCAGCGCTGTGGCCTTATCTGTCCTGTTCGGCCTTAGCGCAACAGCGATGGCGGCCAGCGTATCATCTGTTTCCGTACCTGATGTGAGCTCGCTGAGTAAAAACAACGGCTATTATAGCGGCGGCGGCTCGGTATTTATTGGTGGTTCTGATTTGGCGAGGTCTGGCGATGCCACCAGCGGCGCTTCATGGCAGAGCATCAATACGAAAACGGCAGGGTTTAACTCGCTGGTGAATAGTACGGGTTATACAGGCTATCTGGACAAGGATGCGGCCACGTTAGCTTTCGATTCGAATCACTTTGTTGACGAAGATTATGAACGCTCGCTGCACGGAGAGCGTCAGGTCAGCTTTTTAGCGGCCGATGGCCATTCGCGCCCGACGAATATTATACAAGGCCTGCTGATGGGAACGGCGGAAAGTCGTTATACCAAAACGCAGTCGGTTACTCTTTATCAGCGTGACACCAGCGGAAATATTCAATATCAACAAGACGCCGACGGTAACTATGTCCTGGATACTGCAGGCAACCGTATTCCGCTGACCGTCAGTAATACAATCGAGCTGGATCGCAATTCAGACGTTTATCTGCGTCCGGCTGACGTGGCAGGCGGCAGCTATGGCCTGACGGAAGCTACAATTTATTCCAAAGTAAAAAGCCTCAGCAATGACGTTGCCGCTGCGGTTACCGTAACCGGCGATTTATATGAAACCGGCTGGAATGGCCATGCGCGTGACGTGCTGAGCATAAAAGACAGCCTGATTGACAATACCCTTGCAGAAGATGCCTATGCTACCGATCCGTCAGTGGCAGGCAGCACCAACGAACAGAATTACAGCGAGCGTCCTCACGCCGTGGGCCTGGATATCAGCCAGACCGGCGTAAACTGGCAGACGGACAGTGCGGGCAACCCGATCAACGCTGGCATTGCGACCAATGCCGTGCCGCAGGAAGCCAATATCATCCTGAACAATGTGCAAATCGTCGCGCAAAACCTGGCGGCCGTTCATCAGGACAATCACGCTTATAAAAATCAAAACGACTATAGCGATCTCGCCGATAGCCGCTCTACAGCGCTAAACGTTAGCGGCTCTGGCCTGCTTATCGCCGTTGATGGCACCAAACTCACCGGGGGCGTAAACGGCGCGGGCAAATCGCTGACGCTGTCCGGACATGCCAACCGCGCCAATATTGCTGGCGGCTCTGTTCTGAACGGCGATATCAGGATTAGCCATGACGGCTACAAGCCGGTCATCACCGTCACCGTGAAACGCGATGCTAACGGCAACTACGTGGCGACAGGCACTGCCGCAAGCACCAGTCTGCAGCGCGCCTATAACGGCAACGAGCTGAACGTAACAAGCAGCGAAATCAACGGCGATATCACGGCTGCTGGCGTTACCGGCTATGAAATCCAGCTGGTCGACGTAACGGACAGCAATGCGCAGGTCAATATTGCGCCAACCGTACACACTACCGCCCAGGCTATTTATAACAATGCCGTCAGCACTATTCAGCAGAGCGTGCTGGCCAACCTCAACAAGGAATGGACGCCGGTGGCGGTTAATCTGAACGCCAGCACGCTGAACGGCAGCGTTAGCGGCACCACCACGCTGAATAATCCGACGGAATACGGCCATACCAGCGGCGCGCGGGTGCTGACCTGGCAGCCTGATTTGAGCCTGAGCAACGGATCGGTCTGGAATGCGGCAACCAACAAAAACGGTGTCGGTGAGGAGGTTAAAGTCAGCAATCTGCACGACTTCAATCTGTCCGCTTCTACGCTGAACCTGGTCAATCTGAACGAAACGACGGCGACGCTGAGCAGCAAAAATCGCTATGAAAACCTCAGCACGGCCCGTGTAGTGGTGCATAACAACCTGACTCAGGATAAAGACGCTAATGGCAATTATCTGGCCTCGACCATCGCTATCGGCAAAGGCGTGGTAGAGCCGCTGCTGGATCTCGGCGGCAGCTATGTCTGGGGTTCATTGCAGGTGAAGGGCAGCGCTGCGGGGCATTATCAGCTGAATATCGCCAGTTCGGGCATTGAGCCCTATAGCAAAAACGGCTATCTGGCCTCTGGATCCGCCGTCGATCCGCACAGCTTTGTCAATTACAAAGACGCTAACAGCGATGCCTGGTTCCACGGCGAAACAGAGCTGGGCGTTTATCAATATATCGCGGTTAACGAGTATAACGATGCCGTGCAGGGCGAGCGCAACGTCTACTTCAAGCGTAACGGCAAGCTCTCTAACTCAGCCGCAACGGCGGTAAGCCTGCCTGCCGCTCAGGCCAACGTAGCCGTGCAGAAAGCCGATGCGCTGGCCAGCCACCTGAATGCTGCACGCCATGCGGATGCGGACGGCGTCTGGCTCTCGTGGTTTGGCGGCACGCATAAAAACAAGGTAGCGGGCGACGCTTCCTATAAAGTGAAAACCAACGGCCTCATGCTGGGCGTGGACAGCGCCTTTGACGCGGATAAAGGCGGGAGCTGGCTGACTGGCGCGGCCTTCAGCTCCTCGCGCTCCAGCATGGACGTGAAGAACAGCAGCGGCGATATCGACAGCTACGGTGCGCAATTCTATCTGTCGCGCCGTTACGATAACGGTGTGTTTGTCGATACTCAGGCGCAGTTCGATCACTTCAGCAACAGCGCCGACGTTCGTATGCTGGGCGGCGGCAGAGGCGAGGCGGAGTTTTCCAGTAACGGCTACGGTCTGGGCGTAACGCTTGGCTACGCCTGGCAGTATGGCGACTTCTCGGCAGATCCTTATGCGAAGCTCGCTGGCCGGACTTTCGAAGGGGCGAAATATACTCTGAGCAACGGCATGGTGGTCAACAACAGCGACTACAACTCCGTACAAGGGGAGCTTGGCGTCAACCTGGGCTACGACTTCAAATTCAGCGCAGGCTATGTGAAGCCTTACTTCCACCTGGCCGGCATTCATGAATTTGCTGACGACAATAAAGCCCGCATCAATAACGTGACGCTGAACAACAGTATTGACGGTACCGCCCTTCAGGTAGGTGCAGGCGCGGAACTGAAATTTGATAACAGCATCAGCGGCTATGCCGGTCTTGATTACACCAAAGGCGGTGATATCGAACGGCCATGGCAGGCTACGCTGGGCGTGAACTACAGCTGGTAAAAAGGGTTATCACCCACCCTGCTTCTGTCAATTTGGAAGCAGGGTTTTTTACATCGTTGAAGGAGAAAGATGTGAATTTACACCGTGTAGGAAAACAACCTTTGCTGCGAAAAGCGGTAAAACAAAGCAATCACGACGGCGCTAATGTGCCGCTGTCTCTGAAAGATCATGCTGAACAGCCTTTATATATGCTGGTCGCCTTATGGTGTTTGCAACAGGATGACTGGCTGGATCGTCAGCAAATTTCAGCGGCTTTTTCCATTACCGAACGCCGGGCTTCCTTTCTTATTTCCTATATACAGCGCCATGCCGAGCGGATTAATTGCCTGACCCGTAAGGTCAAAAAGGCGCCCACGGGCAGATACCGGCAGCAGCTGAAAGTTCAGCATGTTCGCCTGGAGGATATCGACCCCAAGACAGCCGCCGTCCGTCAAAGTAAATTTAAAACATCTCTTTATGCGGAACGGCAGGAAAATTGGCGCTACATCCTGTCCCGACAGGCGTCAGACGTTAAATAATTTTTACTGTGTGCCTGCGTTCCGTTATGGGTAAGTTGACGATGAAAGCAGATCGCCAGTTTGTTGTTGATATGTAACTACACAGAAGCACCCTTATTCATCAGGGAAAGCAACAGGGTTAAGTGGGGCGAGCTATCTCTAACCACTTAATGCTTTACGCTGTTGCCGAAACCCTGTGTTTTCCAACATCCTGTCGGGCCGTTACAAATTCTCGCCGCGAAAGTTGTTGAACAATCGCCATCCGGCTACCCTCTGATACGCATTGGTGCCAGCAGAGGAAAACATGAAGGACAAGATAGCCTGGATAGATAACCTGCGGGCGGTGGCCTGCCTGATGGTGATTATGATCCACACCACCACCTGGTACGTGACCAACGCGCCAAAAGTAGGCGAACATACGTGGGATCTCTCCAATCTGCTGAACTCCGCTTCCAGAGTCTGCGTGCCGCTCTTTTTTATGATTTCCGGCTTTCTGTTCTTTGGCGAGCGCAGCGCGCAGGGCCGTCATTTTCTGCGCATCGTGCTCTGCCTGGCGTTTTACAGCGCGGTGGCGCTGGCCTATATCACGTGGCTGACGCCTATCAGCCAGGGGATTTCCATCCGGCTGATTTTGCAGAAGCCGGTGTTCTATCACCTGTGGTTTTTCTTCGCGATTATCGCTATCTACCTGCTTTCGCCCCTTATTCAGGTCAAAAACGTGCGGGCGGGCTATCTGGCGGCGGTGACGCTGGTGCTGGCGGTGCTGGCGAATCCCAACACGGTGGATCAGTCGGTCGGGCATTTTCACTGGCTGCCGCTTAATCTTTATATCAACGGCGACAGCTTCTACTACGTGCTCTACGCGCTGTTTGGCCGCGCTATCGGCACGATGAATACCGGCGGACGCGCCGTCAGCTGGCTGGCCGGCACGGTTTTTATCGCCTGCGTGGCGGTTATCGCGCTGGGCACTAAAAAGCAGATGGCGATTAACGGCGCCTTTGCCGATACCTGGTATCTCTACTGCGGCCCGGCGGTCTTTATCGCGGCGGTCAGCCTGCTGGTGCTGTTTAAAAACGTGCTGAACGCGCGAATTTTACCGATCTTAGGCGTTATTTCCCGTAATTCCCTGCCAATTTATGGTTTCCACGCGCTGTTTATCCACTTTATGCGGACGCATCATCTTGATCATACCGATCGGCCGCTGCTGGATATCCCGCTGGTGTTTACGCTGACGCTGCTGGGCAGTTTGCTGCTGGCGCTGGCGCTGAGAAAACTGGATAAGCGGCATTTTGTCAGTTAAGGCTGACAGGTCACCGCCGTATCCGGGGTGCCGTAGCCCATCACTTCCAGCAGCTGTCGGGCGTGCTGTACCGCATCCTGACGGTGCGCAATGCCCATCTTCTGATAAAGATTGCGGATATGAGTTTTGATAGTCGTCGCCGCGACGTCCAGCTCTCCCGCGATCTGCTCGTTGCTGTAGCCCGAATAGATCAGCCCCAGCACCTGCCATTCCCGCTGGGTTAACGGGCTGGTGCGGATCAGCTCCGGCACCTGCGGATGGCTCAGCAGTTTACTGACAAAGCTTTCGTCAAAATGGGCAAACTTATGCCGATGGTGCTGATTAAGTTCACGCAGGATCTGCTGCGCCCTGCGTTGTTCCAGCTCCGGCAGCAGGTTCAGCTGCAGCAGCTGCCGGAGCTGCTGCGCCATCATTTCGCCTTCAATCACGAAATGGCTGATAAAACCGGTGCGGTTTGCCAGGCTCAGCGCTTCGATCAGCACGCGCTGCGCGTCGCTTTTCCTGCCCGTTCGCCAGTATAAGAGGTTGCTTAACAGTAGGTTACGGTTTAAATCGCTGGTGAGGCGCAGCTGGCGCGCGTTGCTGTTCAGCTCGTCCAGCACCACCTCCGCCTCGCTGAACTGCTCCAGCAGGATCTGTACGCGCGCAATCGAGCGCCACTGGCCCTGCTGAAAATGATTATCCGCGCCGCCCGGTTTACCGGCCTGCTGGAGCCAGCGCTGCGCGGCGGTTTTATTGCCGGTCAGCTGCCAGTAAATCACCCGGCTTTTATCGGTATTGGTCACCCAGTCGCTATGATACTGGCCGGTTTTGATCAGGTTCTCGCAGCGCTGCAAATAGTGCTGCGCGTTATCAAGCTGACCACGAGCCAGCGCGCATTTCGCCAGCATCGCCAGACACTGAAGCTGCTGCTGCGGCTGGAAATTGCTTAATACTTCCAGCCCCTGGCGAGCAGCCTGTTCGGCGTCGTCCAGCCTTGACCATGACCACAGCACCTGAGAGCGCAGGCGCAGCAGGAATTCGTGCATCGGCAGCTGTTCAAGGTGCTGTTCATGCACCAGCTCAAAGGCGCGATCCTGCATCTCGAAGGCGGCCTGTAAAAATCCCTGCGCAATTAAAATTTCACTTTGCTGGAGCAAGGCCCAAAGCGCGTAATGGTACACCTGAAAGCGTCTGGCTATCTGTTCGGTCTGCTGCATCAGCGGCAGCGCGCGCGCCAGATCGCCTTTGCAGTGCTGGATTTCGCCGGTGACCGAGGTCGCCACTATGCGGCTGTAATAGCTGTTATGCGGCAAAAAGCGCAGCGCTTCCGTCGCCAGCCGGGCGGCTTCTTCCTCACGACCATCGTTGATCGCCACCTGAGCGCGCAGGGCGTTAAATTCAGCGGCAAGCTCCTGCGTCATGGAGATATTCCTGCGCTGCATCTCGCTTTCCGCGCGGGAAAGCAGCGCGTCGACTTCAACATAGCGGTGCTGGCTTTGGATCAGCCAGGCCTGGAGCAGCACCAGCTTAGGATTGACGATCAGCTGGTCATAGCGCAGGGCGTTCAGGCACTCTTCCAGCAGGGCCAGCTCGCTTTGGTTAAACAGCGCCCACGCGTGCTGTAGCAGGATATCGCGCAGCAGCCCGGTATCTTCCGCGCTCAGCGCGTGATGGATAGCTTCGGCCGGAAAACCCTGCGCCAGCCAGCCTTGTGCAGCGGCGCGATGGATTTCCGGCAGCTCTGCGGCCAGCTCCCACTGGCAGCGCTGCCGCAAAAAAGAGGCGAACAGCGGATGGAAGTTAAACCACTCGCCGGTGCCGTCCATGCGGTGAAGAAACAGACCCTGGCTTTCCAGATTTTCCAGCCGCTGCTGCCCGTTATCGCTGCCGGTCAGACGGACGATCAGCGCGTCGTTCATCGAGCGCAACAAAGAGCAGCGCAGCAGAAAATCGCGGGTGGGCGTATCGACCCGATCCAGCACTTCCTCGACCAGATATTGCGATAAATGGCTGGCGTTCAGGCCGGTCAGCTTGCGCGCGGAATGCTGGGTAGACTGTAAAGCCGGCGTAGAGGACTGGCTGGCCGACAGCGCAATCAGCTGTAGCGCCGTGGCCCAACCGGCAACGTTGTCGCAAAAGCGATTGCTGTCCGCCTGTTCAATGGGCTCTTTCAGGCGGCAGTCAAAAAACTGCTGGGTTTCGCTGTGGGTAAAGGCCAGTTCGGAGACGATAAGCTCCAGCAGCTGGCCGCGCACGCGTAAATTGGCGATGCCCAGCGGCGGCAAGGTGCGCGACAGGATCACCAGTGAGAAATTATCGGGCTGATGGCGCAGAAAAAAGCGCATCCCTTCATGAATATCCGCATTGGTAATCAGATGATAGTCATCGATTACCAGCATCACCGGCTGCTGCCAGTCGGCAAGCTCGACGAACAGCTGGGCGAACAGCGCGTTCAGGCTGGCGTACTGGTGCTTTTGACTTAAGGCTTCGCTCTTCACGCAGTGGCCGCCGGTGGCCTGCTGCACCGCCGCAATCAAATAACTGGCAAAACGTTCCGGCTTATTGTCGCTTTCATCCAGCGAATACCAGCCCAGCGCGTTTTTTCCTGCCGCCCAGTGCGCCATCAGCGTTGTTTTGCCGTAGCCGGCCGGGCTGGTAACCAGCGTCAGACGATAGTCCGGGACGACCGCCAGCCGGGCCAGTAAACGTTCGCGTACCACCGTATCTTGCAGCCGCATCGGGCGGCTCAGTTTTGAAGGGATAAGCATAATTTTGGATTCTTATAGGAAGCGTCAGCGGGGCGGCTAATTATTTCAAAGCCCGTAATTAATCATTTTTTCTAAAGTCCGCCTCCAATCCGTTGATTGCAAGCAGGATAAGCTTTTATGTTGCATTTAGTCGTACTTCGTCACATTTTTTTAATCACGCTTTTCGCTGTGCTATTCGCCTTAGTCGCGCCTTCCCCTACGCCCTGCTGCTCCTCCCTTTCTTATCGCCGTTGGGAGGATGATCCGCACGCTGCAAATCGGCAGCATGAGGGAAATTCAGGGATTATGAGGACAGGTCATGCAGGCAACATTCAGTAAAACCACGTTTATGGCGGCGCTGACGCGCCAGTGCGCGCCGTATCAGCCGCAGGCGATGACGCAGCACCAGTGGTGGCAGGCGGTCAGCGCCGCACTGGCCGAACAGCTGCTCGCCAGCCCGCCAACGCCGCCGTCAGGGCAGCAGCGGCACGTTAACTATATTTCGATGGAATTTTTGATCGGCCGCCTGACCGCCAATAATCTGATCAATCTTGGCTGGCTGGATGATGTCAGCGAAGTGCTGAAAAAACAGGGCGTTAACCTGACCGACGTGCTGGAGCAGGAAGTCGATCCGGCGCTGGGCAACGGCGGACTGGGGCGCCTGGCGGCCTGCTTTCTGGACTCGATGGCAACCGTGGGCCAGCCTGCGGTGGGTTATGGTCTTAATTATCAGTACGGGCTGTTTCGGCAGTCCTTTTACGACGGCGCACAGCAGGAAGCGCCGGACAGCTGGCACCGCGAAACCTACCCCTGGTTTCGGCGCAACGGCTCGCTTGCCGTGAGCGTCGGCTTCGGCGGCAAGCTCAGCAAAGACGCGCAGGGCCGGGAGCAGTGGCAGCCCGCTTTTTCGTTGATGGGCGAGGCGAGCGATCTGTCGGTGGTCGGCTATCAAAACGGCATTACCCAGCCGCTGCGCCTGTGGCAGGCCGTCGCGATGCAGCCTTTCGATCTGGGCCTGTTTAACGACGGCAAATATCTGGAGGCGGAGCGGCAGGGCGTAGAGGCGGAAAAGCTGACGAAAGTCCTCTACCCGAACGATAATCACCAGGCGGGCAAGCGGCTGCGCCTGATGCAGCAATATTTTCAGTGCGCCTGTTCGGTAGCGGATATCCTGCGTCGTCATCACGCGGCGGGTCGAAAAATCGCAGATCTGCCGCAGTACGAGGTGATCCAGCTGAACGATACCCATCCGACCATCGCCATCCCGGAGCTGCTGCGCATTTTGCTGGATGAGCACCAGCTCGACTGGGATGCGGCCTGGTCCATCGTCAGCCGTACCTTTGCCTATACCAACCACACGCTGATGCCGGAAGCGCTGGAATGCTGGGATGAAAGGCTGGTGCGCAGCCTGCTGCCGCGTCATTTTTCGCTGATTAAGCAGATCAATGCGCGCTTTAAAGTGCTGGTGCAGCAGCGCTGGCCGGACGATGCCGACGTCTGGGACCGGGTGGCTATCCACCATAACCGCCAGGTGCGGATGGCGAATCTTTGCGTGGTCAGCGGCTTTGCGGTCAACGGCGTCGCCGCGCTGCATTCCGAGCTGGTGGTCAAAGATCTGTTTCCGCATTATCACCAGCTGTGGCCGGAGAAATTTCATAACGTCACCAACGGCATCACGCCGCGTCGCTGGCTCAGGCAGTGTAATCCTGCGCTCTCCGCGCTGATCGACAGCAAGCTGAACGCCGAATGGGTGACGGATCTGGATGCGTTAAAAGGGCTGGAGGCTTTTGCCGACGACCAAAACTTCCACCAGCGCTATCGGCAAATCAAGCAGGAAAACAAACACAGGCTGGCGGCCTGGGTGCAGCATACGATGGGGATTACGCTCAACCCGGCGGCGATCTTCGATGTGCAGATCAAGCGCCTGCACGAGTACAAGCGCCAGCACCTGAATTTGCTGCATATCCTCTCGCTTTACCGCCAGCTGCGTGATAATCCGCAGCTGGACATGGTGCCGCGCGTGTTCCTGTTCGGTGCCAAGGCCGCGCCGGGCTACTATCTGGCCAAAAATATTATCTACGCCATCAACAAGGTAGCGGAAAAAATCAACAACGATCCGCTGGTCGGCGATCGCCTGAAAGTCGTGTTTATTCCTGACTATAAAGTGTCGGTGGCGGAGCTGATGATCCCGGCGGCCGATGTGTCAGAGCAAATCTCCACCGCCGGCAAAGAGGCCTCCGGCACCGGCAATATGAAGCTGGCGCTGAACGGCGCTATCACCGTCGGCACGCTTGATGGTGCCAATGTGGAAATTGCTGAACAGGTCGGCAGCGAGCATATCTTTATTTTCGGTCATACCGTCGATGAGGTAAAAGCGCTGCTGCGCAAAGGCTATAACCCGCTGAGCGTGCGTAAAAAGGATAAGCATCTTAATAAGCTGCTGACCGAACTGGAAAACGGCTTCTTCAGCGACGGTGACAAAGAGGCGTTCAGGCCAATGCTGGATAGCCTGCTTGCAGGCGGCGATCCTTATTTAGTGCTGGCGGATTTCGCGGAATACTGCGCCGCACAGCGGCAGGTTGAAGCGCTGTACCGCGACACGCAGCAGTGGACGCGCAGCACCATCCTGAACACCGCCAGAGTCGGCATGTTCAGTTCGGATCGCGCCATCCGTGACTATCAGCAGCGCATTTGGCAGGCGAAACGCTAAGGAGCGCAGATGGAAAAGAAGATGCTGGAGCAGGCGGCGACGGAGGCGGGTATCGCTTCCGGTTTTATTAACGCCCACGGGAAAACCCAGACCATCTCGGCAGCAACCCGGCGCGAGCTGCTGCAGGCGATGGGCTGGCGCGCGGGACGGCAGCTGCCGCTAAGACCGGTGCCAACGGTAAAGGTTTTTACCAGCGGCGAACGCTTTGCGCTTTCCGTAGAGGGCGAAGGCGAATACCACTGGCACTTTTGCCCGGAAGAGGGCGCGAGCCTGACGGGCAGAGTCCACGGCAGCATGACGCTGGCCCTGCCGGAAAACCTTGCCACGGGCTATCACCTGCTGACGCTGAGCCGTCCCGGCCAGCGCTGGGAATGCCGGATCATCGTGGCGCCCAGGCGCTGCCACGAGCCGGAGGCGCTGCTGGCCGGTAAAAAGCTGTGGGGCGCCTGCGTGCAGCTTTACACCTTGCGTTCTGAGCGCAACTGGGGCATCGGCGATTTTGGCGACCTGGCCGTGATGATCGATAACATTGCTGCGCGGGGCGGTGCCTTTGTGGGTCTGAACCCTATCCACGCGCTTTTTCCCGGCAACCCGGAAGCGGCCAGCCCTTACAGCCCTTCGTCCCGCCGCTGGCTGAACGTTATCTATATCGACGTCAGCGCGGTGGCTGACTTTCGCCTGAGCGAAGCCGCACAGCGCTGGTGGCATTCTGCGGCTACGCAGCAGGCGTTACAGGCGGCGCGGGCTGCGGAGTGGGTGGATTACGCGCAGGTTATGGCGCTGAAGCTGGCGGGACTGCGGCTGGCCTGGCAGCATTTTCTCGGCCGTGACCCGCAGGAAGCTGAACGGCAGGCCTTTACCCGCTTTACCGAACAGGGCGGAGAAAGCCTCTGGTTTCAGGCCGCCTTTGATGCGTTATATCAACACTTTCAGGCGGAAAGCGGCGAGGCGCGGGGCTGGGATCGCTGGCCGGAAGCGTACCGCAACGCGCGGGGGCCAGAGGTCAGAGCCTTTTGCCAACAGCATGCGCAGGAGGTGGCGTTTTACCTCTGGCTGCAATGGCTGGCCGAAACGCAGCTGGCGCGGTGCTATCAAACCAGCCGGAAAATGCCGACGGGGTTATATCGCGATCTGGCAGTCGGCGTGGTGGCCGACGGCGCGGAAACCTGGAGCGATGGCGATCTCTACTGCCTGAAGGCTTCCGTAGGCGCGCCGCCGGATATTCTGGGGCCAAAAGGACAGAACTGGGATTTACGACCGATGGATCCCCGCACGATGATCGACCGTGCCTACCAGCCTTTTATCGACCTGCTGCGATCGAACATGATCCACTGCGGCGCTTTGCGGATCGATCATGTCATGGCGCTGCTGCGCCTGTGGTGGATCCCGGCAGGCGAAACGGCGGATAAAGGCGCCTATGTCCACTATCCGGTTGACGATTTGCTGGCGGTGCTGGCGCTGGAAAGCCAGCGGCATCGCTGCATGGTGATCGGCGAGGATTTGGGAACGGTGCCGGTAGAAATCGTCACTAAGCTGCGGGAAAGAGGCGTTTATTCCTACAAGGTGCTGTGGTTTGAGCGGGATGCGCAGAACGGCTTTCGCGCGCCGCAGTCCTGGCCGCTCCAGGCGATGGCTACCCTGACGACGCACGATTTACCGACGCTGCGCGGCTACTGGCAAAGCGACGATCTGACGCTGGGCGAAAAGCTGGGCCTCTACCCGGATAAAATGGTGCTACAGGGGCTTTGCGCCGATCGGCAAAGGGCGCGCCAGAGCCTGCTCGCCAGCCTGGAGCATTATGGCTGTCTTCCGCAGGGAAGCGCCAGCGCGGGCGCCACGCTGACGCCGGCCATCCGCCGGGGCCTGCAACGCTATGTGGCCGACAGCGCCAGCGCGCTGCTGGGTCTGCAGCCGGAAGACTGGCTGGATATGGCGACGCCGGTCAATATTCCCGGCACCAGCAGCGAATATCCCAACTGGCGGCGCAAGCTCAGCCATACGCTGGAGGCGATGTTTGCCGACCCGGAGGTGAATGCGTTAATCAGGGATGTCGATCGGCGGCGGCGTAAGGTGTCGGTGGATTAAAGCTGCAACAGCGCACAATTTTCAGGAGTGTAAAACACGCGGGCAATATTGTTTATATCGTCAAACGGACAGTAAACAGACGCAGGCAGCCCCGTCCCACGGCATTAATCGATTGCTCAGGCGCGGAAAAACCCGGCTTACCAGTCCGGGTTTTTTTGTCTCACCTGCGCCGTTCCGGACAAGTTTCACTAACGTATACCAGTTATTTAATTGATTTATATGATTTTATCTTTATTCATTTTTTTATTTTATGCGGGGAATGTCAATAAAACCGGATGCTCAGGAATATGGTAATCTCGGGCAACAGGGACAGAAACAAGGACAGAATAGTGTGGCTCGGGCGAAAAAAGGACTAATCACCTTCAGGGAGTTAGGGCTTCCTGACTTAAGGGGGCTCGACAGTAAATTCAGGTTGGATCCTGCGCCTGAGATCGAAGCCGGAGAGAGCATGGAGGACGCACTTGCTTTACTGGAGTTTTATATGGGCTTTATGGAGCCGGACAGGCTTTTCGTACCCAAAGATACCCTAATCGGCACGCTCCATATTCTCAGAAGCAACCTTAAGCATATCGTTGAAAAGCGACTTGATGCTCGCGAACGTTATACCCTGCTTGCCCTTGATACCCTCGAAAACCCTTATGAAATCTGGGAAACCCTGTATGACGATGAGCAGGTAAGATACCTTTTTATTGGCACATACAGACAAAAACAGCAAATGCTTGTGGTCGTAGCGCCGTGGGACGGGAAAGTGCTTTGGAATTTTATGCACACCGACGCAAAAAGCCTGAACAAACATCGGCAGGGAATCTTGCTGTATAAACGGCATTAAAAAAGCCGCCATTGACTCATGGCGGCTTTAGAGATCTGTAGCCTGGTTATTTTACACCTTCAGGCGGGAGGTGTGAGGTTTCACCCTTGCAGAGAATTCAGGGATCCTATGGGGTTCTTCCACCAACTATTGCACCCTGATGCAGTTGGCTTCTCGCTCAAATTTCAGATTACGCCAACGCGACGTACCCGTCAATCATTCCAGCTTACACGATGTCACTGCCTTTCATCTTGTTCATTGCCCTGTTATTCAGCAGGAAAATGCCAGCTGCCGGATAACAGGGCTGGCAACAATCTATCCTTTCACCCCGCCAGCGGTCAGGCCGCCCACCAGCCAGCGCTGAGCAATCAGGAACACGGCGGTGATAGGGATAGCGGAAAGAATGGCCGCCGCCGCAAAATCGCCCCACAGATAGTTTTGCGGGTTCAGATATTGCTGCATTCCCACCGCCAGCGTATAGCTGTTGACGTCACGCAGCAGCAGGGAAGCCACCGGCACCTCGGTAATAGCGGCAATAAACGACAGGATAAACACCACCGCCAGGATCGGCACCGAAAGCGGCAGCAGCACCAGCCGGAACGCCTGCCACGGCGTGGCGCCATCCAGCGCCGCCGCCTCTTCCAGAGAGTTATCGATAGACTCGAAATAGCCTTTGATCGTCCAGACATGCAGCGCGATGCCGCCCATATAGGCGAAGATCACCCCGCCGTGCGTATTCAGCCCCAGAAAAGGAATATAGAGGCCCAGACGATCGAACAGGGCGTAGAGCGCCACCAGCGACAGCACGGCCGGAAACATCTGGAAAATCAGCATCCCTTTCAGCAGCGGGCTTTTGCCGCGAAACTTCATGCGGGCAAAGGCGTAGGCGCAGGTTGTGGAGAGCGCCACGATGCCGACGGCGGTAATCAGGGCGATTTTCACAGAGTTCCACAGCCACAGCATCACCGGAAACGGCGGCGGCGTCACCGTGCCGTTCTCGTTGGTGACCGCTATCCCCAGCGCCAGCTTCCAGTGGTCCCACGAAATGGTGTCGGGGATCAGGCTGCCGGTCGCAAAATTGCCGGGCCGCAGCGAAATGGCGAACACCATCAGCAGCGGGAACAGGATCAGGGCGATAAAGCCCAGCAGGAAAAGGTGCGTCGCCAGCAGCCTGAGGCGCTGCGACTTCGGTTTTACCATCGCCATAATGCTTCCTTAATCAAATTTCATGCGGGAGGCTTTCAGGTTGATCACCGCCAGCACGCCCACCAGCAGGAAAATCAGCGTGGCGATAGCGGCGGCCAGGCCAAAATCCTGTCCGCCGCCGCCCTCAAAGGCGATACGCCAGGTGTAGCTGACCAGCAAATCGGTGTGCCCGGCCGGCGTGGTGGTGCCAATCCGGTCGGGGCCGCCGTTGGTCAGCAGCTGAACCAGCACAAAGTTATTAAAATTAAAGGCAAAGCTGGCGATCATCAGTGGCGTCAGCGGCTTGATCAGCAGGGGCAGCGTAATCAGGAAAAAGTTCTGGATCGGCGAAGCGCCATCCATTGCCGAGGCCTCGTAAAGATCGTCAGGAATGGCTTTCAGCAGCCCCATGCACAAAATCATCATATAGGGATAGCCGAGCCAGGTATTAACGATAATCAGCATGGTTTTGGCGGTCAGGGGATCGCTGAACCACGCGGGCTTGATGCCGAACAGATTGCCCAGCAGCAGGTTGATTTCGCCAAAGCTTTGATTGAATAACCCTTTGAAAATCAAAATAGAAATAAAAGCGGGTACCGCGTAAGGCAGGATCAGCAGCATGCGATAAACCGCCTTGCCTTTCAGCTGATCCCACTGCACCACGCACGCCAGCACCATGCCGACCGCCGTGGTCAGCAGCACCGTCAGCAGCGAGAACAGCACCGTCCAGAGAAAGATCGACAGAAAGGGCTTCTGGATACCGGCATCCTGAAACACGCGCAGGAAGTTTTTCCAGCCGATGCCGACGGTAAAGCCCGGACTGAGGACGTCCGCATCCGCCGACTGGTAAAAGCCCGTGCTCATATCAGGAGAGTAAACTTTCCCGTTCTGGATATTGGTCAGCTGTTTGCCGTCCTCTCCCAGCTGATAAAGCGGCCGGGTGCCGGAAAACTGCCGTAGCGAACTCATCCGCAGCAGCGTGCCGTCGGGCAGTCTGGCGGCCAGCTGGCCCAGCGCCTGACGATTTTGCGTAATGACCCGCAGCCCGGCTTTGTTGCCAGTCGGTGCGGCCTGCGGGGTCATCGTCAGCGTTTGCGGCGCGGAAGGCGTAAAGGCAAAGGGCGCAGAAACCAGCACGTCGCCGTTATCGGGCGAGGTCAGCGTCAGCCGCCATTTGTCGTCCACCGGCCAGAGAGCGAAATCCCAGGCTTTATCGGCGCGGAACTGCTGTTGCAGCAGCACGCCCTGCGCGCGCTCAAAGGTAAGCTGATGCAGGCTGCTGTAGTTGGTAAAAGCGATGGTAATGGTGCATGCCAGTGGGAACAGCACGAACAGCGCCATTCCGGCCAGGCCGGGATAAATATAACGCCAGCTGTAAGCGCGGCGGTTGCCGTAGATAAACAGCCCCAGGCCGGAAAGCACCAGCGTCAGCATGGCAAAAAGGTATTCTCCCCGTGCGTACATCAGCACGATCAAATAGCCTGCCAGCAGGGCAAAGAAGATAAGGGTAAACCAGCCGGGCACGCGGCTTAGCGGCGATCTTCTGTCAGAGCGGCGAATGTGAGCCAGAGACATGGAGCTATCCTTTTCGACGCGGGGCCGCCAGCGGCCGCCCCTTGTTCAGCAGTGGCTATCGGGTGATGCGGGTTTCAACGTCTTTCAGCGCCTGCGGCACGGTCTGACGGCCGTTGACGGCGTTAATAATCGCGCTGCGTTCGGCGTACCAGAAGCCGCTCATTTGCGGGATGTTCGGCATGATTTCGCCGTTTTTCGCGTTAGCCATGGTGGCGGCGATACGCGGATCCTGCTCCAGCTTCGCCTGGTAGGATTTCAGCGCGACGGCGCCCAGCGGCTTATCTTTGTTGACCATCGCCAGGCCGTCATCGGTGATCAGGTAGTTTTCCAGAAACTCTTTCGCCAGCTCTTTGTTCGGGCTGGCGGCGTTGATGCCGGCGGTCAGCACGCCGACAAACGGTCGGGAAGGCTTGCCGTGGAAGGTCGGTAGCGGGGCGACGCCGTAGTTGATTTTGCTTTTATCCAGGTTGGCCCAGGCCCAGGGGCCGTCGATGGTCAGCGCCGTCTGGCCCTTGTTAAAGGCCGCTTCGGCAATCGAATAGTCGGTATCCGGGCTGATATGCTTGTTTTTGACTAAATCGACGATGAACTGCAGGCCGGCCTGCGAGCCGGTATTGTTCACGCCGGTGTTTTTGATGTCGTATTTGCCGTCGACATATTTATAGGCGTAGCCGCCGTCGGCCGCGATAACCGGCCAGGTGAAATAGGGTTCCTGAAGGTTCCACATAATGGCGCTTTTGCCTTTGGCGCGCAGGGTCTTATCCAGCGCCGGGATCTCTTCCCAGGTTTTGGGCGCTTCCTTCACCAAATCTTTGTTATAAATCAGCGATAGCGACTCTACCGCGATAGGGTAGCCGATCTGCTTGCCGTTAAAGGTCACGGCATCCCAGGTAAACGGAAACAGCTTATCCTTAAAAGCCTGGTCCGGGCTGACTTCCGCCACCAGACCGGACTGCGCGTAGCCGCCGAAACGGTCGTGCGCCCAAAAAATAATGTCGGGGCCGTCGCCCGTCGCGGCCACCTGCGGATACTTCTCTTCCAGCTTGTCAGGATGCTCAACCGTCACCTTGATGCCCGTATCCTGTTCAAACTTTTTCCCCACTTCCGCCAGGCCGTTGTAGCCCTTGTCGCCGTTGATCCAGATCACCAGCTTTCCCTCTTCGATTTTGGCGAAGGCGGCGGAAGAGAGCGCCAGCGTAGCCAGCGCTGACAGGGCGGCGGTGTGCTTAACAATGTTCTTGATACTGAGCATGATCGAGTCCTTATAGCGGTAAGCCCCAGGTTTCTTCACGTTGCAGACAGCGAAGAGCGTACCGGTCAGTGTGCAATCAAGCGGTAGCGGCTTCATCCTCCCCCGCTCTACGCCCCCACCGCCCAAACTGTGACTCCGCCTGCACGGCTGTCGTTAATGAGGCCTTATGCCGCCCATCAGAGGTTGTTTTTTGCAATGCAGATCACGTATTTCCCCTTTCGCCACCGGCGCTGAGCGTGGGTCTTCGCTTTTTATCCTCCTGGCCTCTCCGCCAGCAAAAACCGCGCGACGGCTGATTACTCCTGGCAGGCGGCGCGTCATGCTGCGGCGTAATCGGTTTACTGACGGATGAAGAGGAAGAGAGGATGGCGAACGTTTCCCTTAGCGGCGTATATAAAGTCTTTGGCGAAACCGCAATTTCCAGCGATATCAATCTGGAGATTGAACAGGGCGAGTTTGTGGTGTTCGTCGGGCCATCCGGCTGCGGGAAATCGACTCTGCTGCGTATGATTGCCGGGCTGGAGGAAATTACGTCCGGCGAGCTAAAAATCGGTGGGAAGCGGATGAACGAGGTGCCGCCCGCCGAGCGCGGCATCGGCATGGTGTTTCAGTCCTACGCCCTCTATCCGCATCTGACGGTGGCCGAAAATATGTCGTTTGGCCTGAAGCTGGCACGAACGAAAAAAGAGGAAACCGAGCGGCGGGTTAATCAGGTGTCGGAAATCCTCCAGCTCGCGCCGTTGCTGGATCGTCGTCCCAAAGCGCTCTCCGGCGGGCAGCGGCAGCGCGTCGCGATTGGCCGCACGCTGGTGGCGGAACCCACGGTGTTCCTGCTGGATGAACCGCTTTCCAATCTGGACGCCGCGCTGCGCGTGCAGATGCGCATTGAAATCTCCCGCCTGCACAAGCGGCTGAAGCGCACGATGATTTACGTCACTCACGATCAGGTTGAAGCGATGACGCTGGCCGACAAAATCGTGGTGCTGAACGCCGGACGCATTGTGCAGGTCGGCCGTCCGCTGGCGCTCTATCACTATCCCGCCAACCGTTTCGTCGCCGGTTTTATCGGCTCGCCCAGGATGAACTTTCTGCCGGTAAAAATCCTTGCCGCCGAGCCGGAACGCGTGCAGGTCGAACTGCCCAACGGGCAGGCGGTCTGGCTGGAAGTCGAAGGCAACGGCGTCGTGCCGGGCAGCAACCTGTCGCTTGGCATCCGGCCCGAGCATCTTCTGCCGGGTGAGAACGCAGAGGTAAAGCTCACGGGCGAAGTGCAGGTCGTCGAGCAGCTGGGCAATGAAACGCAGATCCATATTCAGATCCCGGCCATCCGTCAGAACCTGGTCTCCCGCCAGAATGACGTAGTGCTGGTAGAAGAAGGTACCACTTTCGCCATTGGTTTGCCGCCGCACCGCTGTCATCTGTTCCGTGAAGACGGGACGGCCTGCCGTCGGTTACATCCCGAGCCTGGCGTTTAAGCAACAGTCCCCTACAGGAGAAGATGATGATAACAATACGTAATTCCTCTCTGGCGCTGGCCGTGGCCGGCGCGCTTTCCACCCAGGCGATGGCGGTAGATTTTACCGGCTATGCCCGTTCCGGCATTGGCTGGTCCGGCAGCGGCGGCGAGCAGCAGTGTTTTAAGGCCACCGGCGCGGAAAGCAAATATCGCCTCGGCAACGAATGCGAAACTTATGCGGAGCTGAAACTGGGTCAGGAAGTGTGGAAAGAAGGGGATAAAAGTTTCTATTTTGATACTAACGTCGCCTATTCCGTATCGCAGCAGAACGACTGGGAATCGACCGATCCGGCCTTCCGCGAAGCCAACGTTAAGGGCAAAAACCTGATTGAATGGCTGCCTGGCGCCACGATGTGGGCCGGTAAGCGCTTCTACCAGCGCCACGACGTGCATATGATCGACTTCTACTACTGGGATATCTCCGGGCCGGGTGCCGGTCTGGAAGATATCGACGTCGGCTTCGGCAAGCTCTCTTTTGCCGCCACGCGCAACACCGAAAGCGGCGGCTCCTTTGGCTATATCGCCGATCAACGCGACGAGCTGCCTACCTCGAATGACGTCTTCGACGTGCGCCTGGCCGGGCTGCAAACCAACCCCGGCGGCGTGTTAGAGCTGGGCGTGGATTACGGCCGCGCCAACGCGCGCGACGGCTATTCGCTGGCCGATGACGCCACCAAAGACGGCTGGCTGCTGACGGCGGAACATACGCAGAGCATCTATAACGGCTACAACAAGCTGGTGCTGCAATACGCCGCCGACGCCATGACGGCGGAAAGTACCGGCACGGCTAACGGCCATTCGACCGGCGCCGCCATCAACAATAACGGCAGCATGGTGCGCGTGCTCGACCACGGCGCGCTGGATTTCAACGACAAATGGGGTCTGATGTACGTAGCGATGTATCAGGATACCGATCGCGATAACAATAACGGCACGACCTGGTATACCGTGGGCGTGCGGCCAATGTATAAATGGACGCCGATCATGAGCACGCTGCTGGAAGCGGGCTATGACAACGTGAAATCCCAGCGTACCGGCGACCGCAACGGCCAGTACAAAGTAACGCTGGCGCAGCAGTGGCAGGCTGGCGACAGCATCTGGTCACGTCCGGCCATCCGCGTCTTTGCCACCTACGCCAACTGGGATGAAAAATGGGGCTACGACACCGACAGCGGCGTCGATAACGGCCTGGCGATGAACGACACCACCGCGCGCACCTTCAGCCGTGGCAACGACGACGAAGTGACTTTCGGTGCGCAGATGGAAGTCTGGTGGTAATGCAAACAAGGAAACTCTGATGAAAAAGACGCTGCTCTCTCTTTGTCTGTCGCTCAGCCTGATCGCTGGCGCGCAGGCGGCTCAGCAGGATGCCTCCGCCGCCCCGAAAATTTCTGCCCAAACCTTGCGTAGCCTCGCCTGGACGCCGCTGGTGCCGCCCGTCACGCAGGATGTGACGCTCGGCAGCACCGCAACGAAGATTAATCAGGGCGAAATTCAGGGCGCCGCTGCGGCCTTCTCACTGCCTGCCGATCGCGGCTCGCTGGAGATCGTTTTGACCAGCCTGGTGACGGGCAAAACGGTATATGCGCCAAACGTGCTGGTGCTTGACGAACAGATGCGGCCAGCAGCGTTTTATCCTGCCAGCTATTTTCCTTATCAAAAGCCGGGCCTGGTCTCCAGCGACAGGCTGGAGGGCACGCTGAAGCTGACCCCGGCGCTGGGCCAGAAGCAGATTTACCTGCTGGTTTACACCACGCAACAAAACCTTCAGTCGACCACGCAAATGGTCAATCCTGCCAAAGCCTATGCGGCGGGCGTGGGCAATGCGGTGCCGGATATCCCCGATCCCATCGCCACGCACACGCCAACGGGCAAGATCAGCCTGAAGGTCACCGCCGAGCAGAAAGCCGGTAACGTTATGATCGGCCAGCTGTTCCCATCTTCCGAGCCTGCGCCTGCCGCGCCGGCGGTTATCGGTCATTCTGCACGGGCGGAGCCTGCTCCGGCAGCGAAACCGGCGGAACCGATGCTGGCCGAGTCGGATCGCTACTTTAACGAGGCGATTAAAAAGGCCGTGAAGGCCGGAGACGTGGATAAGGCGTTAAAACTGTTGAACGAGGCCGAACGGCTGGGTTCCACTACGGCCCGCCAGACCTTTATCGACAGCGTGAAGCATTAAAAACAGCGCGTCGGCACAGGATTATCGCCGACGCTCTTTTTTATTCCTGCCAGCGCTGAAGCGCCCGCCTGAGCTGCCGTGAAGAAGAAAACCCTGCCGCCAGCGCCGCTTTTTCCGCGCCTTCGCCCTGCTGCAATCGCTGCCGGGCCAGCGCCAGCCTCAGCTGTTCATGGTAATCCCGCACGCTAATCCCTAAATGCTGCCTGAACAGGCGCGTCAGATGACGGGCGCTGACGTGCACGCGTCCGGCGAGCTCCTCCAGCGACCAGTCCCGCTCCGGCCGGGCAATCAGCAAATCCTGCGTACGATGAATGGCCGGATTGAGATGGTTGCGATAGCGCAGCCAGGGTGAAAGCTGCGGATCGTCGCCCGAACGGCGGAACCAAATCACCATTTCCCGCGCCACCGCCAGCGCCGTCTGCGGGCCGCACAGGCGATGGATAAGATGCAGCGCCAGATCGATGCCGGCGGTAATACCTGCGCTGGTGCAAATGCCGCGATCTTCCACAAAAATGCGGTTTTCTTTGATGATAGCGGTAGGTTCAGCGCTTTTCAGCCGATGGATGACTTCGTGATGGGTCGTGCAATGTATGCCGCGCAACAGGCCGCTGCGCGCCGCCAGAATGGCGCCGGAACAGATACAAACCAGCGTAATTTGCCTGGCATAAATGGCTGGTTGCAGGCGCATCAGCCAGTGCTGCGCGGCAATAGCCTGCGGCGTATCGAAAGCGACGCTGGAATCCGCCACGCCCGGCACCACCAGTAGGCTGCCGTCAGGCAGGTTTTCCGGCAGCGGTGCCAGCTGGCCTATGGTCATGCCGGTCGAGGTCGGCACGCTCTCCTGCGGGCCGATATAGCGCAGGCTAAAGGCATCGCCGGCCAGCTGCAGCGTCTCCGCCGGGCCGGTGATATCCAGCGTCATCACGCCGGGCAGCGTTAAAAACCAGACCGGGACCGCCATACTTTTTCTCCAGTGCAGCTGACGCGTTACGCCAGCGCCAGCAAACATTCTTCCACGGTAGCGACAGCGGCAAAACGGTTGATCAGCACGCTTTCGGTGCGGTGCCGCAGATCCGCGATGCTGAGCGTAATGCCCTGATGCGTAATCGGGAAAGTCAGGGTCGCCTCGGTAACGAAGGTAACTTTATAGCCCAAATCGGATGCGACGCGGGCAGTGGTTTCGCAGCACTGCTCGGTACGCAGGCCGCTGATAATTAAATGTTTAACCTGATGTTGACGCAGCCAGTCTGCCAGCCCGGAATCGGTCAGCGCGTTATGCACTGTTTTCTGCACGGTAGCGACGGCGTGATGCTGCAAAAAAGGCAGGCGCTTCACCAGGCCGGACGCCAGCGAAAACGGGCCGTCCGCCTCGACGTGGAACACATCCACCACCGGGATTTCCCTGGCCTGGCAGCCGGCAATCAGCTCGCTGAGCTTTTGCTCAAAAGCGGGCGTTTCTGACGTTTCGCGGTAGCCACGATGATAGAAAGATTCCTGCGCGTCAATCACTAACAGTACGGTAGCGGTCATTTTGGGACTCCGTTGAGTAGGGCTGAGACGTCAATAATGACGAGGAATGACGCCGCGCAGAAGACCATAAACGGACAGGATCGCGTGTGGGAAGGACAACAGTATGTCGGCTCAACGCAAAACGAAAAAAGTTTGCCTGAGACTGCCTCCTGCCAGCGCAACATGATGATAAAAAGACTTGTTAACAGGTCTTGAGCCGCTCTACAATAAGACTGCTTAACAGGTCTTTCAGGAAGGTAATATGGCTAGCATTATTCTCAGTGATACAAGCGCAAGCGTCAGCGAACTGAAAAAGAACCCTATGGCTACGGTAGAAGCCGGTGCCGGCCTTCCGGTAGCCATTCTTAACCGTAATCAGCCGGCGTTCTATTGTATTCCGGCGCAGCTTTACGAACAAATGCTTGAAATTATTGACGATCGGGAACTGGCCGCCCTGGTTAAGGCAAGGGAAAGCCAACCTTTACTCGATCTGGATTTGGACTGACCGCCATGAGCTATACGGTAAAAATCAGGGAAGAGGCGCTGAAGGAATGGAATGGGCTGGACAGCAGCGTGCGTGAGCAATTTAAAAACAAGCTCAAAAAGCTGCGCGAAAACCCACACATACCTTCAGCAAAATTATCCGGAATGCCAGACTGCTATAAAATTCAACTCAGGGCCTCCGGTTTTCGCCTTGTTTACCAGGTGCTGGATAATGTACTCATTATTGCCGTGGTAGCAGTAGGTAAACGAGAACGCAGCCAGGCCTATAAACTGGCGAGCGAAAGATTGCGTTAATCAACGGAGAATGGCTTAGCCTGCTCCTTAACGGCGGGAAGCCCGCAGGGCAGGAAAATCGCCGAAAAGAAAAGGCTTACGGTGCCCCGCAAGCCTTGACCGTTAGCGCCCGACGCGCGCCTGTAGCGCAGCCGGATAACGTTCGCCGACGATTTTTATCGTCTCCAGCGCCTGATTGATTTTATGCAGATCGCTTTGATCGAGCTGGATCGCGACCGAGGCCAGGTTTTCCTCCAGACGATGTAGCTTAGTGGTGCCGGGAATCGGTGCTATCCACGGTTTTTGCGCCAGGAGCCAGGCCAGAGCAATTTGCGCGGAAGTGGCATTTTTCTCTGCGGCCAGCTGCGCCAGTAAAGTAACCAGCTTTTCATTGGCTTCCAGCGCCTCGGCGGCAAAACGCGGCACCTTGCTGCGGAAGTCATCTTCGCCGAAAGCGGTGCCCGCTTTGATCGCGCCCGTAAGGAACCCTTTGCCTAACGGGCTGAAGGGCACAAAGCCGATGCCCAGCTCTTCCAGCACCGGTAGAATTTCCTGCTCCGGCTCGCGCCACCACATCGAATATTCACTTTGCAGCGCGGCTACCGGCTGGATCGCATGTGCACGACGAACGGTTTTTGCGCCCGCTTCAGACAGGCCAAAGTGTTTTACTTTGCCTTCGGCAATCAGATCCTTCACCGTTCCCGCCACATCTTCAATCGGCACCTCAGGATCGACGCGGTGCTGATAAAGCAGATCGATCACGTCGGTTTTCAGGCGGCGCAGCGATCCTTCAACCGCCTCGCGAATATGCTCCGGGCGGCTGTTTAAGATCTGCTGCTTATTGTCTTCACCAAAGGTAAAACCGAACTTAGTGGCAATGACCACGCGATCGCGGAAAGGCTTCAGCGCTTCTCCCACCACTTCTTCATTTAAATAAGGCCCGTAGACTTCGGCCGTATCAAAAAAAGTTACGCCGCGCTCGACGGCGGCGCGGATTAATTCCACGGCCTGTTTCGTCCCGGTTGCCGGGCCATAACCGAAGCTTAACCCCATACAGCCCAGTCCCAGCGCCGACACTTCCAGCCCGGATTGACCAAGAATACGTTTTTGCATTGTTGAACCCCTTGCGATTGAACAGAGAGCCTGATTAGCGAACGGCATCAGACGTCGAGTTTGCGTTTAGTGAGCCACTCCACCATGGCCGGATCGCGATGCGAGAAGAAGGCGCTGGTGGCCGTATCCAGCGCGGCGATTTGCATCATTTCCGCGTCGGTCAGCGTAAAGTCGAGAATATTGATGTTTTCTGCCATCCGTTCTTTACGGACGGATTTCGCCAGCGACACGATGCCGCTCTTGCATCGCGCGCCACGCGCCGTGTACGTCGCCATAGGGCTGGTGGATCAGGTAGAGATCGACATAGTCCAGCTGTAGGCGGTTCAGCGAGCGCTCGAACTGCGCTTTTGCCCCCTCGTAGCTGGCGTCCTGTAACCATAATTTAGTGGTGATAAACAGCTCGTCGCGCGCAATGCCGCTCTGCTTCAGCGCGTTACCGACCTGGGTTTCATTCTGATAAGACGCGGCGGTGTCTATTAAGCGGTAGCCGGTTGCCAGAGCATCGATAACCGCGCGTTCGCATTCTGCCGCATCCGTCATCTGAAAAACGCCAAAGCCCAGCAGGGGCATGGCAATACCGTTGTTTAGCGTGACTGTTTGCATGACGTTGCCTTTTGTTTACGAGTCCAAAAAGCATACGGCAGAAAGATTTATTCGATTAGAGGGGATAATGCGCAAGAGCTTATTAGCCATGCTCATAACTGAAGCCAGCGGCGGCAGGCTTGTAGCGAGTGCTGACCTATCTCTGTCGGCAGCTGACCGGCTAATTCCCCGGCCGCGTGGTCAGCGCTATCATCGCGCTGGCGACCGTAAAGAGCGCGATAATCCAGGCCATGGTCCAGGGCGTGCCGTCACTGAACCCTGCCAGCAATAGGGAAGAGACGATGCCGCTGCCGTACTGTAGCGAACCAACCAATGCCGAGGCGGAACCGGCCATATGCGGCACGCTATCCAGCGCGGCGGCCGTCGACGTGGCGGCGACAATGCCGTTCATGGCGAAAAAAATAAAAATCGGCAGCGCAATCAGTACGGCACCGCCGATAGCCAGTTTTGCAGCCAGCGCCAGCACCAGGGTGGCGACGGCCGCAACGACCACGGCGAATTTCAGCAGGGTTTCAAGCGGATAGCGATGCACCAGGCGCCGGTTAACCAGGCTGACGCTCATCACGCCAACAATATTCAGCGCAAACAGCCAGCCGTAATACTGCGGGTCGATGCCGAAATAAGTAATGTAGACAAAAGGCGAGCCGGTAATAAACGCGTAGGCGGCCACGTAATAGAAGGTTACGCAGAGCGTATAGCGCATAAACTGGCTGTTTTTCAGCAGCAGAGCATAGTTATGAAAGGCGCTGGTTAAAGACGCCCTGACGCGTTTCTCTGCGGGCAGCGTTTCCGGCAGCCAGGCTAACAGTATCAGCATTAGCACGCCAATCACGGCCAGCAGCCAGAAAATAGCATGCCAGGAGGCGACCTTAATCATTTGTCCGCCCAGCAGCGGGCCGATAATCGGCGCAATCGCCATAATAACCATCAGCGTAGAGAGCATCTGTGCTGCGCGGGTACGGCTGTACAGATCGCGGATCATCGCGCGCGCCAGCATCGGGCCGGTACAGGCACCCAAAGCCTGAAATACGCGCCAGAAAACAATCTGCGTCAGGGTCGTGGAAAGCGCGCAGCCCGCCGAGCCGATAATAAACAGCGCCATGCCGATAAACAGCGGTAGCCGACGGCCAAAATGGTCGCTCAACGGCCCCCAAATCAGCTGGGCCAGGCAAAAGCCAATCAAAAAACCGGTAATGGTTAATTCCACATTGCCCTGTAATTCTTTTGCCATTATGGGCATGGCGGGCAGATAGATATCGGTGGATAACGAGGTAAAGGCCATTAATGCGCTAAGAATAGCGACAAAAAGAAAGCCGGAGGTTTTGCGAGTCGCCATCAGCGCGCCAGCCTGAGAAGGAGTCATAAATGATTATCTGAAGGAAAGGTCTTCCTATCTTACTGAAATAACCGCGACTGATAATGGCTTATCGAAAAACGACAATATGAGCGGTGCTCATTAATGTTTATCTGCTAAGAAAAAAAGCGCTACCGGTTTGTCTGATAAAGGAGGAGAAAGCCGCCATGAGAGCCGCATATCCAGGCCGGCAGATTGACGGAAGTCCTGACCGATTACGCCACCGTCACTAAACCCGTATCCATTCTGTACCCCGATCGGCGTTACCTTTCACCTAAAGTCCGGGTATTTATAGACTGGTTCGCCGAAGTCTTTGCAAAGCAATACCCGCTTTAAAAAGAATATAAGTTATTAATAATTAATACGATTTTAAATGGATGTAGGGGGAGGGAACCTGTCATACCGGTTCCGCGCCCGACACACTGGCTGGACAACAGGCTGACGCCCGGACAATCGTGACGGTCAGCAAGGATTTACAGCAGTATTTATCCTCCTTATTGTTGTTTATTGACCTACAGACAGCAAAATCTTTACGCACCAGGATAAACCCAATTTTATAGGTAACCCTTTGATTTAATTTATATAAAAATAACTCAGGTTCGTTCCTGATTGTTTTTATCAGAATTAAATTCTGAATTTGTCAGGAAGTTAAAATAATCCGTTAAGTAAAAAACGGCGTCACGACAGGGAGAATTCTGGGATGTTGTTATACAGATGTTATTATTAACGGCTTGTGAACAAACTGATTAGGCTTTTATGCTGCTTTTATTTTATTGTATAGATGTATCTGTTTATCTTTATCATTCTTAACAAAGCGCTTAAATTATTAATTTAAACATGTAATATTAATGCAATAAGATTTCCGTAAGCGTCTTATATCGGAGGCACCGTTGGGGAAAATTATTGCAGGCTATTACATTGGACAATACGTCCAGTTTGATCTGAGCCATCGTAGAATTTCCAATTTCGATAAGAGAAACCACAGCGCTATCAAAGAATATCGGCTGCGGGAGACCATGCTGCGTCTGCTTCTTTTCCTGTTACAGAACGCCAACGACAATGCCGTACTGTTCAAAGATATTCTCTATCACGTTTGGGATCGTCATGGACTGCAATCTTCTAATCAACGGCTGTGGCAGGTGATGCAGCTGTTGCAGTTTCGTCTGCTTTCGCTGCATGTACCTCATGATTTTATTACCTTTTGCCAGATGACGGGCGGAAAAGGGGTTTACCTTAAAGGCGATATGATCAGGCCTTATTATTTCCAGAAAAAAACAAGCGCAGCCGACGCTGTTTAATGCACGGTCGTGATAATAAAAAAATGAGTAAATACGACAGAATATTATTGACTCTGCTTTAATTTTTTAAGCTATTTTTTTGGCGCTTATCCTTTCAATAAAAAGATGCCCGTTTCTGAACAGGCCGTAATGATTTGTTTTTTCAAACCGGGGTAGTGATTTTCTGAAAGCTATTCATATATTTTAAATATATTATCGGTGAAAAAATGAACCTACAATTAATCATCAAAGATGTCAGCGGTAAAGTTATTGCCAGACACGACTTAATTCCACAACAGCCTCTTTCTCTGACGCCGCCTGCAAACGCCTCTACCTTTGAAGTGCACAGTAATGATGGTAACCTTCCCGCGCAAATCAAAGCCACCAAAAGCAATAGCGGCCTCAGGCTGACATGGGCAGACGAAGCCACCGGCGAAAATTATGAGGTATTGCTGGATAATTACGCACCTGACGTGCCGCCAGCCGTGACCGCCTCCGATCCGGACGGCGTCGTGTATGCCTTTGACTATGATCCGGCTTCTGCCGTGTATGAGCTCACCGATACTTCCGCTGAACTTCTGACCGTGGGGGACAATAGCGTCATGCTGGCTGCGGGAGGGGGGATTGGCGCAGCCGCGCTGCTGATCGGCATCGGCGTCTCGAATCATTCCAGCGGCGGCGGCTCTTCATCCGACGATAACGCCGCGTCCACGGTCAGCCCATCCATAGTTTTAACCGACGCCAGCGGCAATATCCTCAACAGCGGCGATACCATCAGCGACAGCACGCTTACGTTAAGCGGAGAAGGCATGGCGCCGGGATCCACCGTAGTAATCAGCGATGGAGGAGCCGTCATTGGCGAAACCACCGTGGATGAAAACGGGCGCTGGAGCTTTACGCCGAACGAGGCGCTGGCGGATGGCGGTCACACTATCGTTGTGGATGGCACAGATATAAACGGCAACGGCGTCAGCGACAGCGTGGACGTAGTGGTGGACGCTCAGAGCAATACCGAAACCGAAAACGGTGGCGAAGATGGCGTAATCGATCCAGAAAATATTCTGGACGAGGATATCCCCGCGCCTGAAGGCATAGTGCCTGTCGTAGTGATTGCTGATGACAGCGGCAACATTATCAACAGCGGCGAGGCGACCCGCGACAGCACGCCGACGTTCAGCGGCAGCAATTATCAGCCGGGCGGCACGGTGACGATCGCTAACGGTGACGCGTTGCTGGGCGAAGCGGTAGTCGAGGCAAACGGCAGCTGGACGTTTACGCCGGAAGCGTTACCGGAAGGCGCCCACACTATCACGGTTATTGGCCCCGATATAAACGGCGTCAGCAGTAGCAACAGTGTTGATTTGGTGATTGATGTCACTGCGCCGGAAGGGGTGGATACTGCCGGCGTAGTGATTACGGATGAAGCGGGCAACGCCATCGATCCGGGCAGCGCGTCCTCTGATCCTACGCCGACCTTCAGCGGCGACGGCGCGGAGCCGGGCAGCACAGTGGTGGTCAGCGATGGCGACGAGGTCATTGGCGAAACCACGGTAAACGAAGACGGCAGCTGGTCGTACACGCCGGACGAGCCGCTGGAGGAGGGCGACCACGATATCTCCTTCGAAATAATCGACGAGGCGGGCAACGGCAGCGGCCCTTCAGACTCCATTGATTACACCGTTGATACCACCGCGCCGGACGTGCCGGACGCCTCGGCCGTTGTTATCACCGATCCCGACGGCGCCGCCATCGATCCGTCTGGCGCCACATCCGCCACCACGCCGACCTTCAGCGGCGACGGCGCGGAGCCGGGTGCGACCGTGGTGGTCAGCGATGGCGACGAGATCATTGGCGAGACGGTTGTGGAGGAAGACGGCAGCTGGTCGTACACGCCGGACGAGCCGCTGGCGGAGGGCGATCACGATATCTCCTTTGCAGTGGTGGATGAAGCAGGCAACAGCAGCGGCCCTTCAGACTCCATTGATTACACCGTTGATACCACCGCGCCGGACGTGCCGGACGCCTCGGCCGTTGTTATCACCGATCCCGACGGCAACGCCATCGTTCCGCCCGGCGCCACATCCGCCACCACGCCGACCTTCAGCGGCGACGGCGCGGAGCCGGGTGCGACCGTGGTGGTCAGCGACGGTGATGTGGCGCTCGGCGAAACCACGGTAAACGAAGATGGCAGCTGGTCACTCACGCCGGACCAGCCGCTGGCGGAGGGCGATCACAGCTTCTCATTTGAAGTGGTGGACGGGGCGGGCAATACCAGCGGCGCGTCAGCGCCGATTGACTACACCGTCGATACCACCGCGCCGGAAGGTATTGAAACACCGGCCGTCATCATCACCAATCCCGACGGTACAGCCATCGATCCGGCCAGCGCCACATCCGCCACCACGCCAACCTTCAGCGGCAGCGCCGAACCGGGTGCGACCGTGGTGGTCAGCGACGGCGATACGGCGCTCGGTGAAACCACGGTAAACGAAGATGGCAGCTGGTCACTCACGCCGGACCAGCCGCTGGCGGAGGGCGATCACAGCTTCTCATTTGAAGTGGTGGACGGGGCGGGCAATACCAGCGGCGCGTCAGCGCCGATTGACTACACCGTCGATACCACCGCGCCGGAAGGTATTGAAACACCGGCCGTCATCATCACCAATCCCGACGGTACAGCCATCGATCCGGCCAGCGCCACATCCGCCACCACGCCAACCTTCAGCGGCAGCGCCGAACCGGGTGCGACCGTGGTGGTCAGCGACGGCGATACGGCGCTCGGTGAAACCACGGTAAGCGAAGACGGCAGCTGGTCGTTCACGCCGGACCAACCGCTGGCGGAAGGCGATCACGATATTTCCTTTGAGGTAATCGACGAGGCGGGCAATACCAGCGGCGCATCAGCGGCGATTGACTACACCGTCGACACCATCGCGCCGGAAGGCATCGATCCCGCCTCCATCGTGATTACGGATGAAGCCGGTATCGTCGTAGACCGCACAGAGACGCTGACCGACAGCAAAGCCACCTTCAGCGGCAGCGCGGAGCCGGGCGCAACCGTCACGCTTTACGACAAAGGTGAAAAAGTGGGAGAGGCCACCGTAGCCGAAGACGGCAGCTGGCAGTTTACCGATGAAGACGGATTATACGATGGCAGCCACGAGCTGACGTTTACGGTGACGGATGGGGCGGGCAACAGCAGCGCGCCGTCCGCCACGCTCAACCTGGATGTGCAGGCCGTTATCCTGACGGCAATGGACAATATCAGCGCGGAGGCCGCGGTCGGCTTTACCTATCCGGTCAGCGTAGAGGACGATCTGGGCACCTTAATCAGCGACAGCGGCCTGATTGCGATTAATAACACCATTGTCAGCGATGCGATCGTGGTGGCGGACGGCACCTTTATCGATCTTAACGTAACGGCTACCTCGTCCGCCTTCCTGAACGTTGCCAGCAACTCCACGCTGATCCTGCAAAAGTACCACTCTGCCACCGGCGAATGGGTAGATGTTTCGCAGGGAGGCAGCAGCAATCTGTTCGGCCTGTTTGGCTCAGGAGCCAATACTGCCACGCTGACGCTGTCCGGTCTGACCGCCGGAACCTATCAGCTGGTTTATACCACGGCGGGCATTAACATTGGCGCCAGCTTCGATCTCGAAGCGCGGGAGACGGTTTATACCCTGGCCGAAGAGGCCACCACCACCGATTACACCACGGCGGCAGGCAACGTAATGAGCGATGCGGACGGGATCTACGGCCCAGACACGATCCCGCACGGCGCCTCGACCCTGGTTTCTTCCGTCAGCGTTACCAATAGCGATGGCAACGTGACTAAAGTGACGCTGGGCGCCATCACCAAAACTACGCTGGTCGGCCAGTACGGCATGCTGATGATCGGCGGCGACGGCAGCTATGAATATATCCCTGCCGTCTCGATGAACAGTATCGGCAAGGTCGAAGTCTTTACCTATACCCTGACCGACTCCGCCACCGGCAAGACCTCTTCAGCGCAGCTCTATATCCAGATCGGCAGCACCAACGATGCGCTGACGCTCAGCTGGGATGCTACCGATCCCAGCGCCGACGCCGTCACGGATATTGCTTCCGCCAATGCTGCCGACGCCAGCGTAGCCGTAAGCTGGCGCACCACCGAAGCCAGCGATACGGATGTGGTGCTGACAACGGGCGGCACGGTGAACTATACCAGCGCCTTTACGCTGGTCTCCGCCGACGATCGGGTGTCCGGCACGCTGACGCTGAAAACCGGGCAGGGGCTGTTCGGCAACGATTTTGCCACCGAGAAAAACATCGCTTATGAACTTCAGCAGCTGGGCAGCGACGGCAGCTGGACAACGGTAACGACCGATAATCTTGTGGTGCCGGCGGGCGATCACAACGGCGAGGTGCTGCTGACGCTGGATATATCGACGCTGGTTGAGGAGGCCGGTACCTGGCGCCTCGCCATCGTCACCACGGGCGCGGACAACGACGTGATACTGGATATGGCTGTCTCCGTAACCAGCACCACGGACTATGAGATCACCGCCAGCCAGGCCGCTTCAGGCAACCTGCTGACCGACGAGGGCATCGACGGCGCCATCGACAAGCTCAGCTCCATTTATACCCGGCTTTACGCCAAAGCGGGCGACGGCAGTGCCGATACCGACGTCGACAGCAGCTACGTTGCCGTAACCGAAAGCGGCATCACCCTGGTCGGCGAATATGGCACGCTGCTGCTCTATAGCGACGGCACCTATCTCTATACGCCGGATGCCACCACGCTGCCGTCAGGCTCTCAGGATATCTTTACCTACGCGCTGCAAGGGGTGAACGGCAAGGTGGTTACGGCCACGCTCACCGTCAACCTGGGCGTGGAAGTTGACGGCAGCAATGGCGGCGCGCTGGTATTCCAGGGCACGGAGGCGAATGACGTTTTCGCGGTTTACGATACGGATTTTGCGCAGATGGACGGCGCGGACGGCAGCGATACCCTGGCCTGGTACGGCAAGGCCGAACTGGTGCTGAGCGATGTCGCCGCCAGAGTCAGCAATATCGAAACCCTGGCGCTCGCGGCAGAAAGCAGCGGCAGCGTGGTGGTTACTGCTCAGGACGTGGTCGATATCACCAACGACGCGAATACGCTCACCGTTACCGGCGCAGCGGGCGACACCGTTACGCTGGTGGGAAGCTGGATCAACAGCGGCACCACGGTGATAAACAGCGTTTTGTACACGCATTACACAGGCACGACCGGGGCGGGCGTCGCTGTCGATCTCAACGTGCAGCAGTCGGTTGCGCTTTCGGCGGCGAGCTACCAGGACAGCTCGTCAGGCAGTGAATATGACGTGGTCGCCGCAGAAGCGATTACGGGCACGGACGGCAACGATCTTTTTAACGTTGACGGCAGCGACTTCGCCAGTATCGATGGCGGCGCCGGGCTGGATACGCTGGTCTGGCGCGCCAGCACGCTGACGGTCAGTGAGATCGCGGACAAAGTCAGCAATATTGAAGAGATCGAGCTGGCCGCCGACGCGGGCAATTTGCTGATTTCCGCGCAAAACGTGGCGGATATTACCGATGACGACAACACGCTTTATGTGAAAGGCGAGGCTGGCGATACGCTGACGCTGGGCGGCAGCTGGCAGTGGATCGGCAGCGAGGTGCTTAACAACGCCAGCTACGACCGCTACGTCAGCACCGCGGCCGACGGGCAAAGCGTTACCCTGCTGGTCGACAGCGAAATAGCCTTCAGCGCCACGGAAACCGCAGCGGAAAACAATGCCGCCGACGTCACCGGCCAGGTGACACTGCTTAGCGACAGCGTGGCGCAGACGGTTACCGTGGAGGAGGAAAGCAACAGTTTTATCAGCGACAGCTTCGTCATCGCCAGCAGTAGCGACCAACAGGCGATCGGCTTCAGCGTCTCCGGCGCCTCGATCGATGCCGATAACAGCGTGTCGGCCACGTGGTCATTGCAGCGCTACAACGGGCAGACCTTCGCCTGGGAAACCGTCACCGGCGGCTCACAGGCGCTGACCAGCAGCAGCGCGCTGAACGTGACGCTTTCTGACCAGCCGGTCGGCACTTATCGTCTGACCATCGACACCACGCAGAGCGGCCACACCAGCCTGCTGTTGCTCACGGTTTATGACGAACTGGCGATCGAGGTGGCGGTCAATATCGTCAGCACCACCGACTATCAGGTTACCGCCGATGCCAGCAGCGCCGGATCCGTCTTTACCAGCGATAACGGCCTGATAGTGAAATCTATTGCGGCAGGCATCGTCACCGGCGCGGCCAGCTACACGCTGGTAGCGGCGGCGGGTACGACGATCGTTGGCGAATATGGCTCGCTGACCATTCACAGCGACGGCAGCTACACCTATACGCTGACCAGCGGCTCGACGATCCCGCTTGCCAGCAGCGAAGATGCCTTTACGTATCTGCTGAGCGACGGCACCACGCAAACGCTGACGGTGACGCCGGGCGTGGCGGTGGATGGCCTGGGCGGCGGCGCGCTGACCTTCGCGGGCACGGTCGGCGACGACAGCTTTGCGATTTACGATACGCAGCTGACCGTGCTGGACGGCAAGGCCGGTCACGATACGCTGGTCTGGCGCGGCGAGGGCGAGCTGCGGCTGAGCGATCTTGCCGATAAGGTCAGCAATATCGAGGCGATCGATCTTCAGGATAACGGTGCGGCGGCGGTGCTGACGCTGAACGTTGATGATATCGCCAGCGTCACCGGCGACGGCAACGCGCTTTACGTACGCGGCGGCAGCGAGGATTCGCTTTCTCTGGCGGGCGAGTGGCTGGTCAGCGGCGTGGAAACGCTGAATAACATCGTTTATACGCTTTACACCAGCGCCACGCTCGATGGCACGGCTATTAAGCTTTACGTACAGGAAGGCATAACCTTTAACGAAGTGACCGCCGGGATTGAAGGCTCGTTGAGCGCCGAAGAAATGCAGGATCTGACGCTCGTCTCCGTCAGTCAGAATGGCGAAACCGCCGTGGTCGACGGCGAGGCCGCGAGTCTGCAAGGCTACTGGGGTACGCTGGCTATCGACGGCGCGGGCCACTACCGCTACGTACCGGATGAGGCGGCCGCGCAAAGCGGCCATACCGATACCTTCACCTACACCTTATCGGACGGCAGCAGCGCGTCGCTGAGCGTCAGCTTAGGGGTGACGGTGGACGGCAGCGCGGGCGGCGCGCTCACCTTTAGCGGCTCCGGCGGCAGCGATATATTCCAGCTTTACGATACCGACTTCACCTCGATAAACGGCGCGGACGGCAGTGATACCCTGGCCTGGCACGGCAGCGGCTCGCTGGATCTGAGCGCTATCTCCGCCCGAGTCAGCAATATCGAAGCCGTAGATATGCTGGACGACAGCGTTAACGACAGCCTGACCGTCAGCGCGGAAAGCCTGTTCAATATCACCGACGACAATAACACGCTCTACGTCAGGGGCGCGGAAGGCGATACGGTGACGCTAAACGGCAGCTGGACGCAATCGACGGCCCTGCTGGCGGACGGCATCAGCTACGAGCACTACACCAGCACGGCCGCCGACGGCTCGCTGGTGCAGCTCTATATCGAAGACGATATCGTTATTGGCTGAGCAAGCGCCGGGCGACGCGCCTGCCGCCCGGCCTGGCCAGGGATTTTCAGGATGAAGCTATGGAAAGACGTTTTACCGCCTTTTGCTGCCTGCTGGCGCTGCCTTGTGTCAGCCTTGCGCAGCCGTCGCCGCCGAAAGAAGCGCCTGATGGATTCTGGGGGCTTTTTTCCGGCGCGCCGGACACCCTGCCTGAGGCCGCCGCAGACCAGACCGATATGCTGCCGACGGGCGACGGCAAAACGCTGCCCGTCGACTGGCACGCCGCGATCCTGCTGGCGGTGCAGCACCATCCGGCCATCAGCAGCAGCATCGCCTCGCTGGAGTCGGCGGGCTTTAGCATCGATAACGCCAGCGCGGGCTACCTTCCCGCGATTAAAGCGGGGGTTACCTCGGGCCGACAGCAGGACGAAGGCAGCGGGCAAATCGCCACGCTGGGGCTGTCGCAAATGCTTTATGACTTTGGCAAAACCGGCGGCGCGGTGGATCGGGCAACGGCCGGTTATCTGCGACAGCAGGCCGCTTTGCTGGCGCAGGTCGATAGCGTGATTGAGCAAACGGCGCTGGCGCTGAACGAGGTCTGTCGCTATACGCAGCAGCTTGATAACGCACGCAAACAGGTCAGGGCGCTGCAGGATATTTTACGGCTTACGCAGCTGCGCGCGACGGCGGGCGCCAGCACGCGCGTCGATCCCGTACAGGCGCAGGCACGCGTCGAAGCGGCCGAGGCGCAGCAGCAGGAGAGCGAGATCAAACTTCGCCAGGCGAAGTACCACCTTCAGGCGCTGCTGGGCCAGCCGATCGCGGACAGGCCGCTCGCCACGCCGCTGGATCTACAACCGCTGATCCGCAAACTGGGCACCACGCTCGATCTGAACAGAAACCCCACCATCCTTATCGCACAGGCCGACGCCGCCATCGCCAGCGCCGACCTGCGCAGCAGCAAAGCGCAGCGTTATCCCACGCTGTCGCTGGAAGCCAGCAGCAACAAATATATCGGCGATATCGCCCGCTATCAGAGCCGTAGCCAGTATCAAAACGTCTATCTCTCCCTGAACAGCACCCTCTATCAGGGCGGCGCGCTGGCGGCGCAGGAAAACGCCAGCGCGCGCGCGCTGGCCGCGGCCAGAGAAACCATCAGCAGCCAGAAGCTGGAGCTGACCGACCGACAACGCAGCGCGTTTCAGAGCATGGCTGGTCTGCAAAACAACATCAGCATCCTCGCCCGGCGGCTGCGCACCATTACCGAGACGCGGTCGCTTTACCGCGAGCAATATCTGGCGCTGGGCAACAGGAACGTGCTTGATTTGCTCAACGCCGAACAGGAAATCAGCCGCGCGGAGCTGGATCTTATCAACGCCCGCCGCGACCTTTGGGCCGCCGAAGTAACTTATCTTGCGCTGGCCGGTATGGCCAGAGACGCCTTCAGCATCAATATGCCGGCCGTCCAGGCGCAGCGGCAAACAGTGAAAAATGAGCCTTATGAACAACCCTTTCTCAGATAACGACGCCACCGGCCATGCTGAAAAAAGCCGCTACCTGCCGTGGCTGGAAGCCCTGCTGCTGATCGCCAGGCATTATCGCCTTGAGGCTTCGCCAGAGCGGGTAAAAGGCGAGGCGGAGTGGCAGCTGCGACAGCTGCCGCAGGACAAGCTGATTGAAAACATGGCGCGCCAGCTCGGCCTGCTGGTGCTGTTTGACGACTTCCATCCCGACTGGCTGGACGCCTGGCGGCTGCCGCTGGTGGTGGATTTCGGCGCGCGCGGCGTCGGCGTGGTTACGTCGCTGAGCGCCCAAGGCCAGGCGAGCGTGATGCTGACCGGCGAAAAACAGCTGCAAAGCGTGCTCAGCGTGGACGAGCTGGGCCGCTATGCGCAGCGCGTGCTGCTTGCCCGCCCTGAAACCGCCGTGCCCGACGCCAGAGTCGACGACTATATTCAGCCTTACCGCGCCAGCTGGCTGTGGCAGACGCTGCTGCGGGAGTGGCCGAGCTGGATCAACATCATGTTCGCCTCGCTGATGATCAACGTGCTGGGCCTGGCGGCGATGCTGTTTACCATGCAGGTGTACGACCGCATTATTCCTTCGCAGTCCGTGCCGTCACTGTGGGTACTGTTTGGCGGCGTTATGATTGCGCTGACTTTTATCTTTATCCTGCGCATGGCCCGCACTTATATTTCCGACTGGGCGGGCAAGCGCGCCGATTTGCGTATTTCCGACAAGGTCTTCGGCCACGCCTTGCGCATCCGTAGCGACGCGCGGCCAAAATCAACCGGATCTTTTATCGCGCAGATCCGCGAGCTGGAGCAGCTGCGCGAGCTGATCGCCTCCACCACTATCTCCGCCGTGGCCGATCTGCCGTTTCTGATCCTCTTTCTGATCGTGCTCTGGCTGCTGGGCGGCTGGCTGGTGCTGGTGCCGCTGGTGGCGATCCCGCTGATTGTGCTGCCGGGACTGCTGGCGCAGCGGCCGCTGGCGAAGCTTTCCAGAGCCACCATGCGCGAGTCGGCCCTGCGTAACGCCATGTTGGTGGAGTCGGTGCAGGGCGCGGACGATATCAAGCTGCTGCGCGGCGAGCCTTACTTTCAGAACCAGTGGAACCACCTGAACGAAACGATCGGCAAGGCGACGGTCAGGCAGCGTTTTATCAGCGGGCTGCTGGCCAGCTGGACCAGCGAGGTACAGACGCTGGCCTATGTCAGCGTGGTGCTGGTGGGGGCGTTGCTGGCGATGGACGGCGATATCTCCACCGGCGTGCTGATTGGCTGCTCGATGCTGGCCTCGCGCATGATGGCGCCGCTGGGCCAGCTGGCGATGATTTTTAGCCGCTGGCAGCAGGCGAAAGTCGCCAGAGAAGGGCTGGCAAGCCTGCTAAACAGCGAGGTAGACCAGCCCGAGCGCGGGGCGCAGGTGCATCGCGCAAAACTGTACGGCGACTACAGCCTGGACGGTATTATCTATCGTTATAGCCCTGAAGCCGCCCAGGCGGCGCTGGCGCTCGATAAGCTGACCATCAAGCCCGGCGAGAAAATCGCGCTGCTGGGCCGCAACGGATCTGGCAAATCCACGCTGCTGCAAATGCTGGCGGGGCTGCTGCGGCCCACGCAGGGCGCGCTGCTGCTGGATGGCGTCCGGCTCGACACGCTCGATCCGCTGGATGTCCGGCGCGACGTCAGCCTGGTCAGCCAGTCCTCGTCGCTGTTTTTCGGCACCATCCGCCAGAATTTGCGCCTGGGAATGCCGCTGGCTACGGAGGAGGAGATGCAGGAAGCGCTGGCTATCGCTGGCGCTATGACCTTTATCCGCCAGCTGCCGGAAGGCCTGGACTATCTGCTTCACGAGGGCGGCAAAGGCTTGTCCGGCGGGCAGCGCCAGCTGCTGCTGCTGGCCCGCGCACTGTTGCGCCAGCCCGCCGTGCTGCTGCTGGATGAGCCGACGGCCTGGCTGGACGACGCCGCCGAAAGCCGCCTGATCGAAAAGCTTAAGGCCTGGTCGGGCGAGAAAACGCTGATTATCGCCACGCACCGACCGGCAGTGATGCAGCTGGTGGATCGTATTTTACTGTTGGATAACGGCAAAATCGTGCGTGACGGGACGAAGGAGCAGCTGCTGGTTAAACCGGCCGCGCCGCGCCGCAAAACGGAGGCGTCATCATGAGCGGACGCTTCAGAGGCCGCAAAAAAACGGCCGCGCGCGGCAGCGCGCTGATCGTCTGGTCGCTGCTGACGATGCTGCTGCTGTTTTTTCTCTGGGCCAGCCTGTTTGAACTGGATGAGGTCACGGTCGGCGTCGGCAAAGTCATCCCCAGCAGCCACGCGCAGATCGTGCAGTCGCTGGAAGGCGGCATTCTGCAAACGCTGAAAGTGCGTGAAGGCGACGTGGTGGAGGCGGGCCAGGTGCTGGCATTGCTGGATCCCACGCAGCTGGATTCCGGGCTACAGGAGAGCACGGCAAGAATGCGGGCGGCGCTGGCGACGGCGGCCCGTTTACAGGCGGAAACGGCGGGCAGCGAGCTGCATTTTCCGCCCGAGGTGCTGGAGGACGGCGATCTGGTGGCGGCCGAGACGGCGCTGTATCGCTCGCGCAGGGAGAACCTGGACAAAACGCTGAGCGGCCTGCGTGAAGCGCTGACGTTGATCAACCGCGAGCTTAAGCTGACCGCTTCGCTGGTGGCGCAGGGCGCGGCCAGCGACGTGGAAGTGCTGCGGCTGAAAAGACAGGCTAACGATCTGCAAAGCAAGCTGAACGACGCGCAAAATCAGTACATCGTGCACGCGCGGGAGGACCTGGCGAAAGCCAATGCCGAGGCCGCTTCGCAGCGATCGGTCATCATCGGACGCGCCGATGCGCTGAAGCGCACGACGATAGTCGCGCCGGTCAGGGGTATCGTCAAAGCGATCGAGGTCAACACGGTGGGCGGCGTGATCCCGCAGCGCGGCAACCTGATGGAGCTGGTGCCGCTGGATGAACAGCTGCTGATTGAAGCGCAGATTTCGCCGCGCGACGTGGCTTTTATCACGCCGGGCCAGCGCGCCGTGGTCAAGCTGACCGCCTATGATTTTAATATCTATGGCGGCCTTGAGGGGAAAGTGGCTTCCATATCGCCGGATACCCTCCAGGACGAGGTGCATCGGGACAACTACTACTATCGCGTCTATGTGCGTACCGAAAAAGATTATCTGCTTAATAAAAAAGGGAAAAAATTCCCGGTGCATCCGGGGATGATCGCGATGGCGGAAATCCATACCGGCAGCAAAACCATTATGGCTTACCTGTTGAAACCGCTGAACCGGGCGAAAGAGGCGCTGCGCGAAAGATAACGCTGGGCGAAAAGGGCAGACCACGCTTTTTCCTGCTTCCCTTGCCTGAAAAGAAACGATAATGTGCGCGTGACGAAGTGGCGCTTCCTCGCTGACCGGTGCCACCTGATAATTTCATTTTCAGCGGAGAAACTCATGAGTAAGTCGACGTCCATTCTCTTTTCTGCTTTTTTACTGGCTGCCACGCCGTTAGTGTCTACGGCTTTTGCAGAAGATGTTCAGACGCAGCAGGATCCTGCCGCCGCCGCGCCAGCTGCGGATGCCCCAGCTGCGAATACGCCAGCCACGGATGCGCCAGCCACGGATGCCCCAGCTACGGATGCGCCAGCTACGGATGCCCCATCCGCCGCGCCGATCGCGCCGGAAGCACAAACGCCTTCTCAGGCGCAGACGCCTTCAGGCGAAACGGCCGCGCCGCAGCGCGATCCGGCCCATCCTTATGAAATTCAGTACTTTTTTGCCGATTTCCAGCGTTTCACTATCGGCAGCGTGGTGCCTGACCGCTACCGCACTAAAAAATATGAAATTGTGGACTGGAAAACCCGCAACCTGCCTGCGCCTGAGCAGGGCACCAGCTGGACCTATATGGGCGGCAACTACGTGCAGATTTCTAAAGAAGATGGCCGCATCCTGAAAGTGGAATCCGGCGACATTTTTTACAAGCAATAAGCTATAAAAAAGCCCGGCGTTAAACGTCGGGCTTTACGAGTATTGGCAAGGCGGCGTTTTTTATTCCGCCTTTGCCCGATCGCCATACAGATACCCCAGCGAAGCCAGCAGGCACAGGCTATAGCCCAGCAGTTCGCAGCCTTCCTCCGCCATGTTTTTCACCGTATGGTTATAGCCATCCAGCATCAGGTGCTGCCACAGGTCGCGCATACCGAACAGGCGAGCAAACACCAGAATGGTCAGCAAACCCGCGCACAACATGCCCCAGGCAGGATGACGCAGCAGATCGGCCAGGCCTTTCACGGCGCGCTTTGGCTGAAGCACGGCAATAACGACGCACGCGGCGGCAGTGGCCAGCGCGAACCACACCCAGCTGCCGTGTGACAGCTCGTCGAACAGGAAATCCAGCTCGCGGATCAGCATACAGGTGAAGAAGCCGCCGATTAATATCAGCGTCGGCCTGATGGCAGGCTGTCGATATGCGCCATGAAAATAGAGCAGCGCGATAGCCAGCAGCATCAGTTCCTGAGCGATTTCAGTAAATGAGGTTTCGTGTACGCCATCGTTCATCCAGCGAACATCGATAAAAACCATTCCCATCATGGCGGCCAGAAACAGCGCGCAGCCAATAAAAGCCAACGCCTTGCGGCGGATAAAAAGTAAATCAGATTGCATAACGCCCCTTATTTTTTCGAGGCGATTATAGGCACTGAGTTGACGCAGGCTTACCAATTAATGCCGCCGGCCTGCGGCAGCGGCGCCGATTTGAGTTAATTAATGCAGAAAAGCGCCGAAAATCCCGGTTAAGGATTAATTCGGCAGCTGATATCTTTGCTGCTGGCGGGTGAACCAGGCAAGCGGCACGTAATAGGGCGCCTGCGTCAGCTGCTCAATGCCGCTTTCGATAATAGTGGAAGCCTGCCGCCACAGCGCTTCATTTCCGTCTTTCAGCAAGGCGATCTGCACGCGTTTTTCTGTCAGATAAACGCGGGCAAAATGCGGATCGTAATGAATAATCGAGCGGGTGTTATCAATGATATCGGCCAGCTTGATGGTCTGGGCGTCGCCCGAGGCCTGTGCCGTATGGCGAAAATGGGCCACTTTACGCGCTGCGCGATTTTTTGCGTCGGGCTGCTTGCTGTCGGTCAGCATCGCCACCAGCGAGGCGACCTCCGCGCCAAAATGGCTCTCGATATCCGCCAGCGTGTTGGACGTATCCTCGACCGTGTCGTGCAGCCATGCGGCGGCCAGCATGATTTCGTTATCGGTTACGCTGCGCACCAGCTCCACTACCGCAGCCGGATGTACGATATAAGGCTCATCGGTATATTTGCGACGCTGACCCGTGTCAGCATGAGCCTTGCTGGCGTAGCGTCGGGCCTTTTCTTCCAGTGAATACATCGGTTTTCTCCCCTGAACATTAAGATTCGCTTGCAATTATATAGCGCACTATTTATATTTTTTGCCATGATCACAGATAAAGATGACAAAAAAGCGGAAGCCTCGCCACTGTTGCTTGATCAACAGCTTTGCTTCGCGCTCTATTCCACCAACCTGGCGCTGCACAAGCTTTACCGCCAGCTGCTGGCACCGCTCGATATCACCTATCCGCAATATCTGGTGATGCTGGTGCTGTGGGAGCGCGATGACGTGACGGTTTCCGAAATCGGCGAACGGCTGTTTCTGGACTCCGCCACGCTGACGCCGCTGCTGAAAAGGCTGGAGGCGGCGGGTCTGTTGGATCGTCAGCGCTCGCGCAAAGACGAGCGCCAGGTCGTGGTAACGCTGACCGAACAGGGTCGCGAGCTGCGCCATAAAGCGGTCGATTTACCTCAGGCCGTCAGCTGCGCCGCCGCCTGTGATGCGGAAAAAATGCGCGTGCTGAAAGCCGAACTGGAAAGCCTGCGCGACAGCCTCAACGGCTAGACCGTAGTCTCGCTCCGGAAAGTCTATACTGATTACAGACGCCTCATTAAGTCGCTCGCGATTTAATAGCGCATATAAAACCCAATGAAAGGAGTTGCCTGATGTCTTTAGAAAAAGTCGTTTACCGTGCCAAAGCAAAAGCCACCGGTGGTCGTGACGGTCGTGCTACCTCTTCAGACGGCGTGCTGGACGTAAAGCTGGGCGTACCGAAAGAAATGGGCGGCGCGGGCGGCGAAGCCACCAACCCTGAACAGCTGTTTGCCGCTGGCTACTCGGCCTGCTTCCTGGGCGCGATGAAGTTTGTCGCCAACCGCGACAAAATCACTATGCCAAAAGAAGCCTTTATCGAAGGGGAAGTGGGCATCGGGCCGCTGCCGACCGGTTTTGGTATCGAAGCTAAATTGAATATCCATCTGGAAGGAATGGACGCGGCGGAAGCGAAAAAGCTGGTGGACGCGGCCCATATCGTCTGCCCTTACTCTAACGCAACCCGCGACAATATCGACGTAACGCTGAATATCATCAACTGATAACGGCGCTGGCCGGAGCCGCTATGGCGCTCCGGCTGTCTGTAACCCTGCGACCCGCCGCGTTTCTCTGCTTATTCCCGCGATTGAACTGATAAATCCCCGATAATGTGGTTAACTACGCCGCTTGCGCGTGGAGGTGAATTTTTTCCCTTCAGAATCGTCCGGGGAAAGTTTCTCAGGGTGATAATCGACCCTATAACCGAACTCTGGCGAAACGGTATGGTCTGATTAGCGTTTACTCTAAAGCTACGCCGGGATAAAGGTTGCATGAATTACATTAAAACACTGACGCAGCAAAAGCTCTCGTTTTTGCTGGCGTTTTACATCGGTATCTTTCTGAATATTCCCGTTTTTTATCGTCGTTTCGATCCCTTTCTGGCCCACTTCAGCGTGGCGGAATGGCTTTCCGCCGTGGCGGAAGTCGTCGCCATCGTTCTGCTGACCTTTTTCCTGATGCGGCTGCTGTCGCTGGGCGGCAAAATTTTCTGGCGCGTGACCGCTACCGCGCTGGTGCTGATTTCGGTAGCCGCCAGCTACTACATGAGTTTCTTTAACGTGGTGATCGGCTACGGCATCGTCGCGTCGGTGATGACCACGGATACCGATTTGTCGAAAGAGGTGATTGGCTACCATTTTGTGCTGTGGATGGTGCTGGTCAGCGCGCTGCCGCTGCTGCTGATCTGGCGCAACTCGCTGCGCCTGACGCTGATTGAGCAGCTGAAAACGCCGGGACAGCGCCTGAAGCCGCTGGGCGTGCTGCTGCTGGCCGTGGCGCTGGTCTGGCTGCCTATCCGCTATTTCGACAAGCAGCAGAACATCAACGAGAAGCTGACCAATGTCGATCTGCCGAGCTATGGCGGCGTGGTGGCGCACTCTTATCTGCCTTCCAACTGGCTGTCGGCGCTGGGGCTGTTTGCCTACACCAGCTACGACGAGACGATGGACGGTAAAGACCTGTTCGATCCGGCAAAGCAGTTTACCTATAACGCACCGGCCGGGCTGGACGACACCTATGTGGTATTCGTGATTGGCGAAACCACCCGCTGGGATCATATGGGCCTGCTGGGCTATAACCGCGATACCACGCCAAAGCTTTCCCACGAGAAAAACCTGGTGGCGTTCCGGGGGGAATCCTGCGACACCGCAACCAAGCTTTCGCTGCGCTGTATGTTCGTGCGTGAAGGCGGCACCGATGAAGGGCCAGGCCGCACGCTGAAAGAACAGAACGTTTTTGCGGTGATGAAGTCGCTGGGCTTTAGCTCGGAGCTTTTCGCTATGCAAAGTGAAGTCTGGTTCTATAACAATACCGATGCGGATAACTTCGCGTTCCGCGAGCAGATTGGTTCGGAAAAGCAGAACCAGGGCAAGTCGGTGGACGATATGCTGCTGGTGCCGGAGTTGAAAAAGTCGCTCGATCGCCATCCTGAAGGCAAGCATCTGGTGGTGCTGCATACCAAAGGCTCGCACTACCTTTACTCGCAGCGCTATCCGCGCGAGTTTGCCCGTTATCAGCCTGAATGTATGGGCGTGGACGATAAATGCAGCAAAGCGATGCTGATCAACGCCTTTGATAACTCGGTACTTTATACGGATACGGTGCTGGAAAGCGTGTTCGATCAGCTGCGCGATAAGAAAGCGATTGTCTTCTACGCGGCCGACCACGGCGAATCGATCAGCGATAACATGCACCTGCACGGCACGCCGCGTCATATGGCGCCGCCGGAGCAGTTCCGCGTGCCGATGATCGTGTGGGCTTCCGATAAGTATCTGGCAGACCCGGCTAACCAGAGCCGCTTTGAACGCCTGCAGGCGCAGCAGCGCGTGGGCGCGACGCATCGTCACGTTGAGCTGTTCGACTCGGTGCTGGGCTGCCTGGGCTACACCTCTCCGGATGGCGGCATCAAAGAGACGAACGACTGGTGTGCGGATCCGACAAAGCGTAAAGCTTCTGGCGACAAAATCTGACGCGCCGCGTCACACCCCAGCCCCCGGAGCCGTAGCGGCCGGGGGTTTTTTATTGCCTGCCGTTAAGGCCGTATTAAGGTTGGCGCAGAGAGTCATGCGTGGGATCAAAAAAACCGGGGCAGATTCTTGCAAGATAAGCCGCGGAAGCGCTGTGCGCTTCTTCCTCTAACTGAACGGGTAACCCAGGAGAACGGTCATAATGATGTATCTCATTTTATTTATCGCCATTGTGGCGGAAGTGATTGGTACCACCTTGCTGAAAACGTCGGAAGGTTTTACGCGGCTGTGGCCAACTCTGGGTACCGTATTTTGCTACGGCATCGCTTTTTACTGTCTGTCCCTGACGCTGCAGCATCTGCCGACCGGCATCGCCTATGCCATTTGGTCGGGCGTGGGTATCGTGTTGATCTCGCTGGTCGCCTGGCTGTGGCACGGCCAGCGGCTGGATCTGCCCGCGCTAATCGGCATGGCATTTATCATCGTCGGCGTGGTTATTATCAACACGCTTTCCCGCGCCGTTTCGCACTGATTATCCGTTATCGGCGGCCCTGAAGCGCCGCCGACACCGGCAGCCGATCGTGCTGTGGTGTAAAAATACCCGTCTCGCTTTATGCCCTTACTATCCGTAAAAAAGCCTTTCCCGCCCGCTACCGCCGCGTTAATTCGCGCTGCGCTGTACATGACCAAAAAAACGCGTTATTGGCCGTTTTTTATCCTGCCGTTGCAGAATTTTTGCCTGGAATGGCAGGTATAAGCAAAGCGTATTGTTAAAAAAATGGGATACAGGCGACTATTTTCAAGGGTTTTTTTGCAACGCGTTTCACTGGCTGCTGATTTTCTGGCGCTATTTTAAGCGGCATTAAAAGTTAACGGCGCATTATATGCGCTGGAAAAGGTCGCTTTTGGTTATTTTTTATATTTGTCTGTCGCCTCTCATCCTCTGTGTAAATAGCCAACGGCCGTATTGACGTTTTCTGCAACTGTTGACAAATTGATCGCTCAGAAGAGAAAGGATAAGGATTTGTCTGATGGCATCAGCCTCGCCGCGTCTTCTACCCAAACCTTCTGATACGTACGGGCCACTATAAAAAAATACAGGCCTGACGAACTGCCTAATACAACATCACAACTGGAGCAGAAGCATGCGTAATTCCCTGGCTAAAAACAGGATGCTGAAGGTCGGTTTGAGCCTGGTCGCCCTGACCGTGGCCGCCAGCGTCCAGGCCAAAACCCTCGTTTATTGTTCCGAAGGATCGCCTGAAGGCTTTAACCCACAGCTTTTCACTTCCGGCACCACTTACGATGCCAGCTCCGTACCGATCTATAACCGCCTGGTGGAGTTCAAAGTCGGCACCACCGAGCTACAGCCCGGCCTGGCGGAAAAGTGGGACGTGAGCGAAGACGGCAAAACCTATACTTTCCACCTGCGTAAAGGCGTGAAGTGGCAAACCACTAAAGATTTCAAACCTACGCGTGACTTTAATGCCGACGACGTGGTGTTCTCCTTCGAGCGTCAGCTGGATAAAAACAACAAGTATCATGGCGTTTCCGGCGGCAGCTACGAATACTTTGAAGGCATGGACATGCCGAAGCTCATCAGCAAAATTGAGAAGGTGGACGACCACACGGTACGCTTTGTGCTGACCCGTGCGGAAGCGCCGTTCATGGCCGATCTGGGGATGGATTTCGCGTCTATTCTCTCTGCGGAATATGCCGACAAGATGCTGCAAGCGGGCACGCCGGAAAAAGTCGATTTGAATCCGGTCGGCACCGGCCCGTTCCAGCTGCTGCAATATCAGAAAGATTCCCGCATTCTCTATAAAGCCTTTGACCAGTTCTGGGGCACCAAACCGAAAATCGATCGCCTGGTCTTCTCCATCACGCCGGATGCCTCGGTGCGCTACGCCAAGTTGCAGAAGGGCGAGTGCCAGATCATGCCTTATCCGAATCCGGCCGATCTCGCGCGGATGAAGGAAGACAAGAATATCAACCTGATGCAGATGCCGGGCCTGAACGTCGGCTATCTCTCCTATAACACCGAGAAAAAGCCGCTGGATAACGTCAAGGTTCGCCAGGCGCTGACCATGGCGGTGAACAAGAAAGCGATTATCGACGCGGTTTACCAGGGCGCGGGCCAGGCGGCGAAAAACCTGATCCCGCCGACCATGTGGAGCTACAACGACGCGGTGCAGGATGACGCCTACGATCCGGCCAAAGCCAAAGCACTGCTGAAGGAAGCGGGCATGGCGGACGGCTTCGCTATCGATCTGTGGGCGATGCCGGTACAGCGTCCTTATAACCCGAACGCTCGCCGTATGGCAGAGATGATCCAGGCCGACTGGGCGAAAATTGGCGTGAAGGCCAAAATCGTCACCTACGAGTGGGGCGAATACCTGAAACGCGCGAAAGCTGGCGAGCACCAGACCGTGATGATGGGCTGGACGGGCGACAATGGCGACCCGGATAACTTCTTCGCCACGCTGTTCAGCTGCACCGCGGCGAAGGATGGCTCTAACTACTCTCGCTGGTGCTACAAGCCATTCGAGGATCTGATCCAGCCTGCGCGCGGTGAAGCCGACCACAACAAGCGTATCGAGTACTACAAGCAGGCTCAGGTCATGATGCACGACCAGGCGCCTGCGCTGATTATCGCTCACTCCACCGTGTTTGAGCCGGTCAGCAAAAAAGTCTCCGGCTACGTGGTCGATCCGTTAGGTAAGCATCACTTCGAAAACGTCGATATCCAGGAGTAAAGAGAGCGGCCGGTTCGCCGGCTGCTTTACCCATCCCTGTGGGTCGTGTTCGACGGCCCGTCGCAAGGCTTAAGTCAATCTGGTCAAGGCGCCGTTAACGGCGTCGCGGACGGGCTGCCCGACCGTAAGATGTGAGCAATTATAATCCCCCAGGCTACGGTCTGCGGGAACTTAAAGAGAATCCGGATTATGCTGCAGTTCATACTCCGACGTCTGGGGCTTGTTATCCCGACGTTTATTGGTATCACCCTGTTAACCTTTGCTTTTGTCCATATGATCCCAGGCGATCCGGTACTGATTATGGCGGGCGAGCGCGGCATGTCCGCCGAACGTCACGCCCAGCTGCTGGCGCAGATGGGGCTGGATAAGCCGCTGTGGCAACAGTATGCCTCCTACGTCTGGGGCGTGCTGCACGGCGATCTGGGCATCTCCCTGAAAAGCCGTATTCCTGTCTGGCAGGAGTTCGTGCCGCGCTTTAAGGCGACGCTGGAGCTGGGCATCTGCGCGATGATTTTTGCCGTCGCGGTAGGTATCCCGGTCGGCGTGCTGGCTGCGGTAAAGCGCGGTTCCATTTTCGATCACACCGCCGTCGGCATCTCGCTGACCGGCTACTCCATGCCGATTTTCTGGTGGGGCATGATGCTGATCATGCTGGTTTCAGTGCAGCTCAACCTGACGCCCGTCGCTGGACGTATCGGCGACACGGTGTTTCTGGACGACAGCCAGCCGCTGACCGGTTTTATGCTGATCGATACCCTGTTCTGGGGCGAAGAGGGCGACTTTAAAGACGCCGTGATGCATATGATCCTGCCCGCTATCGTGCTCGGTACTATCCCACTGGCGGTGATTGTGCGTATGACGCGCTCGGCCATGCTGGAAGTGTTGGGTGAGGACTATATCCGCACCGCGCGCGCTAAAGGGCTGACGCGGATGCGCGTGATCGTGGTGCACGCGCTGCGTAACGCGATGCTGCCGGTGGTCACGGTTATCGGTCTCCAGGTTGGCACCATGCTGGCCGGCGCGATCCTGACCGAAACGATTTTCTCCTGGCCCGGCCTGGGCCGCTGGCTGATCGATGCCCTCCAGCGTCGCGACTACCCGGTAGTGCAGGGCGGCGTGCTGATGGTGGCCATCCTGATCATTCTGGTCAACCTGCTGGTTGACGTGCTTTACGGCGTGGTTAACCCGCGCATTCGCCACAAGAAATAGGGGGCTTCGTATGTCTTTAGTCGATCCGGGCAGCGTGCCCGCCGCACCCAAGCCGATGACCCCTTTACAGGAGTTCTGGCACTACTTTAAGCGTAACAAAGGCGCCGTTGTCGGTCTGGCTTACGTGGTCATCGTGTTTTTTATCGCTATTTTCGCCAATTTTATCGCGCCGCATGCGCCGGCCGAGCAGTTCCGCGACGCGCTGCTGCATCCGCCGGTCTGGCAGGAAGGCGGCAGCTGGCACTATATCCTTGGTACCGACGATGTCGGTCGCGACGTGTTGTCGCGTCTGATGTACGGCGCGCGCCTGTCGCTGCTGGTCGGCTGCCTGGTGGTGGTGCTGTCGCTGATCCTGGGCGTGATTTTCGGGCTGATCGCCGGCTACGTCGGCGGCACCACCGACGCCGTCATTATGCGGCTGGTCGATATCATGCTGGCGCTGCCGAGCCTGCTGCTGGCGCTGGTGCTGGTGGCGATTTTCGGGCCGTCGATCGTCAACGCCTCTATCGCGCTGACCTTTGTGGCGCTGCCGCACTATATCCGCCTGACGCGCGCGGCGGTGCTGGTCGAGGTCAGCCGCGACTACGTCACCGCTTCCAACGTGGCGGGCGCGGGCGCTATTCGGCAGATGTTCGTCAATATCCTGCCCAACTGTCTGGCGCCGCTGATCGTGCAGGCTTCGCTGGGCTTCTCCAACGCCATCCTTGATATGGCCGCGCTGGGTTTTCTGGGAATGGGGGCGCAACCGCCGACGCCGGAGTGGGGCACCATGCTCTCCGACGTGTTGCAGTATGCGCAGAGCGCCTGGTGGGTCGTGACCTTCCCGGGGTTGGCGATCCTGCTGACCGTGCTGGCGTTTAACCTGATGGGCGATGGCTTACGCGATGCCCTTGACCCGAAACTCAAGCAGTAAGAGGCAGCGATGGCGTTATTAACTGTAGACAAACTGTCGGTGCATTTCGGCGACGAAAAAGCGCCGTTCCGTGCGGTAGACCGCATCAGCTATCAGGTTGAGCAGGGCCAGGTGGTCGGCATCGTCGGCGAATCCGGCTCCGGCAAATCGGTAAGTTCGCTGGCGATTATGGGGCTGATCGATTTCCCCGGCAAAGTAATGGCCGACAACCTGCTTTTTAACCAGCGCGATCTGAGGCGCATTTCTGAAAAAGAGCGCCGTCAGCTGGTGGGATCGGAAGTGGCGATGATTTTCCAGGATCCGATGACCAGCCTGAACCCCTGCTACACCGTGGGCTACCAGATTATGGAAGCGATCAAGGTGCATCAGGGCGGCAACAAAAGCACGCGTCGTCAGCGGGCTATCGATCTGCTGAACCAGGTCGGCATTCCCGATCCGGCCTCGCGGCTGGACGTGTATCCGCATCAGCTTTCCGGCGGGATGAGCCAGCGCGTGATGATCGCCATGGCTATCGCCTGTCGGCCAAAGCTGCTGATTGCCGATGAGCCGACCACGGCGCTGGACGTGACTATCCAGGCGCAGATCATCGAGCTGCTGCTGGATCTTCAGCGGCAGGAAAACATGGCGCTGATCCTGATCACGCACGATCTGGCGCTGGTAGCCGAAGCGGCCCAGCACATCATCGTGATGTATGCGGGCCAGGTGGTGGAAACCGGTAAGGCGGTCGATATCTTTAAGGCGCCGCGCCATCCGTACACCCAGGCGCTGCTGCGCGCGCTGCCGGAGTTTGCGGCCGACAAGGCGCGGCTGGCCTCGCTGCCGGGCGTGGTGCCGGGCAAGTACGATCGGCCAAACGGCTGTCTGCTGAACCCGCGCTGCCCGTACGCCACCGATCGCTGTCGGATTGAAGAACCTGAACTCCGTGATATTCCGGGACGCCAGTCCAAATGTCATTACCCTCTGGATGATGCCGGGAGACCAACCTATGAAGCCATCTGATTCCACCCTGCTGATGCAGGCGATCGACCTGAAAAAGCACTACCCGGTGAAGAAAGGACTGTTTGGTCAGGAGCGCCTGGTGAAGGCGCTGGACGGCGTCTCGTTTAACCTGGAGCGCGGCAAAACGCTGGCGGTGGTAGGCGAGTCGGGCTGCGGCAAATCGACGCTGGGCCGCCTGCTGACCATGATCGAAACGCCAACGGAAGGGCAGCTGTTTTATCAGGGCCAGGATCTGTTAAAGCATGACCCGGCGGCGCAAAAGCTGCGCCGGCAAAAGATCCAGATTGTGTTTCAGAACCCCTACGGCTCGCTGAACCCGCGCAAAAAGGTCAGTCAGATCCTGGAAGAACCGTTGCTGATTAACACCAGCCTGAGCAAGGCAGAGCGCCGCGAAAAAACGCTGGCGATGATGGCGAAAGTGGGGCTGAAAACGGAGCATTACGATCGCTATCCGCATATGTTTTCCGGCGGTCAGCGTCAGCGTATCGCCATCGCGCGCGGGCTGATGCTCGATCCCGACGTGCTGATCGCCGACGAGCCGGTTTCCGCGCTCGACGTGTCGGTACGCGCGCAGGTGCTGAACCTGATGATGGATTTGCAGCAGGAGCTGGGCCTCTCGTACGTTTTTATTTCGCACGATCTGTCGGTGGTCGAACATATCGCGGACGAGGTGATGGTGATGTATCTGGGACGCTGCGTGGAGCGGGGCAGCAAAGAGGCGATTTTTGCCAATCCGCGCCATCCGTACACCCAGGCGCTGCTTTCCGCCACGCCGCGCCTGAACCCGGACGAGCGCCGCGAGCGTATCAAGCTGACCGGCGAGCTGCCAAGCCCGCTGAATCCGCCGCCGGGCTGCGCGTTTAACGCGCGCTGCCGCCGTCGCTTTGCGCCCTGTCCGCAGATCCAGCCGCAGCTGAAACAGTATGGCGAGCAGCAGATCGCCTGCTTCGCTGTCGATCAGGATGAGGGACAGCCGGTGCCGGGCGGCCAGCAGGCGGTGGCGCAGCCTTAAGCTTACCGACCAAAGGCCGCCAGGGTAAAACTGGCGGCCTTTTATGTTACAGCGGCGCGGCTTTTCGGTGCCGTCTGCTTCCGGACGTTGTCTCAGAAAACGGCTGCGTTTTCTGCCACTGGCTTTCATTTTTATGGGCTACTTCTCAATAAATTAAAAGAAAGAAGGTATATTTTTGACACCAAATATCCTGAAGTTGAAAAGTACGGACATATAGCACTTGTCGGGCTGCGTTATAATTATAAAGGCAAAGAAATTAAGCACGCCGATAGTTGGAAAGACCGGAAAAAAGCATCAGGAAATCACAATGGCCAAATGAATTTATAAACAAATTACCGGTGAATTGTATCTCGATGGAAAATTAATCGAAAGAGGTTATTCCGGCATACTGACAAACAAAAATAACCCTGATCGGGAGCAGGTTCGCGGTATGGGGCCAATCCCGCGAGGAACGTGGAAAATCGGCAGTGCCGGAACGAGCAAAGCCCCGCTAATCATTACCCTGTATACCCGGCAGCAAATGTGCCGCACGTGGTCATTATGCTGAAGAGATGCTCTTATCTGCTATAACTAAAGAAGGCGTTAAAGGTATTGAACGGGATAAAAAAACGGTCGAAGTGCTTAACATCTCTCCCGTTTTCGAGGCTCTGGCACGTCAGTTTTCTCGAAAAGACGCGAAAAATGGTAATAGTCTCTCGCTCAAAGATTACTACGGTATTTACCACGAAAATGGTGTCATGAATTTAACGGTGAAATACACCTCGTCAATGCTAAAGGTGCAAAAAATGCCTATATTTCCTCCAGCTTGTTAAATAATGACGGATGTTACGTCCGATTTAATGGGTATTTAATATTCTCCCGTGGATTTTTAATGTCATTGTATCTGACAAGGTGTCTACAGGCCGCTGTTGAGCTGCGGCCATAGCTTTACGGTAAATAGCTTCTGTTAGTGAATAAGCTACAATTAGAACGTTTCTTACATCAGCATAGGATTGGACTAAAATATTGGAAAACGTCTGGTGATATGTCGATATTTATAATTTATCAACAGCGGATTTACCAGAAGAAATAATATATCAGGGTTATGCAAAAGCGGGCTTTTTTCTTAAAAGATAAAATCAGTGGCGGGATTAGCTTTCTCACTGTTGCTCAGAGCCTTACTATTTGCTCTGCAAATTATCGGACAAGGAAACGTTATGGAAAACGGTTTCAGTATTGCGATGACGCCGGTTCAGCTTGCCGCAGTAATGGAAGATGAAACGGCAACGGGTGACTCAATCAGTAACCGCATCTGGGGCGGAGTGGGCTTTCTCGGAAGTATTCTTGAACTGGCGAGCGCGACAGCCCTCTGTTTGGTGCCAGAGCCAACCGGTTTAACTAAAGCAGGCTGCATCATTGTTGGCGCACATAGCCTCGATGGTATTAGTTCATCAGCCTACCAGATCTATACCGGCAAACAGACCGCATCAATGACCGCTCGCGTTACGGCGGGTATTGCCAGTGAACTCGGAGCTTCAAATGAAACGGCTAAGCAGATTGGTATAGCTGTTGATATGGTGATACCGTTTGCTGTGGCAGGATCTGCGCGCGTAGCCTCGGTCAAAATGGGGCAGATCCGGTTGATGGAACACGAAGCGCAAAAGGGACTAAAAGGAGGTGGACACACTATTAAGAAACATGTTGGCAAAACAGAGTCGGATATGAGGGATAAAATTCAGCGCGGTCTGCAATCAGGCACGCTTTCCCCTGTTACTGGCAGTGTGAGTTCGTTTTATGATTTGAAAACGGCTGAAAAGGCATTAAGTAAAGCGATTAAAGCTAACCGGGGAAGGATCAGAGCGTGGGCCAGAAGTACTCCTGCTGACCGAAAGGATTTATACCTCGAACTGCGATATGCGCACAGTAGCTCGGTTGGTACTGTTATTAAAGTACAAACGGGAAAGTTAGCTGAAACAAATAAATTCGAATTGGTCATTTATAAAGAGCAATATAATAATCGCCCTTACTATATTCTGACTGCTTACCCAATCCTGGATTAATTTATGAAAAGATACGAATCGATTCGTCTCTTCTTCCGGATTTTTTTTAATCCGGATTGGGGGGACACCAGCCAAGAAATCGTGAACTCCTATGTTGATCATCTGGATGGGGCTGATGATAATCTCGCTGAGGAAATTGACGATTTTTTAGAGCGCTATCCGGACAATAAATCAGCCAACCCGGCTCTGGAAGAAATATGTGGGACAAGTATGGCTTTTTTGCGCCCTTCGCCCGTAGAATTTTTGAGATGGCTTTCAGCCTCCCTGAAGCAAAAACGTGACGGGTAGAGATGCGGCCCGCCGTCTGGCGGGCACTATCATGACCAGACTCCTCACAGACACCGCGCATTAGCGTGGCTTGCTTCACAGCCACCATCATCTTACGCAAAACGGTTTCCGGTTCTGCTGATTGAGTTAACTCCAGCTCATCGTGCCGCAGCGTGCAGACTCCTTACAACGGCGTTGGATTGCGTCTGTCCCTTACTCTACCGTTGCTACGGCCTGGCAAACTTCTGACATAGTAGCCCCGTATGAATCAATCAGGTTTTTTCCACTTGCCGTTCGCCTGGTGCCCTGTGCAAACGATTAGCAAAAACGAGCGATGGTGGCAGATTTGACTTAGCGTAAGTATTTTATCGCCACTGACAGATAAAGGCCTGTGAGCACGTAATAACGTCAAACGTCAGAGGCAATAAAGTGCTTTATGTCAAATTAACCGCCGTCTGACGAATGTTTGGCTTACGCGCCGCGTAAAAAGCGGCGCGCTTTATGCCGTCTCTGTCCGCGATTAAAGCAGCATGCCATTGACTTAATGTAAGACAATTATTTAATTAAGCCAAATAATAACTGACCTGATTGATAGCCTGCGTAATTATTATTGCGCCGCAAGCGGTTAATATAATTACAGGCCAACAGCTTTTTTTATCAGCGGTAAGAATAATCTGATGTAGTTAAAAATTGTATGATATATTGCCGCCAGTTTTCTTATTATCCCGCGATCGTTCCCATGAAAAGCTATGACGACCTGCAGCGTTTTAAAGAAAAAACGCTAACAAACCATATCGAATTCAAAGATATGTCTGAACAGACACGGAATGCCGACCAGACCAACTGGGCCATCATCAGGCAGCTGATGAACGAGGGTGCAGAGCCAGCGCTGGGGAACGGTCAGCGTACGGATGTTGCCGCACCGCAGCCTGCCGCCGCCGATCTCTTTAACCAGCCCGCGCCGGTGAAAATCCCGGCGCAAGCTTCAGCGCCGCTTTCCTCCCGCGTGGCCGCGTTTGTGGCGGCTAAACCGGCGGCGCAGAGTGGATCGCTGCTGGAGAGCATTTCCGCTTCGCTGAAGCCTGCGGCCCAGCCTGGGTTGGCTTCGCTACCGGAAGCCGCTCGCGTGCAGGAAACGGCTTCGCTGTCGGCAATCGCTTATCCGCAGGGATCTGCTTCGCCGTCGGAAACTGTCGGCACGCAAATAACAGCTTCGCTGCCGGAAGCCGCTCGCGTGCAGGAAACGGCTTCGCTGGCGGAAGCGGTTCGTCCGCAGGGATCCGCTTTGCCGTCGGAAACTATCGGCGCGCGGATGCCGGAAACCGTTCGCGCATCGTCGCCGATAGCCCCATGTCTGCCAGGCGCTTCGCTGCTGGATGCGGTGCGCGCCCAGCCTGTGCCGTCAGACATCGCCCGCCCGGCGTCCTCGTCCGTCCCGCCAGAAGCCGGTCAGGCAGCGCGTTTTAAGCCGCTGTTCAGCGTTTCCGGCGTCCGCGCGGCGGAAGAAAAAGCCTTACCGAAAGAGACTCTGCTACAACCCCTGCTGGAGAAAATCGCCCTATGCCGTTAGTTTGTGTTTGTTCTCCAAAGGGCGGCGTAGGGAAAACCACCCTGGCCGCCAACCTGGCCTATACGCTGGCACGCGGCGGCAGCAAGGTGCTGGCGATCGATTTCGACGTGCAGAACGCCCTGCGCCTGCACTTTGGCGTGCCGCTCTCCGACGGGCGCGGTTTCGTGGCCAGGTCGGCGGAATCGCCGGACTGGAGCCAGGCGATCCTGACCACCGGTGGCAATATTTTCGTGCTGCCGTACGGCGACGTGTCGGAAGCGCAGCGCATTGAATTTGAAAGCAATCTGGCCAACGATGCCCACTTTCTCGCCCGTGGACTGCAAACGGTGCTCAACTATCCCGGCCTGATTATCGTGGCGGATTTTCCGCCCGGCCCCGGCCCAGCCCTGAAGGCGATGACCGATCTGGCCGATTTACACCTGGTGGTGATGCTGGCGGATACCGCTTCGCTGTCGCTGCTGCCGCAAATCGAAAACGAAAAGATGATCGGCGGCGCGCTTAATCACAAAGCCGGCCATTTCTTCGTGCTTAACCAGAGCGACAGCCGCCGCAATATCAGCCGCGACGTGACGGCCTTTATGCAGCAGCGGCTGGGCGACAGGCTGCTTGGCGTGGTTAACCGCGACGAAAGCGTGGCGGAAGCGAACGCGTCACAGCAGTCGATATTCGATTTCAGCCAGGTTTCCGCAGCCGCTTTCGATATTGAGCTGGTCGGCAAAAGGGTTGCCGCGCTGCTGGATATTAAAGTCGGCGACGGCGAGCTGCAGGCGCCGCTGACCTCGCGCTAAACCGCCCGTAAAGATAGCTTCCATGCCGGGGCGCTGCTGCGCTCCGCAAGTTCTCGTTTTGTTTTCAGGATGACTTATGAAAAAAGTCCTGTATTACCTGCAGCTGCTGATATTATTTCCGCTGGCCGCAGTGATTGTTATCACGCCGATGGACAGCCAGAAACAATATATTTTCGGCCTGATCGCCATCGCCCTTCTTTTCGTGCTGGGCCTCAGCAAAAGCCGTAAAATTACCATGGTAATGGTGTTTCTTTCGGCCTTGATGTCAACGCGATATATATACTGGCGCGCGACGGAGACCCTGGCTTTTAATTCCGAAATCGAAGCTATATTGGGCGTCGGCTTATTTATTGCCGAGGTATATGTCTGGGTAATTTTGCTTTTAGGCTATCTGCAAACGTCATGGCCGTTAAAAAGAACCATCGAGCCGATGCCGGATGATATCAGCCTGTGGCCGACCGTCGATATTTACGTGCCGAGCTATAACGAAAGCCTGGACGTGGTGCGTGATACCGTGCTGGCCGCGCAGTGCATCGATTACCCTCGCGACAAGCTCAAAATTTATCTGCTGGACGACGGCAAGCGCAGCGAGTTCGCGGTATTCGCCGCCGATGTCGGCGTGGGCTACATCACGCGCGACGACAACCGCCACGCCAAGGCAGGCAACCTGAATCACGCGATGACCATCACCAAAGGCGAGTTGATTACCGTTTTTGACTGCGACCACGTGGCGACCCGAACGTTCCTGCAGGCCACCGTCGCGCCTTTCCTGAAAGATCCCCAGCTGGCGCTGCTGCAAACGCCGCACTATTTCTATTCGCCGGATCCCTTCGAGCGTAACCTGAAGGCCGCGCGTGAAATCCCGAACGAAGGCGCGCTGTTCTATGGCCCGGTTCAGCAGGGCAACGATAACTGGAACGCGACCTTCTTTTGCGGCTCCTGTGCGGTTATCCGCCGCAGCGCGCTGGAAGAGATTGGCGGCTTCGCCACCGAAACCGTGACCGAAGATGCGCATACCGCCCTGAAAATGCAGCGGCGCGGCTGGAAATCCGCTTTCCTGGCGCTGCCGCTGGCCGCCGGTCTGGCGACCGAACGTCTGGGCCTGCATATTATTCAGCGTACCCGCTGGGCGCGCGGCATGACGCAGATTTTCCGCGTCGATAATCCGCTGCTGGGGCGCGGTCTGAAGTGGCAGCAGCGTCTGTGCTACCTGAACGCCATGCTGCACTTCCAGTTTGGCCTGCCGCGCGTGATCTTTCTGACCGCGCCGCTGGCTTACCTGCTGTTTGACCTGAATATTATTCACTCTTCCGCCAGCCTGATTTTCGCCTACGTGCTGCCGCATCTGGTGATGTCGCTGTACGTCAACTCCAGGATGAACGGGCGTTTCCGCGCCACCTTCTGGGGCGAGATCTACGAAACGGTGATGGCTTTCCATCTGGTTATCCCCACGCTGCTGACCATGATTTCGCCGAAGCACGGCAAATTCAACGTCACCGACAAAGGCGGCCTGCTGAATACCGGCTTTTTCGACTTTAACATCGTGCGTCCGCACGTGATCTGCGCCGCCCTGCTGCTGGCGGGCGTGGTCAGCGGCGTCGTGCGCGCCGCAGCGCATAACTATTTTGGCGTCGATCCTTACGTTATCGCGCTTAACGTCGGCTGGGCGCTGTTCAGCCTGATTATTCTGATGGCCGCGATTGCCGTGGCGCGTGAAACCAAACAGACGCGCAAAACCATTCGTATCGACGTCGATATTCCGGTGATCATGCACTACGCCAGCGGCATTTCGTCGCGCTCCACCACGGTGAACCTTTCTATGGGCGGCGTGCAGGTTACGGCACCGGACAGTCGTCATGAAACGGACGATATTGAGGCGATCGATTTGATGCTGCACTCTGGCGCGATCTCGCTTCCTGTCAGCACAATTGGCGCCGATGACGGCGTGATCCGTCTGCAATTTGCCGAAATTCCGCTGTCGCGCCGTCGTGAACTGGTGCGCGTGGTGCTCGCCCGCGCCGATGCGTGGATCAAGCCGGAAGGGCCGAAGGACAAGCCGCTGCGCTCGCTGTTGACCATCGTCCGCACTGTCTTTGAACTGTTCTGGCTCACCTGGAAAGACCGACGCGCCAAACGTCAGGCACTCAAGGCCAATGAGGATAGCGCGGCATGAAAAAGCTTTTAGCCATCCTTTGTCTTGGCGCCATGACGCTGGGACAGGCGTATGCCGCCGACAGCGTGACGCAGGACAGCAGCGCGCTGTCGCAGATCCCGCCGCCGGCTGGAACCGGAGCGGCAGAAGACCTGCCGCCGCTGCCGCCCATCGCCGATAACGCCGCGCCGGTGGCGTTGCTGAACCAGCCGCTGACCAGCACCATCTCCGTGGCGCAGATGGGCCAGGCCAACGGCATTCTGCTGACCGGCAGCCAGCTGCAGTCCGGCATCGTCTTTACGCTGCCCGCTGATGAGGTGATCACCAATGCGCGGCTGAACCTGTCGCTCAAGGTCTCCAAAGCGCTGGCGGCGCGCAACGCTTCCATGCAGCTGATGCTGAACGGCCAGCCGCTGGGCACGCTGCCGCTGAGCGCTTCCGACAGCGCCAGCGAAGAGTATCAGCTGGATATTCCGGCCGCGATGGTGGTGTCCAGCAACAACCTGAGCTTTAAGATCAACGACGCGGATCGGCTGCTGTGCGAGCGCGATAACGATCGCTATCAGGTGACTATTCTGCCTGCCACCACGCTGGCGCTTGAAGGACAGCAGCTGAATATCGGCAATAAACTGCGTAATTTCCCGCGCCCGTTTATTGATGCGCAGCGCATGACGCCCGCCAGCATCGCGATGGTGTTTGGCGCGGCCGTCACGCCGGGCAAAGTCAGCGCGGCGGCGACCGTCTCCTCCTGGCTGGGGATCCAGACCGACTATCGCGGTGTCAACTTCCCGGTATTGCGTAACGATATGCCGGAGAAAAACGGCATTGTCTTCGCGAAGCCAGGCGAAACCATCGCAGGCTTAACCGTGCCGCAGGTGAACGGGCCGACGTTGCAGATGGTCGATAACCCGATTAACCCGGTTTACAAGCTGATGCTGGTGATCGGCAATAATGATGACGATCTGCGTCAGGCCGCGTGGCGACTGACCCAGCCGCTGAGCGTCGACAGCGACTCGCTGGCGGTCGGCCGCCAGGCTATTCCCGCGAGCAAGGCCTATGACGCGCCGCGCTGGATCAACACCGATCGGCCGGTGCGCCTGAGGGAGCTGTTGCGCAAGGATCAAAGCCTGACCACTACCGGCATCTGGCACGATGCCCTGAAGGTAAACTTCCGCGCCGCGCCTGATTTATTTCTGTGGGATGGCGAAACGGTGCCGGTGCAGCTGAACTATCGTTTCCCGTCGGAAAGCTGGATTGATGAAGATAACTCCTTCCTCAACGTCAGTCTGAACGGCACCTTCCTGCGCAATCTGACCGTAAATAAAGTCGGGCTGCTGGAAAACATCTGGCACCGGCTGGGCGGCGACGCGCGTCAGGAGAAATACACCCTGAAGTTCGATCCTTATCTGATTTACGGCGACAACCAGCTCCAGCTCTATTTCAACATCAAGCCGAAGGCCAGCGCGCCGTGCAGCGTACTGACCAATAACAACATCAAAAGCCGCATCGAGGATGACGCCTGGATCGATTTGAGCCATACGCGCCACTTCACTCTGCTGCCGAATCTTTCTTATTTTGTCGGCGCCGCTTTTCCGTTTACGCGCTTTGCTGACTATTCGCAAACCGTGCTGCTGCTGCCTGCCTCGCCCAGCGATGCGGAGATCGGCGCGCTGCTGGATATGGCGGGACGTGCCGGTAGCGCTACCGGCGTGGCGCTGAGCGGCAACCGCGTGCTGTTCGGCGTGCCCGCCGGCAAGCCTGACTGGCTGCGCAACAGCGACGTGCTGGCGTTCTCCACGCTGGCGCAAAGCGACTTCAACCAGGCGCTGCTGCGGCATTCGCCGTTTGAAGTAAACGGCCACACCCTGGGCGTGAAAGAGCCGACGCTGCTGGATAACCTGCGCGGCTGGCTGGCCGGCGACTGGAGTCGCCAGGCGGTGGATGCGGATCGCTATTTCTCTTCTAACGAAGACTGGCGCGGTTTTATCAGCTATCGCTCGCCGTGGAGCCCTTCACACGTGGTGGTGGCGACCGTAGCGACCGACGATGCGCAGCTGGCGAGCCTGCATAATGACCTGAAATTGCAGCGCATTAACGCCGGGATCCGGGGCGATACCGCGATAATCACCGGCGAAAACGGCATCCGCAGTTTCCGCGTCGGCGCGCAGTTCCCGAGCGGGGAAATGCCGTGGTACATGATGGTGGTGTGGTATGCCAGCCAGCACGCGGTCGTGCTGGCGCTGATAGCGCTGCTGCTCTCCACCATAGTGGGATTGAGCACCTTTATTTTGCTGAAGCGGCACGCCTGGAAACGGCTGAATCCGCAGCACGAGCGGCAGACGCCGGGCGAGAAAAAATGACTATGACGATCAAAACGCTTATCGCGCTGGGCCTGCCGTGCATTACGCTGGCGGCGGGCGCGGCTTCCACCGGCGCTAATCCGGCCCTGCAGGCGCTGTTCGACCAGGCTAACTACTGGCATCAGAAGGCGCATGACGAGCTGGCGCGTGACGCGCTGAATAAGGTGCTGATGGTGGACGGCAATAACGTCCAGGCTCTGTATCTGATGGCGCTGTGGGCACAGCAGAGCGGCGATAAAACAACGGCGTCCGCCTTCCGCGAGCGGCTCAGCAAAGCGTCGCCAGAGGATACACGGCTGAGCGAGCTGGATAACGCCCGTCAGCTTCAGTCCATCCCTGCGGCGCAGCTGGCGCTGGCGCGTCAGCAGGCCCGCAGCGGCAATATCGCCGCCTCGCTGCAAACCTGGCGCAACACCTTCAGCGGCAACGAGCCGCCGGCCAGCGTGGCCGCCGAATACTATCTGACGATGGCGGGCGACCGCACGCTGCTGCCGCAGGCGGTTGACGCGCTGCGCCAGTTCGCCGCTGCCCATCCGCAGGATACCGGTGCCAGGCTGGCGCTGGGCAAGGCGCTGACCTACGACGCCGCCACCCGACGCGAAGGCATGGAGACGTTAAGCGGCATGGCAGAGGGCAATGACGATGCCGATCGCTCGCTGCGCCAGGCGATGCTGTGGCTGGCCGCGAAGCCGGAAGACGCGCCGCTCTACCAGGCGTGGCAGCAGCGCCATCCGCAGGACAGCGCGGTAATGGACTATTTCCGTAAAAACGCGGGCGGTGCGGAAAAAGGCGAAGGCTTTACCGCGCTGAACAGCGGCGACGTATCCGGCGCGCAGAACGCCTTCGATCATGTCTTGCAGGCCAATCCCGAAGACGCCGACGCGCTGGCGGGGCTGGGCTATGTGGCGCAGCGCAGCGGCAACTATGCGGCGGCTGCCGACTACCTTGAGCGCGCGGCGAAGCAGGGCGGCGATAACGGCCAGCAGCGCCAGCAGCAGGCTGCCGATGCCCGTTTCTACGGCCAGCTGGCCGCCGCGCAGCAGGCGCTGAAGACGGGCGACGTCGCGCAGGCGCTGAGCCTGAGCGAGCCGCTGAGCCAGGCGGAAGGCGAAAAAGGCATGGCGGCGAAGCTGTTCCGCGCGGACGTGCAGCGCCGCAACAATCAGTTGGACGCCGCCGAACAAACCTATCGCGCCATTCTGCAAAGCGATGCGGATAACCGTCCGGCGAAGGAAGGCCTGTTTTACGTGCTGCGCCAGCAGAACCGGGGCAGCGAGGCCAACGCGCTGCTCGCCGCGCTGCCGGAAAGCGTGCGGGCCAGCGTCGCGCCGCGTCCCGGTGTTACCAGCGATCCGCTGCGCCGCGAAGCCAAACAGGCGGCGCAGTCCGGCCATCCTCAGCGGGCTATTGCGCTGCTGTCCGCCGGGATGCAGCGTTTTCCGAACGATGCCTGGCTGCGGCTTGACCTGGCTCGCCTTTATCAGCAGCAGGGCGACACCGCGCAGGCGGCTGGCGTGATGCAGCCCGCTTTCCGCGCCAGCGCCGGCAGCAGTGAAATCTATGCCGCCGCGCTGTTCGCCAGCGAAAGCGGTGCCTGGCAGCAGGCGCAGTCGCTGCTGGCGCGCGTTCATCAGCAGAACGGCGACATGCGTGAACTTTCTCGCCGCGTGAACTTCAATCTGCAAATGGCGGTCGCGCAGCAGTATCTGGCGCAGGGATCGACGGCCGCCGCGGCCAACACGCTGCGGGCGCTGACGGTGAATCCGCCAACCAACCCGGCGGATGCGGGCAGCCTGGCGAAAGGGCTGGCCGACGCGGGCGATCTCAATGCGGCCGTCGCCGTGGTGCGCGGCAATATGCAGCGCGGCGTGCAGGGCAACGCGGGCGATTACGCGCTTCAGGTCGCGGTGCTGAACCAGGCCGGACTGAGCGGCGAAGCGCAAAGCTTCCTGAGCAGCCCGACGCTTCAGGCTAACAGTACGCCAGACCAGCTGGCCGGTATCCAGAACGGCTATCTGATCAACGAAGCCGACCGTCTGCGCACTCAGGGCAAATATGCGGCGGCCTACGACAAGCTGATCGGCGCGCTGCAGCGCGATCCGCAGAACAGCGATCTGATGTTTGCGATGGGCCGCCTTTATCAGTCCGGCAAAATGAACAAAGAAGCGGGCGTGGTTTATGACTACCTGATGACCCGCGACACGCCAATGCAGGATGCGCGCGTGGGCGCTATCGACGTGGCGCTGGCGACGCACGACCTGGCGAAAGCCAAAGCGCTGATGGCGGGATTACAGGGCGAACAGACGCCGGAGCGCCTGCTGTTGATGGCGCGCGTGGCCGAAGCCGACGGTGACCACCAGCAGGCGCTGGCTTATCTGCGCAGCGCGCGCGGCGGGATGATTGGTTTGCAGGGCGGCCCGACGCCGGTGATTGGTGGCATGGCGCTGGCGGATAACCCGTTTGTGGATCGCACCACGCTGATAGCGCGCAAATCGCCTTCCGCCTACGGCGGCGTAATGCCGTGGCAGCAGGCGCCGACGGGTAATGGCGCCGACACCGAAGCAGCCTCGCAGCAGGCGCGAACGCTGCACCAGATCGATACCATGATAGACGGCTTACAGGAACGTACCGGCAGCTGGGCGCAGGGCGGTGTGCAGGTCAGAGGACGCGACGGCGAAACGGGCCTGAGCAAGCTGACCGAGGCTAAAGCGCCGCTGAGCTGGTCAAGCGTGCCTTACGGCGATACGCGCTTCAACTTTACGCTGACGCCGGTGACGCTGAACGCGGGCAGCGCGTCGGGCACGTCGCTCGCTCGCGTCGGCACCCAGGCGCTGGAGCAGGGCCGCATCGCCCAGGCGAATAACAGCGCGCCTTCGGCCGTGCTGCTCAACTCGCCAGGATCGCAGACCGCCTCCGGCGTAGAGGTCAACCTGGGCCTGACCAACGACAACTTTAAGATCGACCTGGGATCGACGCCGCTGGGTCAGGATCTCAGCACGCTGGTGGGTGGCATCCAGTGGTCGCCGAAGCTCACCGACTATCTGACGCTGATCCTGACCGGCGAACGGCGCGCCGTCACCGACAGCCTGCTCTCTTATGTCGGCACCGAAGACAAGCTGAGCGGTAAAAAATGGGGCGCCGTCACCAAAAACGGCGGCAACGCGCTGCTGAGCTATGACAACGGCGACGCCGGTTTTTATGTTGGCGCAGGCGGCTACAGCTATATCGGTGAGAACGTTGCCAGCAACCAGAGCCTGAACGGCACGGCCGGCGCCTACGTGCGTCCTTATCACGACGGTAACAGCGAGCTGAAAACCGGCATCAGCATGAGCTGGATGGATTTCTCAAAGAACCTCAGCTACTACAGCTACGGCCAGGGTGGCTACTTCAGCCCGCAGGATTTCGTAGCCGTGTCGTTCCCGGTGGACTGGAGCAAAAACTACGACGATCTGAAGGTGAAAGTGGGCGGTTCCGTGGGCTATCAGTCTTACTCCCAGGATCGCAGCGCCTACTTCCCGACCGATCCGGGCAAACAGGCAGAGCTGCAAAGCTACTATGACGCCGGTTACGCCACCGAGGCTTACTACGCGGGCGGCAGTAAAAACGGCATTGGCTATAATCTTCATGCGGGCGCGGATTATAAGGTCAGCAAGGACGTCACCGTTGGCGGTCAGCTGGGTTACGACACCTTTGGTGACTACAACGAGAGCACGGCTCAACTTTACTTCCGTTACAGGCTCGGAGACAAATAATGAGTGAATTTCAGGAACGTACCCTGAACTACTACCGCCAGCAGCAGTATCAGCCCGGCTGGTTCGATCTGCTAAGCCTGATGATTAACGGCATGCTGAACAACGCGGGCGAGCAGGAAAGCCACGCGTTTTTACGGCAGATGGGCGACAGCCTGGCCGGTCGTTATCCGCTGGGCGCGGCGCGCACCGTTGGCGAGCTGGAACAGCAGATCAATCTGGCGCTGGCGCGCTTTAACTGGGGTTTTGTCGACGTGCAGCCGCATGAAACCGCGATGCTGATCCACCATATGGCCCTGCCGTCGGCAGGCGGTCAGATGGATGACCGACAGTGGCGGCAGGCGCTGGGCGCGGTGCTGAGCGGCCTCTACGCCCGCTGGCTGGGCGAGCAGGGCGGCAGCCCGACCGTTTCGCTGACCTGCCTCGATACCGGCAGCACGACTGCTACTTTTCGCTATCAGCTGTAAGGAATCTATCCATGACTCTGCTCAGGGCGAGCGTATTGATGATTGTAATGGTGCTGGGCTGTATGCAGGCCAGCGCCGCCGACGGCTGGAGCACCTTTAAAAGCCGCTTTTTAACCAGTGAAGGCCGTATTCAGGATACCGGCAACAAAAATATCAGCCACACCGAAGGCCAGGGCTACGGCATGCTGCTGGCGGTGGCCAATAACGATCGCGAAAGCTTCGCTAACCTGTGGAACTGGACGCAAAAGCACCTGAAAAATCCGCAAAATGGGCTGTTCTACTGGAAATACGTGCCTGACGCGGCCGATCCGGTAGCGGATAAGAACAGCGCCTCCGACGGCGATGTGCTGATCGCCTGGGCGTTGCTGCAAGCGGGTCAGAAATGGCAGAACAACGCCTGGCTGCAGGCGTCCGACGCTATTCAGCGCGCCATTGTCGCCAAAGAAGTGATTACCTACGCGGGCCACACCGTGATGCTGCCGGGCGATCGGGGGTTTAATAAAACCAGCTACGTGGTGCTGAATCCTTCTTATTTCCTGTTCCCGGCCTGGCGGGATTTTGCCGCGCGCAGCCATCTTAAGGTGTGGACGAACCTGATCGACAGCGGGATGGATCTGCTGCCGAAAATGCGTTTTGGCGACGCCGCGCTGCCAACCGACTGGGTAGCGCTGAACGCCGACGGCAGCGTCGCGCCCGGCATTGGCTGGCCGCCGCGCTTCTCTTACGATGCTATCCGCGTGCCGCTTTATCTCTACTGGTACGATGCGCAGAGCCTGCAGCTGGTGCCTTTCCAGCATTTCTGGACGGGCTTCGCGCGCGATAAAACGCCTGCGTGGATCGACGTCAGCAACAGTAATAAGGCGCCTTACAATATGGCTGGCGGCCTGCTGGCGGTGCGCGATTTAACCCTGAATCAGACCGGCTACCTCAGCGACCAGCTGACGGAGAGCCAGGATTATTACTCCGCCAGCCTGCAGCTGCTGGCCTGGCTGGCTTATAAGAGCCAGTAATATCCTTTCCGTGACGATTTACCTTCCGCAACGGCCTGTCTGCTGCGGAAGGTCACCCGTCTGCCGTCGTGCGCGTTCTCTTCGGCGATACCGTCCACCTCCTTCCCCGCCTGAAATAATTAACGATTTGAATACCCTACTAATTTTTACCATGTGACCGGCAAAATTGGCGACGGTAAACCCCTTGTATTGATCCGGCTATAGCGGCTTACTGACCGCCCCTGAAACTGACCGGATACCCAGATGAGCCTGCTACTGCGCGCCTCTGCGGACGACCAGAGCGCACAGCAGCAAGCCGTCGTCACTCTTACCCTCGGCATCTTTTTTGACGGCACGGGCAATAACGCGCTGAACGCCCGCAGCAGTCTGGAGACGGGCGGCCCTGCGCCGGAGGACAGCGAAGCGCTGGCGGCCTGGCGGCAGGCCGCAAAGCAGACGCTGGGCTTTCGCGATAGCGCCCTCGGCAGCCATATTGGTCACTACACCAACATCCATCGGCTGCATTCGCTGTACGCTACCGACCTTGCGGGTGGGCAGAGCCAGCAGCGTCTTTATATCGACGGCATCGGCACGGAAGCGGGCGCGGCGGACAGGGCGCTGAATATGGCGTTCGGCACGGGCAGCCGGGGCATCGTGGCGAAAACCAACAAAGCCGTTGCCGCGCTGGTTGAGGCGCTGCGCAATTACGCTATCCGCCAGCCGAACCTGGTTATCAACGAGCTGCAATTCGATCTTTTCGGCTTCAGCCGGGGCGCCGCCGCCGCGCGCCATTTTGCCAACCGCGTGTTTAATGGCGACAGCGCCCTTATTGAAGCGATCGAAAGAGGGCTGGAGGGCGTGGAATATCGCGGTTCGCCAGCCGGGAAAACCCGTTTTCTGGGCCTCTTTGATACGGTAGCCGCCGTGGCGACGCTGGCGAACGGTCTGAACCCTAACAGCGCGGACAGCGGCGACGTCAATCTGGCGCTGCGGCCCGGCGTGGCGGAGAAAGTCTTTCATCTTACCGCGCAGCACGAATGCCGCTTTAACTTCGCGCTGAACAGCGTGCGGCCTGCCTGGCCTGAGGTGGCGCTGCCGGGCGCCCATTCGGATATCGGCGGCGGCTATCACGCTGTCGAACAGGAAAGCTGTTTTCTGACCCGCCCGCAGTTTGAAACCGTGCCGCTCTCTACCCCGGACGAAGAGACCAGGGTCTACCGCGCCGCCAGCAAAGCGCTGGAGGCCCTGCGCGGCTATCCGACGATTGCGCCTTACGTTGATAACGGCGAGGTAGAAATACGCAGCTGGTTTGACGACAGGATGCCCGCCGATCGCTACGGAATGCTGCAAAAACGCAGCGGCGCGGCGGCGGTACTGCGGCGCACCGTGCGCAACGACTGGGCGAAAGTGGCGCTGAGGGTGATGATGGAGGCGGCCCGGGCGGCGGGCGTGGTATTTACCGCTATTGATGAAGCCGACCAGGCGCTGGCGCTACCGGATAAGCTGCTGCCGCTGTGTGACAAAGCGCTGGCGCTGAGCCATGCCGCTCGCCACGGGCGGGAAGCGGTCGGCTTCAGCGAGGAGGAAATCGCTTTACTGGCGGCAGACTATCTGCACTGTTCGGCCAACTGGAACGAGGTGCAAACCGATGCTGACGGCAACATTATTCATGCCGTCAGGCCGGTTGAGCAGGGGGCTTTCGTTAATCGTCCCGATAACCGCTGGCGGCGCACGGTGTACGATCTTAACGGCAAAAAAATGACCTGAGCAAAAAGGGGCATCGGCCGATGCCCCTTCCGCTATTGCGGGTAGGCCACCCAGTCGCCGCCGTTCAGCCGGATCCACGGCTTGCCCTGATACATCATCACCACCGCGTTGTCGTTTTCTGACACCACCTGCGTTTGCGGCAGGTTTTCGGTCAGCACCGACATATTGACGTTGGCGGCGTTGAACACCTGGCCGTCCACCACGCGGGAAACCAGATCGGAGAGCGCCAGCAGGCTGGTGGGCGCCTCCACGGTCATCGGCTGCGCCTGGTGCGGCGCTTTCATCCCGGCAAACTTAATGCCGACGGGCACGTGCGTGATGTGCGGGCTGGGGATATCGCGCAGGCCGGACATCTGCATTTTATCGCCCTCCAGCGCCGCGCCGTGCTCCGGCACGATCATCACCATCACCCGACGCCCCGATTTATCCAGATTGGTCAGGAAGGTATCAAGCTGATCGAACAGCAGCTTAGCGCGCGGCTGCCAGGCGGCGGTTTTGGTGCTGCCCAGCTCGCGGGTGCCGTCGTGCAGCGGGATCAGGTTATAGAAGGTGGCGGTACGGGCGTCCGCGCTCTTCTGCCGCTCATCCAGCCAACGCTGCATCAGTTCGCCGTCGTTAAAGACCGGCGTGCTGTCGAACGAGGTCCAGGACGCGCTGATACCGGCCTGCGACATCAGCGGCGCCTGCAGGTCGCCATCGTTGCGCAGCTCCTGCAAATAGTTACCGAACACGCCGGTATGATCCATCATCAGCTGCTCTTTAAAGCCCAGCTTCGCCAGGTTATCGAACAGATAGCAGCGGCGATCGGTCGGCTTATAAAGATCGCTGTGCGAGGTCTGGCCGCAGCTGGCGCGCAGCAGACGGATCCCCGCCGGGCCGCTGTAGCCGGTGGCGGAGTTATAGTTGTTCAGCACGATATCGAAATGCTTCCACAGCGGATGATCGCGTAGCTGAGCCACTTCCGCATCGGACCACGAGAGCGAGCAGATGTTGACGATCAGAATATCGAACGGCGCTGAATCGGCAGGCAACGTGTCGGGAAAAGGCGTTACGCGCTGTTTTTCGCTGGCGTAAAACTTATTCAGATAGGCGGTCAGGTTGGCGCTGGTCGGCGGCGCCGACTGATCCATCGCGTTGGCGTTGGCCGCGGCTTTGTTCGGCTGCGCCGCGGTATTCAGCGCCACCGGCGGCGTCGCCTCTTTGGTCGGCAACAGCGCGAAGGAAGGCCCGGCCATATTGACCACGTTGATCCACAGCAGCATCAGCGACACCAGCACCGACACGCGCACCCACTGGGAGACAAACAGATAGATCACCAGCATCACGAACCCGGCGCCAATCATCTGCCAGTTAACGAAACGGTTAACCAGATCCAGCAGATAGGCGCCGGAGAAACCGGCCAGCTGGCTGCCTTCGCTGAGAATACTTTGCGGGCCGGGCAGCCAGGTATCGTGCCAGAACAGGCCCAGGCCGATGGGAACGGAGATCCAGTTGCGCCAGCGGTGCAGCCGCTCGTTGGGCAGCGGCAGCAGCAGCCATGCCAGAAATACCAGGTTGGTCAGGGCGTGGAAATTCAGATAACCAAACCACAGCAGCGCGAATTTGATCAGGAAATAGAAATTCCAGCCGCCGAGACCGCGCCAGTGCAGCAGGAGCGTTGGCTTTGGGGTCTTTGGTTGACTCATGTCTTATCCGATTTTGAAGAGTTACGCCGCCAGAGGCCTTCGTACTTCAGCGCGCGAGGCGGCGTGACCCGCAGCATCAGTCCCCGCCATTGCCTGGGCAGCCAGCGGGCGTAAAAGGGTTTCAGTAACAGCAGCAGCAGCACCGCCAGGATCAGGATTTGCACTCCATCCATTAACGTCATGTCGTGGTGTCCTGGCCAAGGGTGATATTGTGCGGCTGACGGCGCGCCTGCGGAGCGGCCACGGCCGACGCCGACGGCGCGGCGACAGGCGCGGGCGCATCCCGCCAGGCGGTCGGCACCTGGCTGGTCAGCTGGCGGACTTCCGACAGGATCTGCAGGTCTTCATGCCAGACCAGCCGGTTGGTAAAAATCTCGTCGTGCGGCAGATGAAAAATAAATTTCAGCGCGGTATTCAAATCGCTGAAGCGGCAGGAGGAGAGAAACAGATAGAGCCGGTCGTCCAGCAGGGTAACCAGATCGCCGTAGCGACGCGGCTTGCACAGCGTCAGCGCCTGCTCCGGCTTCAGCTCCGGCACGGGACGCAGCGCCACCAGCAGCCCTTTGCCGTTTTCCGGCAGTAGCGTATTGTTCACCAGCAGCGTCACCGACTGGCAAAAGTCCGCCAGCGGCAGATAGCCACGCGCCTGCAAAGGCTGCATCGACTTCATCAGCGCGCTGAGATCGCCCGGCACGTGGCGGTTATAGGATTGTCCCTGAATGCCTTCCAGCATGGTCAGAAAGCGCGACATGGTGGCGTTGATCGGCACGATGCTGTTGACGCCGCAGGCCAGCAGCAGCCGCTCGTCGCTGTAGCGCAGCGACGCCCGCATTTCCCGCACCACGATTTTCAACCCGCTGCCGCGTGTGCGGCGCAGGCTATGGATCTGTTCCGCCAGCGCCGGGATCTGGTCGTTGTGCTGTAGGCTGAAAATCACCGTTGCCGCGCTGGCCTGCTGCGCGCGGTTGTGCAGTTCCGCATTGCTGTCAAACAGCGTCCACTGGCTCGACAGCGGCGGCGCGCCTTCCAGTACTGTTTTCTCCGCCAGATAGAGCGCCTCGTCGTTCAGCGTCAGCGGCGTGCTTTGCTCTGCCTCCAACAGCCTGAACTGGTCCAGATTCAGATCCAGACGTAATGCGCGATCGGCCAGCATTCCGCCGCTGTTGGCCCACCAGTTGATGCGGTAATCCCAGCAGTCCTGCTGCCAGTCCAGCTGCGCCAGGCCATCGACATGACGATAAAGACCTTGCAGCCGGGTGCGCAGCGCGTTGATTACTGAACCAAAGCTAATGATTAGCAGCGTGATGGGTTTAGCATTAAGAAAGTGTTGTATCTTTTTTGTCCACAGCCGCAGCTCGTCCTGAGTTAACTTTTCCCACAGGGAAGCGGGGGCAAAAAACAGGACCAGACGAGGTTTTTCTGACAACACGCGAGCCAGATCGTCGGTAAAAGCGTGCAGCGCCCGACGGGTCTCCGGCAGAGAGAAAAGCGGGATGGCCGCAGGCCCGCCGACGGGCGCGGGCGAAAGCAGCGTATCCGGCGCCAGGCCTGACGCTATCAGCGTAACGGTATGCTGCGCGGCGATACACTGACGGGCCAGACAACGGGCGTCTTCCTGACGGTTGGCCGTCAGCCAGTAACATCCCGACGGCTGCATCAGCATCAACTCATCTCTGACCTGTTCAAATCCTAACGTAAATGGAGGTGTCATAAGATATTTCGCAACCCGGCTTGTTCTACGGCTAGAGTGTAGTCCAGTTAAAAAATGAAGTAGCATCATTGTATTCTGGCTAATATACATTACAACTTATAGCAAACCGACCTGCACCCGACCTAAGAATTTTCTTGCTCGGGGGGAATTTTTTGCTGCCTTCTGGGGCTATCTCTATGAGTCAACAGTCTGACAAAACGCGGCCGCTGGCGCGTGGAACCCAGGACGATATTGCGCAACTGGAACGCGCTTTTTCGCTACAGAACTGGCGCTATATCGATATCGATCGCCAGGAAAGGCTGGCCGGGATCCTGGACCGCTGGCCGCTGCTGGCCGAGCTGGCCGATCCTACGTCGTCCGGAGAGCAGTAATGGCGGTGATTGCGCTACAGAGCGTCAGAGGCGGCGCCGGGGCGACCTCGTTGACCGCTGCTTTTGCCTGGGCGCTCAATCAGCTGGGCGAACAGGTCATTACCGTCGATTTATCGGCCGATAATCTGCTGCGGATGCACTTTAATATGCCGGTGGGGCAGTCGCGCGGCTGGCTGCGGGCGGCCATGGACGGGCAGCCGTGGCAGCAGAGCGCGCTGCGCTACGCGCCGGGGCTGGATTTTGTGCCTGCGGGGCGGCTTAACGACGATGAACGGATGGATTTTATTCGCCATCCGGAAAAATACGCCCACGCCTGGCTGACGCAAATCGACGCGTTAAGAAAGCTCTACCCCTGGATCCTGCTCGACGTGCCCTCTGGCGATACGCCCTGGACGCGAGCCATGGTGGCGCTGGCCGACCATATCCTTAGCGTGGTGACGCCGGACGCTAACTGTCATATTCGTTTGTTTCAGCAAACTTTCCCCACCAACACGCTGTTTCTGCTCAATCAGTTTTCCCCGGTCAGCAAGGCGCAGCAGGATCTGCATCAGCTTTGGGTCAACAGCCTGAACAACTTTATTCCTTTAACCCTGCATCGTGATGAAGCGGTGGCGGAAGCGCTGATGAGCAAGCAGCCGCTGGGCGAATACCGGCCACACAGCCTGGCAGCGGAAGGCATGATGACCTTCGCCAGCTGGGCGCTGATTAATCTGCAGGCGCGCGCATGAGGTCGCTGCACTGGCTATTGATGCCCGCCGCAACGGCGGCGCTGCACGAACGCTATGCGGGCTATCGCCAACACGGCGCGTCGGCGGCAACCGCCGCGCTCCAGTGCTTCTGGGTCACGCTCGGCTGGGCCTTCCTCCGTTTTGAAACGCCAGCCTGGCAGCGGGTTCAGGCGCAGCGTCGCCGCCTTTATCCGCATATTTCGCCGGAAAGGCCGCATCCTGCGGATATTTTACGCTATCTGCTGCAAACGCTGTGGCTGCTGCTGGTGGTTCCTTTTAACGGCGTCTCGCTCAGCGAGCGTGCAGGCCGCTATACCCTGAGAACGCCGCGCCAGCGCTTCTATAACTGGCTGGACAAGCTGCCGGAAAAAGCGGCCGCGCGCGACATGGAAAAGCGGGTTGAACGCCAGCTGCGTCGCGTGCCGCCAACGCTGCGTAAAGCGCTGTTCGGCGTGGCGATTGCGATCGCTACGGCGCTGGCGCTGCTTTGCATCTCGCAGCCGTTCGATCTCTTTACGCAGTTTATCTTTGTCGCGCTGCTGTGGGGCGTGGCGATGGTGGTACGGCGCATCCCTGGCCGCCTGTCGACCATGATGCTGATCGTGCTGTCGCTGACGATTTCCTGCCGCTATCTGTGGTGGCGCTACACCTCGACGCTGAACTGGGACGATCCGCTGAGCCTGACTTTCGGCGTGCTGCTGATCGCGGCGGAAACCTATGCCTGGGTGGTGCTGATCCTCGGCTATTTTCAGACCCTGTGGCCGCTTAATCGTCCGCCGGTGTCCATGCCGGAAGATATCAGCAGCTGGCCGACGGTGGATCTGCTGGTGCCGACCTATAACGAGCCGCTGAGCGTGGTGAAGCCCACGCTGTACGCCGCGCTGGGTATCGACTGGCCTAAAGACAAGCTCAATATTTACGTGCTGGATGACGGCAATCGCGAGGAGTTCCGCGCCTTTGCGGAGAAAATCGGCGTGCACTACGTGGCGCGTCCAACGCATGAACATGCCAAAGCGGGCAATATCAACCACGCACTGCGTACCCATTGCCGCAGCGAGTTCGTGTCGATTTTTGATTGCGACCACGTGCCAACGCGCTCGTTCCTGCAAATGACGCTGGGCTGGTTTGTGAAAGACCCCAAACTGGCGATGCTGCAAACACCGCACCACTTTTTCTCGCCCGATCCTTTTGAACGCAATCTGGGCCGCTTCCGCCGGACGCCGAACGAAGGCACGCTGTTCTACGGGCTGGTGCAGGACGGCAACGACGTGTGGGACGCTGCGTTTTTCTGCGGTTCCTGCGCGGTGATCCGACGTACCGCGCTGGATGAAATCGGCGGTATCGCGGTGGATACCGTGACCGAGGATGCGCATACCTCGCTGCGCCTGCACCGCAAAGGCTACACCTCCGCCTATATTCGTATTCCGCAGGCGGCCGGGCTGGCGACAGAAAGCCTGTCTGCCCATATCGGGCAGCGCATCCGCTGGGCGCGCGGCATGGTGCAGATTTTCCGACTGGATAATCCGCTGACGGGCAAAGGGCTGAAGCTGGTGCAGCGGCTCTGCTACGCCAACGCCATGCTGCACTTCCTTTCCGGCATTCCCCGGCTGATCTTCCTGCTCGCGCCGCTGGCTTTTCTGCTTTTTCACGCCTACATCATTTTTGCCCCCGCGCTGGCTATCGCCATTTTCGTGCTGCCGCATATGCTGCACACCAGCCTGACCAACTCGCGTATTCAGGGCCGCTGGCGACACTCGTTCTGGAGCGAGGTCTACGAAACGGTGCTGGCCTGGTATATCGCGCGGCCGACCACGGTGGCGCTGTTCAATCCGCATAAGGGCAAATTCAACGTGACGGCCAAGGGCGGCCTGGTGGAAGAGCAGCATCTCGACTGGGTGATCACCCGGCCCTATATGCTGCTGGTGCTGATTAACGTCGCCGGTCTGATAGCTGCCGTCTGGCGGCTGAACTATGGCCCGCCCACGGAAATCCTGACGGTGCTCGTCAGCGTGGTCTGGGTGATTTACAACATGATTATCCTGGGCGGCGCGGTGGCGGTTTCCGTCGAGGCGCGCCAGCTGCGTGAAGCGCACAGGGTAGAGATCGCCATGCCGGCGGCGCTGGCTCGTGAAGATGGCCATATGCTGCCGTGCACGCTGCGCGACTACTCCGACGGCGGCGTCGGCCTGGAGCTGCGCGAGGAAAACCAGCTGAAGGAACATGAAAAGGTCTGGCTGCTGCTGCGGCGAGGCCAGCAGGAATTCAGTTTTCCCTGTGTGGTGCAGCGTACCTTTGGCCGCCGTGCCGGGATCCGCCTGCATGAGCTGACTACCGGACAGCACGTGGAATTTATCCAGTGCACCTTCGCCCGCGCCGATACCTGGGCGCTGTGGCAGGACAGTTTTCCTGAAGACAAACCGATGCAGAGCTTCGCTGACATTATGGTGCTGGGCTTTAAAGGCTATCTGCGCCTGGCGGAGTACGGCCCGCAGCCGCTGCGCGGGCTGTTTGCCGGGCTGACGCGTCTGACCAGCTGGCTGGCTTCCTTTTTCCCGAGGGGCCCAGGGCGACCCGATCCCACGATCCACTGACGCAAAGTTGATGATGAAACGATGACGAGAAAACTACGCTGGTTCACTGCTGTTCTGATGGGCGTTATGCCGCTGACCTGGGCGGCGCCCGACTCTGCGCCGCTGCCGATGACCGCTACGGACGCGCCTGCCGCGGCCGAGCCTGCCGCGCCGGTCGCTGTCGATCCCGCCGCGCCGGTACGCGACGTGACGCGCACTTTTGCCCAGATCGCGCCGCCGCCGGGCGTTTTCACGCTGACCGGCACCCGAACCCAGGGGCAGATTGAATTCGGCGTGCGCAGCGACGAGCTGGTGACCAAAGCGCTGCTGACGCTCAGCTATCGCCCTTCGCCTGCGCTGCTGCCTGTGGTTTCGCATCTTAAGGTCTATCTGAACGATGAAATGGTCGGACTGGTGCCGATCGCGCAGGATCAGGCAGGCAAAACCAGCCAGATCCAGCTGCCGCTGGATCCGCGTTTTATCAGCGACTTTAACCGCGTCCGGCTGGAGCTGGTCGGCCACTACGCCAATATGTGCGAAAACCCCGCTAACAGCGCCGTCTGGCTGGATATCGGCAAGGAAAGCTCGCTGGCGCTGACGCTGCAAAAGCTGCCGCTGCAGGACGATCTCTCGCATTTCCCGGAGCCGTTTTTTGATTCGCGCGATAACCGTCCGCTGATCCTGCCGATGGTCTTTGCCGGCGCGCCGGGCCTGGGGCAGCAAAAAGCCGCCGCCGTGCTGGCTTCCTGGTTCGGCACCAAAGCGGACTGGCGCGGGCAGTCGTTTCCGGTGCTCTATAACCAGCTGCCGGAGCAGCAGCACGCGGTGGTGTTTGCCACCAACGACCAGCGGCCGGACTTTTTAAAAACGCTGCCGCCGGTGGATAAGCCGACCATCGCCATCGTCAATCAGCCGCAAAATCCCTGGGAGAAAATGCTGCTGGTGATGGGACGCGACGATAACGATCTGCTGAAGGCGGTGCAGGGGATTGCGCAGGGCGAGGTGCTGCTGCGCGGGCAAAGCGCAACGGTGGACGAGGTGAAAGAGCTGATGCCCCGCAAGCCGTATGACGCGCCGAACTGGGTGCGCACCGACAGGCCGACCACCTTTGGCGAGCTGCAGCAGTATGCCAACCAGCTACAGAGCGACGGCCTACAGCCGAACCCCATTGCGCTGACGCTGAAACTGCCGCCGGATCTCTTCCTGGTGCGCGCGCGCGGCATCGATATGAATATCACCTATCGCTACACCACGCCGATGCAGGAAGACGGCTCCCGGCTGGCGGTTAACCTGAACAACCAGTTCGTGCAGGATTATCCGCTGTCGGGCAAGCACGACCACGGCAGACAGCTGCTGCGCATCCCGCTGGTGCAGGGGCTGACCGACAGCAGCACCCAGCTGACTATTCCGGCGCTGCGCCTGGGCGTGGTAAACCAGCTGCGCTTTGACTTCGATTACGCCAGCCTCTTTTACGGCGGCACCTATAACAGCGCCACGAAAGAGAGCCGCTGCGCCACCGTTACCCCGGTGTCCAACCATGTGGTGATTGATGATAACTCCACTATCGATTTCTCCGGCTACCGCCACTATATACAGATGCCGTCGCTGCGCGCCTTCGCCAACGCGGGTTTCCCTTTCAGCCGCAACGCCGACCTGGCGCAAACGCTGGTGCTGGTTAACGCGCGGCCAGAGGCGGACAAGGTCAGTGCGCTGCTGAACGCGCTGGGCAATATTGCTGCGCAGACCGGCTATCCGGCGCTGAAAGTGAAAATGACCGACGACTGGAGCAAGGCGCAAGAGCAGGATGACGATCTGCTGATGATTGGCGAAATCCCGCAGACGTTGAAGGACGACAGCAAAATCAACCTGCTGGTGGACGCGGCGAAAAGCTGGGTCAACAAGCCTAATCGCCAGAACGACTTTTCCACGCGGCCTCTGTCGACTGACGACATGTACGCGGAAAGCCAGACCACCATCAGCTCCAGCGGGCCGATGGCGGCGATCGTCAGCTTTAAATCGCCTTTCCACGACCAGCGAAGCGTGGTGGCGCTGCTGGCGGACAGTCCTCGCGCCTGGCAGCTGCTGAACGGCGCGCTGATCGACAGCGATAAACGCGCGGCGATTTTCGGTTCGGCTTCGGTGATCCGGGAATCCGGCGTGAACAGCCTGCGCGTGGGCGACATCTGGTATGTCGGCCATCTGCCGTGGTGGGAGCGCGTCTGGAACGCGCTGGCCACGCACCCGATTATGCTGGCCGCGTTTGCCGCCGTGGTGGTGATCCTGTTCGCGCTGCTGCTGTGGCGTTTAATGCGCAGCATCAGCCGCCGTCGCTTAGGCGATGAGGACGATCTGTAATGAACCCGAACTGGCTGGCACCCGCGCTGCTGCTGCCGCTGAGCGGCATGGCGGCCGAGACGGCGCAAGTTTCGCCCGTTGACTGGCTGCTACAGCAGGTGCGCGTCGGCGAAGCGACCAACAAGTTCGATCTGGTCAGCCAGTCGCTTTATCGGCTGGAAAAGATTGCGCCGGACAATCCGCAGGTGCTGGCGGCGCAGATCCGTCAGGATCTGCGCTCGGGCCAGCAGGATCGGGCGCGGGAAAGGCTGACGCGACTGAAAACAATCGCCCCCGACGCGGTAGCCACTCGCCAGGCCGAAGCGAGCCTGCTGCTGGTTGCCGAAGAAGGACGGCAGCAGCTGCAGCAGGCCAGACTGCTGGCGGCTTCCGGCCATCTTCCCGAGGCGCGAGCGGCCTGGGACAAGCTGTTCCACGGCGTGTTTCCTTCCAGCGATCTCGCGCTGGAATACTGGCGGCTGGTGGCTCGCCTGCCCGAGCAGCAGCCGCTGGCCTTAACGCAGCTGGAGGCGCTGGATCGGGACGCGCCGGGCAACGTCAATGTCAAAATGGCGATTGCGCAGATGCAGCTTAGCCAGGGCAACCGCGCGGCCGCGATTAAGCAGCTACAGGAGGTCGCCAACGAACCGGCGGGAAGGACGCAGGCCGCCGAGCTGTGGCTGAACGATATCAGGTCGCAGCCGGTTACCTCGCAGACCGTGGCGCAGCTGCAAACCTATCTGCGCACCTTTACCAGCGATAAACCGCAGACGGACGGCCAGCTTGAGCTGGCGCGGCAGGAGCAAATGCTGGCGGATCCCGCCTATCAACAGCGGCTGCGCGGACTGGCCCTGATCGATAAAGGCGAGAGCACGGCGGCGGTCCCGGCGCTGCGGGCGGCGCTACAGGCCAGCCCCAACGATCCCGATCTGCTGGGCGCGATGGGGCAGGCGCTGTCGCGCGCTAACAAACGTGAAGAAGCGGACGGCTATTTCCAGCGCGCCGTGGCGGCAGATGCGCAGGGCACGGACATCGGTAAATGGCAAAGCCTGCTGCAATCCAACCGTTACTGGCTGGCGATTGCCGCAGGCGACAAAGCGCTGGCGGCAGGCGACGTTCGCGGCGCGACGCGGAGCTATCAGCAGGCGCAAGCTCTGGACAACACCGACGGCTACGCGCTGATCGGCCTGGGCGACGTGGCAGTGGCGCAGAAAAATGCTGCCGCCGCCGAGGCGCTTTTCCGCCGCGCGCGCCAGCTTGATCCGGACAACGCCACGGCGACGCAGCGGCTGGTCACGCTCTATCAACAGCAGTCGCCGGAAAAGGCGCTGGCCTTTATCAACGGGCTGCCTGCGGCGCAGAAGCGCTCGCTTGGCGCGACCCTCGCCAGCCTGCGCAGCAGCACGCTGAGTGCGGAAGGCGATAAACAGGCGGCGGCCGGACGCTGGGCAGAGGCGGCGGAACAGTATCGCCAGGCGCAGCAGGGCGCACCGGATGATATCTGGCTGAATTATCGGCTGGCGGGCGCGCTGCGTCAGGCGGGCCAGCCCCAGGCGGCGGATCGGCAGATGGCGGCAATGGCGCAGCGCCAACCCGGCGTGCCGACGCAGGCCTATGCTTACGCGCTCTATCTTTCCGGCAGCGATCGCGCAGAGGAGGCGATGCGGCAGCTTCAGGCTTTGCCCGCCGCAAAATGGGACGCGAACATTAAGGCGCTGAACGATCGGCTGGAAACGGACAGGGTTATTGCCCGCGCCGAAGAGCTGCGCGCCAACGGCCAGGAAAGCCAGGCCGTTGCCCTGCTGGGCCAGCTGCCGCCTTCCAGCCGCATTGCGCTGACCGAGGCGGACTGGGCGCTGGCGCGCGGCGATGCGCAGCAGGCGCTGACGCGCTATCGCGACGTCGGCGAGAAAGAGCCGCAGAATAACGACGCGCGGCTGGGCGAAATCGAAGCGCTGGTGGCGTTAGGGGATCTGCCCGCCGCCAAACAGCAGTTGCAGGCTTTACCGTCGGCCGTAGCGGAAGCCAGCGTCAATACCGGACGGCGGGTGGCGAACGCGGCGCAAAGCGTCGGCGATACCGCCCGCGCCGCCACGCTGTATGGCCTGCTCAAGCCAAAGGCGGCGCAGGAGATGCCTTCGCAAAGCAGCGCGCTGGTGTTTCGCGATGCGGCAAGGCTGGAAGCGGCGCAGAACGATCCTGCCGCCGCGCAGTATGATTATCGTCAGGCGATGGTCGCCAGCGGCATCGCTACGACGGCGCCGCAAAGCACCGAAGACTATACGCGGCTGACGCGCAATAACGAGCAGGATGACTGGCTGAAGCGCGGCATCCGCAGCGAAGCGGCCGATCTGGCGCGCCAGCAGGACACCACGCTGACGCTGGCGGAGGATTACGCCAGAAATAAAGGCACCGGCGGTGTTTCCGATTTCACCGCGCACACTACTATGGCGCAGGCGGAAACGCCGTTCGGCCAGGGCAAAGGCTGGCTGCGGCTGGATAACGTGGATATTTCAGCGGGCACCTTCTCGCCCAACAGCCTCGGCAATATTGATGAAAATTTCGGCACCTGCGCCAATGCTGACGCAACCTGCAACCGGGATTTCCGCCAGCATCAGAACGGCACCAGCGTTGGCGTCGGCTACAACAGCGACAAATGGTCGGCGGATATCGGCACCACGCCGCTGGGCTTTGAGGTAACCAACTGGGTTGGCGGCTTCACCTGGAACACCAGCCTGAGCGATCTTGGCGTGTCGCTCACCGCCTCCCGCCGTCCCATTTCCAGCTCGCTGCTGGCCTACGCGGGCGCGCGCGATCCCAATACCGCCAGCGGCAAAACCTGGGGCGGCGTGGTCGCCACCGGCGGCGCGGTGGGCCTGAGCTACGACAAAGGCGGCGCGCACGGCGTCTGGGCCGATATCAGCGCCCATCAGATCACCGGTGAAAACGTCAAGGACAACGCCCGTGAACGGCTGATGGTCGGCTACTACTATAAGCTGCTCAACGAAGACAACCGACGGGCAACTATTGGCCTGAACGGCATGTTATGGCACTACACCCGCGACTTAAGCGACTATTCGCTCGGCCAGGGCGGCTACTACAGCCCGCAAACCTATAACTCGCTGTCGGTGCCGCTCAATTACCGTCAGCGCACGGAAAACTGGTCGTTCGACGTGGGCGGTTCGGTTTCCTGGTCCCACTCCCGCACCCACGCGCAGTCGCGCTATCCGTTAAGTTTCGGCGCGCTGACCAGCGATAATCCGCAGGGCACCAGCAGCAGTAGCAGCGGCTTTGGCTATACGCTGCAGGCGGCGGTAGAGCGTCGGTTAAGCGCGCACTGGACGCTGGGCCTGGGAATGGATATTCAGCAGGCGGAGGACTATACGCCCAGCCACGGCATGATTTATCTGCGCTATTCCATGGCGGGTTGGGAAGGCGATCTCGATATGCCGTCGCAGCCGCTGACGCCTTATGCGGACTTTAAATAGCGATCTGTGTTGTCCGAGCGCCGATTTCCTGTCGGAAAACACCTAATCGACCCCTGGCTGCAAGGGATAACTTAACAAGCGCCTGTCATAGGATATACTCAGGGCTGTTTTTGCCGCCCGCTTTGGCGGCAGTCAGCTTTGCGGAGAACAGGCTTGCGCGTTAGTCGTTCGTTAACGATAAAACAGATGGCGACGGTATCCGGCGTCGCGGTGGTCACCATCCTGATTTTTATCGTCATTCAACTTTTCCATTTTGTGCAGCAGCGCAGGATTGACTATGCCCAGCAGATGGAAAACGTCGCGCATACCGTGCGCCAGCCGCTGTCGCAGTCGGTGCTGAAGGCGGATATCGGCCAGGCTGAACGTATTCTTAATTCCCTTAAGCCCGCCGGTATTCTGGCGCGCGCCGAAGTCGTGTTGCCCAACGGGCTACAGACGCTGCACACCGATTTTGAACCGACGAAGCCGGTGCCGAAGCTTATCGCCACTATTTTTGAACTGCCGGTGCAAATCACGGTGCCGCTCTATTCGGTGGGGCCTTCCAACCCCAAGCCGCTGGCGCTGCTGGTGTTGCAGGCGGACTCCTGGCGCGTTTATCAGTTTATCCTCAGCGCGCTCTCCACCATGGTGACGACCTACCTGCTGCTGGCGCTGATCCTGTCGGTCGCTATCAGCTGGTGCATTAATAAACTGATCGTCAGGCCGCTGCGCAGGATCGCCGCCGAGCTGCACGAGCTACCGCCGCAGGAGGCGATCGGCCATCAGCTGGCGCTGCCCGCCCGCCATCGCGACGACGAGCTGGGCATGCTGATCCGCAGTTATAACCACAATCAGCAAGTTATCGAGACGGTGCACGATGAGATGCGTCGTTTGACTACGCGCGTTGCGCTGACCAATCTGCCCAATCAGACGCTGTTCCTGGCGCTGCTTGAGCAGCACATCAACGCAATAGCGGATAAAGACGGCTTCACGCTGATGGTGCTGCGCATCGAGACGCTACAGGAAGCGAACGGCGTGGTGGCGGACGAGCAGCGCGACGCGCTGACGCTGACGCTGCTGGATAAAATTCGCAACTGCATCGACGGGCAGACGCTGACCGGCCAGCTGTCGGACAGCGATTTTGTGCTGCTGATGAAACGCGCTACGCCTGTCCGCGCCATGCGCATGGCCCGGCTGCTGCTGCTGCGCCTGACCCAGCCTGTTATGCTGCATGAGATGCAGATCCGGCCCAGCCTCAGCATCGGTATGGCGACGCGGGAAGACGCTCATCTGAGCGCGACGGAGCTGCTGAGCCGGGCGGCGTCGGCCATGATGTCGGCGCGCCTTGAAGGGAAAAATCAGATCCTCTTTTTCGATGCCACCATGACCGAACGGGCGCATAAGCGGCTGACGCAGGAGCACGATATTTTGCAGGGGCTGAGCGACGGGCAGTTCGCGCTGTTCCTGCAGCCGCAGATTGATATGCGCAGCGGCCAGCCGGTCGGCGCAGAGGTGTTGCTGCGTATGCGTCAGCCGGACGGCAGCTGGAGCCTGCCGGAAGACCTGATCGTCAGCGCGGAAGAATCCGGCGTGATCCACGCGCTGGGCCGCTGGGTATTTGAAGAGGCTTGTCGCGTGCTGGCTGGCTGGCAAAAACGCGGTATCACGCTGCCGCTCAGCGTGAATATTTCCGCCGTGCAGCTGCGCGAACCGGACAGGGTGGCGCATCTGCAAACGCTGATCCAACAGTATCAGATTGCGCCAGGCAGCCTGATGCTGGAGCTTACCGAAACGGCACAGGTCGGTGAACCAGCGTTGGCGCTGCGGCTGCTGAACGATTTGCAGCAGGCGGGCGTCGCTGTCGCGCTGGACGATTTTGGCATGGGCTACGCCAATTTAAACTGGCTGAGCCAGTTTAAGTCGCTGCCGGTCAGCAAGCTGAAGATGGATCGCAGCTTCGTCAGCCCGCTGCCGGAAGAGAACGCCATGGTGCGTATCGTGGCGGCTATCGCAGAGATCATGCAGCTGGAAGTGATTGCCGAAGGCGTGGAAACCGTTGAGCAGCGCGACTGGCTGCTGGCGCGCGGCATTCATATCGGGCAGGGCTATCTCTACGCTGGCGCGTTACCCATCGCGGAGTTCGAGCGCCTTTATTTTTAAGGGCGGGCTTTTGTGACTGAAAGAAACAACCGGCACGCCTTTGATCCCGGCCTGGCGGAAGCAAAAGTCGATGGTTGAAATATTGCACGCCAGGCGTAAAATGTAGTTACGTTTCTACATCATCCGCCGATGGGAGGCAATATGTCTGTCACCACAATGTCCAGCCGGGCGTTCAATCAGGCCGTTTCGGCCGCCAGACGGGCCGCAGAAGCCGGGCCGGTTTACATTACGGATCGCGGTAAGCCTGCCCACGTACTGCTGACTTTTGAAGACTATAAAAGATTGACCGGCTCAAGCCGTAATATTCAGGATGCGCTTGCCATGCCAGAGGCGGCGGAGATGGACTTCGAGCCAGAACGTGAAAATATCGTATTCAGGGACGTGGATTTCTCATGAGATATTTGCTTGATACCAATGTGGTTTCTGAGCTTCGTAAGGCACGGACGCCAAAAATAGATCCTGCGGTGGCGTGTTGGACTGACACTGTCGATGCAGGAGATATGTTTATCTCGGCTATTACCGTGATGGAAATTGAAAAGGGCATTCTTAATCTTGCCCGTAAAGATCCTCGCCAGGAAAAGATATTGCGCGGCTGGTTTACACGCCTGGTGATGCCGGAATTTAAAGATCGTATTTTGCCTTTTGACACGGCAGCCGCCGTTTATTGCGCGGGGCTACATATACCCGACCGACGTCCTGCCAATGATGCCATGATTGCCGCTATCGCTTACTGCCACAATATGACGCTCGTCACCCGTAACGTTAAAGACTTTGCCGGGCTGGGCGTGATGCTGCTTAACCCCTGGTGCTGGCAAAAATAGTCACTCAGGTTTTAACAAAGCCCTCACGTACTTTTATGCCGGTATTCACTGCTGAATGATCTCGGCATAGGCTGAGTCAGTTTAAATCGTTACCGATCGCGGAGTTCGAGCGCCTCTATTTTTAAGGGCCGCAGGTTGCTCAATCTGTTGCGGGACTAGCTGAGCCTGACGCCCGCAGCGCGGGTGATTGCTGTCAGCGTGGTCAGGGTCGGGTTTCCGGTTGCCGACAGCGTTTTGTAAAGCTGCTGGCGAGAAAGCCCTGATCTTTTCGCGATCTCGCTAATCCCTCCGCGAGCTTCTACCACGCGGCGTAACGCCGTTAAAAAGGCAGCGATACCGCCATCCTCATAAATATTTTCCAGCGCAATTTGTAGGTAGGTTTCGGCGTAAGTCGGATCGGCTTTCAGCTCTGCAATCGTTGCGGCATCATGATCGACCGTAGGCGGAAAGTTTTTAGCTGTTTTATGAATGGTTGTCACAATCTTTCCTCGCATTGTAATCGTGTAAATAAGAAATGGCTTTAGCGATATCAGCAGGTTGGCTGTTTTTATCGCCACCGTAAAAAAGAAGAATGACGGTTTTTCCTTCTATAGCGTAATAAACACGATAACCCGGCCCGTGGTTAATGCGCATTTCCCAAACCCCATCGCGCACGAATTTATGGTCACCAAAATTCCCGGCAGCGGTGCGATCGATCTGATTATCGATCCTGGCGGCCGCTTCCCGCTGTTTTTTACGTAGCGTCGTCATCCATGTTGCAAAAGGAACATTGCCTTTCCTGTCCTGATAACGACTAATCTTATATGCCATCTCCTGGCATCCTCCACGCTTTCCCTTGTGTGTTAATTGTCTTTTATATAAGACAGGTGAGCAAGGTGTTTAATAAAATTTCTTGCCCTGAATGGCGTATCTGCAGGGTTCACTATCTTCGTTGCAGCAGCGTTAAGGAACGACTGAATGGATACATTATTATTTCATGTACAGTGCTTTTTTTGAGAAAACCAGCCTGGCTGAAACCCCATTTCACCGCTGCTGAAGTGATTCAGCTCTTAAAATCACGTCTCCGTTCGCGCAATGTTTATCAGATTATATCAATCCAGTTAACGCAGTGTTATTTTTGGCCTGTTGTCAAAATAACCATAGCCACGTCACCCGCCATCCAGGCCGTTAACGGATATTTTATGAAAACTTCCCTGTTTAAAAGCCTTTATTTTCAAGTGCTAACCGCCATCGCCGTCGGCGTACTGCTGGGGCATTTTTATCCGGAGCTGGGCGCGCAGATGAAGCCGCTGGGCGACGCTTTCGTTAAGCTGATCAAGATGATTATCGCGCCGGTGATTTTCTGTACCGTGGTGACAGGGATCGCCGGGATGGAAAGCATGAAAGCCGTCGGCCGTACGGGTGCGGTCGCGCTGCTTTATTTTGAAGTGGTCAGCACCATCGCGCTGATTATCGGCCTGATCGTGGTGAACGTGCTGCAACCGGGCGCAGGGATGAACGTCGATCCCGCTACGCTGGACGCCAAAGCCGTCGCCGTTTATGCGCAGCAGGCGGAACAGCAGGGCATCGTGGCCTTTTTACTGGATATTATCCCCGGCAGCGTTATCGGCGCTTTCGCCAGCGGCAATATTCTGCAGGTGCTGCTGTTCGCCATTCTGTTTGGTTTTGCGCTGCACCGCATGGGCGACAAAGGCACGCTGGTCTTTAACTTTATCGACAGCTTCTCGAAGGTCATTTTCGGCATTATCAATATGATTATGCGCCTTGCGCCGATCGGTGCCTTCGGGGCAATGGCCTTTACTATCGGTAAATATGGCGTGGGATCGCTGGTGCAGCTCGGCCAGCTGATTATCTGTTTCTATATTACCTGCGTGCTGTTTGTGGTGATCGTGCTGGGCCTGATCGCGCGGGTGACCGGCTTCAACATCTTTAAGTTTATCGCCTATATCAAAGAAGAACTGCTGATCGTGCTGGGCACCTCCTCTTCCGAATCTGCGCTGCCGCGGATGCTGGATAAGATGGAAAAGCTGGGCTGTAAAAAATCGGTGGTGGGCCTGGTGATCCCAACGGGCTACTCCTTTAACCTGGACGGCACCTCAATTTACCTGACGATGGCCGCCGTGTTTATCGCTCAGGCGACCAACGCGCATATGGATATTGTCCACCAAATCACGCTGCTGGTGGTGCTGCTGCTCTCTTCAAAAGGCGCGGCTGGCGTGACGGGCAGCGGCTTTATCGTGCTGGCCGCCACGCTTTCCGCCGTCGGTCATCTGCCGGTCGCGGGCCTGGCGCTGATTCTGGGCATCGACCGCTTTATGTCTGAAGCGCGCGCGCTGACCAACCTTATCGGCAACGGCGTGGCAACGGTGGTGGTCGCGAAGTGGGTTGACCAGCTGGATGAAAAACAGCTGAAAGCGACGCTTAACGCACCGAAAAAGTCGAAAAAACTGTCGGAAACCCGCCTGTAAGCAGTTAATAACATAAATATCCCGCCGAAATGCCCGACGTGACTTGCCCTCACGTCGGGCATTTGCATAATAACCCCCATTGTTTGACTATTTTTCACTTTGCGGTGGGACATCCCCGCCGTCGCGTGGTCTAAGAAGCTATTCGTCGGCTTCCCTGAGTTATCCTTTCCACCGATAGCCGTAGGCCACCAGCGATTTTATTGGTTTGTGATTGAGTAGGGGTTCACATGCAGGGCACCACAATTCGTCTTTTAGTGGGTGGGATAGCGCTGGCCTTCGCCAGCAGTTCGGTGCAGGCTGAAACTCTTCAACCCGATCCCGCCTGGCAGCAGGGAAAACTGGAGAACGGTTTTCGTTGGCAGGTGCTGACCACGCCGCAGCGTCCCAGCGACCGCGTGGAAGTCCGCCTGATGGTTGATGCCGGGTCGCTGGTGGAAAGCACCCAGCAGGCAGGCTACAGCCATCTGCTGCCGCGCCTGGCGCTGGTGCATAACGCCAGGCTGGACACCGCGCAGCAGCGCTCGCTGTGGCAGCAAAGCATGAATCCGGATCGCCCTCAGCCGCCCGCAGTGACCTCGTATGACTTCACGCTTTATTCGCTTAGCCTGCCTAACAACCGCCCTGAAGTGCTGAAAGAAGCGATGAACTGGCTGGCGGCTACGGTCAGCGATATGACGGTCAACGAGCAGACCGTTAATACCGCGCTGAACGCCGACGATCCTATCGCTACCTGGCCTGCCGACCCGCAGGATCCCTGGTGGCGCTACCGGCTGAAAGGCTCCGCGCTGTTAGGCCACGATCCCGCTTCGCCGGTCAGCACGCCGGTGGATATGGCAAAGCTGAACGCTTTCTACAAACAATGGTATACGCCGGACGCCATGACGCTGTTCGTGGTCGGCAACGTGGAAAGCCGTGGCCTGGTGGAACAGATTAACCGCACTTTTGCGCCGCTACAGGGCAAACGTGAGACGCCCGCGCCGGTGCCGACGCTCTCTTCCCTGCCGCAGGAGCCTGTCAATCTGGTCAACGCTAAACTGAACCAGGATCGCCTGTCGCTGGTGTGGGATAACCCGTGGCAGCCGATCCGCGATTCGCAAAATCTACAGCGTTACTGGCAGAGCGATCTGGCGCGCGAGGCGCTTTTCTGGCACGTACAGCGCGTACTGAGCGACAATAAAGCGCAGAAAGTGCAGGTCGGCTTTGACTGTCGGGTACTTTATCAGCGCGCTCAGTGCGGGATTAATCTGGACGCGGACAACAACACGCTGGCCCCTAATCTGAACCTGATCGCGCATGAGATGGCGAATATTCGCGATAACGGTCTGCCGCAGGAAGAGTTCGACGCGCTGATGGCGCAGAAAACCGTCGAGCTGAACAAGCTGTTTGCGACCTACGCGCGCACCAATACGGACGTGCTGATGAGCCAGCGCCTGCGCTCGCAGCAGAATGCGGTGGTGGATATCGCCCCTGAGCAGTACCAGAAGCTGCGGCAGAAGTTCCTGTCAGAGCTGACGCTGCAGATGATGAACCAGGAGCTGCGCCAACAGCTTTCGCAGCCGCTGACCATGCTGCTGATGCAGCCGCAGGGCGAGGCGGAAACCAACGTGCAGGCGCTTTACGACGGCTGGCAGAAAATTATGCAGCCTGCGCCTGCCGCTGAAGCCGCTCCGTCAGCGGTGGACGAGACCCGGCCTGAAGTGTCGGATATCCCCGCCACGCAGAATTAATCGACCCGGGGCGCCGTTCTTTTTTCGTCCTGCGGCTCAGCTCAATCGGCCGCAGGCGATTTCAGTCAGGCTGCGGCCAGATTAGAACTCGTCGCAGGCGCTTTCATCCAGGCTGCGGCCAGATTAGCACTCGTCGCAGGCGCTTTCAGTCAGGCTGCATAAGCCTGATTGGCAATCCCGGCGCAGTCGCTTAATTAAGGCTGCGTAGCGTAGACCAGATTCGCTCTTATCCGCGGTCGCGCGCTACCACTTGCGCGCGCGCAGCCACTCATTCACCAGCATCGGCCAGCTGGCAAGCGGCAGATCCGCCACGTTGCGGATGCCGAAGCCGTGACCGCCTTTCTCATAGAAATGCAGTTCGCTGGGCACGCCGTGCTCACGCAGCGCGCTGAACATCACCATACTGTTATTAATCGGCACCGATTCGTCATTAACGGCATGGATCAGCAGCGTTTGCGGCGTTTGCGCCGTTACGCGGGTTTCCAGAGAGTAGGCTTCGATTTCGCGCTGGGTCGGGCAGTCGCCCAGCAATTGCTGCCGTGAACCGGCGTGCGCCAGTCCTTCACGCATACTGATCACCGGATAGAGCAGCACCAGCGCATCGGGCCTGGCGGCCAGTGAATCGGCGATATCCTGCACAGGATAAAGCTTTTCGTCAAAGCGCGTGCCGACGCTGGCCGCGACATAGCCTCCGGCTGAAAAACCCATCATCACTATCCGTTTGCCGTTCAGGCCGCGCGCTGCGCGATGGCGCAAGACGCGCACGGCGCGCTGGGCGTCTGCTAACGGCGCTTCGGCCGCTTCATGGTGGCCGTCCTGCGGAAAACGGTAGGTCATCACCGCCAGCGTATAGCCCATAGAGGTAAAGAACATCGCCAGCGCGCTGCCCTCTCTGTCGATCATAATGCGCTCGAAACCACCGCCTGGCGCAACCAGCAGCGTTACGCCGTTGGAGGTTTCGGGATACCAGAACGCCAGCTCCGGGCAACGCACGCCCGAAGCAGCACGATCGAAAGGCTCATATTCTTTAGCCATATCCACAATCTGTGGGCTAACGCGTGAATCGCTGGCGCCTGGCGCATCGCCGTGGGGCCAGATAGTGATAATGTCGGCTTTCATAAACGCTCCCGCTCCGCCTTATTGGTCATACAGGCGAAGCTAAAAATTCAAATACCTTATGGTAATAAATTCAGCATCACCGATTTTGGGCTAAGCCGTCCACTATTCAGCGCTTAATTTCATCTATTTCAGAATTTATCCAGGAAGTTTAGCAGGTATTCTGGTCGCGATAAGACAGCAGAAATAAGTAGTATTAAATGCTGGAAGTTTGTTTTTTATTGAGAGGAAATAATTACCGTTAAGTTTTTAAAAGCTACCTGGCATCGCTTTCTGAATAATCCACTTTTTATTTGGCTTAGGTAAGATGGAAAATTTAGGGTAAATATCATTAAATTTGCCCGTTAGGCGCAAACAGCTGCTGTGTAATTTGTTAGTTTGGTGCTTGCTGCCTGTTACCTGTTACCTGTTGCTGTTGCTGTTGCTGTTGCTGTTGCTGTTGCTGTTGCTGTTGCCTGTTACCCGTTTGCTTCTTTGCTGCCTGTTGCCTCAGCGCGTTAAAGGGAGCTACAGCACCCGATTCCCAGAGGTTAATTTCGTTCTTATGCAGGCGTGAATATAACGCTAAAGTTTAGCGAGCGAAATTGAAATAATAGGGTGTAGCTTTTTCCCCGGCGGATGCTGGCTGTGATCGGTTAAAGCTCACGTTTTACTATAATATAGCCGTTAAACTTCACGGAGCATTCGTCGTTATCGATCAGAAGTGACGCTAAAGTGATGTTGTGTTTATTGTTATGATTAATATAATCATACTGGACAATAATATTCTGAGCATTGCTCTGCAGAAAAATTTCCTTGTATTTTTCAATCGGGGTAAAGTGCTCGCTTTCTGAATTATAGCTTTTCCTGGCCAGAAGCTCTGCCAGCTCAGGCGTCACTTTATTCGCACTGACGAGGGTCAGTTTAGTTTGCTGCAAAAGAATATCGCTCTCCTTGATACCTGAATCTTCAATCAGGGCATCGGTCATACTGATCCCATTGCTCCTGTTTATATCAAGGCAGGCTGGCGCCCGCAAACCCATGTGTAAAGATAAATAACGCTGTTAGAGACTATTTCTCATTGTACGATTAGCTCCTGATCCCTGCTGTCCGCAATTTTTTGCCGATTATAAGTGAGACAATACAGCCTGTTGATGCAGTTCCTTTGCCATTATCATCCTGAATAAGAAACCCATCCCTGTTACACATGCTGTTCCCCGGCAAGGGGGGGAGGCGTAAAACATATTTTCCTGCAGAACGATGTACGGCTTCAGGACGTTCAATGTGATATCTGCCGCGTGGCAGCGGCCCTTTATACTTAAGGCATTCAAACGCGATATCGTTCCTGCATCCTGCCTGTTCCCCCGCGCCGCGTTTTGCGGCGCGGGGGAACAGGCGTCAGGCAAGTACATCAGGCATGGCGGAGAGCGGGATAATCGCGCCGCGATGCTGGATCACCGTGCTGGCCGTCAAATGGCCTCTTCTTGCTGCCTCTGCCGCGTCGCCGCCGTTCAGGCGTACCGCCAGATAGCCGGCGCTAAACGAGTCACCGGCTGCGGTGGTGTCCACAATACGGCTGGCGGGAAGCGCCTGCGCAGGCACTTCCACAATCGGTTCGCCGGCTACGGAAACCAGACAGGCTTCTGCCCCGCGCTTGATAACGACCTCTGACACCCCGGCTTCATGCGTTCTGGCAATGACGCCTTCCACGCCGGTTTCGCCCCACAGCAAATGCTCGTCGTCCAGCGTCAGGAAGGCGATGTCGGTCACGGCCAGCATTGACCGGTAAGCGGCCTGCGCCTCTGCAACGGAAGCCCACAGCCGGGGACGATAATTGTTGTCGAAAATAACCTTGCCGCCGTTGCTGCGGCAGCGCGCCAGCAGCGTTATCAGCTTTTCGCGACCCGCTGGCGTCAGGATGGCCAGGCTGATGCCGCTCAGATAGAGATAGTCGAACTGCGCCAGCTGCTGGCAAATTTCCTCGGCGCGCGGGCCTTCCAGCCAGAAGCGCGCGGCCGCATCATTGCGCCAGTAATAGAAAGTCCGCTCGCCGTGGGCGTCGGTTTCTATCACGTAAAGGCCGGGCAGTTTGTTCTCCATGCGCTGGACAAGCCCGGTCTGCACTTTTTCCTGTTGCCAGGCCGCCAGCATATCGCTACTGAACGTATCCGTGCCCAGCGCGGTGACGTAATGGACGGCCAGCTGGCTGGTCTGGCGGGCAAGATAGACCGCCGTATTCAGCGTATCGCCGCCAAAACCGCGGCTCAGGCCCTGTTCTTTTTGGGACAGCTCAATCATACATTCGCCGATAACGGCGATATTTTTCCTGGTCATGATATTCCGCTCGCTACGTTTTTTTGCCCCAGTTTCGCCGTGCTGACCGCCGCAGTCAATATTTTAAAACGCTGTTTTATTTTTTTAGCGCAGGCCTCACGAGCCGCTTTAGCCGCAAAGAACGCGATAAAGTTATCCAGGCGAATGCCGATACTGATTGCAGAAGCCCCACCCATTACGGCCTCAAAAATAACAAGGATCTTAATATGGTGCTGAAGAACATCAGACACCGGCTTCCTCCCTCAACTGTCGTGAAACAGCAGCAGCAGGAGCGTCTTTACTGGCGAGAATGCCAGCGCACCTACACGTTTCAGCCGATCTACCGGGTAACCGGCAGCCTGATGGCAATTGAGCTGCTCACTGCGGTGTTTCATCCTTCCGCGCCGGGCCAGAGAGTATCGCCGGAGTCCTATTTTGCCGCGCTTGACGCTACGGAGCGGATGCTGATTGTTCGCGAGCAGCTGGAACTGCTGGAGAAGTGGAAAACAAAATTTATCGAAGGCGGCATGGTGGCCTCGGTCAATATTGATGGCCCGACGCTACAGGCCGTCCAGCACAATCCGCTGGTTCGCCAGCTTATCGCGCGCTGTCCGTGGGTGCGTTTTGAACTGGTGGAACATCAGGTGCTGCCGCAGGAAGCGCTGGTCGCGCAGATCCCGGAGCTGGGGCCGCTGTGGCTGGACGATTTCGGTTCGGGCATGGCGAATTTTTCTGCGCTATCGGAGCTGAAATATGACTATATCAAGCTGGCACGTGAGCTGTTTATCCTGCTGAGAAAATCGGAAGAGGGCCGCAGCCTGTTCAATATGCTGCTGGCGCTGATCAACCGCTACTGCAAAGGCGTGATTGTAGAAGGCGTCGAGACGCTGGAGGAGTGGCATCAGGTAAAGAACTCGTTCGCCTGCGCGGCGCAGGGCTATTATTTCGCGCATCCTATGCCGTTTGATCGGCTGGAAACGCTGCCGCTAAAGCTGGCGTAATGCCGTTTTCTCCCTGCTCGTCTATCTTTACAGGAGACGAAGCGAACAAGGAGATAAACAGTGTCGCGCACAGGAAAAGTAATTAGCTGGATTGTCGGGATTTTTTTGTTGCTGGTTGTGGTGGTAGTGGTAGTTATCGCGACATTTAACTGGAACCGCCTGAAGCCAACTATCAACCAGAAAGTCTCCACAGAGCTGAATCGTCCTTTCGCCATCCGCGGCGATCTGGGCGTCGCCTGGGAGCGTAATCGCGACGAGCCGGGCTGGCGCAGCTGGGTGCCGTGGCCGCACGTGCACGCGCAGGATATCCTGCTGGGCAACCCGCCTGCTATTGACGATATTACGATGGTGCATTTGCAGCGCGTGGACGCAACGCTCTCTCCGCTGGCGCTGCTGCATAAAGAAATCTTTATCCCGTGGATCAAGCTGGAGCAGCCCGATACGCGTCTGATCCAGACGGCGAAGGGCAAAAATAACTGGACGTTTGACCTGGCCGCCAGCGACAGCGCCTCGTCCGATGCGCAGCCTTCCGCGTGGACTTTCCGCATGGACAACATCCTGTTCGATCAGGCAAAAATCGCTTACCGTGACGCCATCAACAAGGCGGACGTGCAGGTGACGGTCAATCCGTTGGGCAAGCCCGTTCCCTACGCGCAGATTGCAGGCGGCAAGGATGAAGCGGGTCAGAAGGGCGCATCAGACTTTGTTTTCGGCTGGAAAGCGGCCGGGACCTATAACGATGAGAAGCTGACCGGCGATGGTAAACTCGGCGGCATGCTCTCGCTGCGCAGCAAAACCAATCCGTTCCCCATTCAGGCCGATGTGCGTAACGGCACCACGCGCGTGCAGGTGGCGGGCAGCCTGCAGGATCCAATGAACCTGGGCGGGCTGAATATCCGCCTGCGCTTCTCCGGCGATACGCTGGCGAACCTGTATGGCCTGACCGGCGTGCTGCTGCCGGATACGCCTCCTTATGAAACCGACGGCCATCTGATTGCCCGTTTTCAACAGAAAGGCGGCCCGGTCTTTCATTACAACGATTTTAACGGCCATATCGGCGACAGCGATATTCACGGCTCGCTGACCTACAGCCAGGTGAAGCCGCGCCCTAAACTGGAAGGCTCGCTGGAATCACGCCAGCTGCGCATGGCCGATCTGGGGCCGCTGATCGGCGTTAAATCCGGTAAGGGCAGTGATAAAACCGAGCAGGCGAAGGCGAAAAGAGGCGAGGCACCTAATCAGCCTGCGGATCGGGTGCTGCCGCACGACAGATTCGATACCAAAAACTGGGACGTAATGGACGCCGACGTGAAGTTTAGCGGCACGCGTATCGAACACAGCGATTCCCTGCCCATCAGCGATCTCTATACGCATCTGGTGCTGAAAAACGGCAATCTGCTGCTGGATCCGCTGCGTTTCGGCGTGGCGGGCGGCAGCCTTAATTCAACCATCCGCATGGAAGGCGACCGTTCGCCGATGCGGGCGCGCGCCGATCTTCACGCGCGTAATCTGAAGCTGAAGCAGCTGTTTTCCAGCGTAGAGTCGATGCAAAGCAGCATGGGACAGATCAACGGTGACGCCACGCTGAGCGGTACGGGCAACTCCGTTGCCGATATTCTGGCGACCAGCGACGGCAGCGTAAAACTGTTGATGAATGACGGCGTGATCAGCCGTGGCCTGATGGAAATCGTCGGTCTTAACGTAGGTAACTATGTGGTTGGCAAGCTGTTCGGCGATGACGAAGTGCGTATCAATTGCGCGGCGGCCGATCTGAACGTGGCGAACGGGGTGGCCTCGACCAAACTCTTTGTCTTCGATACGGAGAACGCGGTGATCAACATCACCGGCACCACGAACTTTGCTAACGAACGGCTGGATCTCTCGATTAATCCAGAGAGTAAAGGAATGCGTATCGTCACGCTGCGTTCGCCGCTTTACGTCAAGGGCACCTTTAAAAATCCCGACGCGGGCGTAAAAGCCGGGCCGCTGATTGCCCGTGGCGCTGCGGCCGTAGCTTTGGGGGCGGTAGTAGCGCCTGCCGCCGCGCTGCTGGCGCTGATTTCGCCCAGCGATAACGAGCAGAACCAGTGCGTTAACGTCCTGCAGCAGATGAAAAAGAAATAAAAAAAGCCCGGCGATTGTGCCGGGCTTTTTTTTGCCAAACTGCCGAGGGCCGGTTCAGCATCACGAGCCGGATTAGTCGAACAGCGACTCGTGGCGGGTTTCCCGGCTGGCGAGCAGCGCGAACAGCGTCAGACAGGCCATCGCCGCCAGATAGAGCCCCACGTAGAACAGGCCATAGTTGTGTGCCAGCCAGGTCGCGATATAAGGCGCGACCGAAGCGCCCAGAATCGACGACAGGTTATAAGAGAACGACGCGCCCGTGTAACGCACCTCGGTCGGAAACAGCTCCGGCAGCAGCGCGCCCATCGGGCCGAAGGTCAGCCCCATCACGCTTAAGCCGCACAGCAGAAAAGCCATCACCATCCACTGGCTGCCGGAACCCAGCATCGAAGGGAAAATCAGCGCAAAGGCGATAATCATCAGCGTAATCACAATCATCGTCTTGCGGCGACCAAAACGGTCGGCCAGCAGGCCCGCAATCGGCACCATTACGCCAAAGCCGATCACCGCCAGCATCAGCATCCACAGCATGGTATTACGCGGGAAGCCTAAGCCGTTTGGCGCAGGCGTGGTGCCATAGGTCATGGAATAGACGGTCATGATATAGAACAGCGTATAGGTCGCCAGCATGATAAAGGTGCCCAGAATGGTCGCCTTCATATGCTTCGACAGCAGCGTGCCGATAGGGATTTTGACCTGCTTTTTCTCTTTTTTAACTTTAGCGAAAACCGGCGACTCATTGAGCGAAACGCGCACGTACAGCCCGATCAGCACCAGCACCGCAGAGAGAATAAAAGGCACGCGCCAGCCCCACTGCATAAACTGCTCATCGGTTAACAGCCACGAGAGCAGCAGGAAAGTGCCGTTAGCGAAAAAGAAACCGATGGGCGCGCCAAGCTGCGGAAAGGAGCCGTACAGCGCGCGTTTTTTCGCCGGGGCGTTTTCGGTCGCCAGCAGCGCCGCGCCGCCCCATTCGCCGCCCAGCCCCAGGCCCTGTCCAAAACGCGCCAGCGCCAGCAGCAGCGGCGCAAAGACGCCGATAGTTTCGTAGCCCGGCAGCAGGCCGATAACTACGGTGGAAATGCCCATCGTCAGCAGCGACGCGACCAGCGTGACTTTACGGCCCGCGCGGTCGCCGAAGTGACCAAAAAGCGCGGAGCCGATGGGGCGCGCAATAAAGGCGATGGCGAACGTTGCCAGCGACTGTAGCGTTGCGACGGTGGCATCGCCCTGCGGGAAGAAAATATGCGGGAAAACGATTACCGCCGCAGTGGCGTAAATATAGAAATCGAAAAATTCGATAGCGGTGCCGACCAGCGAAGCGATCACCACTTTGCCGCGTGAATTGACGGGCTGGGTGTCCTGTTCGGCGTCGAGCGATGGTGCGATGGAGGCTTGCATAATTGTTTCTTATTTTTAATACGTGAAAAGGAATCTTACGCACTGGATCCCGTTCGTTCAATGGTGGCCAGCCGGGGTGCAGGTGCGGAAAAGAGGATCGTGCGTAAGATAGCGCCGGCGCTGGCTGATAGCCGGGCGAAACGCCCTTTTCATGGCAAGATCCACCAGCAAAGATGCGATAAAAAGTATCTCTTCAGGTAAAAATGCCTGCGCCAGCCTGCTTTTTGCGCACCCGGCGGCATTTTCGGCTGAGGGCGGCATTCAGGGTACGCGCCGTCGGGCGGTTACAAAGCATGTCGGCGCCGGTTAAATCAACCTTAAATCAACCCCGCTTTTCTGCCGTCATTCGGCTTTTTCCTGATCGAAAACAGCTCGTCAGTTTGCCTGGTTAATAAACTCCCCTGACACTTTTTTCCTCTGAATTTCTGGAAGGTTCTGCCCGGATGCGACTGACTCCCACCCGCGCGCTGACGCGCCTTTTACCGCTGCTGCTGTTTACCTTTACGGTTACCGCTGCGCCGCCGCCTGCCGTGACTGTGACCACGCTTACCCGCGAAAAAATTGCCCATCCTCGCCGCTACCTGGGGCGCGTTGAGGCGCTCCGGCAGGTTGACGTGATGGCGAGAACCGAAGGCGTTATCGTCAAACGCTATTTCAAAAACGGTGAAAATATCCGCGAAGGGCAGCCGCTGTTTGATCTCGATCCGGCAGAGCATCACGCCGCGCTGGCGCGCAGCCAGGCACAGGTCAATCAGGCGGCGGCGCAGGCCCGGCAAGCACAGCTGCACCTTGCGCGTCTGCAGCGGCTGGGCGTGGGGACGGCGGTCAGCCAGTCCGAGCTGGATAATGCCCTGGCCGAGCGCGATATGGCGCGCGCCGCGCTGAAAGAGGCCGAAGCGCTCTTACAGACCCAGCGGCTGAACGTGGCTTTCACCCGCATCGCCGCGCCGATTAGCGGACGCGCAGGCCACAGCGCTATTCACGAAGGCGCATTGGTTAATCCTGCCCGCGGCGCGCTGGTCAGGCTGAAGCAGCTCGATCCCGTGCACGTGGTGATAGCCATCAACGAGCGCGACTATCTGGCCGACTGGCAGAAAACGCTGAAGGGCGATATGCAGCAGGCGAACGAGGCGATAACGGCCCGCATTCAGCTGGCCAATGGCGCTGCTTACCCTTACAGCGGCCGTTTCTTTGCGCTGGATAATCATATTGATAACCAAACCGGCACCGTGGCCGTAAGCCTGGCCTTCGCCAATCCGCAGCACCTGCTGCTGCCGGGCGGCATGGTGGAGGTGCAGCTTCAGCCGCCGGCGCAGGAACGGCTGTTGCTGCCCGCGCCGGCGCTACAGCAGGACAGCGGCGGCTACTTCGTGTTTCGGGTGGATCGGCAGCAGCACGTAGAGCAAGTCCCTGTTGAAGTCGGCGCGCAGATTGGACAGCGCTATATCATCACCGCCGGCCTTGCCGCAGGCGATCGGGTTATCGTTGCGGGCACGCAGCGCGTCAGGCCGGGTATGCAGGTCGCCGCCAGCGAAGCGTTATAAGGAAGCCTATGCTGAACTTTTTTATCAGGCGGCCTAAATTCGCCATGGTGATTGCGCTGATTATCACGCTGACCGGCGCGATGGCATTGCAAGCGATCCCGGTTGAACAGTTTCCGCAGATCACGCCGCCTGTGATTAGCGTGTCGGCGATCTATCCCGGCGCCAGCGCCCGCGACGTGGCCGAAGCGGTGGGCGGGCCGGTCGAGGCGCAGCTCAACGGCGTCAGCAATATGCTTTACATGGAGTCCACCAGCAGCAATAACGGCAGCTATCAGCTGAGCATTACCTTCGCCAGCGGCACCGACCCCGATATGGCGGCGGTGGAAGTGCAGAATCGGCTGTCGCAAATCAGCGCCCGCCTGCCTGCTGAGGTCAATCAAAACGGCATCGCCGTGCGGAAACGGGCCAGCAATATTCTGATGAGCATCAGCGTGCTGTCGCCGGGCAACAGGCTTGATGCGCTCTCTCTCAGCAACTACGCCTCGGTGCGTCTGCGCGACGCGCTGGCGCGTATCCATGGCGTAGGCGACGTGCAGGTCTTTGGCGCGCGCGATTACAGTATGCGTATCTGGCTCGATCCGCACCGCATGGAGGCGCTAAACATCACGACCGATGACGTGATGCAGGCACTAAGGCAGCAAAACGTGCAGGCCGCCGCCGGGCAAATTGGCGCCGCGCCAACGCCTGCGACCCAGCAAACCGTACTGACCGTCAGCGGCCAGGGCAGGCTGCTGACGCCGGAAGCCTTTGCGCAGATTGTGCTGCGCAGCAACGCACGCGGCGGCATGGTGCGTATTGGCGATATCGCCAGCACCGAGCTGGGCGCGCAGAATTATCAGATTAACGCCGCGCTGAACAATACGCCGGGCGTTTTTCTGATGGTCTATCCCGCTCCGGCCGCCAATGCGCTTAGCGTGGCGAAAGCGGTGCGGGCCGAAATGGCGGAGCAGGCGCGGGTTTTCCCACAGGATATGGCGTATCAGATCAAGTTTGACGCCACTACGCCCGTGACCGCCACGCTGCATGAGATCGCGCTTTCGCTGCTTGTCACGCTGGTGGTGGTGCTGGTGGTGGTCTGGCTGTTTTTACAAAGCCTGCGCGCGACATTTATCGTGGCGTTGACCATTCCCGTTTCGCTGCTGGGCACCTTTGCCGTGCTGCTGGCGGCAGGCTACTCGGCCAACACGCTGAGCCTGTTCGCCATTATCCTGGCGCTGACCATCGTGGTGGACGACGCCATCGTCGTGGTGGAAAACGTCGAGCGCCTGATGGAGGAGGAGCCGCTGCTGTCGCCAGCCGAGGCGACGCGCAAGGCGCTTGCGCAGATTGCCGGGCCGGTTATCGCCACCACGCTGGTGTTGCTGGCGGTGTTTGTGCCGACTGCCGTGCTGCCCGGCATCGTGGGCGAACTTTATCGGCAGTTCGCCGTCACGCTGTCAGCGTCGATGGTGCTGTCCAGCGTTTGCGCGCTGACGCTGACGCCCGCGCTTTGCGCCTGTCTGCTGCGGCGGCGCGTCGTGCCGACGACAGGGCCGCTGGCGAGCTTCAACCGTTTTATCAACCGGACGCGTGACGGCTATGTCGCGCTGACGCAAAAAATTAATCGCTACGCCATCACCACGGCTGCGGTGATCCTGGCGGCAGGCGTCGTGACCTGGATGAGCTATCAGCAGCTGCCCGATGGCTTTCTGCCGCAGGAAGATGAAGGCTACCTGTTTATCAACGTTCAGCTGCCGGAAGGCGCGGCGCTGCCCAGAACGCAGCAGGTGATGGAGCAGATGTACCAGGTCGTGAAAAAAAATCCGGCGGTGGCGGACGTAATCAAAATCACCGGTTTCAGCCTGCTGGGCGGCGGTAATTCGCCCGACAGCGGCTTCGGCATCGTGCTGCTGAAAGCGTGGCACGAGCGTCCACCCATCGCGCAGCTTTTGCCGCCGCTTCAGCAGCAGCTGGCCGCCATTCCTGCCGCCACCATTATGGCTTTCGTGCCGCCGCCGGTCAGCGGTCTGGGCAACGCTGCCGGTTTCGATCTGCGTATTCAGGCGCTGGAAGGACAGTCGCCGCAGGCGCTGGCGCAGGCTGCCCACGCCGTGATTACGGCGGCGAACCAGCATCCTCAGCTTAGCCGGGTATTTACCACGTTCAGCGCGACGGTGCCGGAAATGAGCCTGACCATTGACCGCGAGCGGGCCGCGCTGATGCAGGTGCCGGTCAGTCGAATTGTTGCCGTATTGCAAACCGCGTTCGGCGGCAGCGAGGCAGGCGACTTTACCCGGAACGGCCGCCAGTTTCGGGTACAGGTGCAAAATGAGATGCGCTTTCGTCAGCACAGCGAGCAGCTGCTGGCGCTGACCGTGCGTAGCGACACGGGCGCGCAGGTCAGGCTGAATCAGCTGGTTACGCTGAAGCCGTCGCTCGGCGCACCTTACATTATGCAGTACAACCAGTTTCCGGCGCTGGCGATCGGCGGCGGCGGCGCGCAGGGCGTCAGCTCAGGGCAGGCGATGCAGGCGATGACCGAGGTGCTGGCGCAGCATCTGCCGGAAGGCTACGACTACAGCTGGAGCGGCATGTCGTATCAGGAGCAGCAAACCGGCAATCAGGCCGTGCTGATCTATCTGGCGGCGGTGCTGTTCGCCTGGCTGTTTATGGTGGCGCAGTATGAAAGCTGGAGCGTGCCGCTGGCGGTAATGCTGTCGGTGGTTTTCGCCGCCGCAGGCGCCGTAGCCGGCCTGCATCTGATGGGCTTTACCAACGATGTCTATGCGCAGATTGGGCTGGTGTTGCTGATGGGCCTGGCCGCCAAAAACGCCATTCTACTGGTCGAGTTTGCCCGCGATCGCCGCGCCAGCGGCGTGCCGATCGGCCAGGCCGCGAAGCAGGCCGCCAGCCAGCGTTTTCGTGCGGTAATGATGACCGCCATTTCCTTTATCGTCGGCGTGCTGCCGCTGGTGATGGCCAGCGGCGCCGGCGCGGCCAGCCGCCGGATTATCGGCATCACGGTCTTTAGCGGCATGCTGGCGGCCACGCTGTTTGGCATTTTATTTATTCCCGCGCTCTGGCTGCATATTCAGCGCCTGCGGGAGTGGCGCAAACGGCCCCGGGGAACGCGTTAATGGCCCACCATGACAGGGCATTGAAAGCCGTTGTGATGCTGGGCATGTTGGTCATTATTTTTGCGGGCATCCGGGCGGGGGCCGATATCGTGGTGCCCTTTATTCTGGCGCTGTTCGTGGCGGTCATCCTCAATCCGCTGGTGATGTTGTTGCAGCGGATTGGCCTGCCGAGGCTGCTGGCCGTTGCGCTGATTATCGGCATTATCGTGCTGGCAAGCGTTCTGCTGCTGACCACGCTGGCGGCAATGCTCAACGACTTTGCCCGCACGCTGCCGCAATACCGGCTGGTGATGCTTGCCTGGCTGGAAGAGACGCGGCAGCTGATGGCGCGTTTTGGCGTGCCGTTCTCTTTTGGCGAAGCGATGGCGCTGGCCGATCCTAACGCGGCCATCAACCTGGTCAGTCGCCTGGTATCGCAGCTTTCCGGCGCCATCAGCGGCATCTTTCTGCTGCTGATGACGGTGGTGTTTATGCTGTTCGAAGCGCCGCTGCTGCCGGGAAAGCTACGGCGGATCCTCAGCCGACCCGGCGATGGCATGGCGGCTATCCAGCAGGCGCTCGACAGCGTAAGCCGCTACCTGATCCTGAAAACCGCTATCAGCCTGCTGACCGGCGTGGTGGTCTGGCTGCTGCTGTGGCTGATGGGCGTGCGCTTTGCGCTGCTGTGGAGCGTGCTGGCATTTGCGCTGAACTACATCCCCAATATCGGCTCGGTTATCGCCGCCGTTCCACCCGTGATCCAGGCCTTAATCTTTAACGGTAGTTGGGAAAGTGTGGTGGTGGCCGTCGGCTATCTGCTGATTAATCTGGTGATTGGCAATATGCTGGAGCCGCGCTGGATGGGGCGCGGGCTGGGCCTGTCCACGCTGGTGGTTTTTCTGTCGCTGATTTTTTGGGGCTGGCTGCTGGGGCTGGTCGGGATGCTGCTCTCCGTGCCGCTGACCATCGTGGTGAAGATAGCGCTGGAGCAGACGCCGGGCGGCGAACGGCTGGCGCTGCTGCTCAGCGACGGCAGACCTCCTGGCGACGGCAGGCCTCACAGCGTCTGATTAACGCGCTGCTGCATCCAGAACCAGAACGGATTGGAGGCCTGGCGCATCAGCATATCCAGGCTGACCATCAGCACGCTGCGCTCGCCGCGCGGCGTCAGGACGCCAAAGCTGACGCCAAACTCGTTCGGCCGGTCGGGCTGACGGCCATACAGCGAATCGCTGAACGGAAAGGGCAGCGCCACGTGCGAGAGGGAATAGACGTCCGCCGGATAGCGGACGCCCAGCGGCACGCTGGTGGTCACCTTGCTGCCCGCGGGCGTGGTGCGGGCAACGGCATCGTTGCTGGTCGGCGCCGCGTTGGTCACCAGCGTAACGGCGTAATTGCGCGGCGTCGCCGGCAGCAGATTATCCGCCGCGTGCAGCGCCGTGGGACGCATCAGCGGAGAAAGCGCCACCGAACGATTAACGTCGAAAAGCACCAGCTCGCTGCCGTTAGCGGGCAACAGATTATAGAGGCCGCGCACCACGGCGGGCGTGCTGACCGTCGCATCGGCCACCGACTGGAAGGTCAGCACCGGCGGCAGCTTGTCCAGCAAACGGCTGGCGCGATCGCGGTGCAGCTGACTTTGCAGCGCGCTGGTCAGCAGCCACGACTGCCGCGCCGCTTTCACCGGAAAGGAGTTGTATTTAAAGGGATTGAACTCCGGCAGGATGCTCAGCCAGGCCGAACGGGCAAACGCGGGCAGCAGAGAAGGCAATCCGGCCAGGCCCGCGTAGCGCGCATAGCTGCTGACGCCAATCATCGGCGAAATCAAAATTAGCCGGTTCGGCACGGGCAGCGAGGGATCCTCCAGCGCGTCCAGCGTATATTTCATCGCCAGCGCGCCGCCGTTGGAAAAGCCCATTATTTGCAGCGGCGTGCCCGCCGGAATGCGCCGATGGGCTTCCCGCACCGCCAGCCTGGTCGCCGCCAGCCAGTCTTCCCATTCGGTTTGGGTCAGCGCCGCCGGGACGGTGCCGTGACCCGGCAGCCGGATGGCGACCACCACATAACCATGCTGCTGATAATCTGCGGCGAAATGTCGCAGGCTATAGGGCGAATCCGTCAGCCCGTGCAAAAGCACCACCGCACCGCGAGGCTTTCCCTGCGGCAATAACTGATAAGAACGGTTCCAGTCCGTGGCGAAACGCGCCGGATAAACCGGGCTTTTCTCCGCATAACGGTTATAGCTATCCGCGCTGTCTTCCGACGGTCTGACGTCGATTTTCATCCGGGCAAAGATCTGCTGCTCATTGCGCAAATAGGCGGACCAGTCGCTGCGGTCCATCTGACGGTCGCTCATTTCGGCAGGCAGCCAGGTATGCCACGGCTCCAGGGCTGGCCCGCGCTCGGTAACGACAACACGCAGCGCCAGCAGCAGGAAGGCCAGCAGGACAACCAGTAACACCAGGCGTCTTATCCAGAATCGTGTGCGTTGTAGCATGGCTGTTCCCGTTGGCAAATTTGCGCAGGAAGTATAGAGGAAATCAGGACGATAGCGTTGATCGTCATCATTCGCGCTGGTGTGCCGTACCTACCAAGTGACCCATTAAATCGCACTCGTTGAGTCAGGGTTTAGATTAACTCAGCGGTTAGTTACGGTTATAAATTAGTTTAATCTATTGATTATAAATGAAAAATAATTGTTTACGCTGAAAAATTCGCTCGCCGCCGTCTGGGTTTACTTCCCCGGTAAGCGGGATTATAGTGGCGGCGATTTCCTTAACGGAGCCAATAATTGGACAGTCATCCTTTACGTTTTAACTCATAAGGCAGGCTACGCCGTTTGCTTGCCGATAACCGGTGGGCACTGTTTTTCTCTCTCCTGAGCATTACGTCCCCGTCATAACTTTTTTCTCCCGCGCAGCCGCCGGGCAAGGATTAACGATGAAAGAACCTCCGACCAGCGACGGGCGATGGCAAACAGGCAGAGTTAAGCGTACACGCTTCCCGTAACGTCCTCTTTTCCTCTTCCCCGCCTCGCCCAATCCTGACCCCAAAAATCAAATCCTCATGCGCAGGGTCGCTTCTCTGCGCCTGAATAAAAATAAAGGATTAGGCACATGAAAAAATCCCGCTCCCGCGATCTGGCTATCGCACAAGAAATAAAACTGAGCCTGGACAGCACGCTGGCTCGTCTGAACACCCAACGCAATGGTTTGACCGCCGCTGATGCCAGCGAGCGCCTGTTGGAATATGGCCAAAACGAGGTCGCCACGGCTCAGGCGCCGCACGCGCTGATCCAGCTGATCCAGGCCTTTAATAACCCCTTTATCTGGATCCTGATCGTGCTGGCCGCCATCAGCTTTTTCACGGATTACCTGCTGCCGCTGCGGCAGGGCGAAGAGACCGATCTTACCGGCATTATCATCATGCTGACCATGGTGGCGCTCAGCGGCCTGCTGCGTTTCTGGCAGGAGTACCGCACCAATAAAGCGGCGGAAGCGCTGAAATCGCTGGTACGTACGACGGCAACCGCTATTCGCCGCAGTAGCGAAAACGCCGCGCCGGTCAGAATGGAAGTTGCGCTACAGGACGTGGTGCCCGGGGACGTGATCTTTCTGTCGGCTGGCGACATGGTGCCGGCAGATGTGCGCCTGCTGACCGCTAAAGATTTGTTTATCAGCCAGGCTTCGCTAAGCGGCGAAGCGGTGCCGGTAGAAAAACATGCCGCGTCAGATCGGTGCCAGCCAGATGACGATCTGCTGAACAGGCCCGATATCTGCCTGATGGGCACCAGCGTCGCCAGCGGTACGGCTACCGCCGTCGTAGTCGCGACAGGCAACCGTACCTGGTTTGGCTCGCTGGCAAAATCCGTGACCGGCAGCCGGCCACAAACCGCTTTCGATCGCGGCGTAAACAGCGTCAGCTGGCTGCTGGTGCGCTTTATGCTGGCGATGGTGCCCGTGGTGTTGTTTATCAACGGCTTTACCAAAGGCGACTGGGCAGACGCCACGCTGTTCGCGCTGGCCGTGGCGGTTGGCCTGACGCCGGAGATGCTGCCGATGATTGTCAGCTCTAATCTGGCGAAAGGCGCCATTGCCCTGTCGCGGCGCAAAGTGGTGGTGAAGCGGCTTAACGCTATTCAGAATTTTGGCGCGATGGACGTGCTGTGTACTGATAAAACCGGCACGCTGACCCAGGATCGCATTATCCTGGCGCAGCATCTTGACGCGCACGGGCACAGCAGCGATCGGGTTTTGCAGCTGGCCTGGCTGAACAGCCGCCATCAGACCGGCGTAAAAAACCTGATGGACAGGGCGATCCTGAGCTTCAGCCAGGGAAAATGGGTGGTTAGCGGGCTGCATCGCTATCGCAAAATCGACGAGCTGCCGTTTGATTTTGAACGCCGCCGTTTGTCCATTGTGGTGGCGGACGAGCACGATCGGCAGAAACTGATCTGCAAGGGCGCGGCGGGCGAAATGCTGTCTGTCGCCACGCACTGGCAGGACGGACGCGAACGGCGTCCGCTGGATGAGGCCGCGCGTCAGCAGTGGAGCCAACAGGCGGCGCGCTGGAATCAGCAGGGTTTTCGCGTACTGCTTATCGGCGAGCGCGATCTGAGCGATATGCCGCTAACGCTGCCGCTGCACAAGGATGATGAGCGGGATTTGACGCTTTGCGGCCTGCTGACCTTCCTTGATCCGCCCAAAGAGAGCGCCAGAGAAGCGATTGCCGCCCTGCACGAGCACGGCGTAACGGTAAAAGTGCTGACCGGCGATAACGCCATTATCACCAGTAAGATTTGCCGCGATGTCGGGCTGGAGCCAGGAGAGCCGCTGTGCGGCAGCGAAATTGAGCGGCTGGATGACCGCGAACTGGCGACGCTGGCGGACTCACGCACCATTTTTTGCCGCCTGACGCCGCTGCAAAAATCCCGCGTGCTGAATATGCTGCAACAAAACGGCCATACGGTCGGCTTCCTGGGCGACGGCATCAACGATGCGCCAGCGTTACGGGAGGCGGATGTCGGGATTTCCGTCGACAGCGCTACGGATATTGCGAAAGAGTCTGCCGATATTATTCTGCTGGAAAAAAACCTGATGGTGCTGGAGCAGGGTGTTATCAAAGGCCGCGAGACTTTCGGCAACATTATTAAGTACCTGAATATGACCGCCAGCTCCAACTTCGGCAACGTTTTTTCCGTGCTGATCGCCAGCGCATTCCTGCCTTTTTTGCCCATGCTGGCTATCCAATTGCTGATCCAGAACCTGATGTATGACCTTTCCCAGCTGGCGCTGCCCTGGGACAAAATGGATAAGGCGTTCCTGCGCAAGCCGCGTAAGTGGGACGCAAGGAATATCGGCCGCTTTATGCTGTGGATGGGCCCGACGTCTTCGCTGTTTGACGTCACCACCTTTCTGCTGATGTGGCACGTTTTTGCCGCCAACAGCGTGGAGCATCAGGCGTTGTTTCAGTCAGGCTGGTTTGTCGAAGGTCTGCTGTCGCAAACGCTGGTGGTGCATATGCTGCGCACGCAGAAGATCCCTTTTATCCAGAGCCGCGCGGCGCTGCCGGTGATGCTGATGACGGGGCTGGTGATGGCGCTGGGGATCGCCATCCCCTTTTCACCGCTGGGCGAAGCGGTTGGGCTGACGCCGCTGCCCTGGGCTTACTTCCCGTGGCTGGTAGCGACGCTGCTGGGTTATTGCCTGGTGACGCAGGGAATGAAGCGCCTTTATATCCGCCGTTTCGGCCAGTGGTTCTGAGGAGGAAAGATGAAATATAACAACGCCATCACTGCTATCGTGCTGTTCTTTGTTGCGTTAGTTATCCTGTCCAGCGGCCTGCTGATGATCTTCGGCCACTGAAAAGGAGCAGGTATAGAGCCGGGCGCGGTTGGCAGAAGCTGTAAACGAAGCCTGCCGCGCCGTCGTCAACCTGATCCGGAACCCGCGTGGAGGGCCGGCAAAATTTTGTTTATACCTTGATAAACCGCAGATAAATAAAGCGAATCACATAGTATTCCAGCGCGCCTAATAGTAAAAACCACAGGCAGAACACCAGCGTATAGAGCTGGCCGACATCGCTGAGATGAAACAGCGTGGTCAGGCGGCGCGTCAGCTCCACGCCAAACCAGGGGGCGGGCAGCAGCAGCGCGGAGAGAAAGCCCAGCATCAGCGTGCTCATCGGCATTAAAAAGGTCAGAAAAGGATTGTTCATAGCGGTTCCGTCTCGGTCAGTGACGGCCATTTTCCGGTAAACGGATGGCGGGTTCAACTCTGAACACGGCCTGGCGCAAAAAAACAGACCTGCTTCAGGAGCGGCACGTAAGGCTGATAACCTGAATGTCTGTTGTATTTTAGCTAAGCATTTCATTCTTATTTGAAGTTTGTTGGTGAATTAAATTACTTTTTGGGAAAAATAATAAAGAGCTTCCCGGCCGTTGGCTTTTTGGGAAATTTATCCATTCCCTTTTTGCTATGGGTATATTGGACAACCGTAATTATAAGCCTGTTTTTTTCGGGATAAGCGGACAAGGAATGGCTGAAACGGCAGGCCCACTATGGTCAATACCGGCATTTTTCAATTCGTCTGTAAGCCAGCGCAGGGCAGGCTGACGATCGAACAAGCTGTGCGTCAGTAATATCAGCTCATAAGCGGGTAAGCCCTGCGGTAGTTCAAGTATCTGTAGAGGAAGCATGGTTGCCAGCTCTTTGGCAATGCGAAAAGGCACGCACATTAAATACCCCGAAGCCACGGCGATCCTGCCGGCAACGGCATAGCTCTGCACCACGGCGGCTAACGGTCGATATAAGTGCTGTTCTGCCAGCCAGCGATCGATATGATCGGCGCCTGAGCTTACGGCGGGCAGATGAATTTGTGCCTCCGTAACCAGATGGCTAAGCGTGAGCCGATCGGGTAAATCCGTGCGTGTTTTGGCGGCAATGGCCACATAACGATCGGTTATCAGCGAATATTTATGAAAATAATGCGGAATATGTTGCAGGCTGTCCACGGCAATAAACGCATCCAGCTGGCCCATCTCCATGCGCTCCAGTTTTATCGTTTCCGATAATATATCCACGGAAAGCCGGACGTTTGGCGCCACGGTTTTAAACCTGGCGGTCAGGACGGGCATAAATAAAAATTCAAAATAATCCACGGCGCCCAGGTAGAAAGTATGGGCATCCAGCATAGGATCAAAGGGATGCGCGCCCCGGGTGGCGGCATCCAGCCTGTCCAGAACATTGCCTATAACCGGAATAATGGATGCCGCGTAGGGCGTGGGTTCCATACCGTTACGGGTGCGAACAAAAACGTCATCATTTAACTGTTCGCGTAAACGATTCAGGGCATGGCTGAAAGCGGACTGGGTAATATTGGCTTTGCGGGCGGCACGAGTAACATTCTTTTCTTTTGCCAGAATCAGCAAAAGACGCAGCAGATTCAGATCCAACATGGCTATGCATTCCTTTCATTAGCTGATGTAAACAATACATTTTATTCATGAGTTTTGACACTGATATATTTCCGCTAAACCGGAAACAGGCAGAGGTTATGGATGAGTGAAAATAATAATCAGCAAATAGGATCGGGCAGCCTGACAATGTTTACGCTTTGCGCCGTGGTCATTCTGGATACGCTTGCTGCGTCTGCTGCTATGGGGCCTTCGGCATTTGCCTGGTGGGGGATCATGCTGGCTGGTTTTATTCTTCCCTATACGCTGGTGGTAACGGAATTAGGCACCGCCTGGCCTGCCGAAGGGGGAATATATGAGTGGGTCAAAAGAGCCTTTGGTCAACGAATGGCAGCCAGAACCTCCTTTCTGTACTGGATTAATGTCGGCCTGTGGATGCCTTCGGTATATATTCTGTTTGCCGGCACCTTCTCTTCACTCTACTGGCCCCAAATGAGTCTTTACTGGCAAATTATGTTGTGTCTGATGCTGACATGGCTGACGGTAGGATTTTGTAATATCTCAACGAGCGTTTGTCTGAAAATAGCCCGCTGGGGAGCCTGGGCGAAAATAACGGTGATTGTCGTCCTTGGTCTGGCTGGCGTGCATTATCTGGCAAAACACGGTCTGGCTAATCATTTCCAGGCTGAACGTTTTATTCCTCGTCTGGATGAAAGCACCCGCTTTCTGCCCGCCATTATTTATAGCCTTCTCGGGCTGGAACTGGTTGCCAGTATGGGAAAGCTGATAAAAAAACCGGAGACAACGCTGCCGCTGGCGATGTTAACCTCGGCATTATTGATCTCGCTGCTTTATCTGTTTGGCACCTTTGGCCTGCTTGCCGCGTTGCCGCTGAAGGAAATCAACGTGGTATCCGGCATTATCGATGCAATGAAAATCATTTTTGGCGGCGGCGGGATGTCACAAGTGATGTTACATGTTTTATGCGCCCTGACTTTATTCAGTTTTATCAGTAACATGGTGACATGGACTTCGGGTTCCAGCCGCACCGCCGCAGAAGCCGCTAAAAGTGGCGAACTCCCTGCCTGCCTGGGGAAAATCAGCTCCCGATATCAAACGCCTGTGGGCGCGAACGTTGCTACGGGCATTATTTCTACTCTGGTGATTATTTGTTACAGCCAGCTTGCCAACGACAACAGTGAATTATTCTGGGTGATTTTCTCTTTTTCCAGCTGTATTTTTCTGCTTCCTTATTTATTTCTGTTCAGCGGCTGGTTCTGGTTACGTTATCAGGCTCCCCATGCTTACCGTCCTTATCGCGTACCGGGCGGGATGGTGGGACAGTGGCTGGTAACGATTACCTGTCTGCTATTTATTATTCAGGGGATCGTGCTGTTTATTTTTCCGGATTTATTTAAAGGGAATATTAATGCCAGACATAGCCTGCCGATTATTGCAGGGATTATCGCTACGCTAATCGCCGGAGAATGCTGCCTGTTGCAATATGAAAGAAAAATGCAAGATTCCCGTTCTAAATTTTAAGGGTTTTTCTGTCTGATTTAAGGAGGGTTATGAGAAACGTAACGGTATCGGCAACACAAATGCGCTGCTGCTGGGAGCTGGAGAAAAATATCGCTAAGGCGGAAAGTAAAGTGCGCGAGGCCCATGCTCAGGGTGCGCAAATTATTTTAATTCAGGAGCTTTTCGCCACCCCTTATTTTTGTATCGATCAAAATCCGGCGCATTATTTGCTGGCACAGGAAAAAGCATCCAGCCCGATTATTCAGCATTTTTCCGCCCTTGCCAGCGAATTGCAGGTGGTGCTACCGTTGAGCTTTTTTGAGAAATGCCATAACGCTTATTATAACTCGCTGGTAACGATCGATGCGGATGGTACCTTGCTGGATACCTACCGTAAAACGCATATTCCCAATGGCCCGGCCTATCAGGAAAAGCAATTTTTTATTCCCGGCGACAGCGGTTTTAAGGTATGGGAAACGCGGTATGCCAAAATCGGCGTCGGCATCTGCTGGGACCAGTGGTTTCCTGAAACCGCACGCTGTCTGGCGCTTCAGGGAGCTGAGCTGATCTTTTACCCCACGGCGATAGGTTCGGAACCTGCTTATCCCGATATTGACAGCCAGCCGCACTGGACGCGGGTTCAGCAGGGACACGCGGCGGCTAATATCCTGCCCGTTATTGCGTCTAACCGTATTGGAACGGAACAAAGCCGTTATATCCCGGGCCTTGAAATGACCTTTTATGGTTCTTCATTTATTGCCGACCAGACGGGAGAACTGGTAAAGCAGGCCGGTAAAACAGAGGAATGCGTACTGGTGCATACTTTCAATCTGGACGCTATCGCCGCCCAGCGGGCTGCATGGGGTTTGTTTCGCGATCGACGACCAGAGATGTACGGCGTTATCGCGACTTCCGACGGCAGGGTATAACGTATGCCTTCTTTTACCCGCCCTTATCATGATGGATTCGCTATGCCTGCGGAGTGGGCGCCGCAGCAGGCGGTGTGGATGATCTGGCCTTATCGTCCTGATAACTGGCGATTGTCCGGAAGGCCCGCGCAGCTGGCGTTTGCCGCTGTCGCCGCTGCTATAGCCCGAACCACCCCGGTTTTTATGGCCGTACCGGCGGCTGAAATGGAGTCTGCGCGCCAGACCTTATCTCCTTTGGTTACCCTGGTGCAGATGGAAAGCGATGATGCCTGGATGCGTGATACCGGCCCGACGGTGTTGGTGAATCATCAGGGCGAGCGGCGCGCAGTAAGCTGGATGTTTAATGCCTGGGGTGGAGCGCAGGAAGGGCTGTACGCCTGCTGGGAACGCGATGGCGCGATTTCCCATCAGGTTGCTGATTATCATGGCTTTTACTGCTATCACGCCGGCCTGGTGCTTGAAGGCGGATCGATCCATACCGATGGCGAAGGAACCTTATTGACGACCGCCGAGTGCCTGCTTAATTCAAATCGTAATCCTCAGCTGACGCAGGCAGAGATTGAGCGCTATCTGCGGGATTATACGGGCGTGGAGTCGATTATCTGGTTACCTTATGGCGTGTTTAACGATGAGACAAATGGGCATATCGATAATATGTGTTGTTTCGTTCGCCCCGGAGAAGTGGCTTTGCACTGGACGGAAGATCGAAATGATCCACAGTATGCCCGTTCTGCCGCCGCGCTAAAGGTGCTGGAAAATACGACAGATGCGCGTGGTCGCCGCCTGAAAATATGGAAAATACCCGCGCCCAAACCACTTTACGCTACCAAAGAGGAAATCACGGGGCTGATACAGGGGACGGCCACGGAACGCTATCCTGGTAATCGGCTGGCGGGTTCCTATATCAATTACCTGGTCAGTAACGGGCAAATTATCTTCCCGTTACTGGAGGCAAAGACAGACCGGACGGCTGAAGCTTTATTCAGGGAAATGTATCCTGATTATTCGATCACCGGTGTACCAGCGCGGGAGATCCTGCTTGGCGGCGGGAATATCCACTGCATTACGCAACAAATTCCGGCGTAGCATCCGGCTACCCGTTAAGTCACCTGTTTGATCAGGGCCATTACATCAGGCGACAGCCCGCCAGATGGTCTGATTGATCAGGGCCATTACATCAGGCGGCAGCCCGCCAGGTCGTCTGATTGATCGGCAACATTTCATCAGGCGGCAGCCCGCCAGGTCGCCTGATTGATCGGCAACATTACATCAAGCGACGGCCTCTTTTTTCCCCTTAAAATCCCCCATTATCTCCAGGGTTGAGCAGACTAACCCGGTAATTCCTTTAGTGTTTTTGCGCCTCTTTTTTGCGCGAAATTAGCATTCGTTAAAAAGTATAGCCAAGGCTATACTTAAACACCTGATTTTATTGTCTTTTTATACGCGCAATCGCGTGGTAGGATGCACGCACATTAAGCCTGAGGGGCTTGTTTCTTCAACAAGAACCGTTCTTTTGATGTCTGGGCGATAAGATAACCGCCAGACCGGTATAACCACAATGAACCTATATGCAACCCTTATTCTGGCCTTCGGCATGTCGATGGATGCTTTTGCCGCCGCGATTGGCAAAGGCGCAAGCCTGCAGCGTCCGGGTCTGAGAGAAGCGCTGCGCATCGGCCTGATTTTCGGTGCGATTGAAGCGCTGACGCCACTGATTGGTTGGGGCGTAGGCATTGCAGCCAGCCGCTACGTAATGGCATGGGATCACTGGGTCGCTTTTACGCTGCTGCTGGTGCTTGGCGGCCGCATGATTCTGGAGGGTTTCCGTAAAAAGGATGAAGAGTGCGAAGCGCCCCAGCGTCACGGATTCTGGCTGCTGGCGATGACCGCCGTCGCGACCAGTCTCGATGCCATGGCCGTCGGCGTCGGCCTGGCTTTCCTGCAGGTGAATATTGTGACGACCGCGCTGGCGATTGGCGCTTCCACGCTGGTAATGGCTTCGGCGGGCATCCTGTTGGGCCGTTTTCTTGGCCCGGTAATGGGCAAGTGGGCGGAGATTTTCGGCGGCGTGGTGCTGATTGGCATTGGCACCAGTATCCTGGTTGAGCACCTGGGCATCCTGTAAAGGTGCAGACAAAAGGCCGGGTTTACCCGTCTCGTTTAGCTTTTGTTTAGGTTTGCTTTCGCATAATCTTGCGAATTATGTGATCTGGTTCAAATTTATTTGCCTGGAAAGTGCGCTTCTTGTATACTTTTTTTGCGTTCTATCAATAAAAGTTGAATTTCAGGTGCAAAAAATGAAAAAAGTTATCAATTACGTGTTCCGTAGCTATGTTGAAACATTTAAACACGTACCGCCAGGCGCTATGTATTAATGGCTCCGGCCCGAAACCCTCGATAGCCGCGGTCAGGGAAAGACCGATGGTTATCACCTGTTACCCCGCTAAAACGTTCCTCGCTTATCCTGCTCTCAACCGTTTTCATCTCGCTAAAACACTCTTCGCCTGTCCTGCTCTCAACCGTTTCTATCTCGCTAAAACACTCTTCGCTTATTCCGTTTTCAACCGTTTTCATCTCGTTAAAACACTCTTCGCTTATCCCGTTTTTCGATCGTTTTCGACTCGCTACATGCTCTTTGCTTTTTAATCGCTTCCGGTTTGCTGATGACAATGACCGTTTTGGCTTTTAGCGCTTTGCTACGTCTGCGTTTTCTGCCGCCCGCCGGTTTTGATGACGCCACGGCGTCAAAGAGAAGCCGTCCTGCTGACTGCGTCACAGCCAGCAGGGCGGAAAGCCATTAATCCTGGCTCTGGTACTCGTCCAGCGTAGCGCTCTGACAGGCTTCCATATTCTGGCTGGCCTGCTTCTTCTGGTCTTCGCTCAGATTCATCCAGGCAGCAACCACGGTTCGGGCTTCGTCTTCGTCAAAGTCCGGTTTTTCCTGCGCGGAAGGCGACTGGCCGCGCATGTGCAGCGCTTTCAGCTTGGTGATATAGCCATCCGCCGAGTCGGCTGCTTTATCCTGCGTCACCAGCGTACAAAGGTTAGCGATATAGCCCTGGGCCGGATCGTCTGAGTCTGCAGCCTGCGCTGCGCCAGTTACCGCCAGAGCGGCAAGCAGCAGCATTATTTTTTTCATATTTGCTCCTTCACAAGGATTTACGTTCGGCCGGTTCGGCATGGCCCGTTAAGGATAGCGCTTCCGTAGCGGGCCGGCACCGTACGCCTGAAGAGTAAATACTTTAATTCAGAGCCAGGCTCTGTACCAGTCGATCTGCTGCGCGATGAGGTGATCGAAGCGCGGGCCGCTGTAGCGAGCGTAACGTTTTGCCTCCGCTTCTACATGCTGCTTTTTCTCTGCCGCCGCCACGATATCAAACAGCGCAATGCCCTGCGGCGGCGGATTGACGCGATCGTCGCCCGCTATCACCAGTCCCGGGCAGGAAAGCTGGCTGGTAGTGCAGCGTCTTCTACACGGTCAGAAAGGCGATTTTAGTAACCATCACCGGGAACGGTGTTTTATAGCGCCTGAATAGTTTTAGCGGGAGGAATAAGAAGGAGGTGCAAAAGTCTCCACGATCTCAACCGTGGAGACAGCAATCTTAACCTTCTGGCATGGCGGAGGAATGATGGCTTGAAATAAGCCATTTCTGTCCGTCCCATGCATAGGTAAAGGTATAACGCGCGGCGGCTTTAGAACCATCGCCAAAGGTAAAGGTATAGGTGCCGGTATCGATAGCTTTATTACAGCCGATGCGAACGGTACGGCTGTCGATATGGCCAACCGGCTTCTTCGCCAGGAATTTTTTAAAATAATCAACGCGCTCTTCGTCCGTCAGGCGAGCTTTGTTCGACAGCGTTGGCAGCAGCACGGCATCTGACAGATAGTTCTGCGAAACGGTGTTGGCATCGCCTGTTTTTAGCGAATCATTCCAGCGATCGAACATAGAGGCAACTTCCTGCTCGGTCATTTTAACGCAGGAAGTACTCTCCTGAGCAAAAGCCGCCGAGCTGGTAAGCACGCCGGCAATCATCAAACCAATTAATCCAGCCTTCATTAATTATCTCCGTAGTATTTGTGTTTTTAATAAAGCTAAAATACCAGAAGCTAATAAACGGACATTAAACGTTCGCAGAGATAAAAAAAGACTGTGCCCGTGGGTTGATAGAGATCACATCGATAAGCGTCGAATATTGTAAGCGCTGTGTTAATTATTTATTTAGTATTAACGGTAATAATAAATATGAATAACATTATTTATATTATACAGATGTGTTTTTTTTAATAAGCTGAGATAAAGGCAGGGTTTTTATAGCGAAAATGCGCTGTGTAAATAAGGAGGTCAGTGCAAACGACAGGAGCCGAGAGGGTAAAAAAAAGATGGTCAGCCGAAGCCGACCACCAACGTTTTTATTTCTGTAATAGCTGCTTAACCCAGGCAATGATTTCTGCATCTTTGCCCTGTTCAAACAGGCATTTCTGGAAGCGTTCGCCGCCAACGGCGGTTTTCACCAGTTCCGGGTCGATTGCGCGCAGCGTATCCAGATAGTTATCTTTGATTACCGCGCTTTTTACCTGATTGAGGATACCGGCGTTGCGTACCTGCGGCTCTTTACGCTCGACGGGATAGCCTTCGCCACGGCGGCCGGTAAAGGCCTTTTCAAACATATAGCGCACGTTCAGCTCGGCGCCCCAGCCAAAGCCTTTGGCGAAGGCCAGCGATAGCGCGTTGCCGTTATTGATTTGCGCAAACAGAAACGCATCCGCCGGATCGAGGCAGTAGCCGCACACCACGCCAGGATGGATATTTAACGACATCAGCGCGCCCTGACCGGTGCCGCAGCCGGTGACCACGAAATCTACCGCCTTTGCGTTCAGCAGAATGCTGGCCATAATGCCTAAGTGGATATAGGTCAGATGATGATCGTTCTCGTCGCTCATGCCGACGTTAAACACCGCGTCTTTATTCTGCGCCGCTACGGCCTGTAACTGCTCCAGCACCACGGCGTTTTTCGCCGCCTGGCTGTTTTCCATCATCAGTGCAATATTCATCTTTGTTCTCCAGTATTCAGTCATTGAGAGGCCGATGGCGCATCAGCGCGCCAGCCAGCCGCCATCTACCGCAAGGGTATAGCCGTTGATGTAGTCAGCGGCTTTTGATGCCAGAAAAATCACCGGACCCATTAAATCCTGCGGCGTACCCCAGCGGCCAGCCGGGATACGCGCCAGAATTTCCGCACTGCGCTCTTCATCGCTGCGTAGCTGCTCCGTGTTGTTAGTGACCATATAACCCGGCGCCAGCGCGTTAACGTTGATGCCGTATTTCGCCCACTCGTTGGCCAGCTGACGCGTCAGCCCCATCACCGCGCTTTTCGACGCGGTATAGGAAGGCACGCGCACGCCGCCCTGGAAAGAGAGCATCGAGGCAATATTGATAATCTTGCCGCCGCTCCCTTGCTTAATGAACTGACGGGCGACCAGCTGCGATAAAAAGAACAGCGTCTTGATATTGACGTTCATCACGTCATCCCAATCCTGTTCGCTGAAGTTCAGCGCGTCTTCGCGGCGGATCAAACCCGCGTTGTTGACCAGGATATCGATATGCCCCATCTCTTCTACCGCACGTTCCAACAGTGATGACAGCCGATCCTGACGGCCGAGATCGGCTTGCAAGCTGAGAAAGCGTCTTCCCGTTGCGCCGACTTCCGCCGCGGTATCGGCGGGATCGCGGCGATTAATCGCCACGATGTCACAGCCCGCCTGTGCCAGAGCCACTGCCATACTTTTCCCTAAGCCGGTATTACAACCGGTGACCACAGCCACCTTTCCCTGTAGAGAAAAATCGTCAAGAATCATGCAGTTTCCTTATTTATAGATAGACGTGCAGGTATTCCACCAGACACAGTATCGCCATCGCCTGGCCATAAGGCATGGAGGTCAGCGGTATCTGGCGGTAGAAATCGAGGTCTTTACCCATGCCGGTGCCAAAGGAAACCTGTGTCAGCTCCCCGTCCTTATTGATGCGGGAGATCAATCCTTTAATCGCCTTTTCCGCCACCGCTATATAGCGGGGATCGGCACAGCGGCGACGCGCGGCTTTTAACATGCCGAAGGCGAAGCCAGCCGTCGCGGAGGCTTCAAGATAGGAGTTGGGATCGTCCAGCAGCGTATGCCACAGGCCGCTTTCGTCCTGACATTTTTCCAGTGCCTCCAGCTGGCGGGAAAGCACCTGTTGCAGATAGCGCCGGGTCGCATCACCTTCCGGTAGCTCAAGCAGCTCAACGAATTCCGGAATAACGATGGTCAGCCAGCTGTTGCCGCGCGCCCAGCGAGCGTTAGCAAAATTATGGTGACCATCGAACGTCCAGCCGTGGAACCACAGCCCGGTTTCCTTATCCATCAGATGCTGGATATGCAACATAAACTGATACTTGGCTTCTTCGATATAGTCCGCGCGGTTCAGCAGCTTGCCGATTTTTGCCAGCGGCAGCACGGTCATCATCAGCGTGTCATCCCACAGCTGCTGATGGTTCTCTTCCGCCAGCGTGATGTGCTGCAAACCCCTCATATCGGTACGCGGCATATCATGCATAATCCAGTCTGCCCAGCTTTCCAGGTAGGGCAGCCAGCGTGGATCGCGGGTTTCCTCATAGCGGTATGCCAGCGTCAGAAACGGGCAAACCGTGTTCACGTTACGGGTGGTGGAACCTTCAGCAAAACGGTCGTTGAACCAGTTATCAATGATGGCTCGCAGCCGATCGTCCCCGGTTTGGCGGTAATACTGATGAATGCCGTACAGGCCGATGCCGTGCGTCCATTCCCATCCTGCCCAGCCTTTGGTATCAATCACCCGGCCATCGTCAAGCCTCAGTAAAAACTCGCCGGTTTCGTCGGTAATATTCACCAAATTGTCCACCAGTTTGTTGATCAGCTGATGCAGCTCCTGGCTGGAGATAAACCTTTCCGGCTGGCGCAGGAGTGGGCTGTGTTTTACTGGGTATACGACCATAATTGCTCTGTCCTCGTGGATCTTAAGTTGACTATGAATGCGTTAAATTGTCGCCGGGCGCCGCTTTTGTGGTCTGAGCGGGCAGAGTGCCGGCCGCTGGCTTATGCCGATTCAGGTAACCAATGTTGTTATTGCCCCACAGCGATTCGTAAGGCATTCCGGCCAGCATCTCGACGGTAGCGCGAGCCTGCGGCGTGATGCTGTCAGGGACGACGCCGCCCGCTATGCGCATTTTCTCGGTTTCGTCACGCAGGATTTTGTGCGTGGTCAAATTCAGCTTGAAGCGCAGGGAGATCAGGAAGCCCATGCACAGGACCAGGATCGTGCCGCCGCACATGATCATCAGGATCGCATGACTGACGTTTTCGGCCTGCTCGGTGCTGCCCGCCACAAAACCGGAAAGCTGCATCAGGATGCCGACCAGCATGACGGCACCAGCCTGCGAAGCCTTACGCGTCAGGGTCATGATCCCGGCGAAAATGCCTTCGCGACGCTGACCGGTAATCACCTCGTCCACATCTGCAATGTAGGTATAGATATTCCACGGCACGTAGTTAATGCCGCCGCGGCCCAGGCCAGCGATAGCGGAGATCAGCAGCAGCAGCGAGAAGACATCGCTCATGCCGCTGTAATAAAGCACGCCGTAGGAAAGCGTACTGAGCGCAAACAGCGCCACCACGATGCGGTAGGCGGGCGCCGGCCCAATACGGATACAGAGCGGGATCATGCCGATCACGGCAACAAACTGGAGGATCGCCATCGTGCCCATCAGGTTGGAAGCCACGGTGGCCTGCTGCATCAGCACAAATACCACGTAGTAGGTAAACACGGCGTTAAAAACGTCCTGCGCGATATAGCCGCCCAGATACATGCCCAGATGCTGACGGAAGATACGGATGCGCAGCGTAGATAACAGCTCGGTTTTCAGGCGGCCAAGGCTTTGCCCCAGCGTCAGCTTCTGCTGCTCGGCTGCCAGCGCGGCGGCGGATTTTTTCTCGGCCGGGCGCTCCCAGGTATAGCGATAAACCAGCGTCAGCACGATGGCGCACAGCACGGAAAAGACCAGGCTGGAATAGAAGAAAGAGAGCGGATTATCCTTGCCGAAATAAGCCAGCAGGATACCCGGCAGGAAAGCGGCCAGAATAGCGGAAAGCTGCGCCAGCGCGATGCGTGCGCCGGAGAATTTGGTTTTCTCTTTAAAGTCGTCGGTCATCTCCGGCACCAGGGTTTCATAAGGCACCAGAATCGAGGTGTAGACCACTTCAAAAAAGAGGTAGGTCAGCAGGTAGTAGACGTAGGTCATGTCGCCGACCCACATCAGGCTGTAGCTGAACACAAGGGGAATGCCCAGAAGGATAAAGAATTTACGGCGGCCGAAGCGTTTGCCGAGTCGGGTAGAGCCGAAGTGGTCGGTTAAGTAGCCCATTAGCGGGCTGACCACGCCATCCACAATGCGCGCCATGGCGAAAATAGAGGTGGCTTCAATAGGGCTGAGGCCGCAGAAGGTGGTGTAAAAGTAAAGCAGCCAGGCAGATGTTAATGCCATCGTACCGGCACCCAGAAAATCCCCTGATCCATAGGCGAGATAATTAAGCGTTCCTGGTTTACGTATTGTCATAATGTTCATCCTGAGTAACCAACATGCACAGCCCGGCTGTATGTCGGGAGAGGAAGTACGTTAGAGTTATGACGTCCAGAAAACCTTTGCGATTTTGCCAGCCGATATAAGGCGGTGGCGAAGAAAAGAAGATAGCGGCGGGCGGCTTCACTAATTTAATAAAATGGCGTTTCAATTTTATTGAATTAGCCATTCAGGCTTTGCCAGGCAAGATTTGTTGCGATCTGTGGTTGATTTTATGGCGTTAAATCAAAGTCAGCGGTGAAAATGTTTATATAGTTAAAAACCCAACCGAAGAGGAAAGCACAATGAAAGCTGCCGTGGTCAACAAGAATCATACTGTCGATATCGTTGAGAAAAAGCTGCGCGCGCTGGCGCATGGCGAAGCGCTGTTAAAAATGGAATGCTGCGGTGTCTGCCACACGGATCTGCACGTTAAAAATGGGGATTTTGGCGATCGTACCGGCGTGGTGCTCGGCCATGAAGGCGTCGGCGTCGTCAGCGAGGTCGGGCCTGGCGTGACCTCATTGAAGGTGGGCGACAGGGCCAGCGTGGCGTGGTTTTATAAAGGCTGCGGCCACTGCGAATACTGCACGACGGGCAATGAAACCCTGTGCCGCAACGTATTAAATGCCGGTTTTACCGCCGACGGCGGCATGGCGGAAGAGTGTATCGTGGTAGCGGACTACGCGGTGAAAGTGCCGGACGGGCTGGATCCGGCAGCGGCCAGCAGCGTAACCTGCGCGGGCGTCACCACCTATAAAGCGGTAAAGGTTTCTGGCATTCAGCCAGGCAAGTGGCTGGCAATTTACGGCCTGGGCGGACTGGGCAATCTGGCGCTGCAATATGCCAAAAATGTTTTTAATGCCAAAGTCATCGCCGTGGACGTAAACGATGCGCAGCTGGCTTTCGCCAAAGAAATGGGCGCCGACTTAGTTATCAACTCGCTGAAGGAGGATGCGGCGAAGATCATTCAGGAAAAAACGGGCGGTGCGCATGCGGCAGTGGTAACGGCAGTAGCCAAAGCGGCATTTAATTCGGCGGTAGACGCCATGCGTGCCGGTGGCCGTATCGTGGCCGTTGGCCTGCCGCCGGAGTCGATGAGTCTGAATATCCCACGTCTCGTTCTGGACGGTATTCAGGTGGTCGGCTCGCTGGTGGGCACGCGTGAAGATCTGGCTGAGGCTTTTCAGTTCGCGGCAGAGGGAAAAGTGGTGCCGAAAGTCACCAAACGTTCTCTTGAGGAGATTAATGAAATTTTCGACGAAATGCTGGAAGGGAAAATCAAAGGCCGTATGGTGATTGATTTTACTGCTGACACCCACGCTGGCTAAAGCTGGCTTGCCTGTGGAAACGGCTTAACCGCTTATTTCCACAGGCAAATATTTACAAAACCTGTCACGCGCTCATAAAGAAGCTCGACCGTGCTGGCGCTTCCGGCTCCAGTCGGCAACAGAGGCTTAGCCACAGCAGTGACACCAGCCAACCCGCATTGTTTAACATTTGTTTTCCCTTTGAACACATGGTAACAAATTAACTTTACTCACCCGTGGAGAATTCGCCACAGGCGTAGCTCTTTTTGCTAAGCGCTGTGGCGTTATACAGCAAGGGCTGCACGCCTTATCGGGACGATTAACCGCTAAGCTCAGAAGTCATCGTTTCGCTTTGAACGTTAATGAGGAGAGTTAAGGTGTTAAAAAAGGCTAAAACAGGGCTGCTCGCAGCCGCGCTGCTGACCTTTAGCGCAGTGGCTGCCAACAATACGCCGCAGTATGGCGTAGAGCTACAGGGCTTCGATTTCCCTTATCCAATTGAAAAGTTTAATTTTTCATCACAACAGCAGCCGCTTTCTATGGGCTACATTGACGCGCGACCGGCAGGGAAAGCGAACGGGCGGACGGTAGTGCTGATGCACGGCAAAAACTTCTGCGGCGTGACCTGGCAGGATGCCATAGAGGCGCTGCGTCATGCGGGCTATCGGGTAATTGCGCCGGATCAGATCGGCTTTTGCACCTCAACCAAGCCTGCTTACTATCAATACAGTTTCCAGCAACTGGCGTTAAACACGCATCAGCTGCTCGCCAGCCTGCATATTGATAAGATCACGCTGGTCGGCCATTCAACCGGCGGGATGCTGGCTACACGCTATGCGTTAATGTACCCACAGCAGGTAGAAAAGCTGGCGCTGGTTAACCCGATCGGGCTGGAGGACTGGAAGGCGAAGGGCGTGCCCTGGCGCAGCGTGGACGACTGGTATCAGCGAGAGCTGAAAACCAGCGCGGAAAGCATCAAGGCGTATGAGCAGAAAACCTATTACAGCGGCCAGTGGAAGCCGGAATACGATCGCTGGGTCACTATGCTGGCGGGGCTGAATAACGGGCCGGGCCACAAGCTGGTTGCCTGGAATTCCGCGCTGCTCTACGACATGATATTTACCCAGCCGGTTTATTATGAATTTGGCAACCTGACGGTGCCGACGACGCTGCTGATTGGCACGGCAGACACCACCGCTATCGGCAGCGATATCGCGCCGCCGGAGGTAAAAGCGAAAATAGGGCACTATAACGAGCTGGGCAAAGAGGCGGCGAAACTGATCCCCCATGCCAGGCTGATTGAATTCACAGGAATGGGACATGCGCCGCAGATGGAAGATCCCGCTATGTTTAACCGTACGCTGATTGACGATCTGAACAAGCTCTGATGACAGCACAGCGCAGGCTTCCAGCCTGCGCTGCGAACGCGTCCGCATGACGCCGGGTGCCTCCCGGTGAGTCAGAAAAGCCATAACCTGACCCGCTATTTGCCACATGGTTAGCTGACTGGCTTAGCCCCGCCGCTCAGGGGGATCCGCCATACGGAAAAAAGCATAAATTTATCGGCATCAACCAAACCGAAACGATAGCGTGTTGCTTGCGAAATAAATAATAATTAACGGGAAGGTTTCAGGTGTTAATAGTGGATTAAATTAATAGCTATTCGCGTCATATTAATAATATTATTTCCTTCAAAGTTGTAAGTTTACTATTAATTTTTGGCTATTATTCGGCGCGTTATCATTACGTTGACGCTATCGTTTTTATTCTTTCTTCAGGCAATTTTCTCTGAAGATAATATGAAAAAATATAGCGTTCTGGTCTGTTTTTTACTGCTGTGTGGCTGCATGGGGCACCGTCATGCTCAGCAACATAATCCGGTTGCAGACTGTTCCAGCCACGACGATGAAATCGACTGTAGCTGGAACGTGCCCGACAGGCCGTAACGGCCGCGCTTATGCCGGCCCCTGCGCGTGCAATATGCGCTGCGCCTGGTCCACCGTTAGCGCGTAATCGAAAAAGCGGCGGTAAAAATCCTGCGTCGCCTTGACCATATCAAGCTGCGGGAAAAGCTCGGGATGCAGAAGTTTTGCCGCCCACTGAATTTGCAGCCCGGCTTCCGTGCCGTAGCGATCCCAGGGAAACACGCCCGCCGGATTTTGCCAGACCTGATGGCGTTTTACCGCCTGCAGATTGGCAAACAGCGCCGCATAGTCTGAATCGGCCAGCTTTCCGGCTCCCGCGCCGATAATGATGATATCCGGCTGCCAGAAAAGCACGTTTTCCGGCGAGGTTTCTTTCATATTGCCGTTTACTTCCGCCGCCACATTGCGGCCGCCAGCCAGGCGGATCCAGGTGTCGATCAACGTGTTGCGTCCGTCAACCTTCAGCGGATGCAGGGACTGAATATGTAAAACGCCAGGCCGCTGGCTATTGCTTAGCCCTGCGGTTTTCGCCTGTATAGCGGCAATCCGGGCATCGAGCCAGGCGTTATAGGCTTGTGCTCGCCGTCGCGCCTGCGCCGTGCCGACCACCCCGGCCGTCGTCAGCAGCGAGCGCTGCATAGAGGGAAAATCGTCAAAGTGCATGACCAGCGTCGGCAGCCCGGCCCGCCGGTAAGCGTCAGCATCCGCATCTTCTGCCGCTACAAATACTGTATCGACCTTTGCGGCCAGCAGCGCCTCGCTGTTAAACGTGCGGCCATGAACCGACAGCGCCTGATGCAGCGACGGCGCTATTTTAAACATCCAGGGGCGATCGCTGGCGTGATTAACGGTCGCCACGATGCGGTCGCCCGCGCCCAGGGTCATCAACAGCGAATGATGCGCATACCAGCCGTCGGCGATCCGTCGGGCCTGCTGCGGTACCTCGACCTTGTTGCCGGCGTCGTCAATAACGCTCCGGGCAAAGCCAGGTGTAGCAAAAAGCAGGAAGAGAGCCGCCAGCAGCGGCGTAATCAGGGGTTTTATCATCAGAACCTCAGCTGTAGAGAAAGCTGCGCCATGCGCGGTTCGCCGAGCTGGGCGCTGGCATAGCCCGCGCCGCTGTAGCCGTTCAGGCCGCCGGGCACGATATTCGTCCAGTAATGGCGATTAGTCAGGTTGGTGACATCCAGGCGAAAAATGGTTTCCGTATTGAAGAGCCGCGTTGTGTAGCTGCTGCCGATATCGAAAGTCGTATAGCTTCCTGTCCAGCTGTCGTTGGCGTTATCGGTACTGCGGCGTCCTACGTAGTGCATGCCGCCATGAATATCCGTACCGCGTAAAAAAGGTAAATCGTAAGCGGCGAACAGGCTGGCCGTATAGCGAGCCAGGCCCACTATCTGCCTGCCGCTCGTGGCGGGACTGGCAGTATCGCGCAGGCGTGGATCGAGCCATGTCATGCCGCCATACAGATGCAGCCTGTCGGTAACGTCGCCGTCGGCCATCAGCTCCAGCCCCCGGTTGCGCTGGCTGCCGTCCACGGCATAGTCGCCGCTGGCGGTGGCATAAGCGAAAGGGCGGTCAATCCGGAACAGCGCGGCGGTCAGCAACAGCTTATCAATCGCCAGCTTGCTGCCCACTTCCAGCTGTTTGCTGCGATAAGGCGCCAGGATGCTGCCCGCGTTCGTGGAGCCGCTCGGCGCGGTATCGCCCTGTTGCAGGCTGTCTGCCCAGCTCATATAGAGCGTCAGCGGTTCGACAGGCTTGAACATCAGGCTGGCCGATCCGCTAAAGCCGCTGTTATCCGAATGGCTGCTGCGGCTGCCGGTTTTTGCATAGTTAGCGGAAGTCAGGAAGCTTTCGCTACCGGCCAGCAGCAGGCTCCACTGCGGTGAGAAGGTCAGCGTATCGCTAAGCAAAAAGGCCTGCTGCGTGGCGGTAGCCGAATGGTAGCGATGGGTGAAATCCGGGTAGTCCGGTTCGGCAAAGGATTGCGGCTCGTCGAGCGAGGCGCTACCCAGCGTGCTGGTGGTGCCGTTCAGCGGATTATAATTTTTCCAGACAAAGCCGCGCAGGCCGGTAGAAAGCTGATGATGTAGCCAGCCCGTTTCCAGCTCGCCGTTCAGGTTCGCCATATAGCTGTTAATGGTAAAGCGGCTGGCCGTAGAAGAGGAGGTGGTGGTTTTATAATGACCGGCGCGGTCGGTAAAAGTATTCGTGACCGCCGTGGATTCACGATCGGCAATCTGCCGCAGCACGCCCAGTTCGCCCTGCCAGTTCCCGTCAAAATCGTGCTTCAGATGTACGCTGGCCGTCAGCGTATGGTTATTGCTACCGGCATAGTATTGTCCGAGATGCGTCTTTTTGGGATCCGGCGCGGCGGGGAAAGAGAGGCCATTGCCCAGCGCAAATTTGCCCGGCAGCCCTTTTTCATAATAGTGGTAATAACTGAAATTGCTTTCTAACGTCGTACGATCGGTTAGCGTTGCGTCCAGCCCCAGGCTGAACAGCTGACGGCGCTTTTTACTGCCTTGCGCAAAGCCGTCACCCTCGTCATCCAGAAAATTAGCGCGATAGCGCAGGCGATCATTGTCGTCCAGCGGGCCGCTGAAGTCGCCGGAAACCAGGCGGCTGAGGCCGGTGCCGGCGCCAAAAGTAAGGCTGTGCTGTGCGGTGTCGGTGGGGCGCTTCGCCACAAAGTTAAACAGCCCGGCCGGATTTGCCGGCCCGTAAAGCGATCCACCCAAACCGTTCAGCACTTCCAGATGGTCAAACTGCTCGGCAGCGTAATCGGTAGTTGAGACGACATTCAGGCCGTCAATCATGGAGTTCTGTACCACGCTGCCCTGCATTCCACGCGTTTGCGGGCGGGCGCCGTCACCCTGCACGGAAGGCATATAGCGATAGATATCCGTGATGCTTTTTAACTGCTGGTGCTTCATCAGCGTTGGGGAGACTTGCTGCACGGACCAGGGCGTATTGCGGATTTCCTGCTTGCCCAGGTTACCCAGCGTGACCTGCCTGTCGGGCGCAGCCGCTTCGCTATCCGGCGCGGCGGCTACAGTGAGGGTTTCTTCCTGGGTAGCGGCCTGAGCCTGAATACCTGTCAAAATCAGTACGTAAAGCGCGCGCTTCATCATGCGCGGCGGTGAGGCTATTGTCATTTTATACCTTGCCGATCGAAAAGCAGCCTTCGGGCTGCCTGAATGCAGATGCCTGTAAAGTTCACGCGAAAGATAGCATATCGTTATATGATAAATTATATAGCGAGTGCTATCCGCAGGAGCCTGGAATATGCTGCTGGATAACGGCCCATCAACAATAATTAATGATGCCTACAGATTTTCTGCATCATATTATTTTGCGTAAAGCGGGAACATTATCAGATGGGTAGAAAATTTTTGTGATAAGCGGCAGGCCTGTAAGGACGGTTTTTTCGCCTGTATTTGATGCCAATATGCCATCAGGTATTTTACCGCCAGGCAAATGCCGTCCGTATTTGTTGTGCCCGATCTGAATTTTGATAAAATAGCGACTTGTTGGTAACCTTCAGTAATACGGCATAAAAGGCACACAGAAAGGTTGAGCCTGTTCCTTGAGGAATATTTGTTATTCACGGTATCGGATTATTTTTGTATAAAATACTGCTATATCTGTTTATTATGGGATCAATAAGATAACGTAATCCATGCAGGTCTGTCGGAATAGAAAAGGATGTGTTTCGGCAAGTTATTTCTTCCCGGTTTTACCGCCGGAGTGGAAAGTATCAGGATCTTATAGGCTATTTTAGCCATTGCTATCGATTATTATTTTAGGGTTGTTCATATTTCACTCACTTTTTAAGGTGGAAAAAGCTTGCGTAAGGATGGGCGCACGGCATCGGCGGGTAAACCGTCTTTTACTTTTCCTGTGCCTTTAAAATCGATACCGGCGTTTATCTCCGCCGTCACAGCATATTAATGTTGTGAAAAACCTGCGCGACTGCATAAAACAGAAACTCATTGCGTAATTTATATTCAGGATGAAATATTATGCTAAAGATAATCGTTTCCAGCGATAACGTATATTACCGGAAAGGCGTTGAATCGCTGATTACAAGTGCAGGGAAAACCCTCAGGGATGGGTTATTTGAAGTGGTTTCAGAAACAAGTAGCCCGGTAACGAAAGAAGCCGATATTGTGTTCAGAGACATTATGATCAGCGTTTTTTTCTATAAGCGCGAAACGATTGCCGGCAAGGGCCAGGCGGAACCTCACCTGTCAGCGCTACACATTCCCTTTATCTGTCGTGGAGATAATATACCGCAAATTACCGGAAAGATTAGAAAAATCATGCTGATAGCCACTACTAACGCGGCCAGCTTTGCCAGCCGTGAAAATTATAAGTTAACCGGGCTAAAAGACTTTATGCAGCTCTCTTCTACAGAAAGCAAGGTTATGCTGATGGTTGGCCAGGGCTACGATACGGAAAATATATCCAGGATGTTAGGGCGTTCAAAAAAAACCGTCAGTACGCATTGCCGCAACGCCATCAGAAAAATGGGGATGCTTAACCGGGTCGAATTTTACAAATATGCCTCTTTTGTAGCGAAATATGGTAATAAAAAAGGTAATACGCTCTGCCTGTAACATTATCTTACGGCCCGCCTTTAAGCGGGCCATATAAAGCGGTAGCTTAACTGTCGACTATCGACACGGTTTCAGGATTAAAGCTGTTGATGATTTGCACATAATGCTTACGCTGGAAGTCATTAAATTCCGCTGAGGAAGCCAGCGTAAATACAATCAGATTTAGCCTGGCAGGATTGATTACCGGATGCCAGGGAAGCTCGACGGTAGACTGCACCTGCTTAACCGGCTGTCCATTCTCCAGAAAAGAGTTGGCCGTCTGGATCACCGGCAACTTAGCCGGGCCGATTTCATTCTTCAGCATTTTGCCCTCGCTTTTATAGCCGGGCAGGCTGTTGGCCATAAAATTAGTTTGCGTTTCGCAAAATTCTTCCAGCGTTTGCCCCTCATTTTTAAATGATCGATTAATCAGGATGGTATATTCGTTCGCTTCCGGATCGCGAAAACGCAGGACGTTAATGCTCTGATCATAAAAGGGCGCCTCGGTCAGAAAAGTGCCTTCGTACATGATGTAGCTCTTTTTTTTACTCATGGTTCACCTGTTTTATTTGTTGCATCCGCCAATGGGATGATTTCCACACGCCTGTTTCTTTCCCGGCCTTCTCCGGTCTGATTACTGGCAACGGGCAGGCTGTCGCCCATCCCTTTAATCACAAGTTTGTCCGGCGGGACGTTGGCATGGCTGACCAGCCAGTCACGAACCGCCTTCGCCCTGCGTATCGAGAGCTGGTAGTTGGCTTCCGGGCTGCCGGTATTGTCGGAATGCCCAACGATGGCAAAAGTTGTTTGGGCATTGTTTTGCATTAACGGCAGCAGCCAGGCCAGATTTTTACTGCTGTCAGGCCCGAGCGTGGCGCTTCCTCTGGCAAACAGCGCGACGGAGCCTGACGCCATAAAAACCGGCGACGGATTGTAATTTTGCAGGGCGTCACTGACGCGCGCCGCCATTTCCCCACAGCGCGAAAATCGCCATAGCCGACTAAACCAGGCGTCGCGGCAGTACAGCAGCTGCTGTTTCTGGTCGCGCAGTCGTTGATAAACCGCTCTTTTTTTCTGCAGCTGTGTCTCTTCCGTTTGCCGGAAATCGGCCAGCGTACGGGTCGCCGCAGCGATATTTTTAGCCTCAAACCAGGTGGAGCCGATCAGCAGCATCGCCAGCAGCAGCGCAGCGCAAACCGGCAGCCAGCGCCATGAAAACCCCGAGCGTTGCCTGTCGGGCTGATAAGGCACGCCCGGGTCGATGACGTCAGGTAAGCTGGGCAGCATAACGCCCGGAGAAAGACCCGGACAGAGCCCGAATTTCTGCTGTAGCCACTGCGCCCAGGCGCCATGACGGGTAAAGCCGTTGCCATTATCGGCCAGCAGAACGGCGCTTAACCGTAGCGAAGAACCGGAGAACAGCGCCTGTAGCGCTTTGGCTATCCCCGAACTTTCCAACCACAGGCGCAGCGCGTCCGTCATGGCGTAACGGTAGATTGAGTGGCAGCTGAGCGGCTCAGAGACGGCGAGTAGTTTTGCCAGCTCGCGCGCGAGGGTGGTTTCACCGACCTTGCGGAGGTCAAACTTACCGGACCATTTTGCCTGTCCGGCCTGGCTTTCATGGCTCAGACGGGCATAGAGACCCAGCACGCACGGCAGCGCCTCCTGCTCATATAAGCGCCATGCTGCGATTTTCGCCAGCGCCTGAGCGTCGGTTTCCTCGCCGTCCGGGAAAAAGGGGAAAAAAGCATAGAGGCGATGCTTCTTCTTTCTCATCCGCTTTACTATTTCCGGCAACGCTTCCGCTTCCGGTACCACGATCCAACTTATCGGCTCGTCTTCCTGTTCCGGCTGCCGTTCAGAAAACCATTTTGCGGCATAGGGGCCGATAATAAGGATGGCGGGCGCGGCGGCAGCGGGCTGATTTTTTAACAACGAAGCTGGCATGGTTAAAGCGCCTCCAGCCAGGCAGAACAAAACAGCCAGAGCACGATCAGCAGCAGGCTCAGCAGAATGAGTTGCAACGGCAGCATAAAATATGCCGGCCATCGTGGCGGCATGGTGTCCGGAGCCGCCTCCTCTGTTTCTGTCTGGCAGGCGGCGGCTGGCTGAGTGACAGACAGTGACAGCAGGGGAGCACTGTTCCTGCCGGTAAAGGCCGAAACAAGAAACAATTTCTGGGCGTAGGTGAAGATCTGGCCCTGGCCGTCGGCCAGCAGCGGTTCAAGCCTGTCGCCCAACGTCATTGGGCCGTCCGTATAGCCGTAAAAATAGTGCGTCAGCGCATAGCGGTCCCAGGCAATATTGTCGGCGCGAAGGCGTAACGCGACTCGCCGATCCAGATAGCAGCAGAGCGCGTGGCACAGCTCATCGCTAAGTTGTTCGCATTCACCTTCAGCAATCAGCGCTTTGCTGAACCGCTCAATAAGCGCGATCAGCATTAACTGCAATTCCGGCAGGGAAGGAATAATGCCGTCAAAAGAGAGCAGGGCATCAATGCAGATCAGGCGATGGTAGAGCGTTGTGCTTTTCACCAGGCTTTCTCCACAACCTTACTCCACCCGTCGCTATCGTCATAAGCGCTAAAACGTATCGCGGCGGGCGTGAACATGATCGGAAATGTCACGTCCAGATCGATTGCGATTTCTCCGCCGTCATGCCCGGCCAGGCATTCATTTATTTCCTCTCCCGACAGGATTTTTTTATAAAGCAGATCGTTGGCGTTGCTATAAACACCAATATGCAGGCAGGTGATATCAGCCAGCGGCGAGGTAAACTCTTCCTGCGTCAACCCAATAGTTTTTTGCTGATGGCTGCTTAATCTTTCCCGCCAGTTGCCATAGGGCGGTGGAAACCAGGCGACACGTTCCGTTCCCAGCACTTCTGGCAGCACGGCAAATTTGGTAAAGGAGATGCCCAGCGCGGCCTCGAACTCAGCCAGCGTGCGCCTGCTGCCCAGCCCATAGCGACCCATGTCGGCCGGTTCAGCCTGCTCCATACCCAGCAGGGTTCTGACTCTTTTTTTCGACAGGCTGTCTCTTTCGTGCCAGGCACGGTCTACGGAACCGGATTTTTTCGCCTCGTCATCATGATCGCCCCAAATTCGACTGGCCTCTTCCCTGCCGTAAAAATGCCACAGCACTATTTTATGCGGATGCCAGACGTCATAACCGTGGGTAAAGGCCCGGGCCGCCATCGCTATCTCTTCGCCCTCGAAGAAGATTTGCGGATCGTTCGGCACCTCCTTTACGAAACGGCCTTCGGCGAAAATAAAGCCGCCCGCCAGATAACTCCCTCTGACTGGCGCCGCTTGTTGAAAATCAACCGAAGTGAGCTGCACTATTTTTTCACTGGAAAAGCCTCTGAAAACCAGGCGAAATATCGCCTGGGTTTTTTCCTCTTCTTTGCCGGGTACATAGCCCGGCGGATAAGAGGAGAGCACCGGCTTTTCACTTTGCACCTTCAGCGCTTCCAGCATGGCAACCATTTCTCTGTCCCAGCCCTCTACAAAGCGGCAGTGGGAATCGATTTGCAGCACATACTCTTCCTCGCGGTAAAGCGTTTCACACTGGTTTCTGGCCCAGCAGGCGCCTTTACTGAAGAAATAGTGCAGGGAAATCATCCGGATTTCCGTCTCCAGATAACGCCAGGTCAGGAGGTCATACTCTGCTGTTGATTCTGCCGCGCAGAGCGTCATGCCGGCCTGCTGAAAGCGCTGGCGGTCGCCCTCATCCTGCCAGCAGACGGCCACGGCAAGCCTGTAGCATCCGGAGGCCTTCTCAATTAAATCCCGGAGCGTCGGGATCAGTTCCGGATCGCGATAGCTGGCGATGCTGATAAAAATGGCTGGTTTCCTTTCCATAGAGCCGCCTTGTGATTTGACGTTGATAAATCCCTTGATCGAACAGTGCTGCCAGAGTTGCCGGGCGCGGCTGGCTGCCGCAATCGGCAGGCTACGCTATTCTTTGTCGCTATCGAGCCTGTCGATAATTTCCGGCGGCAGCATTTTTACCAGCTGAGAAAAGCTTTTTCCCACCGTCTTCTCCGCATACTGAAGCAGCAGGATAGCCGGGCTGCCGGGTTCCATTCGGGTAAACCATAGCCGCAGCTCCTGTAGCCTGAGCAGCGCATCGGCGCGGCTGGCAATACCGGTCTGGCGGGGCGTAATCAGGGGGACGCTGACGGCTTCATTTTCTGCCGCCGTTTCTGCCTGAACCGGCTGTTCTACCGTTTCTTCTGCGACAAAAGAAACGGCTGGCAACGGCGGCGAAACCGTAGTTTCCTGACTGATAAATAGCCGCAGAATGGCGCCTAACCGCGCAAAATCCGGCGCTTCATCGCCCAGCGAGGTCGTCAGGATGGCGCGGAGTTCCATCAGGCAGGCGTGCGCTTTTTGCAGTGAGAGGAGGGTTTGATCCTGACGGGCTTCCCATTCGAGTAGCAAAGCCGCCGCCGTCGCTTCGGGCAGCGCGCCCTCTTCACGCGGCGTGGCGTGCGCTTTTTCAAAATCTTTTATGGCAATTTGCAGACCTGCCGCTTTCGGCAGAGGCAGCTGACGAAAATCGGCAAGCAGCCCGTTGATATCATCCAGCTCGGACAGGGCGTTAGCCCGCATAACCGGATCGAACTCGCCTTCTTCCGTCAGCTGCGGATAAAGATCCGTGGGGAAAGTGGTCAGTAAGTCACGTAATATCAGTAGCCCTTCATGCAGCGCCACCATGCCGATTTGCCTGATACGGCAGCGCATCAGCGCCACCACCAGCCGGATATCGCGGCTTCGTTGCAGCAGCGCCTGACAGTCGCGCTCAATCTCCGCCCAGTTCACCGGTTCGGCAGCCTCGACGAAGCTGCCGTACTCCGCGTCCAGCCTTGGCTGAAGCCTGGCCTGCAGCATAATAAAAGCGGCGTCATATTCCAGGTTTTCACCACAGGGCCGATCGCCGGGCACCGGCTGTAACAGATCCTGATAGTAATGATGCTTGTTGCTTTCCGTCACGATGTTGTCCTTTATATCGCGTCCGGGCGCTACGGGTGATAGCGCTCCGGCTCAAAGCTCATGCCGTAAACCGGCGTAACGTCCTCTTTTCTCTCCAGCCAGACGGCGTAGCCAAGCTGATGACTGCCGTCCAGCGTCGCCTGCGGCACCTCGCTGGCAGCCAGCACCAGCTGGACATCCCAGGCATATTCGAACCCCGTAAAATTGCGCACCCACTCCCGCAGTACGGGTAGATCCGATCCCCACGGGCTGAAGCGCATATAGTTATCCAGCGTTAAGGGGCCGAGCAGCAGCTTGAATTTGTGCTGCCTGTCCCGCACGGTATTGCCTAATATTGCGCCATCGCCCAGCAGCATGGCCGCATCGTTGCCCAGCACGGAGCAATCAGCGGGATCCAGAAAGATCCACTGGGTCACAAACTCTTCCAGCCGGGCTTTTATCTGGAAGTAATATTCGATGGCGCCCGCCAGTCCTTCCGGATTGCGCGCCTCGCGGATCAAATGGGCAGAAGAAGCCAGTCGGGCGTGGGTCGGCAGCGGTTTATCGTGTAGCTCGGCCAGATCCATGCCTGCCAGACTGGCAATATAAAAAGAGAACTGTTCCTCATTCGGTCTGTCCAGCGAGGCGGTATCCTGCGCGACAAACCAGGCGCGATAAAACAGCGACAGGGCGCGATGATGAAAAACATCGAGAAAGTCGGTCAGTGTATTGTCCTGGGCCTCCGTTCGCGAGTACGCCAGTTCGGAAAAATGCAGCGGCATCGCGCCCTGAGGGCCCCATACGCCGGGGCCAAAGAGTTTTATCCCGATGCGGCCATTCTCCAGGCCGAGAGAAGCGATTTCGCGCGGCGCAAAAATCAGAGAGGCTTTTTGGCCTATGCGGAACGTCTCCTGGCCAGGCAGTACCGCTGTACCGGGCACCGGCAGCGTCGGCGTTTTAGCCGTAATTGCGCGCATGATACTGATAAAACCGGCTTCCCAGGGCCGCTCGTTATTAAACCAGGCGGCCAGCATATCGACGGAGGAAGCGCGCATCAGAACGAGCCTCGTTTGCCGGGGCGGGCCTGCCAGCTGGCGATGACGCCCCTCTGCATCGAGTGCAGCTCCGTTTCGGTAAACACGTTGATAGCGGCGTGGCGAGAAAGGTAATTCTCCATCACCAGACCGAACAGGTAAGGACTGACGCCGGAAAAGCCTTCTTCATCTACCGTCAGCACGCAGCGCACGCCTCTGCCGTAAATCAACAGGCCGTCACCGGGAAGACGCCGGGTAACCGGAAACGTTTTACAGCCGATCAGGCTATCTACCTGAGTATTGGACTCGCGATCGGCATTGTGTAAAAACAGGCGCAGCATATTGCGCAGCGATTCCCCGCCCGGCCCGTGCTCCAGATCGGAGAGCGGCAGATAGTTAAAGCTAAGCTGGCGGATCAAACGCCAGGCCGACTCCCCCAGCGCAAAAGGCTCGCGTGGCGCGCTGGGCTGGCAAACAAAGGCCGCGCCCAGAACAGGAACCGCGTCGGACAGGGTTAAATCAAAGCTGCCGCTTCTGGCAATCAGGCGTGGCAGATCCCGGTTGGTGACCATCGCTTCGACCGTAAGATAGCGAATATGGTCGGCATAGGGCGCTTCCTGCTGATCGACCAGCGAGACGAAGACCTCTGTTCCGGGATAAGGCGTGCGGGTGTCATATTTTCTCTTGCTCTCGCTTTTTACTCTGGCTTCGCGATTGAGCGAGAAGTAACGGCCAAAATTGCCATAGTCGCAGTGACGCGTTTGATAAAGCGGTTGAAACACCACTTCCTCGCTGCTTTCCGCCTGCTGGCCGCGCACCTTATGCACGGAAAAAACCTCGTAATCAAGGGGACGGCTGCGATCGGGAACCACATGGAAAGCGTTTAGCGCCCGGTTGACTTCGATCCTGTCCACCACTTTGGGAAACAGGTTAATCACCGGCGTACAAAACGGTAAAAACTTTGACGCGTTAACATGGCCAATCAGCTGCTGGGGAAGCCGATCCAGCAGCACTATCAGCTCGGCCTCGTTGCTGTGGTTGCGGGATAAACCGGCGGCCAGCTGGGTCAGCGTAAAAAAATAAAAGCGCTGACGACAGGCGAAATATTCATGGATCAGGTTATGTCCATGAAACATGTTCCAGGAGAGCGGCAGCAGCGTCTGATCGGGATGCAGCCCTTCAAAAGTCAGCGGGCGCTGGGCGATGACCACGTCTTCTGCTTTGCTGTTGCCGGCCCGTACCAGCATAGCCACATTGCTGGTATGCAAAAGTTCAAAAAGATGGGAAACAATGCGCTCATCGCCGTCGATATAGAGCGGCAGCCGATCGAAGCCGGTCAGCTGCGAGAATACCCGTTCCCCCTGCGCACGCAATTTGATCCGCAGAGCGCCTTTCAGCCTGGCGTAAGGAATACGGTACTTTTCCAGATTGGGAATATCCGGCGGAACGGAAGTCAGGCGAGCCTCAACGATTTCTATTGGCCACAGCGTAACATCCTGACCGTTGCGAAACTCGCAGCGTGTATTTTCGCCTGGCAATATGCGGGTATAAAACGCACTGTTTTTGGGAACAAGATAGCCGTGGCCTAGCTCTCCTTCTTTCAGGTCAGGCGCAAGTTGAACCACGCCGATGGAGGGCGTGGGCGAATTATAATTAGGGTAGACGATGTCCAGAAGCCGCTGCGTAAACTTTGGGAACTCCGCATCCAGTTTTAAATGCGTACGTGCAGATAAAAAGCAAAATGCTTCAATCAGTCTTTCAACATAAGGATCGGCCGTTTCGATGCCTCTCATCCCCAGACGCCCGGCAATTTTGGGATGTTTTTCAGCAAACTCACGCGCTGACTCTTTCATAAAAGTGAGTTCCTGATTGTAATAATCGAGGAATTTATGATTCACAATTGCTCCCGTTATCCTTGTTTTTAAACGTAGGCTTTGTCTTTATTAATTTGGCCGTCTGAACAGGGTTTTTTAGTAAGCTAACTGTTATTTTTTGAAAAACAACAGGGTGTTATTAATTAATAAGCGCGTTAAATACACGCAGCGGTTTTTATGCTTTTTTCAGATTTTATAACATGTGAAAAAAACAGTCTCAATGCCATTGTGAGGAAATGCCAGGGATTTCACCGGGTCACCAGGTTATTTGACAGGAAAGATCTTTTTAAATAAGGGGTTATAATCGTAGCGGGTCTGTTATTCAGGAATAGCGTTCGGGCGGTATTCTTAATTTATTTTTACGGCGTGGACAAGGGTATTATATTTTGTTTTCCTTCCCCGGAAGACTCTGGTCTGTGTGATTTTATGCCTGTGAAAAATGTACCCGGAGGAATGATACGTGGCGATTACAAGGCAAAATTTATTCGGCAAGCTGGATGAGACATTATTCAGAACGATTGAAAGTGCAACCACGCTTTGTAAGCTGCGCGGCAACCCCTATGTTGAACTGGTGCATTGGCTAAATCAGATCTGGCAGCAGGAGCAAAATGATTTACGTCTGATAGCCCGCCATTTTGAGGTCGACGCGCAGGCGCTGGAACAGGGCTTCGCTCAGGCGCTGGCCCGATTGCCGGCAGGCGCCAGCACTATTTCGGACTTTTCATATCATATTGAACTCGCTATCGAACGCGCCTGGATTTATGCCAGCCTGGAATGTTTTGAGAGCCGTATTCGCAGCGGACATTTGCTGATCGCCATGTTGACCACCATGGAGCTGCGGCGCGCCCTGTTTGCTATCTCTTCCGCTTTTGAACGGATCTCTCTGGAACATTTGACCGCCGATTTCGGCTATATCACTCAGGCTTCCCCGGAAGTCAGCGAGGCGACGACGGAGGCCGGCGTCATGCCCGGCGAAATTAACGCGGCTATCGGCGGCCAGACAAAAAGCGGCGGGCTGGCGCAGTATGCCACCGATCTGACCGCGTTAGCGCGCGAAGGCAAAATCGATCCGGTAACGGGACGCGAGCATGAAATCAGCACCATGACCGATATCCTGCTGCGTCGCCGTCAGAACAACCCGCTGCTGACCGGCGAAGCTGGCGTCGGGAAAACGGCCGTCGTGGAGGGGCTGGCGCAGGCTATCGTGGCGGGTAATGTGCCGCCAGCGCTGGCAAAAGTCAGGCTGCTGGCGCTGGATGTCGTCGCCCTGGCCGCCGGCGCCAGCATGAAAGGCGAGTTTGAGGCGCGGCTTAAAGCCGTGCTGGATGAGGCTATCGCTTCGCCCCAGCCCGTTATCCTGTTTATCGATGAAGTTCATACGCTGATTGGCGCCGGGGGCAATGCCGGGACGGGCGACGCGGCTAACTTGTTGAAGCCTGCGCTGGCGCGGGGCCAGCTGCGCACTATTGGCGCCACGACCTGGAGCGAATTTAAACGCCATATTGAGAAGGATCCGGCGCTGACTCGGCGTTTTCAGGTGCTGCAAATTGCAGAGCCGGATGAGGAAGCCGCCGTCGCTATGCTGCGGGGGCTGCTGCCGGTGCTGGAAAAGCATCACGGCGTCTGGATTATGGAAGAAGCTTTGCAGGCCGCCGTGCGGCTGTCGCACCGTTATATTCCGGCCCGGCAGCTGCCAGATAAGGCGATAGGCCTTCTTGATACGGCCTGTGCGCGCGTGGCCGTCGCGCAACATGCGGCGCCGGTCATGCTGCAACGTCTCCACTGTCGGACGGACGCCGCCCGCGCAGAGCTGGGCCTGGTTGAAAAGGCCAGCCGATTTGGCAAAGTGCAGCCCAACAGCGGCGAACGCCTGAGACAGGAGATCGCCGAGCGGACCGAGGCTTCCCTTCAGCTGGAGCAGCGCTGGACGCGGGAAAAAGAGCTGGTCGCCGCCATCGTCGCGGTACGTGAAAAACTACAGGACGAGGCCTCTACGGCTGAGGAAGAGATGGTGCCGCTGCAAAATGAGCTGGCGGAGCTGGAAGCGCGCCTGCAGGCGGCCCGGAACGAGCAGCCGCTGGTGCAGGCGGAGGTCAATGCGGATGTCATCGGCGCGATAGTGGCCGACTGGACGGGGATCCCGGTCGGACAGATGTTAAAAGACGATCTTCGCGCCGTGCTGGAACTGCCGCAGCGGCTGGCCGGGCGCGTCATCGGCCAGGACTATGCGCTGCGTCAGGTCAGCGAAAGCATCCAGACGGCTCGCGCGGGGCTGGCGGATCCGCGTAAGCCGGTCGGCGTCTTTATGCTGGTTGGCCCGTCCGGCGTGGGGAAAACGGAAACCGCGCTGGCGATCGCCGGGCAGCTTTACGGCGGCGAGCAGAATCTGATCACCATCAATATGAGCGAGTATCAGGAGGCCCATACCGTTTCCTCGCTGAAGGGATCGCCACCGGGCTACGTGGGCTATGGCGAAGGCGGCGTGCTGACGGAAGCGGTACGTCGCAAGCCCTACAGCGTAGTGCTGCTGGATGAGATTGAGAAAGCGCATCCCGACGTGCATGAACTGTTTTTTCAGGTCTTCGACAAGGGCAGTATGGAAGATGGCGAAGGGCGGCAAATCGACTTTAAAAATACGGTGCTGCTGCTGACCAGCAACGTCGGCAGCGAAACGATCGCCAGCCTGTTTGCCGATGCAGAGACGGCACCCGATGCCGAAAGCGTCAGAAAAATGGTGCAGCCTGAGCTGCTGAAAGTCTTCCCGGCGGCCTTTTTAGGGCGCCTGGCCGTGGTGCCTTATCTGCCGCTTCAGGAAGCATCACTACAACGTATTGTCCGGCAGCAGCTTGACAGACTGGCTTTGCGTTTACGCGAACAGCATGGCGCTTCGCTGCATTATGGCGAAGATTTGGTGACGCATATTATCGGGCAGTGTCCCGTGGCTGAAACGGGCGCACGAATGCTGATCCGATTTATCGAGCAAAATATCGCGCCGGAAATAGCGCGCCAGATATTAAACAGCCAGGCATCACTAAGCGAACAATGTCTCTACATAACGGCAGGGGATAATATCGTTATCCGTTTTCAGCCGAAAGGGGAAGAAGAAAACGCGATAAATGATAAAACAGGCGAGAAGCGAGAAAATCCGGCAAGGCAGGACGGATTTTTAACGGGTAATAGCGCCGCATAACAGGCCGCTATTAATGTGAATAAAGGCTGTTTTTAATAAAGCACGATGAAAGGGATATCATGATTTCAAGAAATGGCAGTGCTCAAAAATTTATCGCCAGAAACAGGGCGCCGCGCGTACAAATTGAATATGACGTGGAGATCTATGGCAGCGAGAAAAAAATAGAATTGCCCTTTGTTATGGGCGTATTAGCCGATCTGTCCGGGAAGGCGATTGAGCCTTTGCCGCCGGTTGCCGATCGCAAATTTCTCAGCATTGATATCGATAATTTCGACGAGCGAATGAAAGCCATGAAACCGCGCGTGGCTTTCGCCGTACCTAATACCCTGACCGGGGAAGGGCAGCTGATGATCGATATGACGTTTGAAAGCATTCATGACTTTTCACCGGACGAAATCGCCAAAAAAGTGGATTCGCTTTCCCAGCTGCTGGATGCCCGCACCCAGCTGGCCAATCTGCAAACCTATATGGACGGCAAAGCCGGCGCGGAAAGTCTGGTCATGAAAGTGCTACAGGATAAATCGCTGCTAACCGCGCTGGCTTCCGCACCGAAACCAGTGAAAACAGACGGCAACCCATTAGGGAACGAATAAGGCGAGAGAGGGATATCATGTCGATGCAAGCTGAGAAAAAGAACCAGGCGACCAACGCAGGCTACAGCGATTTTAATACGCTGTTAAGCAAGGAGTTCAAACCGAAATCGGAGCAGGCGAAAACCGCCGTAGAGAGCGCGGTCAAAACGCTGGCCGAGCAGGCGCTGAGCAGCTCGGTCACCATGGCCGACGACGCCTATAAAAATATTGCCGCTTTTATTGCCGAGATCGATCGCAAGTTGTCCGAACAGATCAATTTGATCCTGCATCATCCACAGTTCCAGTCCCTGGAAAGCGCCTGGCGCGGACTGCATTATTTAGTCTACAACACCGAAACCGACGAAAAGCTGAAGCTGCGGTTTATGGATATTTCCAAAGATGAGCTGAGGCGCAATATGCGGCGCTTTAAAGGGATCGCCTGGGATCAAAGCCCGCTCTTTAAGCAGGTATATGAAGAGGAATATGGCCAGCTGGGGGGAGAACCTTACGGCTGCCTGGTCGCCGACTATTATTTCGATCACACCGCGCCAGACGTGGATCTGCTGGCCTCCATTGGCAAAATCGCCGCGTCTGCGCACGTGCCGTTTATTACCGGTGCGGCACCGTCCGTGCTGCAGATGGACTCCTGGCAGGAGCTGGCTAATCCGCGCGATCTGACCAAGATCTTTACCCAGAATCTGGAATATGCGGCGTGGAACTCGCTGCGGCAGTCGGAAGATTCACGCTATATCGGCCTGGCAATGCCGCGTTTTCTGTCGCGTTTGCCGTATGGCATTCATACCAATCCCGTCGACGACTTCAATTTTGAAGAAACCACCGACGGCGCCGATCACAGCAAGTACGCCTGGTCCAACGCGGCCTATGCGATGGCGGTCAATATCAACCGCTCGTTCAAACACTATGGCTGGTGCACGCTGATCCGAGGCGTGGAAAGCGGCGGCGTGGTCGAAGGCCTGCCGTGCCATACCTTTCCGACCGACGATGGCGGCATTGATATGAAATGCCCAACGGAGATCGCTATCTCCGATCGTCGCGAAGCGGAACTGGCTAAAAACGGCTTTATCCCGCTTATTCATCGTAAAAACACCGATTATGCCGCCTTTATCGGCGCGCAGTCGTTACAAAAACCGGCGGAATATTACGATCCGGACGCCACGGCAAACGCCAACCTTTCCGCGCGGCTGCCTTACATGTTTGCCTGTTCTCGCTTTGCCCACTATCTGAAGTGCATCGTGCGCGACAAAATCGGTACATTTAAAGAACGCGATGAAATGCAGAAATGGCTGAACGACTGGATAATGAATTATGTCGACGGCGACCCGGTTAATTCCACTTTTGAAACTAAAGCGCGTCGTCCGCTGGCCGCAGCGGAAGTGGTGGTTGAGGATGTGGAAGGCAATCCAGGCTATTACCAGGCGAAATTTTTCCTGCGTCCGCATTTCCAGCTGGAAGGCCTGACCGTTTCGCTGCGTATGGTAGCGAAATTACCGTCGTTGAAAGGCGCAGCATAACGATCGCAGATTTTAATATTGTTAACAGCAGCATTGTTCGCAAGGCTGCTTTAACTACATACGCTGCGCGCAGGCGTAGCGATTTTAATAGTGCTGAATAAGGGAATGATCATGGCACAAGATATGTTTATTAAGATCGACGGCATTGAAGGTGAATCGCTGGATGCCGCACATACCAATGAAATTGAGGTACTGGAATGGCATTGGGATGTTTCACAGCATTCCAATATGCACAGCGGATCCGGCGGCGGCTCAGGCAAGGCAAGCGTGGCCGATTTCTGCTTTACCCATTACACCGATAAGGCCAGCCCTAATTTATTAAGCCACTGTCTGACGGGCAAGCATATTAAAAACATTGTCTTCGTGGTGCGTAAAGCGGGCGGCAATCCGCTGGAATATTTAACCATTAACTTTACCGACACCATTATTACCCGTGTCGATATGTCAGGATCTTCAGAGGATGAAACCCGTCCTCGTGAGCTGGTTAAATTCTCCTTCACTAAAGTGACGCAGGATTACGTCATGCAGAACTCTGAAGGCAGCAAATCTGGCGTTATCTCCGCAAGCTATGACGTCAAAGCGAACCTGAGCAGCTAATACGTTAAGCGATACAAAAGCTTGTCATCCCTGGGTGACAAGCTTTTCGGCCTGGCTTCGGGATTTTAAGGTGATATTTACCATGCAGTTAATCAACATAGCCCGATTCATTAGTCGTTTGCTTATTATTCTGGCGGTTTTAACGTCAGCGGGCTGCCGTTCCCCTTTCAGCGACTCTCCCAAGCCGGAGTTAACTATCAGGCTGGAAGCGTCAAAAGAAATTAATCCCAATGAAAAGGGAGAGCCTGCGCCGCTGGATATTACTTTTTATCTTTTAAAATCGTTGGATAACTTTGAAAACAGCGATTTCTTTACGCTTACCGATGGCGCGGACCCGGCTTTACAGGCGGAGGCGAAAAAAGTCTATGAAGGCATATTACAGCCTGGCGAAAACAGAATAATCAGCCTGACGCCGGAAAAGGATACCGTTGCATTAGGCATCGTCGCCGCCTATCGGGATATCGACCGCGCGGGATGGAGTGAAACGTGGGAGCTTTATAAAAAAAATAAAAAACGATCCTGGTGGCGAAAAGTGTTGCCCGGAGAAGCGGTCGTGCTGACGGTACATTTTGATGCCTTAGCCATCGCGCTTGATAAAAGGGAATAGCCAGTGAGAACAAATAAAGTTATCTGGAGCGAAGGACTGTTTTTACGTCCGCAGCTGTTTCAGCAGCAAGAACGCTATTTTGAATATTACGCCCACAAGCGAGCGGCAACGATATCGCCTTTTTTTTGGGGGTTTGCGCAATACGATATCGATCTGGAGGCGCTCTCTTACGGCAAACTGGTGCTGCGCGCCGGGCGCGGCGTGCTGCCGGACGGCACGCCTTTTGATATACCAGGCCATGCCGAACTGCCTGAACCGCTGACCATTACGCCGGATCATCTGGGGCAGCTGATTTTCCTGGCCGTGCCGCTGCGGCTGGATAACAGCGACGAAACCATCTTCGATCTCAGCGACAGCGGTTCGCTGGCGCGCTTCGCCGCTTTTGAAACGGAGCTGAGCGATACCAATGCGATCCGTCAGGGGCCAAAACCTGTCCAGCTGGCAAGGCTGCGCCTGAATCTGGTTTCTGAAAAAGAAATGACGGAATCCTGGATTGGTCTGCCGCTGACCCGCATCAGGGCCATTCAGCCCGATGGCAGCGTGCTGCTGCATACCGAAGACTATATTCCGCCGGTCACCGGCTATGCGGCCAGCACACTGTTAGCCGAATGGCTGACGCATCTTAACGGTCTGGTCAGGATGCGCGCCGATATGTTGGCGGGCCGACTGGCTAATAGCGACGGCAAAGCCAGCGCCAGCGCCGAAGTGGTCGACTATCTGCTGCTGCAAATTTTCAATAAATATGAGCCGGTGTTGGATCATCTGCGGCACGTGCCCGAGCTGCCGCCAATTGTGCTTTATCAGGAGCTGGCGAAATTCTCGGGCGAGCTGTCGACCTTTATCCGTACGCAGACGCGACGGCCGGTGAGCGCGCCGGGCTACGATCACGCCAGGCTTTATCCTTCTGTTCGTCCGCTGGTTGAAGAGCTGCATTATTTGCTGAATCAGATTTTGATCCGTGCCGGTCAAATGATCGACCTTCATGCGAAGGGCAATGGCGTCTGGACGGCCGCCATGCTGCCGGGCGAGCTGCGCGAGTTTTCTAATCTGGTGCTGGCCGTACACGCTCAGCTGCCGATGGACGTGCTGCAACAGCAGTTTTCGGCGCAGGCGAAAATCAGCGCGCCGCAGCAGCTGCATGAGCTGGTTCGTTCACACCTGCCGGGGCTGGTGTTACAGGCGCTGCCGGTGCCGCCGCGTCAGATCCCTTATCATGCCGGCTATGTCTATTTCGACCTGCTGCAAAGCGGGCCGTTCTGGGACAAAATTGCCGCAACCGGCGCGCTGGCGTTACATATTGCAGGTGATTTCCCTGACCTGAATATGGAGCTTTGGGGAGTCAGAAGCTGATGCGCGACGAGAGCCAATCTGCCGCGCCGGATGCCGCGCCCGAAGAAACGTTGACGCCGCAGGCGCTGGGCAAGTTTCTGCTGGATGACGATCCGGGAAACCCAGGAACGCCGGAACGAGGCGATCCTGATGCGTTTATCCAGGGCTGGTCCAGCCAGAAAAGTAAGGTTTTGCTGCAAAGCGAAGGCGTACAGCTGCGGGTGCAAAAGGTAAGGGCGGCTGAAAATCCGCTGCTCGAAGCCGCCCAGCCACTGCTGCGCGCGCTTAGCGAGATGCCGGAAACCATCCCGTATCCCGAACATGTCGAGCTGCTGAAACAAAGCCTGAAACACGACATCAATCTGTTTAGCGTGGTATGTGACGAGGTCAATATCGCCTGGAAAAAGATGGCTATCGTTCGCTATTGCCTTTGTACCGCGCTGGATGAAGCGGCACATACCACAACGTGGGGAATGCAGACCGGCTGGTCGCAAAGCAACATCCTTAACCATTTCGAAGGCGACAACGACGGCGGCAACAAATTTTTCCTGCTGGTTGGCCGTCTTTCTATAGATCCCCACGAGTACGGAGACGTGCTTGAAGTGCTGCTGCGTATCCTCGGGCTGAGTTTTGAGGGCCGCTACAGCATTCTGGAAGATGGCGACCGACAGCTGATGAAAATCCGTCAGCGGCTTCTGACCCTTATTCAAAGCACGCGCGACTCGCTCTCGCCAGCGCTGTCGCCGCATGGCGCGGCCATACGCGGCCAGAAAAAATCTAAAAGGCGCATTGTGCCCGTGCGCGTCACGCTGCTGCTGAGCTGTCTGCTGGTCGGTAGCCTGTGGATTTGGTGCAAATACTGGCTGGGTACGCATCAGATAGCGCTTCAGCAGCGGATCCACGCAATGCAGCAGCTGAAGATAAGCCGCCCCGTAGCGGCAATGAAGCTACGGCTGGCTATTTTGCTGAAAGAAGAGATCAGGCAGGGGCTGGTCAGCGTTGACGAAACGCAAAGTCAGAGCAAGGTCGTTTTTCGTGGCGATTCCGTGTTCCTTTCAGGATCGGACAAAGTCATCGCCGATATGGAGCCTATTATCAAACGCGTCGCGAAGGAAGTTCATCGCGTGAATGGCAGGGTAGTGATCGTAGGGCATACGGACGCCACGCCCATCAGGACAAAAGCTTTTCCCAATAATCAGGTGCTGTCGGAAAAACGCGCGACGGACGTGGCGCGCTATTTTCTTACCGAAGGGATAGCGCCTGACAAAATCCGCATTCAGGGCGCCGGAGAGAGTCAGCCCGTCAGCAGTAATAACCATGCACAAGGACGTGCGCAGAACCGGCGCGTGGAATTTTTTGTGACCTATTAATGAGTTAGCCATGTTTAATCTGAACAGGATGTTCTCGCTTCGCGTTTTTAAAGTAGTGATGGTCATAGCCTTTTTTATGCTGATTATCGCTGCGGTTTGGTTTCTCGGCCCTTTACTGGGCTTTGGCGACACGCGTCCGCTGGCAGGCGTTGAGGCGCGCGTGATTTATGTTGTTCTGGCGCTGCTTTGTCTGATTGGGCTGTGGTTTAACGTACCGTCGTTTCTTCTGCTGGCCGCAACGGCCTGCGTTGTCGTCTGGACGATTGGGCCTTACCTGCTGATCGGTGAAAGCTATCCGCTAAGCGGTATCGCCACCAGGGCCAGCCTGATTGGCGCTATCCTGCTGGTCACGCTGCTGTATGGCGGCTGGAAGCTGCTGCTGGCGCTGAAAAACAATCCTAAGCTGCTTGACGCTTTTTTCGGCAGCAAAGAGGTTAAAAGCGATGGCGACGTCAGCGAGGTTAATGCGGCTATCCGTGATGCAGCGGCATATATAAGACAGCTGCGTAAAAACGGTACCTGGCTTAAGCGGTTTTTTTCATTTGGAAAAATGCACGGCGAGCTTCTCTGGTACATGACTATCGGGACGCAGGGCGCGGGAAAAACCACGGCGATCTTATCGTCGGGCCAGCATTTCCCGCTGCCGGAACAGCTGAGCAGGGTCTGCAAAGAGAGCGCGCCTACCCGTAACTGTGAGTGCTGGTTTGCGAATGACGCGCTGTTTATCGACACGGCCGGAAAATATCTTGATTCGTCGGACGAGCAGCCGGAGTGGGACGGTATTATCAAGGCCATTAAAAAATATCGTCCGATAGAGGCGATTAACGGCGTGATTGTGGCGATCGGCGTGACCGACGTAATGGGTAAAAATAAAACGGAGCTCTACGATCTGGCCGCGAAAGTTCGCGCCAGGCTGGAGGCGATGCGCAGCAGACTGGGGGTACGCTTTCCGGTTTATATGCTGATTACCAAACTGGATCGGCTGATGGGGTTCGCCGAATATTTCCGCAGCCTGACCGAGCAGGAGCGCGAGCAGGTATGGGGCGTGACTTTCCCCTGGGGGGAAGAGGTGAAAACCGGCATTGGCGATCTGCGCGAACGGGTCGGAGCGGAATTTGCGCTGCTGGAAAATCGTCTGGAAAAGGCAATGACGGTGCGCCAACAGGAGGAATACAGCAATACGGACAGAAAGCGCATGTACGTGCTGCCGCAGGATTTCCGCATGCTGCTGGACAGCGTAACGGAAGTGGCGCAGACGATTTTCTTCGCCTCACGCTATGATGAAAATCAGGGCTATACCTCGCTGCGCGGTATCTACTTTGTCAGCAGCCACCAGCCTGAGGATACCGTTATGGTCAATAACGGGACGCTGATGCAGAAGTGGCGCAACTATATTGCTAACCGACAGACGGTGCCGTTGGCTTATCCAGCTTCGCTGACTGGTGAGAGCGAGGCGCTGGTCAGGGATGTTGCCTGGGGCAGGCACTATTTTCTGAAATCCCTGTTTTCCGACATCATCCTGAAAGATGGCGATCTGGTGCGGCGCAATTTACGGGTAGAGTCAAAATATCGCTTCCAGAACTTCTTTGGTCATATGCTTTGCATCGCGGCCTGCTGCTGGTTACTGAGCGGGATCTACCACAGCTATCATCATAACGGCGGCTACCTTGTCGCGGCCGGGGAAAAAGCGACCAGGCTGGAAGCAGAGGTCAAAAGCTATCAACAGGCGGCGGATCCCGGCAAGCTGCCGCTGCTGCTGAATCTGGCGCACTATCTGCCTGAATTTAACGGCCTTGACGTGTTGCATCCCGATCTTCCTTTCCGCTATGGCCTTTATGTCGGCAAGCGTTTAACCCACGATGCCGACGGCCTTTACCACTATTTTCTGCAGCGGCTGCTGTTTCCGCAAATCGAACAACAGGCGCATGAGGCTTTGCAGAGCGCCGTTTATGAACGCGATCCTGCGACACTTTACAACGCGCTTAAACGTTATCTGATGCTGGCAGGACAGGGCCAGTTCGATCGGGCATGGCTGGTCAGCGAGATTGCCCGGCAGTGGGACAATGCCGGAAAGCTCCAGCTTTATGAAGAAAGGAGCCTGTTTATCGCCCATCTTGAGGCGTTATTCAGCCGCCCGGACTGGCGGCAGTATGGCCAGCAACCGGATAAAAACCTGGTGGCGGAAGCGCGCGAAATACTTAATCGCAACACGCCGGTTAATCGACTTTATGCACGCGTGATAGCGCAGATGCAGGCGGAAGCGCCGGAGAATCTGACCTTAAGCAAAATGACCGATGAGGACGCCGGTCAGATTTTTACCCTTACCGATGAGGCGCTGGCGGAAAAAGGGATGCCTGGACTGTTTACCTGGGAAGGCTATCACCACGTATTTAAAAAAAAGCTGGGCGACAGCGTGCGGGCGTTACAGGCTGAAGATAGCTGGGTAATGGGCAATAGCGAGGCGCAAAGCGCCCTGAAAGCGCTGAAGGTGGACAGAGGATCGGGCATTGTCGATCCGACGCGCGAAGCCCTGATGACGCTTTATCTGAAGGAGTATACGCGGCGATGGCAGGCTTTTTTGCAAAGCATCCGGCTGAAAAGCGAGGATGCAGACCAGAACAATACCGGGCTTTCTTTTGATATCTACATGCTGCGCACGCTGGTTTCTACCCACTCGCCGCTGGTAAATCTGGCGAGGCGCGCCGTCAGGGAAACCACGCTTGCCGTGGATCAGCAGGATAACCTGCTAAAAAACCAGCGTGTCAGCAGCTCAGGATTATCCAACAGTCGACTGGTGGATGCCGCCTCAAAGCTTAATCTGGCGCTGGCCGCTCAGGAGAAAAAAGCGCTGCGTCAGGGCGTGGATAACTATTTTGTGCCGCTGCGTGAATTCGTGGGCGGCGGTGAAAAAGGCATGGGCGCGGCTTCCGGCACTAAGCTGCACCAGATTATGGGCGTGCTGAACGATCAGTACACGCTGCTGGTCATCTCCGACAGCGCGATCAAAAACGGCAATCTGCCGTCGGTGTCCGACGCAGGACAGCGGCTGAGCGCGGAGTCCGCCGTCTGGCCCGACCCTTTTAAATATATTATCGCGCCGCTGCTGAACGGCGCTTACCGGCGGGTCAATCATCAGATCGTCTACAGCAGCAATAAAACCATCGCCTCAGGGCCGGGCGAAGTGTGCCGCAACACTTTGCAGGGCCGCTATCCTTTTGCGGATAACAGTGAGGAAGTCAGCCTGCGTGACTTTGAGCGCTTTTTCGCCACGGGCGGCGTGCTGGATGACTATTTTCAAAAAAAACTGGCCGACAAAGTTGATACGGCAGCAAGGCCCTGGCGCTATCGCGGCGATATTAATAGCCAGGATTCAGACGCGCTGGATGTTTTTGAGCAGGCCGCTGCGATCCGCAGCGCTTTCTTCCAGAACGGCGGCCGCACGCCGGGTATCGATTTCTCCGTTTCCATTCCCTACCTGGATCCTTCGGTTACCCAGCTTAACCTCAACTTTGACGGCAGCGTAATGGGGTATTCGCACGGCCCGGTTACGCCAAAACTTTTTCACTGGCCGGGCGCGCGTGCGGAATCCGTCGTCAATATGAGCACCAAGCCGCGCATTCTGGGGCAGGAAAACGGCCTGACCTTCACCGGTCCCTGGGCGCTGATGCGCTGGCTGGATACCGTCAACGATATTGGGACTTCGCCTGGCGGCCAGCCGGTGCTGCTGTTTAATCTGCATCAGCGGCCCGTCAAAATCGAGGTCACCGGCCTGACCTGGAACGATGAGCTTATCGTGGATTTACTGAAAAATTTTAACTGTCCCGGCGCATTTTAAGCCGTGGGGCACGGAGCGGCATATGGCCATTCGTACCGGTATTATTGGCAAAGAGGCGCGAACGTTATTGCCAGGCAGAGAGCGGAAAAAAGTCGCCGCCGTACTGGCCGAAAAAGTGGTGCCGGCGATGCAGTCGACGCTGCCCGGACAGCTTTTACCGGCGCATTACCCGTGGTGCTTTATTCTGCCGCCGTTGCGGAAAAAAGGCCGCTTTTACGTGGGGGCATTGGTCAACAGCCGCGCGGCGGGGCTTTCGGCCATTTACGCCGCCGTCAGCGTGCAATGGCTGCAAAAGGAACTGGCGTCTGACTTTCATATCGCCTTCTGGCTGGCGAGAATTATGATGGCACAACAAAATCAGGATGGCGTGGTTAATCAAGATATCTATTTGAAAAAATGGGTTAATTTATTAAGGTCTCGCTACTCCCCGTTTCGCGAACGGCTGCTTAATGAGCGCTATCGCTTCAGTTATCATGCGGATTTGCTGTTGGCGGAGCTGAGCGAGTACGACAGAAGCATCACGGAGGAAAAAGGCGTCGGCAGCATGCCCTGGCCGGACTGGCCGGAAATTATCCAGACGGATCGCAAAGCGTGGCTCTGGCGGCAAAGCCGCTACGGCAAAATTATCGATTCGCAGCACATTATCTGCTGAAAAGGAGAGGGAGAGGCGCTCCCTTAGGGTGCAATACAAACCAAGGATTAGGTGTTGATATGGCAAGAACCATAACGTTAAGCAGCTCAGCAATGCCGCTTTTGCTGGGTGAAACCGCGCTGGTATTAACGAAGCTGGAAGGCAAGGAGTCGTTCTCTTCTTTATATACCTACAAGCTAACTGCCAAAACGCCAGCCAGCGATCTTATTCCCTGGCAGTCAGCGGCGAACGTGGATATTAAAGCGCTGATCGGTAAAGAGATGACCGTGTCGATAGAGCTGGACGGCAACGGGCTGGATGAATTGATGGGCATCGGCGCGGGCAGCCGGGAAATCTCCGGCCTGGTGCAGCGTGCCAGGTTTCTGGGGCGGGATGCGAATCAGGCCATCTTTGAAATTATCCTTCGCCCCTGGCTTTACCTGACGGAGCTGACCTCCGACTTCAAGATCTTCCAGCAAAAAACGGTGGTGGAGATTATTGACGAGGTGCTGGAGGAATATAACTTTCCGCTGGAAAAACGGCTAACCGGTTCTTATCCCCAGCTGGATTTTCAGGTGCAATACGGTGAAACGGATTTTAATTTTATCGAGCGCCTGATGGAGGAGTGGGGGATTTACTGGTTTTTTGAGCATGAAGACCAGAAGCATAAGCTGGTGCTGGTGGATCACGTTGGCGCGCACAAGCGTTTTTCCAGCGAGGCCTATCATGTGCTGCAATATATGCCGAGCGAACCTAAAGCCGGCCAGGAATATATTACCCGTTTTGAATTTCAGGAAACCATTACCTCCGGCCGGTGGTATACCAACGATTACGATTTTACCAAATCCCGAGCGGATATATCGGCTGCCGACAGCAAGCCTCGTCAAACCACCTTTAACGACATGGAGCTTTACCACTGGCCCGGCGATTACGATCGGCCAGATATCGGCGAACAGCTGGCGAAAGTCCGTATGGAAGAGCGGGGGGCGATCGGATCAAGAGCATCCGGCTCCGGCGAACTGCGGGGCATGGTATGCGGCACCAACTTCGAGCTGCAAAATTACCCGCTGGAGAAAGCGAACCGGGAATATATGGTCATCTCCAGCGAGCTGATCGTTAGCGATGTCAGCCAGGTGACGGGGATGGGGGATTTCAGTTATCAAAGCCATTTCACCGTTCAGCCTACCACCAAGATTTATCGCCATCCTCAGCTGGCGCTACGCCCAAAAACCAGCGGGCCGCAGACGGCTGTAGTGGTAGGGCCGCCAGGCGAAGATATCTGGACGGATACCTGGGGCCGCATAAAAGTGCGCTTTTTATGGGATCGCTACGGGCACAACCGCGAAACGGATTCCTGCTGGATCCGCGTCAGCCAGGCGTGGGCCGGAAACAATTTTGGCGGGATCTATATCCCACGCGTCGGTCATGAAGTGATCGTGGACTTCATTAACGGCGATCCGGATCGTCCGCTGGTGATCGGCAGCCTTTATAACAACGTCACCATGCCGCCGTGGGATCTGCCTGCCAACGCCACGCAAAGCGGATTAGTGAGCCGCACGGTAGGTGGCGGACGCACCAACTTTAACGGCATCCAGTTTGAGGATAAACCAGGGCTGGAGCAGTACTGGGAACAGGCCGAGCGCGATATGTCCCGCCTGACCAAGCGTAATGAAACGCAAACCATCGGGGTGAATTCCGATCTTGCCGTCGGCGCGACGCGCTCTGTCAGCATCGGTGTTAACAGCAACAGAGTGGTTGGCGTTAATGAATCCACCACGGTAAATGGCAGCAGTTCGTTAATGGTGGGGGGCGCGCTGGGCTTTACGGTTGGGGGCGCGCAGTCGGAGTCGATAGGTGGTGCGAAAGGGATTAACGTCGGCGGCGCTTTTATGAATAACGTGGGCGGGTATTACTCGCTTGCCGTCGGCGGCTACATCGGTATGGTTGCGGGCGGCGCTATGTCAGCGACGGCAGGCGGCGCGATGTCGTTGACGGCAGGCGGCGTGCTTTCGCTCTGCGCGGGAAAAATTATCCTGTGCGCTAACCATATCGTGCTTCAGGGAGGACAAGTCGATTTAAATCCTGGCGACTGCTGTAGCTGCTGTAGCTGTGGCGGCGGTGGCGGTGGCGGCGGCTTTGTCGCGGGCGTGCCGAGCCTGAGCGTTTTTGGGTTTGTCGCTCTTCCCTTCCCGCTGCCCCCACTGCCTGTACCACCGGTTACACCAACCGTCACGCCGACGGTCACGCCGACGGTCACGCCAACGGTCACGCCAACGGTCACGCCAACGGTCACGCCGACGGTTACGCCGACGGTTACGCCGACGGTCACGCCGACGGTTACACCTACTGTTACGCCGATGCCGACGCCGACGATAACCACACCGGCCCCTACCCCGGGCGGCAGGACCACGCCTGTGCCGACCATGCCTTGAGAGTGGTTTAACCGCGCATGGGGTAGCAGCCGGCGGCGTTATAGCCAGCCCGTCGTTGCCCCAGGCGTTTTATCAGTAACCGGGCTGGCATCAGCCCAACAGCAAGATGAGGTGAAAAATGGGAAGCTGCGCAGCCAGACTTGGCGATGCAATCGCACATGGCGGAGCAATAGTAAGCGGATCGGGAAATGTACACACTAACGGCTGTTGCGCTGCAGCAGCAGGCATCAGCGCCGCAGTGTGCGCTTTTCATGGCGGCGCGCCCGTCGCATCAGGATCGGGCAGCGTATTTATCAACAACTGCAATGCAGCAAGGCTGGGTGACGTCACCGGTTGCGGCGCAGCCGTTGTCTCCGGTTCCGGCAACGTGACTATCGGCGGTTAACTCGTGCAGCTGCTAATGACCTGGCCCGATAATCAGCCCGCTTTCCCGCTTGGCGAAAGTTATACCGTCGAACGCCCGGTCTGCTTCAATCCGCAAAACGGGCAATTTAGCGAGGCCGGTTCGTCGGACGCCCTGTGGTTTTACCGCTCGCCTGGCGGGCCAGTTATCTTCAATACCTGTAAGGATCTGCTTTGTCTGGTTGATAACGGCAGAGTGGCAGAGGGCGAGCGCCGCGTGCTCCGCCTTAATGCGGCGATCCAGCTGGGTCACTATGGCTTTACCGTAGTGGATGATGAAGACGTGCCGGGAGAGGCGCTGTGCCATATGCTGCTTGACGGCGATCCCCTGCAGAAAAGGCCGCTACCCGAAGTGGACGATATTTTGCCCAGCGGCGGGCACTATATGGGCGATTATCGCTACCTTAACGAGGCCGCGGCGGCGAAGACAGAAGCCGCCGCGGACATTCTTGAAGCGCTGGAGGAGGAATACAAAAAGTTTCTTATCTGGGGCGAGCAGCACCGCCACGTAGCCCAGGAACGCCCTACGCTGACCCGGCTTCCCGACTGCGATGATTACTTCGAGGCCGTCCGGGAGGAGATGAAGGCGAAAACGTTGACGGAATGCCTGATCCAGACGCCTTCGCTGATTGATAAGGTCTGGACGGAGCTGAACGTTGAAGGGACAACCGGCCCGCTGATTTTCGATGATGAAAAAACGGATATTTTAAAACTGCTGGCCCCAGAGAATATCGCTTCAAAAGAAAAGCAGACCATACCGGAACTGGTTTTTCACGATCTTTATAAGCCCGGGCTGGACAGCCCTTATTAACCCAGGATGGACCCATTATGCATGATGCAAAATCTTTAACCGCACTGCTGAAAACCACCTCGTTAAGCGATCTGATTGCGGAGGCGGCCGCGAATGTCAAAGCGCGTCCTGACGATAGCGTGTGCCGCAATGCACTGTTCGGCCTGTACTGCCTTGATGGACGATGGGAAAAAGCGCTGATGCAGCTGCAAACGCTGGCCCTGCTGGATGACGTCGAGCCAAAGCAGTGCGAGCTGGGCAAGAACCTGATCCTCAGCGAGCTGATGCGGGAAGACGTGCTGGCGGGTAAACGCAGCCCTGGCCTGTTTACCGCCGCCGCACCGGAATGGATGACGCTGCTGCATCAGGCGAACAAAGCCCAGGCGGAAAACGAGCCGGAACGGGCCGAGACGCTTCGTCAGCAGGCCTTTTCTCTGGCCCCGGAAAGCGCCGGCAGCGGGGAGATAACGGGAAGGTTCGCCTGGATAGCGGACAGCGACGGGCGTATCGGGCCAGCCTGCGAATTTATCAGCGCTGGCGGCTATCGTCAGGTGCCTTTTTCCTCGCTGCAGCTGCTGCACGTTCGTCGACCTGAAGATCTGCTCGATCTGATTTGGACGCCCGCCCATATTAAAACAGACGGCGAGTTTCACTACGGCTACGTGCCTGCCCGCTATCCCCTTACCGCTGAAGCGGAACAGAGCGAGAAGCTGGGGCTGCTTAGCGAATGGCAGCAGGTTTCCGCTATGCTGGCGACGGGCGCTGGCAGAAAGGTGCTGATTACTGATAGTGGGGAATTTTCCCTGCTGGAAGTGGCCGAAATCCGCTTTGGCCAGGTGTAGGCAATGGAAAGAAAACAGAGTTTTTCGCCTACGCTGCTGGAAAGGCTGCTGGACGACGAGCCGAAAAAAAAGCGTGAAAGCTACGATGCCTGCTATGTGAGCGCTAAAGAGTTGCGCGCCATCGTGCAAAAGGATATCGCCTGCCTGCTTAACAGCACGAACCTTGAAGAACAGCTGGATGAAGCCCGGCACGGCGCGTTAATGGTCTCCGTTTTTAACTATGGCGTAGCGCCGCTGACGGGCAAATATGCCAGCCACCATAGCTGGCACATTATTGAGAAAAACATCCGCAACGCGCTGCTGCGCTTCGAGCCAAGAATTATTCCGGAAACGCTGCTGGTACGGCCGGTGACAGAGAGGGCGCCGGGACAAAACGGTCAGGTGCTGTTTGAGATAGGCGGCTTGATTAACTGGCAGCCGCAGCCTGTCGATCTCAGCCTGAAAGGCGCTTATGATGCGGAAACGGCGAAGGTAGCGTTAAAATCTTTTTAAGGGCGGGCCGCCGCCCCTTTTCATCCTTACCTGCCGATGGTTAAATCCCCTGACGATAAAAATTCAGGAGGCCCTATGCTGCCATCGCAAACCATCAGTCTGACCATCCCCCGTAACTGGGTTGATCTTTACGAGACCATCTGGAAACCCGACTATTTTCCGAAATGGATCGGCGCCCTTAGCGAAACGACGCTGGAGCAGGACGGCACCTGGTGGAAAATCGTCGGGGCGGAAAGCGCGAAAAAAATCCGTTTCACCGATCACAACCCTTATGGCGTAATGGATCGCTACGTGGATACCGGTTTTGGCAAGGAGACAGTGGTGCCGATGCGGGTGGTTGGCAACGAAGAGGGATCGGAAGTGCTGATGACGATCTTCCGGCAGCCCTTTACCTCCGAGGAAAAATTTGCCGAAGAGATCGCGACGGTCCAGCAAGATTTACAGAGGCTGCATACGCTGCTGACCACCTGAGCCGCCGCGCCGATCTGTTTTGCCCGAAGCGGCCTATCTGCCGCCGTTGTTTATGCGCATCGCCACTCATTAAGGACGTCAGCCAGCAATGAAGATCGTTACCTGCACCGAAGACCGCCACAGCGCCGCTATTCTGGCCATTTTCAACGACGCTATTGTTAATTCTACCGCGCTCTATGACTACGAGCCGCGCCAGCCGGAAAGTATGCAGAGCTGGTTCGCCGTTAAAAGGCAGCATGATTTCCCGGTTATCGGCGTTGAGGATGAGGCGGGCAGACTAATGGGCTTTGCCAGCTACGGCACTTTTCGCGTGCACGCCGCCTGCCAGTTTACCGTTGAGCATTCAATTTATATCCACCCCGATTTTCGCGGGCAGGGACTGGGTAAAATGCTGCTGGACGCGATCGTTGAGCAGGGGCGGGAAAAAGGGATGCATCTGATGATCGGCAGTATTGACGCGGATAACCGCGCCAGCATTGTTCTGCATGAGAAAAAAGGCTTTACGCTGGTCGGAACGCTGAACGAGGTCGCCTGGAAGTTCGACCGCTGGCTGAACCTGGCGTTTTACCAGAAACGGCTGAACGACGGCGCGGCTACGCCAGGCACGTCGCGATAAATTCGCTGGCGCTGCGTGCGCCCTGGGCGGAAATAGTATGGCCAACCGACGCGTCAAATTGGGTGCTGACGACCGCGCCCAGCTCGCGTAGCTGCCTGGCTGCCGCTTCGCTTTCCGCACAGGGAATAACGCTGTCTGCCATGCCGTGGATCAGCATGACCGGCGTTTTCGCCGGCATGTCATAAGGCAGCGGCGACGCCAGCCTGCCTGAAAACGCCACCACGCCCGCTACCGGCCAGCGCCCGGAAACTACGGCGTCCAGCGCCATAATGCTGCCCTGGGAAAAGCCGACCAGCATCACGTTCTCCAGACGATCCTGCATCTGGTGGATTGCCAGAATAGCGCTAAGTTGGCGATCGAAAGCCTCCCGCGCGTGATAAACCCGCTCCGCCCGATTAGCAGACGTGACGCCGCTCAGGCTAAACCACTGATAGCCGGCGCCGTGTTCAAAAGGAAAGGGCGCATTGGGACTGGTGAAAGCCACCCGAGGCAAACCTTCTGCCCAATGCGCGCCCAGTCCGGCCAGATCCTTACCGTTGCTGCCGACGCCGTGCAGTAAAATAATCAATCCTTTCGTCACGGGACTTCTCCTGTTGAGCCGCTCTCCACTGTGGAAACGGTTTCACTCAAGGCTACACGGATCCCATGAGGATGATAATCCCTTGCTCAGCGCGGATATTCCTTCCGAAATGGAAAGAATTACCAGCCGCGATCCCACTCGGCCTCGCCTGCGTAATGCGCTTCAAGGAATTCCGTTAATGCACGCACCTTGTGCGCCAGATGGCGCGCTGGTGGATAGACAGCGTAAAGGCCGAGCGGCGGCATCTCATACTGGCGAAACAGCGGCACGATCGCGCCGCTGCGCAGCTGGTTTCCGGCGATAAACGTCGGCATCCGCGCAATGCCCAGCCCCGCGGCGGCGGCGCTCAGGCAGGCTTCAGCATTGGAAAAGCGCAGCCTGCCTTTTACCGCCACCGACAGAATACGTTCGCTGCCGTCGCGAAACTGCCAGTTCAGCGGCTCGCGAAAATTGGTATCGATGATGCAGTCATGCTGCGCCAGCTGACGCAAATCCTCTGGCGTGCCGTGCGCGCGCAGGTAGCTTTCGCTTGCCGCCACGATAATACGGATATCGCTCAGCCTTCGTGCAATCAGGCTGCTGTCGCTGAGCCTGCCAATACGCAGCGCAAGGTCGAAACCCTCATCCACGATATTGACCATGCGGTCGGCGAAGCTGACGTCCAGCTCAATTTCCGGGTACTCTTTGGCAAAGGCTATCAGCACCGGCGCCAGGCTGCTGGTGCCGAAAGTCAGCGGCGCGGTCAGCTTCAGGCGGCCTGAAGGTTTGCCGGAAGCGTGACGTACCGAGGCGTCCAGCGCGTCGAAGTCGTCCAGAATGCTTTTGATGCGGTCAAAATAGGCCTGGCCTATCTCTGTCGGAAAAAGCGCACGGGTGCTGCGTTTCAGCAGCTGGACGCCCAGCTCGCTCTCCAGGCGGGAAACCAGTTTCGACGCCTGCCCGCTGCTGGTGCCCATGCGTTCCGCGGCAGCGGCGAAGCTTCCCAGCTCCATTACCGCCACCAGCATACGATCACAATCAAGCCGTTCCATCTCCGCCCCTCTGCCTCGGTCGTTATTGTCCTTATGCGCGCGTCGCCTGCCGCTTCCTGTGCGGGCCTGCTACCGACCGTCTGTCGGGCTACCAGAGGGTATAAAAAAATCGGCCAGCAGGCCAGCCAGCGTTGCGGGCGCCTCTTCCGGAATGTAATGACCCACGCCGGCGATAACGCCGCCTTTTACCTCAACCGCCAGCTGTTGCAGCGTCGTCAGCAGGGTATCGCCCACGCTGCCTTCCGCCCCAACGGCCAAAACCGGCATCAATAATTTTTTCTCCGCCCGCTGCCGTGCGGCCGCCAGCGAGGCCGGTGAAAAGCCGGTGCGGTAGTAGCTCAGCGCCGAACGCAGCGCGCCGGGAAGCTGGTTAACGCGGACATACTCTTCCAGATCGGCTGGCGTGATACTCCAGCTCTTCAGGGATTTGGCCGCAAACAGCCAGCTAATCAGCTCGCGTTCGCGGCCCGTAAACAGGATTTCCGGCAAATCGTTCAGTCGATTGAAAGCAAAGTGCCAGCTCTTCACATTGGCTTCGTCAGTGGGAATGCCGGACGGCGGCGGCGGCGAGATGCCCGGCAGCGCGGCGTCGAACAGCGCCAGCCGTTTCACATCTTCCGGCCAGTCGGCCGCCAGCGCATAGCCTATCCAGCTGCCGATATCGTGGCAGACTACATCTATCGGGCCAGACTCGTTCAGCTTCAGCGTGGCGATCAGCTGATGAATATCGTTAGCGGTGGTGGTCATATCATAGCCGTCGGCGGGATGGGCCGAGTCGCCCAGACCACGCGGATCGACCGCAATCACGCGGCGGCCCGCAGCGACCAGCAGCGGCATCACGTAGCGCCAGGCGTACCAGCTTTGCGGCCAGCCGGGCAGCAGCAGCACGGGTTCGCCGCAGCCGCCCGTGACGTAATGAAGACGAATACCGTTGACCTCAACGTACTCCTGGCGGAACTGCTGCCAGAAAGTTGCGGTTTGAAAGGCGGCAATGGCCTGACGGTCGGCCTCAGTGTTGGTAGAGATAAGCATGGTTGCCTCTGCGGTTTGGGTATGATCGTTTCCAAATTGAATGTAATTTGGTCTGTTGGGCGCGCGGCGCCAAGCCGCGCGCAAAAGCGAAATATCAGCCGAGCAGCGTCAGGGCGTTATCGACCAGCTGCGCCATCTCTTCTGTGGTACGGCCGGTTTTTCCCAGCACGCGCATTCCCTGCGTCAGGCACAGCAGCATGGCTGCCGTAGCCGGTACGTTAAGATCGGGAGAAACAGAGCCATCCTGCTGACCCTGGCGCAGAAACACCTCAAAGCGCGCCTCGTTGGCCCCCAGCGATTGCGTGATACGGCGCGCCAGCTCGTCGTTGCGCGTCGCCAGCTCGACGGCGCAGCTCACCACCAGACAGCCGCGCCGCCCGGTTTCGCCCACGCTGCTTTCGCTGTAGTGGCGCAACAGCGCCTCCACTCTGGCCCGCCCGTTGGGCGCGTCCGCAAGGCGACGGTTCAGCGCCTCGCCGCGCAGCTGCTGGTAGCGGGTCAGCGCGGCCAGGAAAATCGCCTGCTTGTCGGCGAAAGCTTTATACAGGCTGCCGGGCGTGACCTGCATCGCACGGGCCAGCTCGCTGATGGAAGTCCCGGCGTAGCCCTGCTCGCTGAACAGCGCTATAGCGCCGTCCAGAGCAAGATCGGCATCGAATTCGCGCGGGCGTCCCGGCTGACGTAAAGAAGAGGTTTTCATCACTTCATAATAGAGAACGATCGTTTCCTAATCAAGCCGCACCCTGCGCCGCGTTGGTCATAACAGCAGAAAATGCACTACTATCAATTTTTTGGCTTTAAAAGTGAGCTAGCTATGCTGTATCGCCGCTTTGAGAAACTGATCGATATTTTTCAGGACGCCCCCAGCGACACGCCGCCCAACCGCGTCTGGGCTTTTTACGTCTACTATCTGCGCCAGGTGTGGCAGAGCTTTGCCTTACTGCTGGCGATCGGGCTGATCGCTTCGCTGATTGAGGTCGCGCTGTTCCGCTTTTTGAGCACCATTATTGATATGGTGAACACGACGCCCGCCGCCAGCTTCTTTAGCGAACACGCCAGCGAGCTGATCTGGATGGCGGCGGTGGCGCTGGTTTTCAGACCGATCTTTATCGGCCTGCACGATCTGCTGGTGCACCAGACGATCAACCCCGGCATGACCAGCATGATCCGCTGGCAAAACCACAACTACGTGCTGCGCCAGAGCCTGAATTTTTTCCAGAGCGACTTTTCCGGGCGCATCGCCCAGCGCATTATGCAAACCGGCAACGCGCTGCGCGATTCGGCAGTCCAGGCCGTGGATGCGCTCTGGCACGTGCTGATTTACGCCATTACCTCGCTGGTGCTGTTCGCCGAGGCGGACTGGCGGCTGATGATCCCGCTGCTGGTGTGGATTGTGGGCTATGTCGTCAGCATGAGGTATTTCGTGCCGCGCGTGAAATCCCGCTCCGTTGCCTCATCCGACGCGCGTTCGAAGCTGATGGGCACCATTGTGGACGGCTACACCAATATCACCACGCTAAAGCTCTTTGCGCACAGCGATTTGGAAAGAGCCTACGCGCGTGAGGCTATCGGCGATCAAACGGCTAAAACGCGTCAGCAGGGCCGGATGGTCACTAATATGGATGTGGTGGTGACCACGCTCAATGGCCTGCTGATCGTCAGTACCACGGGCCTGGCGCTGTGGCTGTGGACCCAGTCGCTGATTAGCGTGGGTGCTATCGCGCTGGCTACCGGGCTGGTGATCCGTATCGTCAATATGTCCGGCTGGATCATGTGGGTAGTCAACGGCATTTTTGAAAACATCGGTATGGTGCAGGATGGCCTGCAAACTATTGCGCAGCCGGTCAGCGTGGCCGACAAGCCGCAGGCGCCGAGGCTGAAGGTCGATCGGGGTGAAATCCGCTATGAGAACGTCGATTTCAACTATGGCAGCGCGCGCCGGGTGATCGACAAGCTACAGCTGACCATTCGTCCGGGCGAAAAGATTGGCCTGATCGGCCCGTCGGGCGCGGGGAAATCGACGCTGGTGAACCTGCTGCTGCGTCTGTATGACCTGGACGGCGGCCGCATTGTGATTGACGGCCAGGATATCGCGCACGTCAGCCAGGAAAGCCTGCGGGCGCAGATCGGCATGATTACGCAGGATACCTCGCTGCTGCACCGTTCAATTCGCGATAACTTGCTGTACGGCCGACCCGATGCGACAGAAGAACAGTTGCAGCAGGCGATCCATCGTGCGAAGGCCGACGAGTTTATCCCGCTGCTCTCCGATCCGCAGGGCCGCGTCGGACTGGATGCGCAGGTCGGCGAGCGCGGCGTGAAGCTTTCCGGCGGCCAGCGCCAGCGTATCGCTATCGCCAGGGTCTTGCTGAAGGACGCGCCGATCCTGATTATGGATGAGGCGACCTCCGCGCTGGATTCCGAAGTGGAAGCGGCGATCCAGGAGAGTCTGGAGACGCTGATGGGCGGCAAAACGGTGATTGCAATCGCGCACCGTCTTTCCACTATCGCCAAAATGGACAGGCTGGTGGTATTGCAGGAAGGGCGCATCGCCGAGATGGGCAGCCACAGCGAGCTGCTGGCGCTGGATGGGCTGTATGCCCGCCTGTGGCGACATCAGACGGGCGGCTTCGTCGGCGAGGATTAATCAATCAGCGGGCAGCGTCCAGGCTGCCCGTTATTCTCCGTCGCGGCGATAAGGCAGCGATGCGCGGGCTTCCAACGCCCACGCCTGCACGCCGGGCCTTTCCTGATTCAGGTAGTCCGCTACCGCCTCGAATAAGCCTTTATGCCGTAGATAGTGCCAGGATTCGGTGATCACCGGCTCAAAACCCCGCACCAGCTTGTGTTCGCCCTGCGCGCCCGCGTCAAAGCGCTTCAGCCCGTGCGCGATGGCGTAATCCATCCCCTGATAAAAACAGGTTTCAAAATGCAGCCGGTTAAACTCTTCCAGGCAGCCCCAGTAGCGACCGTAAAGCGTTTCGCCGTCCATCAGGCTGAAAGCCATCGCGACGGCCAGGCCGTTTTGCGTTGCCAGCACCACGCGAATGGCCTGCGGCATTTTCTCCGCCAGCAGGCTGAAGAAAAGGCGGGTGAGATAGGGTCGCTGGCCGCGCACCGCGTAGGTGTTGGCGTAGCAGGCGTAGACAAAGTCCCAGTGCGCTTCGCTGAGCTGATGACCGGCCAGCCACTCGAACGTAAACCCCTGGCTGGCGACCAGCTCGCGCTCTTTGCGTATCTGCTTGCGCTTGCGCGACATCAGCGTATCCAGAAAGTCCTGGAAATCGCGGTAGCCGGGGTTGCGCCAGTGATACTGGCAGCCAAGACGCGGCAGCCAGCGTGCTTCCGCCGCCACCAGCTCGCGGGTTTGCGCATCGCCAAAGTTGATATGGGCGCTGTGCAGCTGGCGCTGATGCAGAAAATCGGGCACGTGATGCAGCAGCTTTGCGGCAAAGGCGCGGTCGCCCAGTAGTCTTGCGCCGGTAACGGGACTGAACGGCACGGCGGCCAGCCATTTAGGGTAGTAGGGCAGGCCGGCGCGCTGGCAGGCCTCTGCCCAGGCGTGATCGAAAACGTATTCGCCCATTGAATGGCTTTTGCGGTAGCCCGGCAGCGCGGCGCGGATTTCGCCCTGTTCTTCCCACAACAGGTGCTCCGGCTGCCAGCCGGTGCCTTTTCCCAGGCTGCCGCTCTCTTCCAGCGTGCTGAGAAAGGCGTGACGCAGAAAAGGCTGATCGTCCGGCAGTAAGGCATCCCACTGACTGGCGGGAAGATCGGCCAACTGCGTCAGAAGGGTTAGCGACATAGGGGCACTCCGTCTTGATGCGGGCAGGTGCGCTGCCCGATTAACCATGACGCTAAAGTGAAGGTTTTGCGTGCGAAGATCAACGTCTTCCCGCACGGGCCGCTAAAGCCTGCGCACCACGGGAGCAGCGCCGGTCGGATAAGTGTTGTCTTCCGGCGTTTCGCCACCGACGCGTTCAATCGGCCCCATCACAAACAGGAAGCAGCAGGCGGCAACGATACAGTGCGCGCCGACAAACACCAGGCCCAGGCTGTAGCTGCCGGTCAGCGCAACCAGGTAACCGAACATGATCGGCGTGATAATGCCGGCGATATTACCGACGCAGTTAAAAATAGCGCCCGCCAGGCCAACCGCTTCCTTCGGCGCGGTGTCGCTGATCACCGCCCAGGTACCCGCTCCGGCCGCCACGCCCTTGCCGTAAAAAGCAAAGGACATAATGGCGATGACCCAAAAGTTGCTGTTGGCGACGGCGGCGGCCATCAGCGTCGCGGCCATCAGCATCCCGACAATGTAAGGCGTTTTGCGCGCCCAGGAGACCGACCAGCCGATGCGGATCAGGTAATCGGAAATAATGCCGCCGGAAATCCCGCCCGCAAAGCCGAACAGCGCTGGCGCCACGGTGGCGAAACCGGCATGCAGAATATCCATGCCGCGCGCCTGCACCAGATAGACAGGGAACCAGGTAATAAAGAAATAGCTCAGCGCGATGATGCAGTACTGACCGATATAGGCGCACCACAGCATCCGGTTAGTCAGCAGCCTGCGGAAGGTTTCGCGGGAAACGGGGGTTTTCTCCTTACGCTCCTGTACCGAGTCGATATCGATCAGGCCGCCGCCCGCGACGATATGATCCAGCTCCTGCGGCGACACGCTGCGGTGCGCGCGCGGCTCCTGCATATACCAAAGCCAGACGAAGAAGGCCCCGATGCCGATAACGCCCAGCACAAAGAAGGGCCACGGCCAGCCGAATTCGGATACCAGCCAGCCGGAAAGGGGCGAAAAGATGCCGACCGCAAAATACTGCGAGGAGGCGAACAGCGATGAGGCGCGGCCGCGTTCGGCTTTTGGAAACCACATAATGGCGACGCGGGCGTTGGCCGGAAAGCTGGGTGCCTCGATCAGCCCCAGCGCGAAACGCAGCGTGAACATGATCACCAGCGCGCTGGTCAGGCCCGTAGAGAATTCGCCGACAAAGCCCATCGCCAGCGTGGAGATCGACCAGAGCACCAGCGTCACGCCGTACACTCTTTTGGTGCCGAAGCGATCCAGAAACAGGCCGCCGGGGATCTGTCCTATTACATAGGCCCAGCTGAACGCCGACAGGATAAAGCCAAGCTGGATGGGCGAGAGGCCAAACTCATCTTTAATCGCGCCGCCCGCAATCGACAAAATAGAGCGATCCGCATAGGCGATAACGGAAAGAAACAGTATCAGCATTAATATCCACACGCGCACGTGCGATCCGTTTTTAGCAGTCATAGTGCTTACCCTTATTTATTGTCGCTCTGAATACAGGCGCAGAGATGACGAAGCTTGCCGCAGCGGCAGGAGAGAAAGGAAAACGGCCCGCGGGCGTTTTAATCAACTATAGGAGGCGCTTTTCAGGCGGGTCATTGTGCTGTTGTCGGGATTAACGGGAAATTTTTGCGATACATTCAGAAAGATGCACAAGGTGGCTTGAAGCGCTTCACATTCCGCACGTTATCCGCCGCGCTTGCCACACGGCTTTCCTGGAACGTGCACTGGGTCTGGTTTTCTTTGCGCGCTCTCTTCTATAGGACGCGGTATCTCAGGGATCGATCATGGTCGGCCCGGCGATGCGCAGCACGTTGTAGAACCAGGTTTTTGCCGTGATATCGCCGATTTCGGTGTGCGCATAGAGGAAAACTTCCTGATTCGGCACGTGGAACGGCAGCTCCAGCATCCGGCCGTTGCCGCGACGTGCGTAGATCCTGGCGGCGCTGGAAGGCAGCGTTACCAGCAAATCGCTGGAGGCAATCAGCTCGCCCAGCGCGGCGAAGTGTGGCACTTCCAGCGCGATTTCGCGTTCCAGCTCAAACTCTTTCAGCCGATCTTCCACAATGTGGTGACCGCTGGTGGCAGCGACCACGACGTGGCGTTCCTGCATATACTCATCCAGCGACAGGCTCTCTTTAATTCGCGGATGGTCAACGTTGAGCAGGCAGACATAGCGTTCATAGGCCATCAGCTCGCGCTGCGCGGAGGAAACCGACTCATTGCGGCTACACAGCGCCGCGTCGATACGGCCCGTCAGTAGCCATTCGTCCAGCTTGTGCACGTCGACCGGGATCACCTCCAGCTGGATATGCGGCGCCACGCTGCGGAAAAGCGTAATCAGCTTGGGCAGCAGCAGCAGCTCGCCCAGGTCCGTCAGCGCCAGGCGGAACTTATAGCGCGAGGTTTCCGGCGAGAAGATGCGGGTTTCCGCCACGGCTTTTTCTATGCCGGTCAGCGACTTTTTAAACACCTTATAGAGCTGCATCGCGGTCGGCGTCGGCTCCATGCCTTTCCGGCTGCGCTTGAACAGCTCGTCGTTGGTTTCGCTGCGCAGACGGGCGAGCGCGTAGCTGGCGGAAGGCTGCGTAATAAACAGGCGATCGGCGGCGCCGCTGACGCTGCGAGTTTCATAGATAGCGGTAAAAACGCGTACCAGGTTGAGATCCAGCATGGCTACCTCTATAGAGACTATCTATTAACGAACATTAAAATTATCTATTTGAACTATTTTACACTTCTTTATATCCTTCCGCCAAATTTTGATAAGTTATTCCTTTTGTTGCATATCAAAATTTAACTAATAAAAACATATAGATATAATATTACATCGTGGAATGGCGGCGTCATATGCAGGATGCCGCTGCAGGAGAAAGTCAGTGAAAGGTGAAATCGTAGACGTGATTATCGACTGGATTGAAGCGCATCTGGACGATGGACTGAATATTGAGGCCGTAGCCGCGCGCTCCGGTTATTCTAAATGGCACTTACAACGCGCTTTTAAAGAGAAAAAAGGCATGACGCTGGGCAGTTTTATTCGCTATCGTCGCCTGGACGAGGCGGCAAAAAGCCTGGTGACCTCCCATAAAACCATCATGACCATCTCTATGGATTTGGGATTCTCCTCCCAGCAGTGTTTTCAGCGCGTCTTTAAAAAACACTTTAACGTGACGCCGAGAGATTATCGTAATCAGCATCGCGAGCTGCACTAAATTCGCGCATCTCTGAATAAATACCCTATGAAAAAATATGCTTTTCTTATCGCGTTGGCGATAAGCGGGACCGGTTTTGCTGCCGTTCCCGCTCGGCCAGCGGGCGTTCAGACGACCACGGCGTGCGAGCCGGGTTTTTGCTTACCGCTTGTCCGGGCCGGCGATGAACTGGCGCTGGGCATCGGCAGCATTGACCGGCAGGCGCGCCGGGTGCTTGAACCCGCCTCGGCAGGCATACTGACCGAGCCAACGGAGTAAATCCGTAAAATTCCCCCGGTGCAGGCCTGTGCCGTGAAAAATTTAACATTCCATCAGGTATACTACCGCTCGTGTTAACCTGCTTATGGAATGCTATGGAACGTCTTACTGAAAATCTTATTTACGCCTCGCGCTGGCTGCTGGCACCTATTTATCTCGGGCTGTCGCTGGGCCTGCTGGCGCTGGCGATCAAGTTCTTCCAGGAAGTTTTTCATCTGCTGCCCAACGTGCTGGCTATGGCGGAAAACGATCTGGTGCTGGTGCTGCTGTCGATGATTGACCTGACGCTGGTTGGCGGCCTGCTGGTGATGGTGATGCTCTCCGGCTATGAAAACTTCGTTTCCAGGCTGGATATCTCCGAGCACAAAGAAAAGCTGAGCTGGCTGGGGAAAATGGATTCCGGCTCGCTGAAGAATAAAGTGGCGGCCTCTATTGTGGCGATCTCTTCTATTCATCTGCTGCGCGTGTTTATGGATGCGCGCAATATTCCTGATAACAAGCTGATGTGGTACGTCATTATTCATCTGACGTTTGTGCTGTCCGCCTTTGTGATGGGCTATCTGGACGCGATGTCCCGTAAAGATAAAAACGCCCTGCACTGATTGCGCTTTGCCCGGAGCGGCTCCGGGCAATCCTGCCGTTATTTAGCGCCCGCCGCGAATTTCACTTGCCTCCCGACCGGCAAATCGCATAAAAAAGCGGTTCTTCTTGCCGATAAAGAATTATTCGTCCGCTTCGCCTCCTTCTGCCTGCCCGTTTCTGGCCTCCGCTTTGCATGTCTTAGCGAAGAGCGCTGCGTCGGCACGGAGCGCGGCGCGTTTATGTTACCAAGGAAAACCATGTCAGATGATTAGTCGACGCCGGTTAATAATGGGCACCGGCGCAGCCATGTTGGCGATGACCGCCGGAAAACTATTTGCCAGAGAAGACATTATTCCCCTGTGGCCTGACGAGCCGCCGGGCGGGGGCGGGCCGGGCGGCAATCTGCATGTGTCCGCCAGCGGCGCCTGGTCGAATATCGTCAGTCCCGCTATTCAGCGCTTTCAGCCGCAGGAGCCTAACGGCTCGGCGGTACTGATCGCGGCGGGCGGCGGCTATCGCTGGATCGGCATGGGCGGCGAAGCCTGGCCGGTGGCGCGCTGGCTGAATGCCCGTGGCTATACGGCCTACGTGCTGAGCTATCGGCTGCCGCACGAAAAATGGCACGCGGGACGGCTCGCGCCCTTTCAGGATGCACAGCGCGCAATCAGGCTGGTGCGCTCGATGGAGCGGAAAGTACATCTGCTGGGCTTTTCCGCTGGCGGCCACCTGATGGGCATGTCGGCGGCGCGGCCTGGTTTCGTGACCTATGCGCCGCAGGATACGCTGGATCAGATTGCGCCGGTCGCGGACAGCGTTGCCCTGATTTATCCGGTGATCACGCTGGAAGCGCCTTATACCCATACGCGTACTCACAGCGAAATCGTCGGAAAAAACGCTTCGCCAGCGGATGAGGCGGGCTGGTCGGTGGAAAATTACGTTACGCGTAGCTTCCCACCTACCTTTCTGGCCCAGGCGGACGACGATCGCACCTCAAATCCGCACAACACGCAGATCATGCACGACGCCTGTCGGCGCATGGGCGTGCCGGTCGAACAGATCAAAATTACGCGAGGCGGACATGGTTTTGGTCTGGGAAGGGCGGGGACGCCTGCGGCTATCTGGGATGAGGCTTACGCTATCTGGCTGGCGGGACGTCGGTAAATGCTTTGGCGCCTTCCGTGGCGCCGTCTGGCAGGCTATTTTCTGAGCCGTACCAGATCGACCGCATGGTCGGTGCTTTTGGTCATGATCAGGCTGGCTCTTTCGCGAGTCGGCAGGATATTCTCTTTCAGATTCATCAGATTAATCTCCTCCCACAGCTGCGTGGCGATGCCTACGGCCTCGTCTTCAGGCAGCTTTGCGTAGTGATGGAAGTAGGAATCCGGATCGGTAAACGCGCCCTGACGGAACTTCAGGAAGCGATTAATGTACCAGTGGCGCAGCAGATCTTCCGGCGCGTCCACATAGATAGAGAAGTCGACGAAATCGGAAACAAAAACGTGATGCGGATCGTGCGGGTAATCCATACCGCTTTGCAGCACGTTCAGCCCTTCCAAAATCAATATATCCGGCTGCTGCACGACCTTGTCGCCGTCAGGAATAACATCGTAGATCAAATGCGAATAGACCGGTGCGGTGACCTGAGCGGCACCAGACTTGAGGGCGGAGACGAAATTCACCAGGCGATGCATATCGTAAGATTGCGGAAAGCCCTTTTTCTTCATCAGGCCGCGCTCTTTTAACACCTCGTTGGGGTGCAAAAACCCGTCCGTGGTAATCAGCTCGACGCGACGATGCTCCGGCCAGCGGCTCAGCAGCGCCTGCAACACGCGCGCCGTGGTGCTTTTCCCTACGGCCACGCTACCGGCGATACTGATGATATAGGGGATCTTCTGGCCATTGGTGCCCAGGAACTGCTCCAGCACCGCCTGACGGCGTAAATCGGAATTGATATAGAAGTTAAGCAGACGCGATAACGGCAGATAGATCTCCGCGACCTCATTAAGAGAAAGATCTTCGTTTATCCCCTCGAGCCGGGCAATTTCTTCTTTGCTCAGGGTCATCGGCACGGAATCACGCAGCGCGGCCCATTGCGAACGGTTAAATTGCAGATAGGGTGTGGTCAACAAGGATTCTTTTTTACTCATATACATGCTTCTGCCAGCAAGAACTTGCCTGTTGTGGCGTGCGCAGAGAAGACGCTGTCCGCTGCTGCCGCTCGCGTAACTAAGGTAAATTTCAGAAAACAATGGGCAGGAGGTTAACACCAGACGGGGCGGAATCAGAAGGAAAAATAAAAACGACCAACGCAAACGTAACGGCGGCCGCATTTATTGAAAAATAAACGCGCGCTTTATGAAAACGACAGCGAAAACAGCAGCCGATTCGCTTTGCGCAGGCGCCAGGGGAATGCTGCTGGACAAACAGAGAAAGAAATCGCCGCTTTTGCGCTGGCTAAAAAATAGCAATATCGTCGCTTCTTTGTACGGTTCCGTTGACGGGCAGCAAGATTTTGCGAAGAATTGCACAAATAACAGCCATAAGAACTTTTATCGCAATTTTTTTGTTGCATCCCGCCGCCACACTTCCTAGAATGCGCACCACTTGATGCCGGCTTAGCTCAGTTGGTAGAGCAACTGACTTGTAATCAGTAGGTCACCAGTTCGATTCCGGTAGCCGGCACCATCAAGTACCCCAGGTGGGGTTCCCGAGCGGCCAAAGGGAGCAGACTGTAAATCTGCCGTCATCGACTTCGAAGGTTCGAATCCTTCCCCCACCACCATTAATACTGCTTGCAGTGTTAATGAGAGGCAGAAACTTCCAGATTCCCCATGGGGAAGGATGAGAAGCTTCGACCTCGAAGGTTTGACCCGGCAGGGCAAGGAACAGTGTGACTTAATCCTTCCCCCACCACCATTAATATCGTTCGCGATGTTAATGAGAGGCAGAGTTTTTCAGCTTCCCCACGGGGAAGGACGAGAAGCTTCGACCTCGAAGGTTTGAACCGAAGGGCACGGAACGCAGTGACGTGAATCCTTCCTGTAAAGAAGCACCTATTCAGTCCTGACGTTTAACGGCTGAAGCCAGATGAAAGCAACAGCGTTCATCAACAGATTTTAGACTGAGCTCAAGCACAGTCGGAGTCATCAAGCAAATGCGGGTTGACTCGAAGAGCAGAAAAGCGTTTCTGTTGTTCACAAGCTACAGACAGAACAGGTAGCCGAGTTCCAGGATGCGGGCATCGTATAATGGCTATTACCTCAGCCTTCCAAGCTGATGATGCGGGTTCGATTCCCGCTGCCCGCTCCAAGCCGTGCTGATATGGCTCAGTTGGTAGAGCGCACCCTTGGTAAGGGTGAGGTCCCCAGTTCGACTCTGGGTATCAGCACCACTTCTAAATCTCCCTCCCTGATTCTTCTCTGTGCGTTAAAATTCAACAGTTCAGGCAATGCCTGGTTGATGTGGTGATATCACCGATTTATCCGTGTCTTAGAGGGACAAGCGATGTCTAAAGAAAAATTTGAACGTTCCAAACCGCACGTCAACGTTGGTACTATCGGCCACGTTGACCACGGTAAAACTACC
>NZ_JBLFFM010000004.1:269939-512114 GCF_051400835.1 Erwinia artemisiae | reverse complement strand
TTGATACGCAGACCAGAAGAAAGACGCTCGATAGCGGTGCTCAGAGAAGCCTGTGATTTGTTCAGGTTGTTCTGAGTAGTCAGCGACATGATGTTAGTGTTAATAACGGACATAATAGTTTCCTTCAAAATCAGTTAGTTTGTTAGGCTGAGCTTTTCACGCTCACGGCGTCTGCCACCGTTACTGAAGTTATCGGTTGGGTTAATCTGAACTTTAGAAAAAAAGTAAAAAACCCATTAGCCCGTTGAATCAACATTAAAAATCGTGACTTTTTTACCCTTCCCGACCGCCGTTTCGCGGCCGATGCGTACTCTGCAACTCTCATTATAGTAACCCCGGCCTGAAGAAACGATCTGGCTAATTACCTGCGGATACCCCTCTTATTCTGCCCATTAAATTTTTTTCTGCGGCGTAAACTTTTTATCTCTGCGGCCGATATGTGTTTTGCACCTATCTCATTCTTAAGGATCTCTCATGGCAAGTGTAAGCTCGCTCGGAGTCGGTACCAGCCTTGATCTGGATACCCTTTACACCAGTTTAGAAACCGCTGAGAAGACAAAACTGACCGCGATTACTAAACAACAGACGACCTATAATTCCCAGCTCAGCTCTTATAGCAAGCTGCAGAGTTCTATGGCCGCGCTGCAAACGGCGGCGGCGGCACTGACCAAGACGTCTGCTTTCAGCGCGACGGCCGTAACCAGCACCAATACTTCCTTTACCGCTACTACCGACGCAACGGCCTCAACCGGCGATTACAGCGTTGACGTTGATCAGATAGCGAAAGCGCAGACGCTGATGTCCGGCTCGTTTAGCAGCAACAGCACGGCGCTGGGCGGCACCACCAGCGGCAACAGCCGTACGCTGACCATTGCCCAGGGCGGCAGCACTACGCCGCTGACGATTACGCTGACCGACAGCCAGACGTCGCTGTCCGGCATTGCCGACGCCATTAACAAAAGCGCCGGCAACGTCAGCGCCAGCATTATTAAAGCCAGCAGCGGCGATTACCGTCTGATGCTCAGCTCGAAGACCACCGGCACCGACAGTGATATGACCGTCAGCGTGACCGGCGACGATACGCTGCAAAGCGCGATTGGCTATAGCGCCAGCGCGACCGGCACGCAAAATATGTCGGTGCAGACCGCCTCTCAGAACGCCAAACTCAGTATTAACGGCGTGGCGATTGAGCGCAGCAGCAACAATATTACCGATGCGTTAACCGGCGTTACGCTGAACCTGAACGCTGCCAGCACCGACGCCTCCGGCGAGAAGCTGACGGTTTCACGCTCTATTGATGACAGCAAAAAAACCATCAATGCTTTTGTTACGGCCTATAACTCGCTGAAGTCGACTATTGCTTCGGTTACCAAGTATACCGCCGTTTCAGCTGGCGAAACGCAGTCAAGCAGCAACGGCGCGCTGCTGGGCGACAGTACGGTTCGTGCGGTAGAAAACAGCATGAACTCGATCCTGACCACCGTGCAGGGCGGCTCCTATTCGATTCTGGCGCAGCTGGGCATCACTATCGATCCGGCCGTGCAGAGCGACGGTTCTACCGGCGCACTGACCGTAGACGACACCAAGCTGACCGCCGCGCTGACCAATAACCCGCAGGCTGTCAGCCAGTTCTTTATCGGCGACGGCACCACCACCGGTTTCGCGACCAAGATGAACAGCACCTTAACCGCGATGCTGAGCACCACGGTCGGTAAAGAAGGCATCATCAAGAACGCAGAGGATGGTATCAATACCACGCTGAAAACGCTGAGCGATCGCTATGATCAAATGAGCGATTCGATTGACGCGACGATGGCCCGGTACAAGACGCAGTTTACGAACCTGAGTACGCTCGTAAACTCCCTGACCAACACGTCGACCTACCTGACGTCGCAGTTCACTTCAACTTCATCCAGCTAATTAAGCCGGGGACGATATGTATAAAGATTCAGGAGCACAGCTCTACCGCAAAGTAGGTTTGGAAAGCAGCGTGCTGGGCGCCAGCCAGCAGCAGCTGACCACGCTGTTGTTCGACGGGGCGCTTAGCGCCCTGGTTCGCGCACGGTTGTTTATGCTGGATGGCCAGATTGAAGGCAAAGGCAACGCCATCTCCAAAGCCATCAACATTATTGAAAATGGGTTAAAAGTGGGCCTGGTGGATGAAAGCGGCGACGAGCTGGCTGCCAATCTGCTCGCGCTCTATGACTACATGATAAGACGCCTTCTCCAGGGTAATTTGCAGAATGATGTCGCTGCCGTTCAGGAAGTAGAAGATCTGCTGCGCAACATTGCCGATGCCTGGAAAGAAGTCACTGTTAATACTGTTCTTCAGGACGCCGTTTAATGAATATTGCACCGCATCTGCTCTCGATTTACCAACAGCTTTTAGTGCTCAGCCAGTCAATGTTGCGTCTGGCAACAGAAGGCGAGTGGGATAAATTGATCGAAATGGAAGTCGATTATGTCAGTGCGGTGGGAAAACTGGCGGAGTGTACGCAGCAAACACCCGTCCCGGCTCAGACTCAGGACCAGTTACGTCCTGTACTGCGCCATATCCTTGCCAACGAAGCGGAAGTGAAAAACCTGCTGCAGGCGCGCAAGGCAGAGCTGGCGCAGCTGATTAGCCAGACCAGCCGTCAGAAAACCGTCAATAAAGCCTATGGCGGCATGGCAGGCGTGATCCTGTTCCCGCAAAACGCCCAGGGCGTTTAATTCCACTCGGGCAATCGTCCCGAATGAAGCCAGTAAGCGCAGCGGAAAATATTTCTGCGCTTACCGCGCTTTTCCCGCCGCCTCTTCCATACTTCAGTTTCCCGCTGATGACTATTGGAGCAATGGCATGCGTAACCCCACATTATTACAGTTCTTTCACTGGTATTACCCCGAAGGAAGCAAGCTGTGGCCAGAAGTGGCTGAACGCGCCGAATGGCTGGCGCAGGCGGGGATCACCGATGTCTGGCTGCCACCAGCCTATAAAAGCTCCGAAGGCGCAACAGGCGTAGGCTACGCCACTTACGATCTTTTTGACCTTGGGGAATTTGAACAGAAAGGCAGCCGCGCCACCAAATATGGCGATAAAGAGCAGCTGATCGCGGCGGCGAACGCGCTGAGAGAGCATGAGGTCGGCGTCATTATGGACGTGGTCTTCAACCATAAAATGGGCGCGGACGAAAAAGAGAAGGTGCAGGTCAATCGCGTTAACCCTGAAAACCGGGAAGAGATCGACGACGAGGTGATTGAGGCGGAAGCATGGACCCGTTTTACGTTTCCGGGCCGTGGCGGCCAGTACTCAAAATTTACCTGGGATTATAAATGCTTTAACGGCGTGGACTGCATTGATAACCCGGAGGAGTACGGCGTCTTTAAGATTATCAATGCCTATACCGGCGACGGCTGGAACGAACAGGTTGACGACGAGCTGGGCAATTTTGATTATCTGATGGGCGCCAATATCGATTTCCGCAATCGCGCGGTTACCGAAGAACTGAAGTTCTGGGCGCGCTGGATGATGCAGCAGCTGCCCTGCACCGGCTTTCGTCTGGATGCCGTCAAGCACATTCCCGCCTGGTTCTATAAGCAGTGGATCGATCATATTCAGGAAGTGGCAGAGCAGCCGATGTTTATCGTGGCGGAATACTGGTCGCACGAGGTCGAGAAGCTGCAAAACTATATTCATCAGGTCGAAGGCAAAACCATGCTGTTCGACGCGCCGCTCCAGATGAGATTCCACAATGCCTCCCGCGAGGGCGCCAACTTCGACCTCAGCCAGATTTTCAGCGGGACGCTGGTCGAACACGATCACTGGCATGCTGTAACTATTGTCGCTAACCATGATACCCAGCCGCTCCAGTCGCTGGAGGCGCCGGTAGAGCCCTGGTTTAAACCACTGGCCTATGCGCTGATCCTGCTGCGCGAACAGGGCGTACCCTGCGTCTTTTACCCCGACCTGTTTGGTGCCAGCTACAAAGACACGGGCGGCGATGGCGAAGAGTATCAGATCGATATGCCAGCGATCCCGGAGCTGCCAGCTTTGCTGCGCGCGCGCCAGGAGCATGCGCACGGCATCCAGACCGAATGGTTCGATCATCCGAACTGTGTGGCTTTCGCGCGCAGCGGCACGGATGAACACGCGGGCTGCGTGGTGATTATGTCAAACGGCGAACAGGGCGAGAAAACGCTGCCGCTGGGCATGGATTTTGCCGGTAAAACATGGCACGACTACCTGGGCCATCGTGAAGAGCAGGTGACCTCGGACGAAGAAGGCAACGCGACCTTCTTCTGCAATGCGGGCAGCGTCAGCGTTTGGGTGCTGGATATTTAAAAAAATGCGCGCGCGGCGGGCCGCGCGCGGCTTGTTCAGGATCAGGATTTCCCGTTTTTCATCATCACTTTATGATGCGACCGGCCGTTGCTATGTGCTTTGGCGGCTTTTTGCGCCTGCGCCTGCTCTGTAGCCTGTTTTAACGCTTCCTGACACTCGGCGGTTGGCTGCTGCACCTTCTGCATCACCAGCTTGTCGTAGTGTAGTTCGCTGCCTTCCAGCACCAGCGGCATGACGCGCACTTCATTATTTACATTCACCCAGTCGCCGGAGAATAAGGTGATCTTGCCCGGCTTGGCGATAACGCGCTGCCACTGGCGACAGTCCAGCGTATCGCCTTCGGCGGTAACGATCAGGCTGGCTTTTGCCTCTTTGCTGACCAGCCCCTTCTGCGGCCCCATCGTCTGCCAGTTACCGACCAGGTTTGCAGGCGGCGGCGTTTTAATCGCGCTCTGGTAATTAGGTATTTGCGCACAGCCAGTCATCGCGACGGCAGCGGCCGCTAAAATCCACTTTTTCATGTTCAGTTCCTGATTCTTCAGCCAGGCGCTACGTTATAATTTTTTACCCGTACAATTCAAGCTGTCTCGCCCTGCCCTACGCGCTTTTCAACAGCAGATGCTGAAAAGACGCCGGACGTGTAAACTGGCGCATCATTTTTTTGCCGGACCCCGCTATGAAAACCATTGAAGAGTATTACGCCGCCGCCACCGCGCTTTTTCTGGAAGCGCACCCGGAAATCAAAGCCGGTATCGCCGCGCTGAGCCAGCAGGACGCAGAGACGCTCGGCATGTCGTTACCGGCCTTACAGCGTATGCAAACCGATCGCGCCTATGCTGCGTTTACGCGTGAAAAAAAGCTGGATGGCATGTTGTTCGCCATCCAGCTGGCCGAGCCGGATAAAGCCGTAGCGGCTCAGGCTATCGAAGCCTACCTGCGCCAGCACGCCGAAGCGCTCGGCATGAGCTGGGAAGAATTCTGCATTAAAAACGAGCTGTAGCCGTTTATCCTGCTTTTTTCCGGCGTAATCCCTCTGTTGCGCCGGATAAACGCAACTTCAGGACCGGCCCCGGTGAGAATGCTCTCAAACAGAAAAGCGCAGTGAATAATAATGCGTAAAGCGCACTTTTTTACGGTATATATAGCCTTAACGCCTGTATCTCGTGATAGATCGCGACAGGATGATTAATTTTTCAGGAGATTGAAAACAGCAAATTATAAGGATATTCTTTACGCGCTTTTCCGCCTGGATAAATAAGCCTGACGTTATTGCCTTGTCGCGACCAGGGGCATTATCTGCTTTACCTGTTTGAATCATAAGAAATTATTAAGAATACCAAAATCAGAAAACCAACTGTGATAGCTGGAAGTATAAGCGCAGGCCACGTTTGCGGCATTGCCTTAAATAAAATTTGAGCCACCGAAATGCCATTAAGTAAATATAAAATTAACCTGGTTATTCTGCTATTTTTTATCACTCTTTGTATGGCAATGCTGGGGCTTTACTGCCGCACTAACGCCGCGCTTTCTCTTTTCTGGCCCTGCAACGCGATGCTGCTGGGTCTGCTGGTCCGTTTTCCCCAGCTTAGCTCGGCCCTGACTTTTCCGGCTATTTACGTTGGGCTGGTGACTGCGGATATCGCTTTTGGCACGCATGTCGCTGCCTCAATGGGCATGGACGCGGCCAACCTCTCTTTTATCGTCACCGGCCTTGGCGTCCTGCTAACCGGCAGCACTACGTCACGCCGCCTGCAGGCGCTGAACCGCGTTTTTCCGGCTTCTGTCGTGGGCGCAGCGGTATGCGCGGTTATCGGCTCGGTCGCCAGCCAGCACTATTTTCATGACGATTTGGTGCAGGGCTGGATTTCCTGGTTTTGCGAGCAGGTATCCACTTCTATTCTGCTGTTGCCGGTCATGATTACCCTGCCCCGCAGCGATGAAATCAACGAGCTGCTGAGGGAGTGCCGTCAGGTTTCGCCGCTGCCGCTGATTTCGCTGGGCGTATCCATCGCCGCCGGCATTAGCGTGGGCGGCGGCGGCAGCCTGATTTTTCCCCTCCCGGCGCTGATGTGGTGCGCGGTCAGCTATCCGCTTTTTATCACCTGTCTGCTGACGCTTATCACGGGCATCACTGAAATTATCCTGGTCGCCAGCAACGTATTAACGATTCAGGGCAGAGACGATTTCTTTCTGATCGATAGTCTTGCTTCGGCGCGGCTGGGCGTAGCGGCGATGACGGTCAGTCCGCTGATCGTCGCCCTTAGCGCTACCGCCAATAAAAAGCTGGTGGCGCGCATTACCCGACGGGCCGATTACGATCTGCTTACCGGCGCGCTGACCCGCAGCGGTCTGGCCGCCAGGCTCGACGCTTTGATGGCGCGCAGGGATCATAACTTTAACGGTGCGGCTTTTGTGGTGGATATCGATCGCTTTAAAAATATCAACGACACTTTTGGACATGCGGCGGGAGATTATGTGCTGGCGCAAACCGTCGAGCGTATTCGTCAGACGCTACAGCAAACGGCGATTATCAGTCGGATGGGGGGTGAGGAGTTTTTAATTTTAATTGAGGATATTTCGCTGCCTCGCGCTTTTCTGCTCGCCAACCGGCTGCGGCAGAGCATTGAGCAGCATACGATTATTCTTAACGACGACGATTTAAGCGTGACGATCAGCATCGGTATCAGCTCGCTGGAGCGGGTTGATGCTAAAACGCTGGATGAAGCGATTAAGAGCGCGGATAAACAGCTCTATCTGGCCAAAAGCAGCGGCCGCAATCGGGTCTGTCCGGAAGTTGTGCTGTAAAAAAAAAGGCCGCCATCACTGGCGGCCAAAGCCTTAACGGCTAATAGTAAGCAATTTTACGGTCTGTACCGTTAATATTGACCGTGACATAGCCTGCTACTGTCGTGGTCGAAGGTGCTGTAGCGGTAGCGGTAGCTATCGTCAGCACGCCTTTTTCATTGGCGCCAATCCCTGCCAGTCCGTTGTGCAGGCTCATCCTGGCGTTAACCACCGTTGTCCCTACGACGCTGGCATCGGCTTCTGCCAGACTGGGTCGGTAGTAACAGCACTCGCCGGAATCAAAGCGGCTTGGGCCCGTCGCCCGCAGGCTGAACGAGGTATCGCCGCTGTTGGCTTTCACCTTGATAAAGACTTCCGCAACGGTCATCCCAACACGGTTGATTTTGGCCTCCAGCACGGACGGCAAGCCTTTGTGCTGCATATCGCCATAAATACCGTTCCAGCAGCGCGAAATATTCAGCCAGGTCATACAGGAGTTGGTTGAGGTGATCGGATTGCCCAGCGTTTTATCCAACGCTTCCGTACTTAGCTTGCCGATAATCTCAAAAACCCATTGCAGGTTATCTTTCGGGAAGTTAATTAATCCCAGATTGAACCACTTATCGGTGCTGGTATTGTTCGTCACCCGATAGCCGGAGTACCAGCCGGGACGAATCGAACCGTTGAGCGAGATACCGTAGTTTTCATCGCGGCGCCAGCCGTACTCAAAGGCGGACAGCCAGCGGCTTTTATCATCAAAGGTCAGGTCCAGCGCGCTGCCGCTTTGCAGGTTAAGCTGACGCATCTGCACGCGGCTGTTGGTCATATTCAGCTTGTTGGCGCAATCCTCCACGCTCAGCGCATCGACAATCCACTGCCCGTCACTTAAGTTGCCGGGGAAGCGGGTATGTTCGATCCAGACGTTGTTGATCAACCCCTGGGTCACGCGCGGCATCCACAGCGTCGCTTCGCCATAGCCGTACTGGAAGTTCGCATTCGTCAGCTCAATTGCCGTTGAGTGATCCCACGAACCCGCCGCCGTGCCGGAATAGTTGACGTCAAAAATCCGGCCGTAGGTGGTGGTGGTATAAATCTGGTTAAACTTGGTATCCAGGGTATCCAGCAGCTTGATAACCGTACCGCCGCAGTACTGTGCGCGGAAGCCGTCAATCAGGACGGATTCGCCCGCCACGATGGTATTTTCAAAGAACGGCTGCGTGTTGGAACACAGATCCGCCGTAATTGCCCCCGTATTGGTTTTGACATCCGCCGCCGTCTGACCATCCCAGCAGATACCTTCAATGGTGACACGCCGCGATTTAACCTTGAATACCGGCGATGACGACTTATCGGAGATAATCGTGGTACGGGGGATGGCGCCGTGCGGGTTGTGGTCCCCGAAAAGATAGAAGAACGCCGTCTCACTTGCTGAAATATCAATAGGCTTAACCAGAAATTTACCCGCCGGGAAGCGCACGGCGATATCACGCATACTGGTGTTATACGTCTGTGCCCAGTTCAGCATGTTTTTAACCGGCGTAGTATCGTCGTTAGCGCCATCACCGCGTGCGCCGAAATGGAACAGGTTTACCTCATCCGGATCGTCCACCACGCGGCGCCAGTAGAAGCCGTTTCCGACCGCAATGGTACCGCCATTATCTGCCGGCAAAGAAGTGGTAACGTAGCCCACGAAATTACCGCCGCCGCGATAGTAGTTGTCGTTATTATAATAACGACGCAGGATAGCCAGCTCGCCGGTTTTGGATGGCGCAGTTGTTTTCAGTTCAGCAAAAGAGTTAACTTCAATCATAATAACCTCCGCGACAATAAGCAGGTGCAAATTGCCTGTAGTGAATAAAAGAATAGTTAAACAGATTTAGCCTTTATTATTTCCCGCCTGCTCCTTCCCCTGGAGGACGATTAGTGTCCGTTTTATTTGTGCAGAGTTTATTCCACATATCATTGTGCACATTTATTTCCTTCACTGTCCTGATGTCCATGAGTTTCCAGTCTTCCCCGTATGTTTTAATAGGTGAGAAAAACGTACAGGATGAATCCACAATTAGCCTAGGGCTGTTTGTCGTTGTATTGCGACTCGCGCAGCTTGCGACGAGCGTCGTCGTCATTAAGAGCATTATTAGCGGCCTGAACATTTTTGGCTTCCTCGCTATTTTTTGCCTGCTTTTCAGCAACGGCGGAAATTTGCGCGCTTTCAACCTTTGCGGCCTGAACGTCCGCTTTCGCTTTCTCCTGCACCTTGCCGGTTTTTTTACCGCCGAACCAGCTGGCCACGACTGCCGCGATTACTACGCCGATCCCGGCAAGGACATGCCAGCTCCCGTTAAATAAGGCGAGGAAACTTGTCATGATTTCTCTCCCGGTTTAGGCTGCGTTTCCGGTGCCACAGGGGCTGAAGCAGGTGCTGCCGCCGTATGCGAACCGCCTGGCCTGCCGGCTACGGCAGTTTGATCCGACGTTACTACCGAAACTTCAGGCGCTACGGGCGTTGATACCGGCGCTACGGGCGTTGCGTCAGAGTCCGCAGGTGCCGGGTCAGATGGCGTCGTTGCGTCAGGTGCCGTCGTTTCCGGCGTGACCGGCCTGCCGGGTACCGCGGTTTGCTCCGACGTCACGACTGACACCTCAGGCGCCACGGGCGTTGATACTGGTGCCGCAGGCGTTGAGTCAGATTCCGCAGGTGTCGGATCGGGCGGCGTTGTCGTTTCTGACATGGTCGGCCTGCCGGGTACCGCGGTTTGCTCTGACGTCACGACCGACACCTCAGGCGCCACGGGCGTTGATACCGGCGCTGCGGGCGTTGAGTCAGATTCCGCAGGCGCTGCGTCAGGCGGCGTCGTTGTGTCAGATTCCGCAGGTGCTGCGTCAGGCGTCGTTGTCGTTTCCGGCGTAACCGGTCTGCCGGGCACCGGAGTTTGCTCCGATGTCACGACTGAAACCTCAGGTGCCACGGGCGTTGATATCGGCGCGGCGGGCGCTGAATCAGAGTCCGCAGGCGCTGCGTCAGGCGGCGTCGTTGCGTCAGGCTGCGTCGTTGCGTCAGGCTGCGTCGTTGCGTCAGGCTGCGTCGTTTCCGGCGTAACCGGCCTGCCGGGCACCGGGGTTTGCTCCGATGTCACGACTGAAACCTCAGGCGCCACGGGCGTTGATACCGGTGCCGCAGGCGTTGAATCAGATTCCGCAGGTGCTGCGTCAGACGGCGTCATTGCGTCAGGCTGCGTCGTTTCCGGCGTAACCGGCCTGCCGGGCACCGGAGTTTGCTCTGATGTCACGACTGACACCTCAGGTGCCACGGGCGTTGATACCGGTGCCGCAGGCGTTGAATCAGATGCCGCAGGTGCTGCGTCAGACGGCGTCGTTGCGTCAGGCGGCGTCGTCGTTTCCGGCGTAACCGGCCTGCCGGGCACGGGGGTTTGCTCTGACGTCACGACCGACATCATGGCCGAAGAGGATCCCATCCCCGATGCTGCTGCCATTGGCATTGCTAATATCTCTGGCATCACCGAGCCGGAAGCCATAGCCGGCGCCGTAACCGCGGTTAGCGGGTTAGCGACCGGCACCCGAATTGGCCTTATTTCCGCCGTTGGCCCGGCGGCCAGCTGCCCTTTTTCCGCCGCTAATTTTTTCTGTCGGATAAACTGGGCGATTACCGCCATCGCGACCATAAAAGAGGCCAGGAAGCCCAGAAAATGCTGCGGAATAACCGTTTTTACATCCTCAGGCAGGCCGTTCCACGCGCTGGAAGCGGAATCCGGGAAGGACTGCACCCAGGCGCCGATGGCCGAGCCGGCGGAGGCCAGCCAGACAGACCAGGTTTTGAACAGGAGCTTAGCGTGGGCTACCAGCTGGATGTTGCCGTGTTTACTGCTCCACCAGACGATAAACCCGATCGCCATCACAATAAGAATAAAGAGGATAAATTTCATAACGCCCCCTGCCACGCATCATAAGTTCCGCTGCGCATAGCCTCTGCATGACGCTTCGCTCGGGCAGGCGTCTGTTTTGCCCAGAGGCTGCTCAGCATTCCTTCCGCCGCGCCTGAAAAGTTTTTATTGGAAATCATGACCAGCGTATTTTTAAACGCGGCCAGCCCGTCGATGCCAAGCTGATAAGCCATACTGTAAAGCACATCAGCGCGAGCTTCGTTGCACTCTTTGAGCGCGGCTACTAATACCGGTCTGTTATTCATTTCCTTTATTTTTTCGTTAATTATTTTTTGCATCCATACATCGCCGACCTCACGCGGAACGGTGAATGAATAATATTTCAGCGGCGCCTCTTTGGGGCCAATGAGAATACCGCAACCCACCGTTGGGTAGCCTTCAGTATCGATATATGGCTTCTCTTTATAGCCTTCTTCATAGGCCAGAATTTGAATTATCTTACTCATTTTTCACCCCTTCATCGAATAAGCCGCCGTAGCGGAATGGATAAGGACCTTTCCCCGGTGAAAATGAATTTTATATTTATGCAGGCGGTTTAAATTGCCTTTCTAACACACTAGAACCGAAATTGCGTACGCAACCAATTTTTCTTAAAAAAATTTTCAAGCTATAGGAAAAGATATTTAAAGTTAAAGGAATTTTTTAAAGGAAATAAAATATTTAGGCCCGTAACGAGGCGAAAATTATTTTTCGCACTCCAGCTCTACCTCCAGCGCGCTCAGCACGCCTTCAACAAAGCCCTCGGCGGTTTGCAGCTGTTTACGAATGGTGCCGTCCGCACAGCGACGACGGCGCGCAATTGAGCGCAGTGAGATCCGATAGTGATAGTGCGCCACCAGCAGCGCATGTTCGTCAGGATGATTAATTTTCAGTCTGCTGATGCAGCTATCAAGGATCATGCCGTCGTTATCACTACAGGTAGGACGATCGGAAGGCGCGGCGGTAATCAATCCGCGGAATCCGGCGGCGATGTGTGAATAGCTGACGCCGCTCTGTTCCGTCGCCGCCCAGCCTCCCCATTTCTCCAGCAAGCGTTTCATGTCTCGCATCTTGACCCCCTCAGAGTGAGTAAAGCAGAAGAAAAAATGAAGTTTCCCACACTTTCTCTTAACACCTGCTAATTTCAAAACGGTACTGTTTTTTTGCGTGCGGCGCTGCCGCTTCGCTTGTATTCCCTGGGTCAAATGGGTTGCCAGCGGTTAGGCTGGACGGCCTGATTGTCAAAGAGCGGGCGTGCTGAAACTGATAGCCTGAAGGAAGAACTTTTATCCGCTTAAGTATCAACACACCTTAATTAATAGCATAGGTTATTAAACCTGCCAATAGCAAAGCGTGTTTGACGAAAAATACGCGTCGCTATAAATTCTGGTATATGAAACCGAATACACTCGCCTACCGACTGAACATGGCTATGACCATGATGGGGATCACCCAGGGTGCTTTAGCTAAAGCATCGGGCGTATCACAACCTACGATCTGGCGTCTGACCAAGGGAGAGGCCGAAGGGTCGCGCAAACTGGTCGATATTGCCAGAGCGCTGGATGTTAATGTGCAATGGCTGGCCAGCGGCGAAGGAGAGATGCGCGGCAACGCTGGGCTGAGCGCTATTGATAAAGTAAAAAGTGGATCGACGATTCCGGTCTGGGGACCGGAAGGGAAAACAGGGGAAATAGTCTCTTCGCCCAATGGAGTAAAGGCGAAGAAGACCTGGCGCGCCTACATTCTTGACAGGAACAGTGGCTGCGCGGAAGCTACTACCGGCAGCATCGTTATTGTCGATACCGACGTACCACCCGAATCTGGAGATTTGGTCATGGCCAGGGTGAGTTCACGCATCTCGGTTTATCGCTATCTGGAAGGCCCCTCCAATGGTTTTTTAACCGTGGACGATCCCCGATTGCCCGCCGTAGAACTCTCCGATGAGTCAGAACTGATTGGCGTAGCGATCTTTCTAATCCGTGATTTAAGGCGATAGTTACTGACATCCTGCCCTGGCAGAATGGTTTCTTTGTAACGCCCCCCAGACACTCTGTGCAGCACAGATATCATCAGCTTATCCTCGCGAAAACCCATCCTCTGTAACAGTTAATCTGCGCAGAGGCTTTGGCGCATTGATTCAACTGAATAGATTAGTAAAGCTTTTAATAACATCGCCAGAATAATACGTAAAAAAAGCGTTAGGAAAATAATTAATCAAAGAAAAACAGTAACTTAAGCCAATAACAAAAGTTATACTTGCAATACCTATTGATATTAATAATAACTATGGCTATTGTTTTTTAAGGTGGACAAATTCCCCCCACTTAACATTCCTCATCGCCTTGTTTAAGTCGCTGGGAAATCGACTAATTTGCCCGTAACCGGAGGGTTGTTTATGACCATTATCATCTGGAAAAAGTCCCGTCCTGCCGGCACCAGCAAGAGCCGTTATAAGGCCAGACGTGCCGAGATGCAGAAGGTGTTGGCGCAGGAAGAACAGCTTGCCCGGCGGATAACGCGAACGTTGGCGGGCTGCAGTCTGAGGGTGCTGAAGGCGGTACACAAGTGACACAATGGCCTGCTCCTGTAATTTATACTGGTTTTATATACAGTATTATTTCTTTTACCGGGCAGGCAAGTTTTTTTCATAGCGGCTGGTACGGTTTTAAAGGTCGTTCTCCCCTTCCCACCGTTCCCCGTACCGTTGCAGGGCGCAACAGTGCAGGCCTGCGCAGTAAAATGCGCGCAGGCCGACGGAAAATCAGGCCCGATCGGCGTTAGCAGCGTGACAGGCCGGAAAAAAAGTTTTTTGGGGCGATAGACTAGCTGGCGAAAGCTTTATAGCTAACCGTCATGGTGGCTTTGCAGAAGATGCAGTTAGCGCCGTGAGGATTTTTAGGCGTGATACTGTGGAGCGAGAAGCGGTACTGACATCCGTGGCATGTCGGACATCTGAATTTGATAGGAGGAATAAGTAGCCTTAGTTTTACGAAATTGAAGCTCCAGCCTAACACTCCCTGCCGCCTCTGTCGAATCTAACGCCCGTTCCACATCGATAAATGCGATTATTTATTCCGTCAGACTGCTTCGTTAACGTTGGTGAAGTTCTTAAAGCCTCTTCTGATATGGATACGCCTGCTAAAACGCCATCACAGCGCTGTCACAGCATTTTTATCCATTAACGTCCTGTCACCCTGGTAGCCTGTCGTAACGGTGTCAGTCGCTCGACAGCGGCTCTGAAGCGGGCTGTCGTCATAGCTGCCCGGACCCTTGATATATTCACGGCCTTTAAGGCCTTTTGCCGACATTAAGACTAAACTCAAGGGGCATTTATCCCGGTCGACATAATCCGGATAGCGTAATCGTACCACCCCCTTGTCAAGCCTTACGCCTTTCACACTCAGAAACAGTCAAATCTTGTTTATCAATTCTTTGGGGGGGATTTTACCGTTGTGTTTTTTGCGACCCGTTTCCGGCTGCCGTACGTAACCAGAAGCAGGGTAAAAAAAATCAGAGCTGAGCCAATCAACGTTTCCATTAAAAGCCTGCCTTAATGATTTGATGAAGTCCCTATTTTTGCCCGACGCCGCTAAACGCTTTGCCAACATGCTGCATAAATGTCCTGTTCTGCCCTTCTGGTAAGCGCTATCTGACGCCGCTATAACGATTTTTTGCTCCCGTTTTGCGAAGGGTTATGCATTCTTCTGCAAGTCGGCTGTAAGAGATTTTATTTTTTGAAATAAACGTCAGATCTGAAAGAAGTTGTCGGTGACAGCCTTTCGGCAACAGGCTTAGGATACAAAACGGAGTCAGAGAAAAGTCAGGACAGACCGTTACAACGGATGCCAAAAGCAGTATGGCAAGGGAGCGTAACTTATGCGAAGGCAAGTAAAGAAAACAGACAGCTTGCCGTTCCCGGCGTTAAACCAGCCTCATGACGGCCAGATCAGCGGAGAAGAAAGGATGCTTAACCGAATCAAAAAACTGGAAGAAGATATGTACATCGTCCGGACAGACGTGGTGGTCATCAAGGCCAGCTATGCCACACGGGCAGACGTCAGCGAAGCGAAACAAAGCATTATTTTATGGGTGGTAAGCGCCATTTTTCTGGTGCAGCTTTTACCTGCTTTTATTCATTACTTCAGCCCGTAAGCCGGCAGGCCACGGCATTCGCCCGGCAAAACTGCTGCTGGCATCCGTAAGCCAGCCAGATGCGCAATGGCGCGATGGCCCTACCCCAGAAACGTTGGCGCCCAGGCCTGCGTATGGCCCTGGCGCGAAATACGGCGGTAATAGCGGTTTTAAACCAGAAGGCTGGCGGACTATACCTGCATATTCATCACTTCGGAGTAGGCGTTGACCAGCTTGTTGCGCACCTGAATGCCCATCTGCATAGAGAGCGATGCCTTCTGCATATCGATCATAACGTCATTCAGGTTCACGCCGGGTTTACCCAACTCAAAATCCTGCGCCTGCGTACGTGCTTCAGTTTGCGTATCGCTGATTTTGTTCAGCGCAACTTTCATCGCGTCTGCGAAATCTGCGTGGCTGGCCGCATCGGTCTGCTTACCGCTTGCCTGAATCGCTGCGGTCTGCAGCTGCTGCATTACGCTCTCAATACCCTGAATTGCCATGACTTACCTCGGTTAGAAAAGGAAGAAGATTTTTGCTGTGTGAAAACTTACCACAATGTCAATAAGACAAAGCCCGTAAATAAGAGCAAAAGTCATAGCTTATCCAGCCATCGAATTTTTCATTTCAGAAAATAATGGCACCCCATAAGAGGTGGATTAATTTGTTTAGCCAGCACATCAGGGAGTCAGATTTGTTACGACACTACACGAAACAGTCCGGTCAACTGTCAGGCGGGAAAGAGTCATGAATGCAACTGTCACGCAGGATCAACCAGAGAAGAAAGGTTTGAACGACCTTTTTGCTCGTTTAAAGGCAAATCCTCGCATCCCGATTATCATCGCTGCGGCGGCTGCCGTTGCCATTGTAATCGCCATGGTGCTGTGGGCCAAACAGCCTGAGTACCGTGTGCTTTACAACAACCTCAGCGATGAAGATGGCGGCGCCATCGTCACTCAGCTGACCCAGATGAACATTCCTTATCAGTTCGATGATAAGGGCGGCGCGCTGATGGTGCCCGCTGAGAAAGTGCACGAGCTGCGTCTGCGCCTGGCCCAACAGGGCCTGCCGAAAGGCGGCGCGGTCGGCTTCGAGCTGCTGGATCAGGAAAAGTTCGGCATCAGCCAGTTTAGCGAGCAGGTTAACTACCAGCGCGCGCTGGAAGGCGAACTGTCCCGTACTATCGAAACGTTAGGCCCGGTCAAGAACGTACGCGTACATCTTGCCATGCCAAAACCGTCGCTGTTTGTGCGTGAACAGAAAGCGCCAACCGCATCGGTTACCCTGACGCTGCAGCCCGGCCGTGCGCTGGACCAGGGTCAAATCAGCGCTATCGTGCATATGGTATCCAGCAGCGTTGCCGGCCTGCCGCCGGGCAACGTGACCGTGGTCGACCAGGCCGGTCATCTGCTGACGCAGTCCGATAATGCCGACCGCGATCTGAATGACGCGCAGCTGAAATACGCCAGCGATGTGGAAACCCGCTACCAGCAGCGTATCGAAGCGATCCTGAACCCGATTTTGGGTAACGGCAACGTACACGCTCAGGTAACGGCGCAGATTGATTTTAATGCTCGTGAGCAGACCGACGAGAAGTATCAGCCCAACACCGATCCTTCTAAACAGGCGATCCGCTCACGGCAGAGCAGCAACAGCGAGCAGTCCGGCGGTCAGTCCGGTGGCGTGCCCGGCGCACTCTCTAACCAGCCTGCGCCTGCCAACAGCGCGCCGGTGACGACGCCAGCTAATGGCGCAAACGGTGCCAATGGTGCGAACGGTGCGAACAGCACCACGGCGAACAACGCCACGGCAAACCAGAACAGCAGCACGACAAAAACCGGGCCGTTAAGTAGCCGTAATGATGACACCACGAACTACGAAGTAGACCGCACCATCCTGCATACCAAGATGAATGTAGGTGAAGTACAGCGTCTTTCTGTAGCCGTAGTGGTGAACTACAAAACCGACGCGGCCGGCAAGCCGATAGCGCTGACCGATGCGCAGCTGAAGCAGATTGACAACCTGACGCGTGAAGCGATGGGCTATTCAGAGCAGCGCGGCGATACGCTGAACGTGGTGAACTCCCAGTTCAACGATACGCAGGAAATCGGTGGCGACCTGCCATTCTGGCAGCAGCAGTCCTTTATCGACCAGATAATGGAAGCCGGACGCTGGTTGCTGGTACTGATTGTGGCCTGGATCCTTTACCGCAAGCTGGTTCGTCCACAGCTGCAGCGTAAAGCGCTTCAGGAGAAAGCGATGGTGGATGCCGCGACCCAGGCAAGAGCGGGCAGCGATGACGATGCCGTCTCCGTGAAGCTGTCGAAAGACGAGCTTGATCAAGAGCGTAAGTCTCAGCACCGCATGAGTGCTGAGGTAATGAGCCAGCGTATTCGTGAGATGTCGGAAAACGACCCACGCGTGGTGGCTCTGGTCATTCGCCAGTGGATGAAGGACGAACTATGAGTCTCACCGGTACCGAAAAAAGCGCCATTCTGATGATGACGATTGGCGAAGACCGCGCGGCCGAGGTGTTCAAACACCTTGGCGCCCGCGAGGTGCAGCACCTGAGCGCCGCGATCTCTAACATGCGTCAGGTTTCTCACAAGCAGCTGACCGAAGTACTGCATGAGTTTGAAAACGATGCCGAACAGTTTGCGGCGCTGAGCGTTAACTCTAACGACTACCTGCGCTCCGTACTGACTAAAGCGCTGGGCGAAGAGCGCGCAGCCAGCCTGCTGGAAGATATTCTGGAAACCCGCGAAACCACTACGGGCATGGAAACGCTCAACTTTATGGAGCCACAGGCGGCGGCAGACCTGATCCGCGACGAGCATCCGCAGATCATTGCTACCATTATGGTACACCTGAAGCGTTCGCAGGCGGCCGATATCCTGGCCCAGTTCGACGAGCGTCTGCGTCACGACGTGATGCTGCGTATCGCCACCTTCGGCGGCGTGCAGCCAGCGGCGCTGGCCGAGCTGACCGAGGTACTGAACGGCCTGCTCGATGGTCAGAACCTCAAGCGTGCGAAGATGGGCGGCGTGAGAACCGCAGCGGAAATCATCAACCTGATGAAGACGCAGCAGGAAGAAGCGGTTATCGAAGCGGTACGCGACTTCGACGGCGAACTGGCGCAGAAAATTATCGACGAAATGTTCCTGTTCGAAAACCTGGTGGAGGTCGACGACCGCAGCATCCAGCGTCTGTTGCAGGAAGTGGAATCGGAATCGCTGCTGGTGGCGCTGAAAGGCTCCGAACAGCCGCTGCGCGAGAAGTTCCTGCGCAACATGTCGCAGCGTGCGGCAGATATTCTGCGCGACGACCTGGCGAACCGTGGCCCGATGCGTATGTCGGCAGTGGAAAGCGAACAGAAAGCCATCCTGCTTATCGTTCGTCGTCTGGCGGAAAGCGGCGAGATGGTGATTGGCGGCGGCGAGGAACAGTATGTCTGATAAATCTTCACTTCCCTGGCAGCGCTGGCAGCCCAACGATCTTGGGCAGCCGAATAAGCCGCTGATGGCCTCGTTCGACGAGCCGGAAGCGCCGCTGGCGGATCTGACAGACGATCCGTTCAGCCAGCAGCAGTCTGAGCTGGAGCAGATGCAAAACCAGGCGCGCAGCGAAGCGCAGGGCCAGGGCTATGCCGAAGGGCATCAGCAGGGGTTCAGTGAAGGACAGAAAGCAGGCTATGAAGCCGGCTTTCAGCAGGGGCTGGCCGAGGCGCAGCAGCAGCAGGCGCCGCTTCAGGCCCGTATGCAGCAGCTGGTCTCTGAGTTTTCCCACACGCTGGAAGCGTTGGACAGCGTGATCGCCGCCCGTCTGATGCAGCTGGCGCTGGAGGCCGCTCGCCAGGTGATTGGCCAGGCGCCGCACGTCGACGGCACCGCCCTGCTTCGTCAAATCCAGGGAATGATCCAGCAGGAGCCGATGTTCAGCGGTAAACCCACGCTGCGCGTGCATCCGGATGATTTACAGCGTATTGAGCAGTCGCTGGGCGCCACGCTCAGCCTGCACGGCTGGCGCCTGATGGCGGACAGCACTATCCATCCCGGCGGCTGTAAAGTCAGCGCCGAAGATGGCGACCTTGACGCCAGCATCGCTACCCGCTGGCACGAACTCTGCCGCCTTGCCGCGCCGGGAGAACTGTAATGACCACCTCTCGCCTGTCGCGCTGGCTTGGCGCGCTTGACTCTTTCGAACAGCGTCTGGCCAATGTGCCGGACGTTCGCCGCTATGGTCGCCTGACCCGCGCCACCGGCCTGGTGCTGGAAGCGACCGGCCTGCAGCTGCCGCTGGGCGCGACCTGCGTGATCGAGCGCATGGACGGCAACGGCGTCAGCGAAGTCGAGAGCGAAGTCGTCGGTTTTAACGGCCAGAGGCTGTTTTTGATGCCGCTGGAAGAAGTAGAAGGCATTTTGCCTGGCGCGCGCGTGTATGCCCGCGTGGCCGGCGACAGCCAGCACAGCGGCAAACAGCTGATGCTTGGCCCGGAGCTGCTGGGACGCGTGCTCGACGGCAGCGGTCGGCCGCTGGACGGGCTGCCTTCGCCGGAAACCGGCTATCGCGCGCCCTTGATTACGCCGCCGTTTAACCCGCTGCAGCGTACGCCGATTACCGACGTGCTGGACACCGGCGTGCGGGCCATTAACGCCCTGCTGACCGTGGGTCGCGGCCAGCGTATGGGCCTGTTCGCCGGGTCCGGCGTGGGTAAAAGCGTGCTGCTGGGCATGATGGCGCGCTACACCAAAGCCGACGTAATTGTGGTTGGGCTGATTGGCGAGCGTGGCCGTGAAGTAAAAGACTTTATTGAAAATATTCTGGGCGCCGAGGGCCGCGCGCGCTCGGTAGTGATCGCGGCGCCAGCGGATGTTTCTCCGCTGCTGCGTATGCAGGGCGCGGCCTACGCCACGCGCATCGCGGAAGATTTTCGCGATCGCGGCCAGCACGTGCTGTTGATTATGGATTCCCTGACTCGTTACGCCATGGCCCAGCGTGAAATCGCCCTGGCTATCGGTGAGCCGCCTGCCACCAAAGGCTATCCGCCTTCCGTTTTCGCCAAGCTGCCCGCGCTGGTGGAACGTGCCGGTAACGGCATTGACGGCGGCGGCTCCATTACCGCTTTTTATACGGTGCTGACCGAAGGCGATGACCAGCAAGATCCCATTGCGGACTCCGCGCGCGCCATTCTTGACGGTCACATCGTGCTGTCGCGTCGCCTGGCGGAGTCGGGCCACTATCCGGCCATTGATATTGAAGCGTCGATCAGCCGCGTGATGTCGCATCTGATCGACGATACGCACTATGCGCGGGTTCGCCAGTTCAAACAGCTGCTTTCCAGCTATCAGCGCAACCGCGATCTGGTAAGCGTGGGCGCCTATGCCGCCGGCAGCGATCCGACGCTGGATAAAGCGATCAAGCTCTATCCGGAGCTGGAAACCTTCTTACAGCAGGGCATGTTTGAGCGCAGTACATTTGACGACGCCTGTCTGCATCTGCAGGCAATTTTTGGTTAAGGGCTGACTGATGGCAAAACACGCATCGCCAATTGAAACCTTGTGCGGCCTGGCGCAGAAAGATCTGGAAAAGGCCGCCATCCAGCTGGGCGACGTTCGTCGCGGTCAGAAACAGGCTGATGAGCAGCTACATATGCTGCTGAACTATCAGGACGAATATCGCAAAACGCTGAACACCACCATGGCGGAAGGGATTAACAGCACCCGCTGGTACAACTACCACCAGTTTATCGAGACGCTGGAAAAAGCGATCGAACAGCATCGCCAGCAGCTGGCGAACTGGAACGGCCGGGTAGAAAACGCATTGCGCCTGTGGCGCGACAAGCAGCAGCGGCTTCATGCTTATGAAACCCTACAGGCTCGCGCGGCAGCAACCGCACTATTACAGGAAAACCGTCTCGATCAGAAACGGATGGATGAATTTGCCCAACGGGCATCATTGAGGAAAGGCGAATGATGACTTTGCCACTGGTTAACACGGCGGCGAAAACCGCGACCGCTTCCACTAACGGCGCGGCGGCGGATGCTACCGATATCGGCACGGATATTGGCGGTGCGGCTACGGCCGACGGCGCGCAAACCGGCAACGCGGGCTTTCTGTCGCTGCTTGGCAATAAGCTGCTGACGCTGGCGCAGCAGGGGCAAACAGCCCTGCCCGCCTCGGCGACGGCGGCCGTTGCCGCTGCCGACGATAAAAATGCCGCCTCGCCGAAGGCGAAACTGAACGCGCTGCTGGCCGCGCTGGATAAACCGGAAACGCTGAACTCGCTGCTACAGCCCGCGAAAACGCCGTCGGAAGACAACGCGATCGCGCTGACTAAAAGCCAGGACGACAGCGAAACCGCCGCCGCCGCGACGCCCCTGAGCAGCAGCGATATGCAGGCGCTTCAGGCGCTGTTCGCCATGCTGCCGCAGGCGCAGCAGCAGCCGACCGCAGCCCTTGCCAAAGGCGGCGATAGCCTGACCGAAGGCAATATCAAAGGCAGCAACGCTAACGCTACCCTTGCCTCGCTGTTAGCCAGCGCGGGCGGAGCTAAGACGACAGCCGTCGACGGCGATGAAACCGCAAAAGACAGCGACAGCAGCATGCCGCTGAGCAGCACTAACACCCTGAGCGCAGCGGCCGGCACGCAGAAAGGCGATATCGCTACGCTGAACAGCGCCTTCCAGCAGGTGCTGGGCCAGGTGACTAAAGACAGCGATAAAGACAGTGCCGCCAGCCAGACAACGATTACACCTGGTGTTATCAGCGCTGCTTCCGCCGCCGTGACGCCAGCTACAACCTCGCTGGTTAGCGCACCGGCTACGCCGCAGCTGAGCTCTCAGCTGGGCAGCCCGGAATGGCAGCAGGCGCTGGGCCAGCAGATTGTGATGTTCAGCCGCAACGGTCAGCAGACCGCCGAGCTGCATCTGCATCCGCTGGATCTGGGCAGCATCCAGATTAGCCTGAAGCTGGACAGCGATCAGGCGCAGCTGAGCATGGTGTCGAACCACAGCCAGGTGCGCGCCGCGCTGGAGGCCGCCATGCCGCAGCTGAAGGAAGCGCTGGCGCAGAGCGGCATCAACCTTGGGCAGACCAACGTCAGCAGCGACGCCCAAGCGCAGAGCCAGAGCTTTAGCGGCCAGCAGGAGCAGCGTAATAACAGCCGTGGCAACACCTTTAGTCTTGCTGCCGACGCCGACAGCGAGATCACCCCTATCGCCGTTCCTGCCTCCCTCCAGGCGCGCGCTTCGGGCAGTAATGCCGTTGATATCTTCGCCTGACGATCACAAACGCCAAAGCTAACGGCAAAACCCGCGTCTTTTCGCCCTATTGTTTAGCGAGCGATGCGGGATAATCTGCCCATAACGTCGTCAGAGAGCAGGCACTCCCGGCTCTTGAACATACTCACAGGAATTATCGCCCGTATGACTGAGAAGAAAGCCAAAAGCGGCAAACGTAAACTCTTGATTATCCTGATAGCGCTGGTGGTTCTGGCCGCTTGTGGCGCAGGAGGCTATCTGGTCTGGCATAAAATGCACGGGTCTGCCGACACGGCAAAAGCTGAAAAGCCTGCGCCGCCGCCTGCCCCGGTATTCCTGGCGCTGGATACGTTTACCGTTAACCTGATCAACCCGGATAACGATCCCGATCGCGTGCTTTACGTTGGCTTCACGCTGCGTCTGCCCGATCAGGAAACGCTGCAGCGCGTAAATGATTATCTGCCGGAAGTTCGCAGCCGCCTGCTGCTGCTGCTCTCTAACCAGAACGCCGCGTCGCTGGGCAACGAACAGGGCAAGCAAGAGCTGGTCAAACAGATTAAAGCCACGCTTGCGCCGCCGCTGGTGCCGGGACAACCTCCGCAAAAGGTGACGGACGTTCTGTTCACCGCCTTTATCCTGAGGTAGGGCAAAATGGCCGACAGCATTCTCTCACAAGCGGAAATTGACGCGCTGCTTAACGGCGACAGCGACAGCGCGGCGGAAGAAAACGTCAGCAGCGCGGGCGACAGTGATATTCGTCCTTACGATCCCAATACCCAGCGTCGCATGGTTCGCGAACGTCTGCAGGCGCTGGAGATCATTAACGAACGCTTTGCGCGTTCATACAGGATGGCGCTGTTTAACCTGCTGCGTCGTAGCCCGGATATCACGGTAGGCGCGATTAAAATTCAGCCGTATCATGAATTTGCTCGCAACCTGCCGGTACCGACGAACCTGAACCTGATCCACCTGAAGCCGCTGCGCGGTACGGCGCTGGTGGTGTTTTCGCCAAGCCTGGTGTTTATCGCCGTGGATAACCTGTTTGGCGGAGACGGTCGCTTCCCTACTAAAGTAGAAGGACGCGAGTTTACGGCAACCGAACAGCGCGTCATTCGCAAGATGCTAAAACTGGCGCTGGAAGGCTACAGCGAAGCGTGGAAACCGATTTATCCGCTGGACGTGGAGTATGTTCGCTCCGAAATGCAGGTAAAGTTTACTAATATTACTACTTCACCTAACGATATCGTGATTACCACGCCGTTCCAGGTGGAGATTGGCAACCTGATTGGCGAGTTCAATATCTGCATTCCGTTCAGCATGATTGAACCGCTGCGTGAAACCCTGGTCAACCCGCCGCTGGAGAACTCGCGTCAGGAAGATCACAACTGGCGCGAGACGCTGGTGAAGCAGGTTCAGCACTCCGAACTGGAGCTGATTGCGAACTTTGCCGACGTCTCGATGCGGATTTCACGCCTGCTGGCCCTGAAGCCCGGCGATGTATTACCGATAGAAAAACCGGATCGCATTATCGCTCATGTCGATGGCGTGCCGGTCTTAACCAGCCAGTACGGCACCCTGAATGGGCAGTACGCGCTGCGTGTGGAACATCTGATTAACCCGATTTTGAACTCGATGAATGAGGAACAGCCCCATGAGTGACACCAATAAGCCGTCCGTTGACGACCTCTCTGCGGACGACCTTTGGGCTGACGCGCTGAACGAGCAGTCAAACTCAACCAGCACCGCGTCCGAAGGGGTGTTTAAATCTCTGGAAAGTAATGATATCGCCGGTTCGCTCCAGGATATCGACCTGATTATGGATATCCCGGTCAAGCTGACCGTGGAACTGGGCCGCACCAAGATGACCATTAAAGAGCTGCTGCGTCTGACGCAGGGTTCCGTGGTGGCGCTGGAAGGCCTGGCCGGCGAGCCGCTGGATATTCTGATCAACGGTTATCTGATTGCCCAGGGCGAAGTCGTGGTGGTTGCCGATAAATACGGCGTGCGCATCACCGACATCATTACGCCATCTGAACGTATGCGTCGACTGAGCCGTTAATGACGACCGCCAGCCAAACGCAGCAGGAGCAAGCGCCAATGAGCACGGGCCAGCAGCAACCGGCGGCGCATTCGCCGGTCAACGTCGGACAAACGCAACAGCCGCCAGGCCAGCCGGCCGCTTCCACCGGTTCAGTGTTGACGCAGGTCAGCAGCGTGTTGGCCGTGATTATTCTGTTGATTCTGGCCTGCGCCTGGCTGGCGAAACGATTTGGCTTCGCGCCCAAAACGGGCAAGCGCGGCCAGCGGGATATCTCGATCAGCGCCAGCTGCCAGGTTGGGCAGCGCGAGCGCGTGGTTATCGTTGACGTGCAGGATGCCCGGCTGGTGCTGGGCGTGACCGCACAGCAGATCACCCATCTGCATACCCTGCCGCCCTCACCGGTGCAGGAAAATCCGGAAGAGCCGCAGCCCGCTGGCGATTTCCGTCAGGTGTTAGAGCTTATTAAACGCGCCGGAAAACCAAAATGAAACGCATTCTTCCTTTCTTAGCGCTGCTGCTGCTGCTGGCGCCTGAAGTTCACGCCCAGCTGCCGGGCCTGGTCAGCCGTCCGACGGCTAACGGCGGTCAGAGCTGGTCGCTGCCGGTGCAGACGCTGGTGTTTATCACTTCGCTGACTTTCCTGCCCGCTATTTTGCTGATGATGACCAGCTTTACGCGCATCATCATTGTTTTCGGCCTGCTGCGTAACGCGCTGGGCACGCCGTCCGCGCCGCCAAACCAGGTACTGCTCGGCCTGGCGCTGTTTCTGACCTTCTTTATTATGAGTCCGGTATTGGACAAGATTTATCAGAACGCCTATCTGCCGTTCAGCGAAGACAAGATCAGTATGCAGGACGCGCTGGATAAAGGCGCGCAGCCGCTGCGTGAATTTATGCTGCGGCAGACTCGCGAAGCGGATCTGGCCCTGTTTGCTCGCCTGGCCAACTCCCCGCCTTTGCAAGGCCCGGAAGCGGTGCCGATGCGCATTCTGCTGCCGGCCTACGTGACCAGCGAGCTGAAAACGGCGTTCCAGATTGGCTTTACCGTGTTTATCCCGTTTCTGATTATCGACCTTGTCGTCGCCAGCGTGCTGATGGCGCTGGGGATGATGATGGTGCCGCCCGCGACCATCGCGCTGCCCTTTAAGCTGATGCTGTTCGTGCTGGTAGACGGCTGGCAGCTGCTGATTAGCTCGCTGGCGCAAAGCTTCTATTCATAATAATCGGGCGATAACGTCGCCCGGCAAAAATCGCGGCGCTGCCTGTCGCGACGATATAGGCCCTCAATTTTCCCGGAGTCGTGATGACACCAGAATCGGTTATGTCAATTGGTCATGATGCGCTGCACGTTGGGCTGATCCTGGCCGCACCTCTGCTGCTGGCGGCGCTGGTCAGCGGTCTGCTGATTAGCCTGCTGCAGGCGGCGACGCAAATCAACGAACAAACGCTCTCTTTTATTCCAAAAATCCTCGCCGTCGTTGCGACCATCGTCGTGGCTGGCCCGTGGATGCTGAGCCTGGTGCTGGACTATATGCGCACCCTGTTTACCAACCTGCCTAATATGATCGGTTAAATGATTAACTTCGACAGCAGCCAGCTGATGTTATGGATGGGGCAACTTTTTTGGCCCCTCGCCCGCGTGCTGGCGTTAATCATGACCGCCCCGATCCTCAGTGAAAAATCGATTAGCAAAAAGGTTAAGCTCGGCTTAGGCCTGATGATTACCTGGGTTTTGATCCCCACGCTGCCGCCGGTTAATGTGACCTTATTCTCAATTGGCGGCTTCTGGCTGCTGATTCAGCAGATTCTGATTGGCGTGGCTATCGGTTTTACGATGCAATTTGCCTTTGCGGCAGTCAGAACCGCAGGTGAAGTCATTGGTTTGCAGATGGGTATCTCTTTTGCCACCTTTTTCGATCCTTCAAGCCGACTGAATATGCCGGTGCTGGCCCGCTTTATGGATATGCTGGCCATGCTGCTGTTTTTATCTTTTAACGGTCACCTGTGGTTAATTTCTATGGTCGCCGACAGCTTTCATACGCTGCCTGTTGGCGGAGAGCTGATTAACGGCAACGCGTTTCTGGCGTTAACGAAAGCAGCCAGTCTGATTTTCCTTAATGGAATGCGATTAGCGTTACCCCTGATAACGCTGCTGCTCATCATTAACCTGGCACTGGGTTTGTTAAACCGTGTTTCACCTCAGCTGTCGGTTTTTGCCATCGGCTTTCCTATCACCTTATCAATCGGTCTTATCTTCCTGAGCCTGATGATGCCGCTCCTGGCCCCGTTTTGTGAGCATTTATTCAGCGAAGTATTTGATTTACTCTCACAGATCCTTAGCGAACTTCCTGCCAAATAAACTTAAGTATTCAGAACCACCTCAAGAGAGGCCCTGGGTGCATTGTTAAGCGTGTAGAATGTTTTTGCACATTTTTCAAACCGCCGATACCAGAAAATTCTTAAGGAAAATCTGATTAATCGCTTCACCCAATGAAAATTATTCTTATTAAATGCCAGTTAGCGTATTTTGTTTAACGAAACGGATGCAATGTTGCTTAAATGTTAAGCATCGGAGTGAATAAAAACGTCTGTTTTTACTGGAAATTTTATTTTTTGCCGTTATTCTTGTAGCAAATCGTATTTCACAGCAGGTTTAGTGCCCTATACAGCGGCACACATTCGCGTGATGAATGTTTTTTAGGATTCGTCCTATCAGATTTCTCTGCGTTCTGCGCGATAGTGGCGAAGTTCACAAAGCAGTGCGGCAAACTTCTGTCAGATCCTCCATCTGTCTACGGATGTTTTACCGCGTTGGTAGTGGGTGGTTTGCCTAAACTAAACGGTTACATCGAGCATGGACAGGTTTGTTCAGCGTCCGCTAACAGACTTAATGCTGAGTACAAATAATAAAATTGAAAACAGAACATATTACTCTCGTAACTTACACAACGCGTAATTCATCGTTAGTTTAAACGAATAACAATTTGGTGAGGGTCGCAGTTATGCCAACAATTATAATGGATTCATGCAGCTACACACGCTTAGGTCTTACTGATTATATGTCCGTCAAGGGAGTTAAAAAGAAAAACATAACTTCCGTTACCGACATCGATCAGCTTCAAATTAAATGCCAGCAGCTCCAACCGGGCGTTGTATTTATTAACGAAGATTGTTTTATTTATGAAGCAGATGCCAGCCAGCGTATAAGAGACATTATTACGCAGCATCCTGACACGCTGTTTTTCATCTTTATGGCTATCTCTAACATCCATTTTGAGGAATACCTCTACGTTCGTAAGAACCTGATTATTACGTCAAAATCGATTAAGCCTGCTACACTCGATAACTTACTTCTGTCCTATTTCCAGAAGAAACTCAACGTGTCGCCTCGCTATTCCGCTGGCTTCGATGTTCATCCATTGACGCTAAGCCAAACCGAGTCGAACATGCTTAAAATGTGGATGTCCGGTCACGATACCATTCAGATCTCGGACAAAATGCAAATTAAAGCCAAAACGGTTTCTTCGCATAAAGGCAATATTAAACGCAAGATTAAGACTCATAATAAACAGGTCATCTATCATGTTGTGCGCCTGACTGATAACGTCACCAGCGGTATCTACGTCAACGTACGCTAAGCGTTAAAGAAGCCGGCTTATGCCGGCTTTATTTTATCCACTAATGTTAACAGGATCACACTTTTCCGTTAACCTTTCGCCTCTCTCTGCCGATGAGTTGTAAACAAAGCGAAGCCTGTCGCTTCGTTTACCCAGACAGAGAGCACAAGGACATGACACCACTCCCCCAACCCGAAGGTTCTTCTCACTTAAGTTTCTGGCAGCATCTGCGCCTCGTTCCCCTGTTCACCACTATTCTCGGTGCCATCCTGTTTCTGTTCGCCCTGTGCATCGGCCTGGCGAGCTATTATCTGATCCAGAGTAATCAGTCGCTCAAGGACGTTACCGAAGAGATCCAGGTACGTATGGCTATCTCTAACAGCTCCAATCACCTGCGTACGGCCCGGCTGAATATTATTCACGCGGGCGCGGCGGTGCGCATTGGCGATATGGATCTGTTTAACGAGAATCTTAAACAGGCGGAAAAGCGTATTCAGCTGGCTGGCGAGAATTTTAAAGCCTACACGCAACGGCGCATTAAAACCCCGGCGGACGAAGCGCTGGATGGTGAATTGACCACCCGCTTTACGGCCTATGTCAGCGAGGGCCTGCTGCCAATGGTAAAAAGCGCCAAAGACGGCAGCTTTGAAAATGTGATAACGCGAGAAACAGATTTCACGCGCGGCCTGGATAATGACTATAACGCCGTACTGCTGAAAGCCATCGCCATTCGTACCCAGCGCGCCACCGCCATTAACGCGGGCGCGGAGGCGCAAACCCGCATGGGCTTTATTATGATGGCCGGCGCTTTCGCCGCCGCGCTGCTGCTGACGCTGGCTACCTTTATCTTCCTGCGTCGCGTGATCATTGCCCCGCTACGCCAGGCGGTGCAGCGAATTGAGCGTATTTCGCATGGCGATCTGACCGCGCCGCCGCAGGCCTGGGGCCGCAGTGAAATCGGCGCGTTGGGCAGCAATCTGCAAACGATGCAGCAGGCGCTGGTGAAAACGGTCGGCACGGTGCGTGAAGGTGCGGTAGCTATCTATCAGGGCTCGACCGAAATTTCGGCGGGCAATACCGATCTATCCTCCCGTACCGAGCAGCAGGCGGCGGCGCTGGAAGAAACGGCGGCCAGCATGGAACAGCTGACCGCAACCGTGAAGCAGAATGCGGAAAATGCGCACCATGCCAGCCAGCTGGCGGGCGACGCCTCCGGGAAAGCCCGCCAGGGCGGGGATATCGTTTCCGGCGTGATCGGCACCATGAATAATATTTCCGCCAGCTCAAAGAAAATTGCTGAAATTACCACGGTTATCAACAGCATCGCATTCCAGACCAATATTCTGGCGCTGAATGCCGCCGTTGAAGCGGCGCGGGCGGGCGAACAGGGTCGCGGTTTCGCCGTGGTGGCCAGCGAGGTGCGGAATCTGGCGCAGCGCAGTGCGGGCGCGGCGAAGGAAATTGAAGGGTTGATTGCCGAATCGGTCAGCCTGATCGATCGGGGATCGACTCAGGTCAGCCATGCAGGCGAGAGAATGACGGATATCGTCCAGGCCGTACACAGCGTTACGGAGATTATGGCCGAGATTGCTTCTGCTTCTGATGAACAAAGCCGGGGCATCCAGCAGGTGAGCCAGGCCGTATCGGAAATGGATAACGTTACCCAGCAGAACGCCTCGCTGGTGGAACAGGCCTCCGCCGCCGCCTCATCGCTGGAAGAGCAGGCCTCACGTCTGACGCAGGCCGTAGCGGCCTTTAATCTTAGCGGCACGCCGCAGCCGACTGCGCCAGTGCTGAAAACCAAAGCGGCACCATTGCGTCCGGCGCTGGCGGACGGCGATAACTGGGAAAAATTTTAGAACGGGCGTAAAAAAGGGCGAATTGCTTCGCCCTTTTTCATCCTGCGCGGCTATTCGGTATGCGGTTCTACAAAAATGCCGTCCCGCTGCCCCAGCTCGTTAAAAAACCAGATCCCCTGCGGATAATCCTCCAGCGAGACCAGATACATGGTGCCTTCGCTAAAGTCCTCTACCGCCAGTACCGTGCCGGCGCGGCGCGGCCCGCCGTCGGTCTTTACCGTGACCCGATCGTTTACCTTCATTTTTTTCTCCTGGTAGGTGCGCTACAAATAAGATAGCGCATCTTACCCGGAAACCGGCGCGCTTAACGACGCGCAATGACCCAAACGGCGTGCACAATACCCGGAATGTAGCCGCAGAGCGTCAGCAGGATATTCAGCCAGAAGGCGCCGCCAAAACCGACCTGCATAAAAACACCCAGCGGGGGCAGAAGAATAGCAATAATAATACGTAAAAGATCCATGTCGCCTCCATAGCGCGGATAACAGCTTGTTTTGTAATCGTTTGTTCAGTATAGCCCGAATCTGCCGTTGCGCCTGCCGCCGCATGTAAAACAACGTAATGAACGTATATTTTTCACTTTTTTAACGTTTTACGGTGAGACTTCTGACAACGGCCCGGCATACACTGTTCCCACTGCACCAACCCCAAAGGCGCAGTCAACCTAAAAAGTAACAAGGATTTTTGCCCGCGCAGCGCGGGCTTTTTTTTGCCTTTTTTTCAGGCATTGCGTCGGTTATGCGCAAAAAAAACCCGGCCAGCGGCCGGGAAAAAATTAAAATTCGCTACAGAGAAAAATCTCTGACCCGCGTAGCCTACCGATTGGCCTTATTAAGAATTTTCTTAACTTCATAGCACATTATTTTTTTTCCTGTGAATTTATCCACCTTTTTTGTCTGAAGCCCTGTCGCCTCGCCTGCTCGCCTGTAAGTAGTTACTTACGTGAGTTATTGCTGTTTTTTAAGAGAATTCCTGGGCGAACCGCTTCGTTTGTTTGCCTGCCTTTTCTGCGCCTTCGATGGATACCGCTATACTTGAGTCACTTGCCTCAGGCTATGGAGAAACAACGATGCCGGCGCTGCATGATCCCCTGATGATAGTTACGGATTTAGATGGTTCCCTGCTGGATCATCATACCTACAGCTGGGAGGCTGCCGAGGCCTGGCTGGCGCGTCTGAAGGCGGCCGATATTCCCATCGTGATCTGTTCAAGCAAGACGGCGGCGGAAATTGAGCCTCTGCAGCGGGCGCTGGATATCGTCGGCGCGCCTTTTATTGCGGAAAACGGGGCCATTGTGAAATGGCAGCAGCAAACGCCTGTCGCTGCCGATCGGCCTTCCGCAAAAGATTATGCGGCGATCTGCAAGACGCTGCGGCAATTGCGTGAGCAGGATGGCTTTAAATTTACCGGGTTCGCCGACGTGACGGAAAAAGAGGTGGCGGACTGGACAGGCCTGACGCCGCGCGAAGCCGCCCTGGCGAAAACGCGGGAAGGATCGGAAAGTTTGATCTGGCGAGATACCAGCGAGCAGTTTACCGCTTTCCAGCAGGCGCTGGCGGCGCAACAGCTGGAGCTGGTTCAGGGCGGGCGTTTCTGGCACGTCATGAATCAGGGACGCGGTAAGGGCGCGGCGCTTGACTGGCTGCTGACGCACTACCCGCCTCCCGGCAGCGGCCGCTGGATCACTATCGGTCTGGGCGACGGTCCCAACGATGCGCCCATGCTGGAGAAAGTAGATTATGCCGTCGTGATCAAAGGCTATAGCAAAACCGGCGTGACGCTGAAGCGTCAGCAACATGTTTTTTACAGCGCAGGCTTTGGCCCGGAGGGCTGGAGCGAGGGCCTGACGCACTACATTACCTGATAACAGATTTCCCATGCAGCCCAACTACGGGCCCGGCTTAAGGAACACGCGATGAGTGATTTTTTCCAGAACGGCGTTATCACCAACTTTCATAATCTCACCGCACGTCCAGTTGAGGAACTGGAGCAGGAGCTGGTGCAGTTCGCCACGCGGCGCAAGATGGGACTGATCCTGCCTTCGCTTTTTTCCGAACTGGAAGGCCCGGCGCTCGGCCATATCGTTGACGAGCTGGCTAAGGTGCCCTATCTCGAAGAGATAGTTATCGGCCTGGATCGCGCCGATCGCGAGCAGTTTCTTTACGCCCGCGACTTTTTTTCCCGCCTGCCGCAGCGCCATCGTATTTTGTGGAACGACGGGCCGCGCCTGAAGGCGATTGATGCCGAGCTGGATAAAGAAGGACTTTCCCCTTCTCAACCGGGCAAGGGTCGTAACGTCTGGTTCTGTACCGGCTATACGCTCTCTTCGGAAAGTACCAGCTGCGTGGCGCTGCACGACTGCGATATCGTAACGTATGAACGCGGTATGCTGGCAAGGCTGCTCTATCCGCTGGCGAACCCGTCTTTTCAGTATGAGTTCTGTAAGGGTTTTTACGCCCGCGTGGCCGACAACAAGCTGAACGGTCGCGTTGGCCGCCTGCTGGTTGGGCCGCTGCTGCGTTCGCTGCAGAAAGTGTACGGCCATTCGGAATACCTGGACTATCTGACCAGCTTCCGCTATCCGCTTTCCGGCGAGTTCGCAATGCGCACGCACGTGCTGAACAATATAAAAATCCCCGGCGACTGGGGGCTGGAAATCGGCGTGCTGTCTGAAATCTATCGCAACTACACCACGCGCCAGAGCTGCCAGGTTGAGATCGCGCATAATTACGATCACAAACACCAGCCGCTGTCGGAAGAGGACGGCACCGGCGGCCTGCGTCGGATGAGTAACGATATCGTCCAGTCTTTGCTGCGCAAGATGGCGACAATGGGCGTGGATTTGACCAGCGACTCGTTCCGCGTGTTGAAAGCGACCTATTACCGCAACGCGCTGGATATGATGGAGATTTACAGCCATGAAGCGGCGATGAACGGGCTGAAGTTCGATCAGCACGCGGAAGAGGCGGCGGTGGAAATGTTTACTCAGTCGATTCTGGAAGCCGGACAGTCCTTTATCGAGCGGCCGAACGAAAAACCGTTTATTCCAAGCTGGAGCCGCGTGCAGTCCGCTTTCCCTGACATTATGCAGCGTATCTATCAGGCGGTGGAAGAGGATAACAAGGGCAACGTTTAGTCCCGGTCGCAGACGCGATTGCGTCCTGACGTTTTGGCTATATAGAGCCTGCGGTCGGCAATCGAGCGCAGGCTTTCAAAATGGTAGTCGCCCGACGCTTCGCTGGAGGCGACTCCCAGCGAGGCCGTTACCCTCAGCCATGCTGAATTCCCGGCAAACACCTGCTTTTGCGCCAGCGCGACGCGAACTTTCTCCGCTATTGCCACGGCCTCGTCGGCAGTAACGGCCAGCGCAATGCAAAACTCCTCACCGCCAACGCGCCCGGCGATCGCCGACGGGTCAATGGTGTCATCTATCACGGCGGCGGCATAGGCCAGCACGCGATCGCCTGCCTCATGACCATAGCTGTCGTTTACCTGTTTAAAGCGGTCGAGATCCAGCTGGATCACCGAAAAAGGCCTCTGCCTGAGCTGGCTCTCGTACGCCAGCGCGTTAGCCCGTTCGAAAAACGCGCTGCGGTTCAGCATCTTCGTCAGCCCGTCATGGCTGGCGCGCCAGCGGAGTTTTTCCTGCATCGCCAGCAGGCGCCTGACCAGACGAATAATGAGCTGGTGCGACAGCAGCAGCGCCAGCGTAAACAGCAGCCACATCCCCAGCAACGCCAGCGCTACCTGACCGGTGCTGCCAGTCAGACTCTGCCGCAGCGTATCCACATTAATCAATACGCCTCGGGCATAACGGGTTTTGACCCAGCTGATATAGCGCGTATCAAGCCGCAACGCGCCGCGATCGCTGTGGGCGATGGCCCGTTGCAGCCGGGCGATCTGCTCAGCGGTAAAATGTGCGGTCGCTGGCCCGTCTACGGCGCTGGCCAGCGGCCTCAGGTTGATATCATAAAAAAGTATGCTGCCCATTGGCCGTTCAGGCAGCGACAGCAGAAGCTGTTGGCGAATGTTGGCGGCCGAAAAATCCATTGCCAGCACGCCATACCAGTAGCCGTCCAGATCGACAGGCAGACTGAGCGTCAACGCGCTGCGGCCTGCGGCAGTCGCGTCCGGGCCGCTCCAGCGCGGCTGCCTGGACAGATTGCTTTCAGGCCGCATAGCGGTAAACCAGGGCGCGCTCACCACGCGGGTAAGATAGCGCAGCGTATCCTCGCCCTGCGGCAACGGCGTGGAGCTAAGCCAGAATCCCGCCCGCGAGAGGTACCAGAGCCGCGAATGAAAATCTCTGTTGGCGTCGTTAAGCTGCAAAATCAGGCTCATCATCAGCGTTGCCGCCAGCTCCGGCTTTAGCCTGGCGTCGTCGCGCCTGAGCAGCGGATAGGCGGCAACCGCGTCGTCGGCAATACCGGATAGCGGCAGGCTGTGGGTCATGCTGGCGTAGAGATGCCAGACCGGCTGGCTACGCAGCAGCGAAAAATAGTCCAGCTGTCGCCGCATCTGGCTGTTTTCGGCAGGCGCGCGCATAACCTGTTGCAGCATATTGCGGCAGAACAACAGCTGGTCAAGGCTGAACTGAAACTGGCGATCGAGATCGTCGGCAATATCTTTCAGGCTGGCGCGCTGGCTAAGCTCATAGGTTGCTTTTAACACGCTGCCTTCTCGCCAGGTCAGTACCGAGGAGAAAAGAAAGACCAGCAGAAAACAGACATGAATAACTGCCTCAGGATGGGAATGGGCCAGCTTCACACGGCAACGCTCCTGCCAGCGGGAAAGAGCTTTTCAGTTTAGCTGCGGCAGGAAGGTTGCGCCAGCAGCGGCGCGGCGGGAAGTAAATGATAACAGGACGAAATTTCTCGTCCCGTTCGGTCAACGCTAGCTGGCAAGCCGGTTTTGCCCCGCGCTCAGCGCGCAAAGCTCCTCTTCCCGAAACGCTTCGCGCCGCACGCTGTAGCCGTCATACCAGCGACACTCCACCATACCGCTGGCATAGCCGGTAACCACCATTGCCGGACCGCCTTCTTTAAGCTGCACTGCCTCACTGACCATGATCATGCCGTTTCTCCTGAGCTGGAAACTTCGGGGGAAATTCAGGTATAGCAGGCAATCGCGCGGCGCGCCGTTAACGGTAGGTAAAAGTTTTGTTAAAAAGGAATAAGCAGTTAAAAAGGCGAAAATTAAAAAAAGCGAGTAAGGATTACTCGCTTCAAAGAAGGGTCGAACTCAGATTTTGCAGCCTTCGCAGTCCGCTTCGTCGCTCAGGTCAGTCGGGACTTCGCTGGCTTTTTTCTCGGCGTTGGCTTCTGCCTGTTCCAGCTCGGCATCAATATCAAATTCAAAAATATCGTCTTTCATCGTCGCTCCCGGTTTGGTGAAGGGGTGTCTTTATACTGATTATGCCCGCAGTTTGCCAGCCAGATTTACCCCGCACAGCACGATCGATCCGACGATAAAACCAATCACCAGATTTGCGCCGTTGCTGATAAGCGAGCTGATAAAACCGCTGTGGCCCGCGGCCAGATGCTCAATAAAGTGATGGATGAAGGGCACGCCGTGCGCAATGATGCCGCCGCCGACCAGAAACATCGCTATTGTGCCGACTACCGTCAGCACCTTCATCATTTTTGGCGCCAGGGTCAGCAGCACGCTGCCGATACCTTTGGCCAGCGATGAGGTTTTCTGTTGCAGCCACAGGCCCAGATCGTCGATTTTCACGATACAGGCGACAATGCCGTACACGCCGACGGTAACCAGAATGGCGATACCCGCCAGGATCATCACCTGGCTCAGCAGCGGCGCTTCGGAAACGATACCCAGCGTAATGGCCACAATTTCTGCCGACAGAATAAAGTCCGTGCGCACTGCGCCTTTGACCTTTTTCTTCTCGAAGGCGGCGGCTTCCTGCTGCGAGAGATTGCGCAGCCGCTGTTCTCGCGCCGCATCGCTGTTTTTCTCTTTGCCGTGCAGGCTATGCAGCACCTTTTCCACGCCTTCATAGCTAAGGTAAGCACCGCCCAGCATCAGCAGCGGCGTGATCGCCCAGGGGATCCACGCGCTGATGGCCAGCGCCAGCGGCACCAGGATCAGCTTGTTAAGAAAAGAGCCTTTCGCCACGCCCCAGACCACAGGCAGTTCCCGGTTGGCTTTGACGCCGCTGACCTGCTGCGCGTTCAGCGACAGATCGTCGCCCAGCACGCCGACGGTCTTCTTTGCCGCCACCTTGCCCATGATTGAGATATCGTCCATCAACGTGGCGATATCATCCAGTAAAGTCAGTAAGCTACTACCCGCCAAAATTTCCTTCCTTATTTAATGTTCATCATGCTGACAGCAGGGACAGACGTTGACTTCCGCTACCGTCATATCGGCTATGCCTTCGCAATCCCACTCAACCCGCACCGGCTGGCCCGCGTCCAGGTTGTGATGCACAAATTTGCTGACCGGGCTTTCGGTCATCCCGGCGATCTCCTCCGTCGCCACCAGCTGCTCGCCTACAAAAATGCGCGCGGTAGCCTGCGTGTTGACCATGCGCTCGCCGCTGATTTTGTACAGCCGTCTGACTGTGAGTTTGATACTGGCCATCGTCTGTCCTGCTACAGGATGTTAAAGAGTGTGATCTAAGCAAGTATGCACGAGAGATGCAAATTATGTGGACTGAATCGCTTTCCGGCCGTTAAAAAGACGCTATTTCATCTGGTTGAAATCTTTTTTTAACGGTAACTTAACGACCCCAACCCGCTGTGAGAAACCTTATGTTACGTCGTGCGCCCGCTCTGCTTCCGCTTCTGGCCGCTTTGTTCGCCCTTTACTTTATCTGGGGATCGACCTATTTCGTTATTCGTATTGGGGTAGAAAGCTGGCCGCCGATGATGCTGGCTGGCGTGCGCTTCGTGCTGGCGGGCGTCGTCCTGCTGGTCTTTCTGCTGCTGCGCGGCGAACGGCTTCCCGGCTGGCGAGCGGCAGGTAACGCCGCGCTGGTGGGGATTATGCTGCTGACCATTGGCAACGGCGCGGTGACGATTGCCGAGCATCAGCAGGTGCCTTCCGGTATCGCCGCCGTGATGGTCGCTACCGTGCCGCTGTTTGCAATGTGCTTTAGCCGCCTGTTCGGCATGGCAACCCGCTGGATAGAGTGGCTGGGCATTGCGGTTGGCCTGGTCGGCATTATTCTGCTGAACAGCGGCGGCCACCTGGGCGGTAATCCCTGGGGCGCATTGATCATTCTGATCGGCTCGATCAGCTGGGCGTTTGGCTCGGTATGGGGATCGCGCATCACGCTCCCGACAGGCATGATGGCGGGCGCAATAGAAATGCTGGCGGCGGGTGCGGTTCTGCTGGCGGGCAGCCAGCTTAGCGGCGAAAAGCTGGTTGCCGCGCCGGGCCTGTCCGGCCTGCTGGCGCTGGGCTACCTGACGCTGTTCGGTTCGATTATCGCCATCAACGCCTATATGTTTTTGATCCGCAACGTCAGCCCGGCGGTCGCCACCAGCTACGCCTACGTTAATCCGGTGGTGGCGGTGCTGCTGGGGATTAGCTTCGCCGGTGAAAGCCTGTCGCCGCGCGAATGGCTGGCGCTGGGGGTGATCCTTTTTGCAGTGGTGCTGGTCACACTGGGCAAATATCTTTTTCCCGGCAGGCCGGTGATTAAATCGGTATCTCGTCCAGACTAAGGCGCTATGCGGGGCTTTTATCCATTAGTGGATGCCCTCAGTCATCAATGGCCAGAGCACTATGCAGGGCGTTCGCGCATCAGGTGAATGCCCTGCCAGTCGATTTCGGCGTTACCCTCGCCGGCAAAAAGCCACTCTTCCAGCCTGGCGCTTATCGCCTCGTCAGCCAGCTTGTGCTTACCGCGCAGCGCGCATTCCCAAACCACCAGCACCCGCCAGCCGCTGGCGCTCAGCTGATCGATAAAACGCTTATCGCGCGTCACGTTGCCGCTGATTTTATTCATCCAGAATTCGGTGCGGGTTGCCGGCACTTTAAACAGATAGCAGTCGTGATGATGCCAGAAGCAGCCGTGCACAAAAATAATGGCCTGGGGGTTCTCCAGCACGAAGTCCGGCTTTCCCGGCAGCGTCTTATCCTGCACGCGATAGCTGAACCCGCGCTCAGCCAACAGCTCGGCCAGGCGGGTTTCAATGGCGGTATCCTGGGTACGGATAGCGCGCATATTTTTACTGCGAATTGCGGAAGTGTGAACATCGGCCATAGCATCCTCCTTGAGGTGGCTTAAGTATAGACGCCTCCGGGCCTACTTCTCCGCCTGCTTAACCGCCTGCGCTATCCAGGGCTGCAACAGTCTGGCGACGGCGGCAAAGGCGGGCACCACCACTGAATTGCCAAACTGGCGATAGGCCTGACTGTCTGAAACCGGAATGCGGAAACGCGTTTCGCCCGGCGCCTCAAAGCCCATCAGGCGGGCGCACTCTCTTGGCGTCAGGCGGCGCGGACGGCGCTGCTGGTTTTGCGGATGGTCGAAATCCACCTCGCCCTGCTCTTTGTCCCAGCCGCGATCGATCAGGATTTCCGAGCCGTCTTTGTAGTAGCGCGCGGAGAGCGTGCGCACCACGCCGTGCTCTTTATCCGGGTCGACCAGCCCGTAGCCAAAGCCGTTGCCCTTCGCCTGATGCTTTTTCGCGTAGTTATAGAGATATTTCCACAGCGACGGCGTCAGAATATATTTGGCCTCGACCTGGCTGTCCAGCAGCTGGCGCAGCGGGATCCTTTGCTGCGGATAGTGCTGAGCGAGCGCGGAAAGCGTGAATTTGGGCAGGTTTAAATCGCGCCGAAACCCGACCAGCACGATACGTTCGCGGTGCTGCGGCAGAAAATGCCTGCCGTCGACGATTTTCGGATCGGCGGCGCCGTTGAGATCCGCATCGGCCACGTCGTAGCCCAGCTCGTCCAGCGTTTCCATAATGATGCGGAAGGTTTTGCCTTTGTCGTGGCTCTTCAGGTTTTTGACGTTTTCCAGCACGAAGATCGCCGGTTTCTTCGCGGTGATAATGCGCGCCACGTCGAAAAACAGCGTGCCCTGCGCTTCGCACTCAAAGCCATGAGCGCGGCCCAGCGCATTTTTTTTCGATACGCCCGCCAGCGAAAACGGCTGGCAGGGAAAACCGGCCAGCAGCACGTCGTGATCCGGCACCTGCTGGTCAATATGCCGATAGGCTTCCTGCTCGCTGACCGGCTGCGCGCTTAGCGTCACGTCGCGGATATCCTGATTGAAAACGTGCGCCTGCGGATCGCAGTACCAGTTCGCCTTATAGGTTCTGACCGAGTATTTATTCCATTCGCTGGTAAACACGCACTGCCCGCCAATCGCCTCAAAGCCGCTGCGGATACCGCCGATACCGGCAAACAGATCGATAAAGCGGAAAGCGTAGTGCGGATGGTGCGCGGGCGGCTGAGGCAGCAGGCGCGCCAGCGCGTCCGCTTCCGCCTGGCTTAACGTCCCGCCCGTGCCTTTCAGCCAGCGGCTTAACGATTCCCGCGTCCACTTAGCGTGACCAACCTGCTGCAGCGTAGCCAGAAGGGTTTTGATATCGTAAACGGCCTGCAGGCGGGCGGCCAGCTGGCGATCTTCCAGTCCAGGCTGCGCCTCTGCAATAGTGTCGAACTCGCTCATAGTCTCTCCGGAAATAAACGCCTGCCAGTCTACCACTTCATCACGCTAAAACCAGGGGCAACCGCCTTTTACTGCGGGCCACGATCCGTGACATCGGGCGGCCATCAGCCTAAACTTGCCGTGTTTAAAACAATGGAGCTGAAATGATGAGCGATATTACGCGACCGCCGTTAACTTTGCCGAACGGCGCGAACAAACTGCTGCTGCACTCCTGCTGCGCGCCCTGCTCTGGCGAGGTTATGGAAGCCATCGCGGCGGCCGGCATCGATTACACCATCTTTTTCTATAACCCCAACATTCATCCACAAAAAGAGTATCTGCTGCGCAAAGAGGAGAATATTCGCTTTGCCGAGAAGCACGGCGTGCCTTTTATCGATGCCGATTACGATACCGATAACTGGTTTGAGCGGGCTAAGGGCATGGAATGGGAGCCGGAGCGCGGCGCGCGCTGCACGATGTGTTTTGATATGCGTTTTGAACGCACCGCGCTTTATGCGCACGAAAACGGCTTTCCCGTTATCACCAGCTGCCTGGGCATCTCGCGCTGGAAAAATATGCAGCAAATTAACGAGTGCGGCGAGCGGGCCGCGGCGCCCTATCCGGGGCTAGTCTATTGGGATTACAACTGGCGGAAAAAAGGCGGATCGGCGCGCATGATTGAAATCAGCAAGCGCGAACGTTTTTATCAGCAGGAATATTGCGGCTGCGTTTATTCACTGCGCGACAGCAACCTGCATCGTAAAAGCCAGGGGCGTCCGTTGATTAAGCTTGGCGTACTCTACTACGGCGACGAAGACGAGTAGCGGCTGACAGGCGTCCCTGACCAGGCAGTCAGGGACGGAAAGGCCTTTTTACTTCTTCTTTTTCGTTTTTTTCAGCAAGGCGCGTACCTGTTTCAGCTCGCTGGCGTTCAGCTGGGGATCGACGTCTTCGAGCACGCTCTGGTTGTCCACGGCCGGATGCTGCTGGGTGGTCAGACTGAGCTGTAAACGCTGGCTGACTTCCTGGCTGAGCGAAATCTGGTTTTCCTGCGCCAGGTTTTTCAGCGTTTCTTTCAAAGCGGGGTCAATTTTTAACGTTAAGCTAACAGCGTCGGTCATGCCTGAATCTCCTGATAAATGTTAGCAACACGGTAGCCTGAAAAGATCTGCTTAACCATACTGTCACAAAAATTTAATATTTCCCCCGCGCCGCGACAAATTCACGCAGCACATCCGGATCCAGCTCGCAAAACTCCCCTTTCAGTTCGGCGCAGAGTTTGGCCATATAGGTAATCAGGAAATCCGCATTATGCTCGGCAAGCCGACGCCCTTCCGCCGTCTGCATGGTTTGCGGCAGCTTAAGCAGCTTCTTCTGGAAGTGATCGAGCGCCCATTCAGCATCATTTAGCGGGCGATCGCGACCCAGCGGATCGGCGCTGTCGAACAGCGAGCGGCCCAGCGCGCCGGAAACATAAAACACCCGAGCCAGCCCGATCGCGCCCAGCGATTCCAGCCGGTCGGCGTCCTGAACAATTTTTGCCTCCAGCGTTTCCGCCGTTACGTTGGCGCTAAAGCTGTGGGCATGTACCGCATGCGCTACCGCCTCACGCCTATCGGCAGGAAAATCAGGAAACACTTCCGACAAAATTCGCCGCGTTTCAACCGCCGCCTTTGCTGAAGCCAGGTGTCTTTCAGGATGGTTCTTAGGCAGGTTGACGATATCGTGGAAATAACAGCTGGTGAGCACAACCAGTTCATCCACCGCCATCCCTTTCATAATACGCTGTGCAGTCAGCCAGACGCGCCGTAAATGGGCGATGTCGTGCGCTTTATCATCCTGCGGCCAGGTCTCAAACAGCCAGCTTTCAAAGCGGGTTTGCCAGTGGGTTAGTGTCATAGCCTTCTCCCTGTAATGTAAAATTGCAGAGACGTCAGCGGCCTTGCTTCACCGCGGCGCCACCGGCGATAAAAATGCGATCTACTTCATGTTTATAACGTTTGTCTTAACACTTCCACAACCCCTTTCCCGTTACCTTCGTCGCCCGCCATTATCAGGTGGCGCGTTTTTAACCAAAAAGATAAACGCTTATAATGTTGTTTTTGCAATAAGTTACCAGCATTTTGTTGCACAGTAAGTTAGAATCAATGCCGGTCGGTCGTTGTTTTTAGCTCGCGCCATCATCAGAAAGCTCCGATAATACACCCTTGCGGCTACTGTAAGGGATTGTAAAGGCGGCATATGTCAAATTTATGATGGCCCGGATAATCCGGCGCTAACCGGCCTTCCGAACCCGATCCTGGCCACCCGTCGCACACAGAAAGCGAGAGCGCAGAACGGGTTCAAAAATAAACAAGCACGGCTAATGATTGCATACTTTTTGTATACACTTTTCACTACAGGCTAACAGCATATGCCGGATCCCTTTTCGCCTGACGGCGGCGAGCGGGTCTTAACTAATAAGAAACAGGGGTCAAACCATGAAAGAACGCCCGATTTTGTTTAGCGATCAACGGGTGCGAGCACTGCTCTCAGGCCAGCAGCGCCAGACCCGACGCATTATGAAGTCACAACTTTTTGGTCCAGGCCAGGATAACCATGAAGGATGCTACGGGATTGATGTTCTGAACAATCACTTGCAGGGCAACCGCGTGATGGGCATGGAGAATTTGAGCTACCACTGCCCTTACGGTCAGCCTGGCGATCGCCTGTGGGTAAGAGAGACCTGGCGCGGCCCGGTGGTTCCCGTAGAAGAGATGGCCAACTACGAGCGCAATCCGGCCCAGTTTAAATCTTCCGCCTGGTGCCGCTATCGTGCCGATACCAGCGAGTTCTCCAGCGCAGGCGAAGAAGACGAGCATTTTGGCTGGCAGGCCGGCATCCATATGCCACGCTGGGCAAGCCGCATTGATTTAATGGTGACCGCCGTTCGGGCAGAGAAAATTCAGGATATCAGCGACGATGATGTGCTGGCCGAAGGCGTGCAGACAGACTCCCATTTTCTGAATAACTTCTTCACCATGCACAACGAGGTCGTTTCGCCTAAGGATGCCTACCGCAAGCAGTGGGCATTGCAGTATGGCGGCACCAGCTGGGAAGTGAACCCCTGGGTGTGGGTTATTGAATTCGAGCGTATATAACGCTGCCCGCAGGCTCCGGCTGGTCTGGGCCGCCGGGGCCTGAATATCTCGCTTCGTCACAGAAAATCGCTGAAAAGCTTGCTTAAGTTCGCTCTGCTGTTCCATGCTGCTGTGCCCTTTTATATGGCCTGCTCGCCGGAGACTGCGCCAAGCGATCCGCCGAGGCAGGGTGAGGTTTTTCTGCTGTGGGTTGCATCATGATTAAATGGTTCCGGAAATCCAACGATGCTGTGTTCGACGCGCTGCCCTGGCAGCAGGCGTTAGCTATTCCGCTGCTTGGCGCGCTGAATGACGCCGAACGGCAACAGCTTATCCAGCTGGCCACGCGCTTCCTACAGCAGAAACGGCTGGTGGCGCTACAGGATTTCGCGCTGGATGAGCTGAAGTCGACCCGGCTGGCCCTGCTGTTCTGTCTGCCGGTACTTAATCTGGGTTACGACTGGCTGGACGGGTTTCACGAGGTGCTGATCTATCCCGCGCCTTTTATCGTTGACGACGAATGGCAGGATGAGTTTGGCCTGGTGCATCGCGAGAGTATGGTGCAGTCGGGCCAAAGCTGGCAGCAGGGTCCGGTAGTGCTCAACTGGCTGGACGTGCAGGATTCGTTCGATCTTTCCGGCTATAACCTGATCGTTCACGAGGTTGCCCACAAGCTCGACAGCCGGGGCAGCGACCATGCCAACGGCGTGCCGGCTATGCCGCTGCGTCACGTCGCGGCGTGGGAGCACGAGCTGAATGCCGCGATGACCAGTATTGCAGAAGAAATCGAACTGGTCGGCGAAAATGCCGCAACGATTGATGCCTATGCGGCCAGCGATCCGGCGGAGTGCTTTGCGGTTCTGTCGGAATATTTCTTCAGTGCCCCTGAGCTGCTGAACGACCGCTTTCCTGCGCTTTATCCGCATTTTTGCCGCTTCTATCGCCAGGATCCGCTTTTGCGCAATGGCGCGGGCGCAGTACATTAGCTGCGCGCCCTGTTTTAAAGATAGCCAGTTGAAAGGGCTGGACTTTTTTCCTGTTGACACGCCGGTCCGCCCTCGCTACTATGCGCCCCATCGAAACCGATTCCTCTGTAGTTCAGTCGGTAGAACGGCGGACTGTTAATCCGTATGTCACTGGTTCGAGTCCAGTCAGAGGAGCCATATTAGAGAAGCCCGCTCAAGGAAACTTGAGCGGGCTTTTTGCTTTTTGGCCCAGGCTGCTTTTAGCATTACGCCTGTCCCCACCCGTTTTAAGCGTATATTCAGCCCTCATTTTATTTTGCTATGCCATAGAATTACACCAGGCACGGGGTAGCGACGTTGCCAAATCTCTACCATCTGAACACCTGCTATTTGCTGCTTTAACCATTGAGCAGGTAATAAATTCAGCCACGCATATTCAGCAAAAGGGCCATAATTGCTGTCAGAGCACCGCCAGCTTCGCCAGCCGCCGTTTTTTAGCGGCAGCGGGCTGACAGGATGGCTTTTTGCGCCCCTGGCATTGAGAATAGCGCCCACGCGGTAATCCACGGAAAAAAGAGGTTATAACATGCAACAAGGACCCTTAACGGCTGAAGAGCTGGAATGGCTCGATAATATTCTGGCGCAGTACGGCACCGATGACGCGGTGCTTGATGCCTCAGAACTGGATGGATTGTTAACCGCCCTGCTCTCTTCGCCGGAACCTGTCTCCGACGAGCGTTTGCAGGCCATTATTTGGGGCGGCGAAAACAATCTTCCGCTTTGGAATGAAACAGACCAGCAGCGTTTCACCGAACTGGTGACGCAGCATCAGAACGATATCGCCGAGCGGCTGAAAGAGTATCCCGAGCAGTTCGAGCCGCTGTTCGGCACCAGCAGCGAGGAAGATCTGGAAGTCACTATCGTGGAAGAGTGGTGCATTGGCTATATGAAAGGCGTAGCGTTAAGCGACTGGTCGGCGCTGCCGGATCACCTTAAGCCTGCGCTCCATGCCATTGCGCTACATGGCAAGGAAGAGCACTTTAGCGAGCTGGAAAAAATGACGGCGGAAGAGTTTGAGCAAAGCGTGGAGGCTATTAGTCACGCCGCGCTGGAGCTGGCCGGCAACTGGCCGCTACACTAAAAGCGAAGACGTGCCGCGTTGCTGAAGACGCGGCACGCTAAAGCGCATAGCTCGTTCCAGTAGCTGTAGCGCAGCGTCAGGCGGTAGCGATTATTTTTCACCGTAGCCCCTTGCGCGCAGCCAGCTCATCTCAAAGCCGTACAGCTGGCCGATCGGCAGCAGCGATTCACTCAGCCTTGACGGATCGATGCTCTCTTCGGGTGTAACCGATGGCGTAAACCAGCCGGAAAAGGCGGCAAAATACTTTTTCAGACGAGACATAAATTTCTCCTGCAAAGCGGATAGATGCGTTAAGCGGATTTAACCGCAGGTGCGCCTGGCAGGGAAATATCCACTTCTTCCAACCTTTCCCAAAAATCAGCTTAGGGTTTTTATGGTATTCTTGTCCGCTTCAGCCGCTAAGGCTCTGGATCACGGATTAACTGATTTGCTATGCCCGCACTTGCCAAACGAAAAAACGACCCGGAAGGGTTAAAGAAACGTATTCTTGCCGGCGCGCTGGCTACTTTTGCCGAATTTGGTTTACAGGGCGCGCGCATGGAGCAGATCGCCGACCACGCCGACACCACTAAACGTATGGTGGTCTACCACTTTACCAATAAAGAAAACCTGTACATGGCGGTGCTGGAACAGGTCTACCAGGCTATTCGCCAGCACGAAACCGAGCTGAACCTGACCGAACTGCCGCCGCAGCTGGCGATGCAAAGGCTGGCGGAAGCGAGTTTTGACTATCATCTCTCCCATCCCGACTTTATGCGCCTGGTATGCAGCGAGAACCTGATGCGCGGCCGCTATATCAGCCAGTCTGCGCGCATTAAGACGTTAAATCAGAGCGCGCTTAACGTGCTGGAAGAGATCTTAACGCGGGGCAAAGCCGACGGCGTTTTCGACCCCAACGTCAATACGGTGGACGTGCACCGCCTGATTAGCAGCATCTGTACGCATAATGTCTCTAACCGCTACACCTTCAATACGCTGTTTGGCGATAACGAAAGCGAACAGCAAAGTATTGCCCGCAATCGCCAGCTGGTAGTGGATGCCACGCTGCGCTATCTGCGGCCCGGTGCCGCATAAGGTTGTACAACTTACAAATATGTTGTACAACTTTTTTACCCTGAACCGCTGTTGTTCCAGGGTGATTCAGCTACGCTTACTGAGGTTAACCCCTTTAGTTCGTCCCGCATTTTATCTTTTGAAAGGCCTCACGCCAGGAGTTGCCAATGGCAAGCGAAAATTCCGGTTACCCACGCCGTAAGCCGGATGCCGAAGAAGGCAAAATAATGAACTGGGCGCAGAACGCGACGCTGGCCGACAGCCACGCCGTCAGCGCCCCCAAAACGGAAGAAGAGCTGTGCCGCCTGATTGCTGCCAGCCGCGGTAAAATCCGCGTAATGGGCAATAAAATGTCGCCTGGCCGCGTGCTGAAACTGGCCGCCGCAGGCGATACGCTGCTGGATCTGCGTCATCTGCGAGGATTAATCGCGATGGATGAGCACAGCGCGACTTTTGCGGGCAGCACGCCTATGCATGAGATTTATGAAATACTGAGCGCCGAAGGTAAAATGCTGCCCGCCTCCCCTGGCGTTATCGCCGCGCAAACGCTGGCGGGCGCGCTGGCGACCGGTACGCACGGTCAGGGTCTGCAGCAAAGCTCTATCGCCGACGAGGCGCTGAGCATCCGCATGGTGCTGGCCGACGGCACGGTGGCGGATTTCGATCGCGATCATCCTTTCTTTCACGCCGTGCAGCTGGGCGTGGGCGCGCTGGGCATTGTGACCCAGGTAACGTTGCGCACGCGATCTTCGCTGATCTACACCTGTTATAAAAATGCGGTCAGCGGCGATACCCTGGAGCAGGATATCTATGACTGGAACCATAACTATGCGCTGAGCAAAGCCTGGTGGTTCCCTAACGAAAATCAGGTGCACGTCTGGACGGCTCGCGAAGCCGATAGCGAAGAGATTGCGCAGTATCGCGCCAATAATAACGATCTGGTGAAGCAGGAACAAACCAGCGATGCGATGAATGAAACCATCGACCAGACGCTGGAACATATGCGCAGCGATACCAAAATCGTGGATGAAAACGGCAAGCCGTTCCGCACCGTCACGCGTTTTAAAGATTTCTCCGACGTAACCGGCGACGTTTACCAGGTGTTCTGTCGCGGTATCGCTACGCCGCAGATCAACGTTGAAATCGGTATTCCCATGTCGCGCGTGGGCGAGGTCATCCGTAAGATTAAAGACTGGCACAGCGAAACGCAGCCGCATATGCACTACCCGATTATCTTGCGCTGTACCGGCCCTTCCGCCAGCTGGCTCAGCCCGGCTTACGGCGTCGATACCTGTTTCTTTGGCTTTGTGGTTTATTACGCCGAAGACGGCTCGCTTTCTGAAGAGGGCGTCAGCTTTTTGCAGGCCATCGAGCGGGTGCTGGCGGCGGAAGGCGGCAGGCCGCACTGGGGCAAATACTTTGACGAGTCGCTTTACCACTGGCCGGAAATTTACCCGCAGTGGCAGGCGTTTCGGCAGGTTCGCGAGACGCTGGATCCGCAGCATAAATTTGATAATGCGTTTACCGCAGCACTGTTTGATTAATTAAGGAGAATGCCAATGAAGGCATGGGCAACCCTGCTGACGCAGCCGGGCTATCTGGTGGGCGTCAGCGCGTTGAATCGCTCGCTGAAAAAAAGCGGCAGCCGCTATCCGCTGGTGGTAATGGTCACGGAAAATATCGACGCCCAAAGCCGGCAGATCCTGGAGCAGGAAGGCTGCCTGGTGCGGGAAGTGCAGCCGATCAGCCCCGACAGCAGCCTGGCGCAGCACTACGCCAACGCGCGCTTCTCCGAAGTGTGGACCAAGCTGGCCGCCTGGCAGCTGACGGAATTTAAGCGTATCGTTTTCTTAGATGCGGACATGCTGGTGGTGCAGAACATGGATGAACTCTTTGCCCTGACGCTGGCAAAAGAGAGTATCGCCGCGTGCCACGCCTGCCGCTGCAATCCTAACAAGATCCCGAGCTACCCGAAAAACTGGACGCCGGAAAACTGCTTCTATAGCTACTGCCGGGGCGTGGATCATACGGAGCAGCCTGACGAAGTGGATAATTATCTGAACGGGGGTTTTCTGGTGCTGACGCCGGATCGCGCCGTCTATGACGATATGCTGCAAAAGCTGGCGGAGGTGAAGGATTTGTCGCGCTATCTGTTTGCCGAGCAGGATTTTCTTAACGACTACTATCATCAACGCTGGCGGCCGCTGCCCTATATCTATAATGCGCTGAAAACCCTTCCCTTCCAGCACAGCGCCATGTGGCACCTGCCTGAAGTGAAGAATATTCATTACATTATCGATAAGCCGTGGGAGCGTCAGCCTAATCCTGACGATCGCTACTACTCGCTGAATAAAATGTGGTGGGAGATTGCCGGTTAACAGACCACAACGTTGGTGGTGTGCGGCAGCGCCATCATCTGATCGCCGCAGGTAAAAATCAGGTCGATCGGCTGAGGGAAAGAGTGTACCCGCTCACGCAGGTAATGCAGAACCGCTTTCGGCAGCTTTGGCGCAACGGCGCGAGACTCACGCAGGGCCGGGCCGCTTAAGCGCAGCGTCAGGCCGCCGCTTAGCGCAGGCACCTCAATAATCACGGTGGCGGGCGCGTCGCCTGGCGAAAATTCCGCAATGGCCATGTCGGAAGCGGCATGAAGCAGCGCCACCGACGCTTCCGCTTTGGCCGTGGTTCTGGCGCCAAAACGCTGTAGATTTTCCAGCATCGCCTCGTCGCCGAGCGAGCTGTCCAGCCAGAACGGCGTTTCCCGATCCACCAGCGTCATTAAAATAGCCGTTGCCGCAGGCGAAGCGTTGCCCCATACCGGGATTTGCGGCAGCGTCACTTTTACGCCGGGTTCGCTTATCGCTTTCAGAATAAGACGGAAGGCGCGCTGCGAATCGGCAAAAGAGTGGCTGAAGCTGGCAATCAAAGTCATAAATTTTCCTGTGAGATAATAGGCTGGTTGGTCGGCCCGCAGAACGGACGGCAACGGAATAGCCGTTAAGTTTTTAAGCATGGCAGAAAAAAATGACAGCGACGTTAAAAATGCGTGGCGTTCTGATGAAAATCAGACTGGGCCGTCCCGTCAGCCTTCAGCGCTGCGCATCCGGCGTCAAAAACAGCATTCTTTCGCGCTTTCTGCGCGGCAGCAGGAGATTGACCAGTTTGCCCGCTCTTTTCCACAGCAGAAAAGCCTCTGCGGCTTCCTGATAGTGTTTTTCATTCAGTTTTTTTCTGACCGTGGAATTAACGAAAGCCGTTACGCCAATATTAAAAATCAGGCTGCAAAGCGCGTCATATTGATTCTGGCTAAGCGGTACGGCGACATGCTTTGCAATAGCCTGCTCGACGACCGCTAAATCTTTGCGCAGCAGCTCGGTGGATTTTTCCGCGCTGATCATCATCTCTTTGCTGACGGCAACGCCATCGACGTGGCCGGTATGCCCTACGCCAATCGTCGCTATCCCCACCGAATCCAGATAGCCGCTCAGCTTCTCGCCCTCCTCCTCTTTAATAAAGCGGATACCTTTTTCGCTAATGTTCATTCTGCTTTCCGTTCTCTGTTTGCTGATTAACGCTGTTGCCTGTATGCAGCGCTCGGCTGGCTGATTAATGACGGACAAACCGACGTGATTTTTAATACGCGCGGCTGTTAAACGGCGAAGGCGTATTAAAAATCACGCTGTAGTAGCCGTTAACGACTTAACAACGTGATTTGATTTAATTTATGTCAGGCGAACGGGCCGCGTCCCTTTGGCCCGCAAGGATAAATTAACGTGCCTGACGCCACAGGGTTTCTGCCAGACCCGGCGCCCAGTCAACGGCGTGGGCAACATGCGTCTGGATACAAACCCAGTTTTTACCTTGATGGGTAACGATATCGCCAGCGGTGTAAGATCCGCCCAGCACCCATGCCGGATACTGGCCGTTATCGCCGTTGTCGTCGTTGCCGTTGTCGTCGTTGCAGTTAGCCAGAGTGGTGATGCTCAGTACGTTGCTCGGAACGGAAAGCAGATCCTGAGAATCCACAGCGGCAACAAAGTAACGGTAAGTGGTTTCTGCACGCAGGCCGCTGTCGGTATAGCTGAGCTGAGAAGCCGCCACGCGAGCGATTTCATCACCTTCGCGGTAAACGATGTAGCCGGCAATGGCGTTGCTGCCTTGAGAAGAACCCCACATCAGCGCAACGCTGTCTGCGGTCACGCCCATGCTGTGCAGCTGTGCTGGCGCAGTTGGTGGCGTGGTGGAGGCGTCAGGATTTTTAGTGGTCACGATAACAGCTTCGCTGCGAACGGATTCTCTGCCTGTAGCGCTGACCGCGCTGATGGTGTAGCGGTAAGCGGTGTTTGCCTCCAGGCCGTTATCCACAAAGCTCAGCTGGGTACCGTTGAAGATCATGTTGTTGTCACGATACAGACGGTAAGAAACGCCTGCGGTTGAAGAAGCGTTCCACGCCAGCGCAATGCTGCTGGTGGTGATATCGGTCGCGTGCAGGCTGGCTGGCACCGCAGGCGCAGTTTCGCCGCCGTTGCCGTTGCCCACGAAATCCAGATCGATAACCTGGTAGAACGCGTTACCGGTATCGGCAACTTCCCATACCGCCAGCAGCACATGGTAGCCGCGACGCGTGGCAGCTGGATTTCATGCGTGGTTGGGCCGGTCGGACGCAGCGTGGCGCCGTGGCTCCAGTAAGGCTGCTCGGTAAATTCCGCTTTAAAGAACGGCGTGGATTCAAACTGCGCGCGGCTCAGCGGCTGGTTTGGATTCCAGTCTTCGCGGGTAATAAAGTAGTTATAGCGACGAGTGGTGTGGGCTGCGGTATAGGTCCAGACGAATTTCATGATTTCGCCTGGGGTTACCGTGTGTTTTTTCCAGTGGGTGCCTGGCTCATCCAGGAAGCGACCGTCGCCCTGGTTGGCGCTGGCGATTTCGCCGTCGCGTGGTGGCACAGCATTCGGGCTGTCGTCCGGCGCTACAGCGTCACGCAGACCGCTCTGCGCAGCCGGGAAGAATTTACCCGCTTCGCGCTGGTTCAGCTGACCGGCGTTCAGTTTGCCTTCCTGCCATGCAAAGAAAGCACGTGAAGCTGGCGTGGCGATATGACCGTGGCGCAGTGCCGGAGCGATGTTATTTGACATTGTTTTAAATTCCGTAGTGGTTTTGTTGGTGGAAATTGGCTGCCAGAGCGATGTAGCCAGCTCAGGCGTCCAGAAAAGGTTAGAGTCATGCTGCATGACGCAGATATAGTTACGTGACTGCCAGCTCACGCGGGCACCATCGATATAACGCACACCCGCGCGCCACTGTTCAAACTGCGGTTCAGGCGTTGGCTCTGGGGTTGGTTCCGGTGTTGGCTCAGGCGTTGGTTCCGGGGTTGGTTCCGGAGTAGGCTCAGGCGTTGGTTCCGGAGTTGGCGTCGGCCCAGGCACTACACCATCACCGGCCAGGTAGCCGTAGCGACGGATAAATTCCCAGTTGTAAGGCACGTTATCGCTGGTAAAACCGGCATCCCAGTTAACGGACCAGGTCATCAGACCCGCAACAGGCAGACCAGCGGCCTCAAGGCGAGCCAGGGCATTTTTCACATCCTGTGGATTAATGACATAACCGGTCGCTGCCGCATCGTTATTGGTTGGCAGGCCGATAATGAATTTTTCGCTTGGGATCTTCAGGAAATTACGGGTACCGGTGACCAGGCTTTCAGTCAGGTAATAGAGAAAATCTTCTTTAATCGCGTCATTGCTTTGCGACACCCATTGGTTGATTTCATCAACCCAGACGCCGTCACCGCCCTGGTTATAGAACTGCGGCGCAACGTAATCGTAGTAGCCTTCCAGGCCGATGATATAAGGGCTGTAATGGCCGCCATTGGTCAGGTAAGGGAATTCTGGCGCCATGCTGATGATGAAGTTCTTACCGAACTTGCGGTAGTGATCTTTCACCACGCGCAGCGCAGCAGGGATCACCGTCTGGTTATCGGCAGCGGTAATCGCAGACTGCTCCAGATCGATATCCAGGCCGTCAAAGCCATATTTATCGCTCAGCGCGATAATACGCTCGGCCAGCGCCACTTCGTCCCCGGCGTGCATTTCGATATGCGCATCGGCGCCGCCCATGGAAATCAGAACCTTACGGCCCTTAGCCTGCACTTTCGCGATTTCGCTGCGGAATTCAGCATCCGTTCCTTTATACGGTTTGAAATCAGGGATGCGGTCGCTGTCATCCAACACTTTCATAAAAGCGACGGCGATAATGTTATATTGCACAGGAATTTCGGACAGGGTCATTTCCGTGAAGCGGCCCTGTTTATAACCCTGAGCGCCTACGGCTGGCCAGTTGTGCCAGAAGCCCATAACGATTTTATTTTGCGCGGAGCGGTTTCCGGCAATCTGACCTGCCGATAAATTTTTAGAAGCTGGCATAATTCCTCCATATGCATCTGCCATGATGCATATTTCATTATGTAAAATGTTCTTTTTGTTATGCAGCCAGCAAGCAAAATAATGCGCTTACTGCATGCGTTCTATTTTATTCAGCCAGGCAAAACAGACAAACCCAATAATTGCATTCAGCTATTAATAATTGAAAAGCCTTTGTTTTATATGAGTTATTTATAGAAACACCTCGTCATTTAATTTTATTTAAACCCTGAATAAACACCTTTGATTATTCTATTTACTTTTAAAATTACAGTATAAGAACGTATATGTTTAGCTATTATTTAATTTTATAACCTTGCGCAAACACCAGCAAAGGCATTCCATTACATCGTCATTTCATCTTGGTAATTAATCAGGAAAAGGAGCAGTAGATGCGGCCAGAGATTCAGGTGGGCAAATAAAATAAAAATAAATATTGCGTTATTTTATGCAAGGGTAACATGAAAAAAAACCGGCCATATCAAGGCCGGTTTTTCACTAATGGGCATTAGCTGTTTATGGGTTTTAGTTCAATCGCGTAATCAAGACCGTTTACCCTTACCCGCAGGCATTCTCTGGCCGTACCAACCGACGCGGTGCTGACCACGCGGCCACGCATAATCAGGTCGTTATTATTGTTGTAACCATAGCCGACCCGATCCGTTCCTTCCCAGTGCTGCAAAAATGCCGTTACCGGCTCGGCATCCAGCACGGCCGCTTCCGCAGCAGAAACCTGCGTATAAGACTTGATAAAGCGGAAATGAACGCCGCGCGAGAAACGATCGTGGCAGTTAGTGGTGATCAGAGCGATACAGAAGCCGGTGTATTTAGCCAGCTTAACAAATATTTCCCCTCTGCTGCTGCCCAGCGATCTCACCCTGACCCGCGTCACCGGGCACGATCCTTCCGCTGCCCAGGAGGCGTTAAAGCTGCCGTTCACGTTCTGAATAGAGATTATCGCTTCGCCTTCCGGCGTGCGTGACGTGAAGTCGATTTGCGTTTCCGGCATCGCATTAAACTGAGAGGAACCGATAATGCGCATCTGCATCTGCGTGGTCCATTCCGGCATCTCAATCTCGCCCACTTTAAACCAGGTTTCCCGATCCTGACGGTTATCCATACGTTCCTGGGAAGTGATGTACTCGTAGTTCAGCGAACCTTCAATACGCGCGCCGTGGTTTTCAAGGAATATCTGCCCTTCTTCATATACAGGCAGCCAGCGCTCGCCGCTGTCAGAGAGATCCAGCCCCTCGCCGTTATGCACATTCAGCATGGTAGAAATAAGGCGCGTATGATGGCACTTGAGCGGATTTTTATTGCCTTCCAGATTCAGCGCATTGACCTTCCACTGGCCGTTGGAAAGGTCGCCGGGGAATTCGGTATGCTCAATCCAGCCGTTATGCAGCACGCACTGCGTCGCGCGCGGCAGATCGATCATTTCAGACTTCACGCCGTACTGGATATTAAAGTTGCTGAGCTCGATAGCGGTAAGGTGATCCCAGGAGCCAGCGGCGCGATCGGACCAGCGGCCATAGATAACGCTGCCGGCGCAGCGGGTGGCGTACCACTGATCGATCTTACAATCCAGCGTATCGAGCAGATCCAGCGCGCGGCCGCCCAAATCCTGGAAATGCACCCCGGTCACGCGCAGATACTGACCGCCGGGGATGATATTTTTAAAGAAACCTTTGGTTTTAGTGTTGTCCTGCCCATTAACGATAATGCCGCTGATATAGGTCCAACGGGCGTTGACGGTAAACATGTATTCGCCGTCTTTCTGGTCAGAGAAAAGACGGGTGTTAGGGAAGTAGCCGAAGTTGACGTGGGCGCCAGAGAGACGGAAACGGTTTACCTCCTGGCCGGAGAAATCAAATTTAGAGATAAAGAAGTTACCTGCCGGAAAGCGGATGCCGACGTTTTCATGGGTACGTACATTGTTTTGACGATCCATGATGCGTGACCAGTGCCACATGCGGGTAACGGCTTCCAGACAGTCCGTTTTGCCATCCGGGATAGCGCCGAAATCGACCACGGTTACGCCCGCGTTATCGGTAATATAACGTTTCCAGCGCATATTTCGGGGAGTAACGACAGTCATGCCGCCATCTTCCGGCGCCGTCTTGTCGTTAAAGTCACTGATAAAAATACCGCCGCCGTAGCCGGTTCCTGCACTATAAGAAAGCACAATAGCCAGTTCGCCGTGGGCGGCAGGCTCGTGCGCCCGTAATTCCTCAATAGAGTTCAGCATAGAAAAGTTATTTTCTTCATTAGCTGAATGCGCAAGATATACAATTCTGTCGAAGTCAATAGCTTTGCCATCTTTATCAAGTACGTTTAAGTTCCTGACCATTTCATTTAACTTAACCTGTTGTGATGTTAAATTATCCTGGTTGTTGTCACCAATGACACTCATTTAAAGCCTCTTTATTAAATATATATTATACGATGGTTGCATTTTCTGATGGGTTGCAGGCTTGCATTTAATGTTGGTTTAGGTTTCCACCAAAAAACGCGGTTTAAACCATATTTCTTGCTTTAGTTTTTAGAATTGACAGGATAATAATTGAAGGTCATTCATACAATTTTAAAAAATGATGCTCACGCGTAGAAATTAGCATCTCTATGATTAGAAAAATAAAAACAGTCTTATTTTGTAAATACCCCCCATCCAGAGCTTTCGTAAGTATGCTATATTTTTCATAAATTTACGCTAAGTTAACAGTTGTTAAACGATCTGGAGGTTTTATGTTTCTGTCATCTAATCTGAAATGCTTTATTGTGCTGGCGAAAGAGAAGTCATTAAAGAAGGCTTCTGAGATATTATTCGTTACCTCTTCCCCTATTTCTCGCCGGATAAAAATATTAGAAGACGAGCTGGGATTTAAATTATTTTCACGCACGGACCATGATTTCACCCTGACCAAAAAAGGGCTGGAACTCTACGATAAAATAATGCCGCATTACGATAAGATGACGGAACTGGAAGACTATTTTTCACGAAAAAGAACCAACGTTAATATTCGCCGTGGCCTGATGATTGGTGTAGAAAACCTCAATCCCTTTTTATTCAACCTGCTGGTAAAAACCCGCAAGAAGACCGAAAGCGTCTCTTATTGTTCCTGCGATACCAAAACTTCGGTGGAATCGCTGCTTTCCGGCGAGATCCACGGCGTTATTTCCCATCGGGAAATCAACGATAACGGGATCCTGTCGATGAATTTTTTCAGCGAGCCCGCCTGCTATCTCTATTCTAAAAAGTTCCCCGATTCGCAGCTTAGCGATATAAAAAACACGCCCGTCATCATTCCTACCAATGGCTTTTACGAACACTATGTGAAAAACGCGCATGCCAAAATCCTGACTATGTGTCCTACGGCGCAGGTTATTATCGTGGATGATATTTATGATTATATTTCGCTGATTGCCAATGGCGAAGCCGTTGGGCTAATCAGTGAATCAATGGTGTCATTTTATCAAAGCAAAATAAGCAATTTCAGTGAGTTAAGTTACAGAGTCGAAAAATCATTCCCGGAGCTTAAAACCTATATCTACTATCTGAAAGAACGTGAGTTCTCTTTGAAATATGCGTTAGACACCGTTGACGCTGCACAGGTAAATGCGTGATAACAGAGACAGGATGTCTCTTTTTTAACATTCTTACAGGCTGAGGGACAACGGGAAACGCATCGGGAAAAAACTTTTTCCTGATCTGGCGGGTAAAGCATGGCGCCAGAATTAATGACTGGTATCATCCGCGACGGTGAAAAGCGAACTATCCCTGGCGTATCGCCAACCAGGGAAAATAAGAAAGGATAACGCCCTTCATAACATTTTTGCCGTCATTATGCCCGACAGCCATCAGAACTCCATCGTTTGACGAGAGATAAGCGAACGCAGCGGCACGCTGCTTTTCAGGATCGGCGATTTAATAACAATGTAGCTAAAGTATTTATCTATCCCGATTTTAGCGTCCAGAACGCTTTCAATAACTTCCTGGTAATGTTCGATGCTGCGGGTAATAAAACGCAGCAGATAATCGTATCCGCCGGTAATCAAATGACACTCCATCAGTTCGTCCACCTCCCGGAGCGCGTTTTCAAAACGCATAAAGTCTTCGCGCCGGTGTCCGGCCAGCGTAACCTCGGTGAAGACGGTAACGGAATCGGTAATTTTAGGTAAATTAACGTGCGCCTCGTAACCGGTAATAAACCCTGCCGTTTCCAGACGTTTTACCCGCTGTAGACAGGGACTGGGTGAAAGCCCGACAGCGTCGGCAAGGTTTACATTACTGATGCGACCGTCCTTTTGCAGCTGTACCAGAATATTGATGTCGATGCGGTCCAGTTTCATTAAGCCGTTCATAACACCCTCATTGTTACCAGTTTGTCATAAGACGGGTATACCACGCTTCGCCACGGCCGCGCCAGCGTTTACTGTGTGCTACCCGCCTCTTAATACGCCAGTAATATCAATGAGAAAGCAGATTAGCCCAGCCTGCCGGTCGCGCGCGCCAGCGCGATATCAAAGATATGCAGCGCCTCTTCCAGCTGTGAATCGCTGGTGACCAGCGGCGCCAGAAAACGCACCGTGTTGCGCTGCACGCCGCATTTGATCAGTAACAGCCCTTCCTGACAGGCCGCGTCGAGGATCTTCTGCGTCAGCGCCGCATCCGGCCTGCCCGTTTCGAAATCAATGATTTCCGCCGCCTGCATCAGCCCTGTGCCGCGCACGTCGCCGATACAGGCGTATTTATCCGCTAACTGCTGCAGGCGCGAATGCAGCCGCGCGCCCAGCTGATTGGCCCGCTCCAGCAGCGGTTCCTGCTCAAAGAGATCCAGTACAGCCAGCGCGGCGGCGCAGGCCAGCGCATTGCCGCCATAGGTTCCGCCTAATCCACCCGGCAGCGGCGCATCCATCACCTCCGCACGTCCGACCACGCCGGAGATCGGCAGGCCGCCACCCAGGCTTTTGGCCACCGTAATCAGATCCGGCTGGATACCCGTATGCTGGAAGCCGAACATTTTGCCGGTGCGGCCAAATCCGGTCTGCACCTCGTCGCAAATCAACAACATGCCGTGCCGCTGCGTAATCGCGCGCAGCGCCTGCATAAATGCGGGCGAAGCAGGCAGAAAGCCGCCGTCACCCTGCACCGGTTCGATAATAATAGCCGCCACGCGTTCCGGCATGATTTGCACCGCGAACAGCGTATCCAGCGCTTTCAGGCAATCTTCCTCGCTAATCTGCTGGAAAGCATTTGGAAACGGCACGCGGTAAATGTCGCCGGGAAAAGGCCCGAAATTTTGCTTATAGGGCTGACTCATGCCGGTCAGCGTACAGCCCAGCAGCGTGCGGCCGTGAAAAGCGCCGTCAAAAGCGATAATGCCGGAGCGATTGGTGTACGCGCGCGCAATCTTTACCGCGTTTTCCACCGCTTCCGCCCCGCTGGTGAAAAAGACGCTTTTATAATGTTCGTCGCTGCCCACCAGCTGATTGAGCCGTTCCGCCAGCCTGATGTAGCCCGGATAGGCGGCCACCTGAAAACAGGCGTGCGTCACCTGCTGAAGCTGCTGCGTTACCGCCGCCACGACCGCCGGATGATTATGGCCAACGTTAAGCACGCCAATGCCCGCCACAAAATCCAGATAGCGGTTTCCCTCTACATCCCACACTTCCGCGCCTTTCCCTTTGGCGATGGTCAGCGGGTGCGCCGTCACGACGCCACGCGCCACCTGCTCGTCACGCGCGTCCAGAAACAGGGCGTTATCGGTAAATGTCTGTTCTTCAACCAGTAAACTTTGCATCTCTGTTCCTCATTGCATGAAAGCGAAAAGCACGCCGCGACCGTACTGGCCGCGTCGGCGAATTAACTGTCGGAAAGGGGCAGCGCGCTACGCGTTACCTCGCAAAACCAGCTGACACCGTAAGGGATCAGCGCATCGTTAAAGTCATAGGCGGGGTGGTGCAGCGGTCGGCTGGCCGCCGATCCCAGCCACAGGTAAGCGCCAGGCCGCGCCTGCAGCAGAAAAGAAAAATCTTCCGAGGTCAGCGCGGGCTTTTCCGCTATGGAAGCGTTTAACCCGGCGCTTTTCGCGGCCCGTAGCGCCAGCTCCGCTTCCGCCGCGCTGTTGACGGTAGCGGGATAGTAGCGCGTGTAGCGGACATCCGCCGTCAGGCCGTGTGCTGCCGTAATATGTCTCGCCATCTCACGCAGGCGATTTTCTATTACATCCTGCACCTCAGGATTGAAGGTGCGCACGGTGCCGGTAAGGCTGGCCTCCGCCGGGATCATATTGTGGGAAAAGCCCCCCTGAATGCGCGTTACCGTCAGCAGCGCCGCTTCGCAAGGATCCACCGCGCGGGCAACCAGCGTATTCAGCTGAACCACCAGCTCGCTGGCCGCCAGCAGCGTATCCGGACTGAGATGCGGCTGCGCGGCATGACCGCCGCCGCCCTTCACGGTGATATCAAAACGATCGGCGGCGGCCATAATAGCGCCCGTACGGGTTTGCGCGCTGCCCAGCGGCAGTTCCGGCCAGTTATGCACGGCGTAAACGGCATCGCAGGGGAAGCGGCTGAACAGGCCATCGTCGATCATCGCCTGCGCGCCGGCCAGCCCTTCCTCCGCAGGCTGAAAAATAAATACCACCGTACCGTCGAACCCGCCGTTTCGCGCCAGCGCTTCCGCCGCGCCCAGCAGCATCACGGTATGGCCGTCGTGCCCGCAGGCGTGACAGCGGTCGGCGTGCTGGCTTTTCCACGGCTGCGCGCCGCTATCCTCTATTGGCAGCGCATCCATATCTGCCCGCAGTCCGACGGTTTTACCACCGCCGCCGCGCCGCAGCACGCCAACCACGCCGGTTTTTCCGATACCGCGATGCACCTCAATATCCAGCGCGGCCAGAAAATCGGCCACGATGCCCGCCGTGCGATGTTCGGCAAATCCCAGTTCGGGATGCGCGTGTAGATCGCGGCGCAGTGCGATTAAGTCACTCATTAATATCCTCGCTCCCTTTCCACTACGCCGTGCATCGGCTCGCCGCGTTCAAAACGGCGGATATTTTCCAGCAGTGCCCTGAGCGCGCTTTCCGGCTGCGCCTGGCTGGCGATATGCGGCGTCAGCCAGAGGGCGGGATGGTGCCAGAACGGATGATCTTCCGGCAGCGGCTCCGGCTCGGTGACGTCAACCACCGCCGCCGCAAGCTGGCCGCTGTCCAGCGCGTTCAGCAAATGCTGATGATTAAGCTGTTTGCCGCGTCCCACCTGTATCAGCGACGCGCCCGTCGGCAGCTGGCTGAACAGTTCGGCATTCAGGATGCCTTCGGTGGCAGCGGTCAGCGGCAGCAGGCAGATCAGAATATCGCTACGCGCCAGAAAAGCGCCCAACTGCGCTGCGCCCGCAAAGCTGGCGACGCCAGCAATATGTTTGGCCGTGCGGCTCCAGCCCGCACAGTCGAAACCCAGCTGCACCAGCGGCTTCAGTACCGCCTCGCCCAGCGCGCCCACGCCCATCACGCCCACGCGCCGCTTTGCGGCAGGCATCGCCGGGTGCGCCAGCCAGCGCCTGTTGCGCTGCTGCTGAAGGTAGCGTGGCATTTCGCGATGCAGCCCCAGCACGGCGAAGGTGACGTATTCCACCATGCCGCTGGTAAGGCCCGGCTCAATCATGCGCACCACGGGCAGATCGGGCGGCAGCGCAGCGTAATCAAACTGCTCGGCGCCCGCGCCGACGGAAAACAGCGCCTTAAGGCCGGTAAATACGCTGACATCCTCCGGCGGCTGCCAGGCGACCAGGTAGTCGATTTCCGCCGCCTCGCCAATATCGGGCCACTGGCGAAACACCGCTTCCGGCGCCAGCTCCGCCAGTAATGCCGCCCAGATACGGCCGCGCTCCGGCTCTGATTTGTAGAGGATATTCATGCCATTGCCTGGCTCATCAGCCCGAATGCCCGCACGCCCTGCGGCTGCCAGGGCTTGCCTTTATGCATGGTGACGGGCATATCGACCTGCGCCATGCCGAGCGTGGCAAGCCAGTCGCCCAGCCCGCAGGCGCTGTCGGTATCAATACGCACGAAGGCGCCTTCCAGACCGGCGAGCAGCTCGCTAACCAGCACTTTCGCCTGCTGTAAATCGCCGCAGATAATCGGGCCGATGGCGAAGCCGTGGCCGAAGCGGCGCAGACAGGCGAATCCCGCCGTTTGATCCTGCTCTTCCAGCACCAGAAAGCGGTCTCCGTTGGCAAAAAGCTCGGCGATCAGTGTCGGCCGACGCTGCCCGTGCGCTCTGCTTTCCAGCTCGCCCAGCGCCGTCAGCTCTTCGCGGCGGGCGGGGCGCAGGCTTTGCGACGCCTGCGGGGGAACGCGTTCGCCCGGCGCCAGCTCGCGGCTCTGATGCTGCGCAATCTTGCCCGTAGCCACAAAACCCAGCTTCTCGTACAGCCCTTTGCCCATTTCGGTGGCGTGCAGGCGCAGCTGATGCCCTTCCAGCGCGGCCAGCACCGTCTGCATTAGCTGTTTACCGATGCCTTTGCCCTGCGCTTCGTCAGCGACAATCACCAGGCCGATGCTGGCGTAGTCGCCCCAGCGCCAGTAAAGCGTGGTGCCAATCAGCTCGCCGTTTTCCACCGCCGCCAGGCCTTCGCCCAGCGCCAGCGCCTGCCGCCAGTCTTCACGGCGGTGCGGCCAATGTAGCCGCTGCGTCAGAGCATAAGCGGCATCAAGGTGCTGCTCGTTCATCGTGACTATGTTCATGCTTTTCTCCTTAAATCATGCCTGGCTGTTGCAGGCCGCTGCCGTCTACCAGCCTGGCATAGCGGAACGGCGTGGGATCGACCACCGGCGAGGAATCGGTCGCTAAATCGGCGGCCAGCCGCCCGGCCCCCGGTCCGATGCCGAACCCGTGCGCGCTGTAGCCTGCCGACAGGATCAGTCCGGGCAGCCTGTCGACGTGCGAGATCACCGGCACCGCATCCGGCGTGCTGTCGATCATCCCACCCCAGGCCTGCTCCACGCGCAGTCCGGCCAGCGCCGGATATTCTTTGCGCATTGCGTTCAGCCCTTCCTGCACCAGCGCCATATCGGCGGCCGGATCGAGAATACGGATCTTTTCAAACGGCGAGCGGCGATCGAACTGCCAGCGCGCCAGCGCTTCCGGCCCCTTCAGGAAAGGCGTCAGGCCCAGCTCCAGCCTGAGGTTTTTGCGTCGGGCTTTAAACGTGGGATAAAACTGTCGCGCATAGCGCAGCCCCTGTGCGCCGGGCGCCAGCCGCCCCCGGCCGGAAACGGAAACGGTATAGCTGCCGTCCAGCTGCGGGCGACAGGCGAAGTCCGGCGTGTAGAGCGGCATAGCAATGGCCTGCTCGATCGGCGCGGTACGAAAAGCCGTGCCGATAACGTTGCCCAGCGGCAGCTCAATGCCGTGACGGCGGCAGAACATCGACGTCCACGCCCCGCCCGCGCAGATCACGCGCTGCGTTTTGATGGTGCCTCTTTCGGTGATCACGCCGCTGACTTTTCCGGCGGCGATATCCAGCCCGCGCACGGCGCACTGCTGGAACACGCTTGCGCCCAGCCGCTGCGCCGCGATCGCCAGCCCCGGAGCCGCCATTGCCGGTTCCGCATGACCGTCCGTAGGCGAAGAGACGCCGCCCGCCCAGCGGCTGGTGCTGCCCGGCGTCATCGCTTTCGCCTGGTCGGCGGTAAGGATATCGCTGCGTACGCCGTAGTGCCTCGCCATCTGTCCCCACTTTTCCCAGGCGTTGATATCGTTCTGGTTGCCGGTGGCGTACACCAGCCCGGAGCGGCGAAAGCCCAGCTCCTCGCCGGTTTCCTGCCCCAGCTCGCTCCAGCGCTGTAGCGCATAGATAATCAGCGGCAGCTCGCGCTCGTCGCGGTTCTGCTGGCGGCACCAGCCCCAGTTGCGGCTGGACTGTTCGCCGCCAACCAGGCCTTTTTCAATCAGCACCACGCTGACGCCCTTTCTCGCCAGTTCATACGCCGCCGCCGTGCCGGCAATGCCTGCGCCAATCACTACTACATCTGCCGATTCGGGAAAATATCGGCTGTCCTGAACGTATCGTATCAGTGCGGGCATAATTACCTCTTAATGGCCTGTTCCGGGCGCGCCGTTACAGCGCGATATCGTTATGTTCATCGAGCCAGCCCTGGCGCAGCTCCGGCACCGCGCGCTTCAGACGTTCGTAATAAAGTTCGCTGGAAGGTTTATCGTAGTCGGCACGCACCACCTGAGTGACCATTCGGCCATTTTTGACCACCAGAATTTCGTCGCAAACCGAGCGCACGGCGTGCAGATCGTGGCTGATAAAGATCACCGACAGGCCCAGCTCACGGCGCAGGTCGGTGATCAGATCCAATACCGCTGCCGCCACTACCGTGTCCAGCGCCGAGGTGACCTCATCGCAAAGGATCAGATCGGGTTCGGCCGCCAGCGCTCTTGCCAGATTGATGCGCTGCTTCTGTCCGCCGGACAGCGCCCAGGGTCGACGAGTCAGCACGCTGGCCGGCAGGCGAACCAGCTCCAGCAGCTGCGCGATGCGCTTCTGGCGAGCCGCGCCGCGCAGACCGTGAAAGAAGGTCAGCGGCCGCGCGAGGAGGGTTTCCACGCTGTGCGCCGGGTTAAGCGCGGTATCGGCCATCTGGAAGACGTACTGAATGCGGCGCAGCTCGTTTTCACTGCGCTGCTGCATTTCGCCCGCTATATAGTGGCCGTTAAACAAAATGTGGCCGCCGCACGGCTTGTTCATGCCGGCAATGGCGTGCGCCAGCGTGGTTTTGCCGGAGCCGGACTCACCGATAATGCCCATCGCCTGGCCGCGATACAGCCGCAGGTTGATATCGTGCAGAATGGGAGTTTTTGGCTGCCCGTGCTTGTCGACAGGGCCGTAGCCCGCGAAGAGGTCGCGCACTTCCAGCATCGGCTGCAGGGTGGCGTCTTCAGGCCGCCAAGGGCTGGGGCGAACCTTTTGCTTTGCCGCCTCCAGCAGCAGATGGCTGTATTCCGCCTGCGGCGCGCGCAGCAGATCTCCTGTCGTGCCATATTCGGCGATAGCGCCCTTCAGCAGCACCAGAATGCGATCGGCCATCTGCGCCACCACCGCCAAATCGTGACTGACGTAAATCGCGGTCATGCCGCGCTGGCGCACTACCCGACGGAAGGTTTTCAGCACCTCGACCTGGGTGGTGACGTCCAGCGCGGTGGTCGGCTCGTCCAGGATCACCACTTCCGGATCGCTGATCAGCGCCATCGCGGTCATCAGCCGCTGTAGCTGACCGCCGGAGACCTGATGCGGGTAGCGCTGGCCGATGGTGTCCGGCTGCGGCAGCGCCAGTTCGCGAAACAGCGCAATCGCTTTTTTCTCCGCCTCGGCGCGGCTCATCACCTTGTGGATCACCACCGGCTCTACCACCTGGTCGAGGATCTTCATTGCCGGATTGAACGACGCGGCGGCGCTCTGCGCAATATAGGCGACCTTGTTGCCGCGAAACTGCCGCAGCTGCGCGGGCGTCTGCGACGTTACGTCGGTACCGGCCACGTGAATGGTGCCCTGCGCAATGTGGCAGCCGTGGCGTGCATAGCCCATCAGCGCCAGCGCGATAGTGGTTTTACCGGAGCCGGATTCACCAATCAGCGCCAGCACCTCGCCTTTTTGCACGGTGAAGCGGATATCGTCCACCAGCGGAATTTCACGGCCATCGTCGGCGTGAGCGATCACGCGCAGATTCTCTACCGCCACCATCGGGCGGGCCTTGTGTGGTGTGACCGTCATGCAACCCCCTTAGCTGGCGTCAGCGGACGCATCGCCTGTAGGCTATCGATAAACAGATTGGCGCCGATGGTCAGGCTGGCAATCGCCAGCGCGGGTGCCAGCACCGCCGGAGAGCCATCGAACAGCCCCTGAAGGTTTTCGCGCACCAGCGTGCCCCAGTCGGCATAGGGCGGCTGAACGCCCAGCCCCAGAAAGCTCAGGCCGCTGAGCAGCAGCACGATATAGACAAAGCGCAGGCCGAAGTCGGTGAGCATTGGATGCAGCATGTTGGGTAAAATATCGTGCACCGCAATATAGAAGCGGCTTTCGCCACGCAGCCTGGAAGCACGCACGTAGTCCATCGAGCGCAGGCTGGAGGCCATCGCCCAGGCGATGCGAAACGCGCCGGGCCAGTAGGTAAAGACTGCCGTGACGATCAGCATCGGCAGCGAAGAGCCGAACACTGCCACGATCATCAGCGCCAGGATCTTGCCGGGCAGCACCAGCATCGCGTCGTTGATGCGGCCGAGGATCTCCTCCAGCCAGCGTCCGGCGACCGCCGCCAGCAGCGCCAGCAGCGTGCCGACCAGGCTGGCCAGCAGCGCCGCGCCCAGCGCCAGCCCTATCGAATAGCGCGCGCCGTAAAGGATGCGGCTGACCATATCGCGGCCCAGATAGTCGGTGCCGAACCAGAAGTCTTTACTGACGCCGCCGAACATCGGGCCAACGCCGATATCCTCCAGCTTATAGGGCGCCAGCGACGCCCCGAACACCGCCAGCGCTATCCAAATCAGGGTAATCGACAGCCCGGTTTTGCCGCTGACCGTCAGCGACAGAAAGAAACGCCAGGGTAAGGTGAGCAGGTTCATCAGCCCCTCCACTTAGGATTGAATGCGATGGTGAGGATATCGGCCAGCAGCAAAAGCAGCAGATAGCAACCGGCAAACAGCATGACGCAAAGCTGCACCACCGGCAGATCGCGGTTGCTCACCGCGTCGACCAGCTGGCTGGCGAGGCCCGGATAGCTGAAGATGCTTTCAATAATGATCACGCCGCCGAACAGGTAAGAGAGGCTGAGCGAGATGGCGTTGGCGATCGGCCCGACCGCATTGGGCAGCGCGTGGCGCAGTATGGCGCGCAGCGGCGAAACGCCCTTCAGCAATGTCATTTCCAGATAGGGGCTTTCCATCTGGTTAATCAGCGCCGAACGGGTCATGCGTGCCATCTGCGCCACCAGCACGCAGCAAAGCGTCAGCACCGGCAGCGCGTAGGTTTTCAGATAGCTGACCACGTCCGGCGCGGGCGTGCCGAGCGACATCGCGGGCACCCAGTGCAGCTTCACCGCGAAAACGATCACCGCAATGGTCGCCACCAGAAACTCCGGGACCGCCACCACCGCCATCGTGCCCAGCATCAGGCCGCGATCGAACAGCGATCCGCGTTTGATCGCGGCGGCCAGGCCGATCGCTAACGCCAGCGGCACGGAAACCAGCGTGGCGATCGCCGCCAGTTCAAAGGTGGCAGGCATGCGGGCGGCCACCAGCTGCGAAACCGGCAGATGACTGGCAAAAGAGGTACCGAAATCGCCGTGCAGCATCCCGCCCAGCCAGTGCAGATAGCGCGTCATCAGCGGCTGATCCAGCCCCAGCTGCTGGCGCAGCGCCGCCACGGTTTCCGGCGTGGCGCTCTGGCCCAGCACCATCTGCGCCGCATCGCCGGGCAGCTGGCTGGTGACGAAAAAAACCACGGCCGAGACGATCAGCAGCGTCAGCAGGCCCGCGCCGCAGCGGCGGGCGATGAGAAAAAGCACATAGCGGTTCATGGTCGCTCTCCTGTCGGATAGAACGGATCAGGCCGAAAGCCAGGCAAACTCGTGAAAGCGGTAGCCCATCATCATGCCCGTCGGCCAGGCTTCGACGCCTTTGACCTTGTTGCTGTAGCCGTCCAGCGAGCTGATAAAGGTCGGGATCAGCGTGCCGCTGTGGTCATAAATTAACTGCTGCATATCGCCATACATCTGCTTGCGCTTAGCGCCATCCCGCTCGCCGCGCGCGGCCATCACCAACTGATCGAACTGCGCGTTTTTCCAGCCCGATTCGTTGTTCGGCGCATCGGAGAGATAAAACTGCGACAGCAGCAGATCCACCGTGGCGCGCGGGTTGATAGAGCCGTAACCGAGCGGATCTTTCGTCCAGTGCGTTGACCAGTAGCCGTCATAAGGCACGCGACGAACGTTGAAATTCATCCCGGCGGCGCGGCCCAGCTGCTGGATAAGCTGGCCGCCCTCGACCGAGCCTTCAATATTCTGCGTAGTGATGATTTCCGCGCTGGCGCCCGTCATGCCTGCTTTTTTAAAGTGGAATTTCGCCTTGTCGATATCCAGCGGACGCTGCGGAATATCCTTGTTGAACAGCGGATGCCACGGCGGTATCGGCGTATCGTTGGCAACCTGGCCAAAGCCCTGCATTACGGTTTTCACCATCATTTCGCGCGGTTGCAGATACTTCATACCCAGCACGAAATCTTCGTTGCTGCCGGGCTTCATATCGGTGCGCACGATCAGATTGGTGTACATGCCGGATTTGCTCTCCAGCACGCCAAACTGGCCGGACTGGCGCAGGCGCTTCACGTTGCCGGAAGAGAGCGTCGCCACCAGATGCAGATCGCCAGACATCAGCGCGTTGACGCGGGCCGACTGGTCGGTCACGCCCAGCAGCTCCACTTCATCCAGGTGCGGCAGGCCCGGCTTCCAGTAGTGCGGATTTTTGATGCCGACGGTGCTGACGCCCGGCGTAAAGCTTTTCAGCACGAACGGGCCGGTGCCGATCGCCTTGCTGAAGTCGGTGGTGTTTTGTTGCAGGATCAAAAACTGGCTGGTGGCCAGCACCGTCGGGATATCGAAGTTGGGCTGCGTCAGCACCAGTTTGACTTCCGTCGGGCTGACGGCAGTCAGGCTGCTGAACTGCTTTGCCTGAGTGATGGCGGTAGAGGCGACGGCCGGATCTTTATGGCGGCTCAGCGACCAGATCACGTCGTCCGCCGTCAGGCTTTTGCCGTCGTGAAAGGTCACGCCGGGGCGCAGTTTGATCTGCCAGGTGATACCGTCGCTGCTGGCAATCGATTCCGCCAGCGCGGGCTGCGCCCTGAGGTTTTTATCCAGTTCAGTCAGGCCGCTGTAAAACATAAACTGACGGCAGTAGTCGCCGCTGTTGCTGCCTTTGGCCGGATCGAGCGTGTCGGTGGCGGAGGCGTTGGCGACGGCGGCGCGCAGCCTGCCGCCCTTGACCGGCGTTTCTGCCGCGAAGCTGAGTTCGGGAAAGCCAATCAGGCCGGTGCTCATCACCGCGCCCGCCGACAGCAGCTTCATCAGGCCGCGCCGCGACATAGCCACATCCGTGATGGCCTGGGTTAACGATGGGTCAGAGAACGCTTTACGAAATTTACTCATCTGCACACCCTCAGGTCATATTGTCAGGAGATCCGATCCAGCGTTTTGTAATACAGCCCCGCTACCGGTAAGAACCACGGCTTGCCGAAATAGCCCGGCACCGCTGGCCAGCTTTCGCGCTGCCAGGGGTTTTCCACGCTTTTTTCCGCCAGCAGATCGGCCATCACTCGGCCCATCCAGACCGACATCTGCGTGCCGTGGCCGCTGTAGCCCAGCGAGTAGAACACGCCTTCGTGCTCGCCCGCGTGCGGCAGTCGATCGGCCGTCATATCCACCAGGCCGCCCCAGCAGTAGTCGATGCGAACATCGGCGAGCGAGGGAAAGAGTTTGCTCATGCCCGCCTGCAAAATTTTGCCGCTGCGCGCGTCGCTGGTCGGGCTGCTGATAGCGAAGCGGGCGCGGCCGCCGAACACCAGGCGCCGATCCGCCGTGGTGCGGAAGTAGTTGCCGATATTCATTGAGGTGACGCAGGTGCGGTTAGTGGGCAGCAGCTCATGCGGCGCCGACAGCGGTTCGGTGACCACGATAAAGCTGCCGACCGGAACAATGCGGCGCTGGAACCATGCGAATGGCCCTACGTTGGAACAGCCGGTTGCCATCAGCACCTTTTCCGCCAGGATCTCGCCTTTTGCGGTGCCGACGCGATGCTGGTAGCCCTTGACGCGCGTCAGGCTGGTTACCGGCGTCTGCTCGAAAATTTTCGCCCCGGCGCGCGCCGCCGCCTGCGCCAGCCCGATGCCGAATTTGCCCATATGCATCTGGCCGCCGCGCTTCTGGATCAGCCCGCCGTGAAAAGCATTTGAGTTGACTTCGCGCCGCACCTCGTCTGCGCTGACCAGCTCCACGTCGGGATCCACGCTGCGCCGCAGCGCATCAAAAGTTGCTTTCAGTCCGGCAAAATGGCCCGGCTTGCTGGCAAGCTTGATTTTGCCGCAACGGAGGAAATCACAGTCGATTTGCTCTTCTTCAACCACGCTTTGCACATAGTCCACGGCGCTGGCAAAAGCGCGATAGTAGCGGTTGGCCTGCTCTTCGCCCTGGCTTGCCACCAGCGAGGCGAAATTCTGCGATACGCCGGTGTTGCAGTGGCCGCCGTTGCGCGCCGAGGCCTGGCTCATCACGCCTGCCGCCTCCAGTACCACGACGTTTAATCCGCTACGCGCCAGCGCGCGCGCTGCCGAGATGCCGGTAAAGCCGCCGCCGATCACCACCACATCCGCCGTAGCGGGCAAATCACCGCCCGCCGCGCCGGTAAACGCCGGTGCAGTGGCCTGCCAGAAAGATTCCAGTTTCATCGCGCTGCTCCCGCGTTGGGTTAAAGACCGACGACGGCAGGAAGGCCGCCGATATCCCGGATTTCGCTGTAGCCATAGAAAGGGTTGCCCGGCCCGTGGCCCCGGTTGACGAAGGCTTTATGGGTGATGCCGAGATCGTGCGCGGTCATCAGGTCGTAGCGCAGACTGCTGGAAACGTGCAGGATCTCCTCCGGGCCGCAGTTAAGCTTGCTGAGCATATATTCAAAGCCTTTCATCTGCGGCTTATACGCCCCAACTTCTTCGGCGGTGATGGTCATATGGATCGGTGCGCCCAGGCGCGGGACGTGGTTTTTGATCAGTTCGTCGGTGGAGTTTGTCAGCAGCACCAGCGGAAATTCCTTTGCCACGGCGGCCAGCCCGGCCGGCACGTCAGGATGCGGGCCCCAGCTGGCGCAGGCGGTCATGATCGCCGCGCAGTCGCTGTCCGAGCACTCCACGCCCCATTTATTGCAGGTGCGATACAGCGCGTTACCCACAACGTCGGGATAGAGTTTGAACGCACCTAATACTTCATCCATCCGGTAGCTGGCGAAGTCGTCGGTAAAGGCCTGCATTTTTTCCGGGCTGACGCGATCGGCGAACAGTTTTGCTGCCGCGCCGGCCATATCAAAGTTAATCAGAGTGCCGTAACAGTCGAAAGTGATAAATTTCGGTTTAAACACGCTCATGATGCATCCTCTTGATAACGGGAAGAGTCAGAAATCGATCAGTACGCTTTTGTAACGCTGGCAGGCCTCAAAGGCCTGACGGCCCAGATCCTTGCCGATGCCGGAGCCGTGGAAGCCGCCGGTGGGAATAATGAAGTCGCCGGAGCGGCCGTAGCGATTAACCCAGACGGTGCCCGCCGCAATACCCCGGATTGCCCGTAAAGCACGATCGAGGCTTTTGGTATGAACGCCCGCGCAGAGGCCGTAGGTAGGATGGGATGCCAGCGCCAGCCCCTCTTCTTCCGTATTGAAAACCTGCACGGTCAGTACCGGCCCGAAAATCTCCTCCTGCACGGCGGGACTGTCGACCGCGACGTGGCTCAGCAGCGTCGGCTGCCAGAAGTAGCCTTCGCCCGTTTGCTCAAACCTTTTGCCGCCAGTCAGCACTTCGCCGCCCTGGCGCACGGCGGCGTCAATCACCTGCTGCACTTTCATCGCCTGGCGTCGGTCGATCAGCGGCGCATAGCGGCTGCTTTCATCCCAGGTCACGCCTGGCCGGAAGCCCTGACAGAGCTTGATAAGCTGCCCGATTAGCGCCTCCGCTATACCCTGCTGAACGATCAGCCGGGTGCCCGCTACGCAGGCCTGGCCGCCGTTGGCGGTAAAGCCGCGCAGGATACGCGCTGCTACTTCCGCCACCTCGCCCGCATCGTCAAAAACCAGCTGCGGGCTTTTGCCGCCCAGCTCCAGCGTCACAGGCTTCATGCCGTGGTGCGCCGCGTCGCTCATAATGCGCGCGCCGGTCAGGGTCGATCCGGTAAACGACACCTTGCGTACCAGCGGATGGGCCACCAGCGCGCTGCCGGTTACCGCGCCGCTGCCCTGCACGATATTCAGTACGCCCGCAGGCAGCCCGGCTTCCACCGCCAGCTCGGCAAAACGCACGGTGGAATATGGCGTCAGCTCGGAAGGTTTCAGTACCACCGCGTTGCCCGCCGCCAGCGCCGGGCCGCACTTCCACGAGGCCATCGACAGCGGAAAGTTCCACGGGGTAATGGCGCCGATCACGCCATAAGGTTCAGGGATCAGCATCCCCAGGCTGGCGTCACGCGTTGGTAACAAATCGCCGCTATATTTATCCGCACACTCCGCGTAAAAGCGGATGGCTTCAGCAGTAAAAGGGATCTCGTGATGAATAACGTCATAAATAGGGCGTGTGGATCCCAGAGCCTCCAGCAACGGAAGCCGGGTGTCGGCCTGGATCAAATCGGCCCAGCGCCGCAATACCGCCCCGCGTTGACGAGGCGGACAGCTTGCCCAGCCGCTCTCTCTGACGGCGCGATCCGCTACCCGTACCGCCTCATCCACTCGCGAAGCGTTGGCTTCCGCCAGTTCGCCAGCCGTACGGCCATCGGAAGGCCGACGCACGGTAAACAGGCTGCCGCCGTCTTTACGGTGTTCGCCGTTAATATAATGTCCTTGCGGTAAAGCGATTTTATCGGGATCAAAACTCAACATGGAGCCATCCTTATATTGCGCGGGAACGGGCTGATTAAGCCGGCCTTTTATCCACTTATTTACTCTATGCAGAAAGTATGCCAACGGCTGGGGAAATAAAAATGCGTAAAAGCCGCGTGAAAAAAATTTTATGCCGTCATCGGGGGTAAAAATGACGCGCATATAACCGCTTGATTTTGCGTATTTTATAAACGCACCAGCACGGAGCGGCGGCGTAGAAATTTGCACCATAACGGCAATGAATTTATAAAATTGCGTGCGCTTTAAATATAAAAAAGCCCGCCTCAGAGAAGGAGGCAGGCGCGATAACAGCCGGGATTAATTCAGGCTGCCGAAATGAAACGCTTTTATTTCAAGATATTCCTCAATACCGTGACGAGAGCCTTCCCGACCCGTCCCCGACATTTTTATGCCGCCGAACGGCGCGACCTCCAGTGAAATAGCGCCCGTGTTATGACCGACCATGCCGAACTCCAGCGCTTCGCCAACCCGCCAGGCGCGGCGCAGATCTTCGGTAAAAAAGTAGGCGCCCAGGCCGTAAGGCGTATCGTTAGCCATCGCCAGCGCTTCCTCTTCCGTATCAAAAACAAACAGCGGCGCGACCGGGCCAAAGGTTTCCTCATGGGCGATACGCATGGCGCAGGTGACGTTCACCAACACCGTCGGCGCGACAAAGGTGCCGTCGCGCGGCGCTATGCCGCCGGCCAGCACCGTCGCGCCGTGGCTTACCGCATCATCGATATGCGCATTAACCTTGTCGACCGCCGCCTGGTTAATAAGCGGCCCCAGCGTGCTGCCTTCGCTGAAGCCGTCACCGACTTTCAGCTTCGCGACTTCCGCCAGCAGCCGTTCGCTGAAGCGGGCGCTGATGCCGCGCTGCACCAGTATGCGGTTGGCGCACACGCAGGTTTGTCCCGCGTTGCGGAATTTGCTGACCATCACGCCCGCGACGGCAATATCCAGATCGGCATCGTCAAACACGATTAGCGGCGCGTTGCCGCCCAGCTCCAGGCTCAGCCGCTTGATGCTGTCGGCGCTCTGCTGCATCAGCAGCTGGCCGACCCGCGTGGAGCCGGTAAAAGAAATTTTACGCACGGTGCGGCTGCCGGTCAGCGCCGCGCCAATCGCCTGCGGCAGGCCGGTCAGCACCTGTAGGACGCCCGGTGGGAAACCCGCCCGCTCCGCCAGCGCCATCAGCGCCAGCGCGGAAAGCGGCGTCAGCTCCGAAGGCTTGACGATAATCGGACAGCCTGCGGCCAGCGCGGGTGCCACTTTGCGGGTGATCATCGCGATGGGAAAATTCCACGGCGTAATAGCCGCCGCAACGCCAACCGGCTGTTTGATAACCAGGATACGGCGGTCGCCGGACGGCGCGGGGATGGTTTCACCGTAAATGCGCCGGGCTTCCTCCGCGAACCATTTCACAAAGCTCGCGCCGTAGAGCACTTCCCCTTTTGCTTCCGCCAGCGGTTTGCCCTGCTCTGCGGTCATGATAGCCGCCAGATCGTCCGCATTTTCCAGTATCAGCTGATGCCACTTTTCCAGCAGCAGCGCGCGCTGCGCGTTGGGCGTTTTGCCCCAGCTTTGCCGCACCGAGTCGGCACAGGCGATGGCGCGCTGCGTCTCTTCCGCGCCCAGCGCCGGAATGGTCGCCAGCAGCTCACGGGTGGACGGATTGAGCACGGGCAGCGTTTCGCCGCTGCCTGCCGCCTGCCAGCGCCCGTCAAAACAGGCCAGCTGTTTTAAAAGCTGCGGATCCTTTAAGCGTTGAGTAAACATATCTTCCCCTCTGGTTGTCTGTATTTACTCTAAAGGAAGCCGCGCAGCGGATGCTGCCTTAACAGGCCGACCGCTCGACCCGGCGAGAAGATTTGCGCGGCAAAACAAAATATTATGCTGCGAATAATCAGCCGTACGTGGCGCATGTTTATGCTACAGACGCGTAGCCGTGCGCGAAGCGCTTTCAGGCGATCGGTGGTCGGCCGTGCGCGATGCAGGTTTATGCTGTGGGTGCTCAGACGTTTGTATTGCAGATTTATACTGCGAACGCGCAGCCGTGCGCGATGCAGGCTTATGCTACGGGCGGAGATAGCAGCATTCAGGTAAGGCGAGAAAAGTTATACGGCGGCCGGATGATACCATGCATGGCACGACAAAATTTTATGCGTTAAATAAGCCGGAGCTTATTGGGAGACGGCTATCGGGCCGTATCGTGGCCCGATAATTTTTTCTGTCATCCTGTCAGACCATCGGCGCTTCTCACTAGGGCGTTGAGAACGTCGCCACATCCTTCACCATATCGTCAATAGCGCCCTTCACGTCCGTCGGGGTGATTGGCGCAGCGCCGTTCGCCACGCTTTTGCCGTAACCTTTACGGATAACTTTAATAACCGGCTTGCCGGTAGCAATATCAATCGCTTCCGCCTCGATAAATAGCTCGGCGTTCTGGCTGCGATGCCCGGTGGCGGCCATCGTGCCTGCTACCACGGCGGCGACCGGCACCACCTCATAAAACTGGAGATCTTTGTTTTCAGCGGTTACGGCAGTAATGGCCGTTTTCACTATCAGACCGCCAGGCTGAGGGGTGTCGACAATCTTCTTACGCCCGGCCAGCGCGCTTTTAAGACTGGATTCGGTATAGCTACGGATTTGCTCCAGCGTGGCGGCAGAGACCCGACTGTTGGGTAACGCGCGAGGATAATAAGTAACAGGCGCAAAATAGAGGCTGGTATAACGATCTGACTGATAATCGGGCGCAATCCAGCGCAGCGTTTCATGCCCGCTTGCTGTTTTTACCGGTTTCATCTCGGCATAATTTCCTAAAAAGCCGGAATATTGCGACTGCTCGGCGGTTTTGCTGGCACAGCCGGTCAATAAAATAGCGAGGAGAGCAAAAGGCAGCGTTCTTTTAGCAACAACCATACAACCCCCTGGTGGATAAACCTGCTTTACAGCATAGTCGTTCGCCGTTGATTTACTTGCTGGCAGTGTTAACTGTGCGATCGCCCCGCCGCTTTGCTTTCAATAACATGCTGTACGGCGATAGCGCGCCTGGCCAGGCGCGCTAAAGGCTATTACCACTATGGATCGCATCCAATGAATAAAACCCCACCATAAAAAATTTTTGCTGCACGACACCGAACGCAAGCTACCCAAGCCCAGGGGCAAAAACAAGGCAATATTGCCGGGCGAACGGCTTTCTTTGCTGTTCTTCGGGACGCCTCTGAAATTTTAAATCTGAAAATCCAGCACCGGTTCTACCGCGTCATGCGTGGAAAGCGCCTTGCGCTTGATCTCTTCCAGCGACAGGTTGGCGTTGCACAGTTCCAGAAACTGCCAGACGTAGTTGCGCTGTAGCTGCCCACGCTTCAGGCCCAGCCAGACGGTATTGGATTCAAACAGGTGTTTGGCTTCCAGCCGGGTCAGCGCGGCCTGCGCATCCAGCTGGCAGGCCTGATCCGCCAGCACGCCCACGCCCAGCCCAAGTTCGACATAGGTTTTTACCACGTCGGAATCCTGCGCGCTGAGCACGATATCCGGCGTCAGCCCGGCGGCATGAAAGGCGCGGTCAACGCGGGAACGGCCGGTAATGCCCTGGCGATAGGTAATTAAGGGATAGCGGCTGAGCGCCGCCAGCGAAACCGGCTGCTCCTGCTCCAGCGGATGCCCCTTTGGCACCAGCAGCGCATGATGCCAGCTGAACCAGGGAAAAGCCGCCAGCGACGGATTATTGACGACCTGTTCGCTGGCAATACCGATATCGGCTTCGCCCGCCATCAGCATGGCGACAATCTCCTGCGGCGTGCCCTGATTTAACTCCAGGCGAACACCGGGATAGAGCGCGCGAAACGCTTTGATCACCTTTGGCAGACTATAGCGCGCCTGGGTATGCGTGGTGGCGATGGTCAGCACGCCGCTGGATTCGTTGGTAAAGACATCGGCCAGACGGCGCACCTTTCCGGCTTCATCCAGGATGCGTTCGGCAATAGTCAGCAACGCCTTGCCTGGCTCGGTCATGCCGAGCAGCCGCTTGCCGCGACGGATAAAGATCTCCACGCCCAGCTCATCTTCCAGATCGCGTATATGGCGGCTGACCCCTGACTGGGAGGTAAAGAGCGCATTAGCCACTTCGGTCAGGTTAAACTCGCAGCGTGCCGCTTCCCGGATGATTTTAAGTTGCTGAAAATTCACGTGCGCCTCTCCCTCTGTTATCTGTTGGTTTCAGCCATGTTAATAAGGCACATTGATAGCAACAAATAATAAAAAGAGGTTTTATATGCTTTTTAGCGATATAGGAGTGAGGCGCGCCGACGCGCGCCCGCAGAAAGGCATTAGCTCACCAGCATCAGTTCACGCTCTTCAATCGTCGGTTTGTTGAGCAGCGACAGCAGGATATTTTTTACCGCCTGCGCAGAAGGAGAAAGCGGCGAGCGCGCCGAAACGTTCAGCGACAGCGGCAGGTTCAGCGTTGGGCTGTTGATGCGCGCCATCCAGGCATCGGTGGAGCTGACCAGCGCGCGCGCTGCGGATTCCGGCAGTACGGTGACACCCATGCCGCTGGAGACGGCGGCGGTCAGCGTGGCGATCGATTCAATTTCGCCGATAATGCGGGCGCTCAGGCGGCGCAGCGAAAACGCTTCGTCAACGCGTTTGCGCACGGCGCTGTAGTCGCGCGGCAGAAACAGGTTCATTTTGGCCACGTCGGCTAAATCGATGTTTTGTCCAGGGCAGTCGGTTGCGCCAACCAGATAAAGTTCTTCTTTCATCAACGGCAGGCTGGTGATGCCGGCGGACGGCGCGCGGTCGTAAAGTACGGCCATATCAAGCTGCCCATCCATCACTTTTTCGTTTAGCGATGCGCCGCTGTTTTCATGCAGGTAAACCAGCACTTCCGGAAACTGTTCGCGCACGGTTTGCAATAAAGGCATGGTCAGCGAAGAGGCGGCGGTTCCCGGCGCCAGACCGATTGAAACCTGACCGGTCAGCGTCTGCCCGGCGTTGATCACCGCCGTCTGCGCCTGTTCGCACTGCCGTAAAATGGTACGGGCATGGGCGTATAAAATCTTCCCGGCTTCCGTAGGCGTCACGCCGCGCTTGGTACGGATAAGCAGCTGCTGGTCCAGCTCGTTCTCCAGCGTGGCAACCTGCTGACTGAGCGCAGGCTGCGCAATATGCAGCACCTCTGCGGCCTGGGTCAGGCTGCCAATATCGACGATTTTTACAAAATATTTCAGTCGTCTTAAGTTCATTTTGCCTCCGTCACGGGACGCCATTGTTACTGGCGCTAAAAAATAAGTTTTCACTCTGGTGCGGGTTAAGAATTGCAAGTGACGTGCCAGAAACTTCCGGCTGCGCTTTCAGCCCATTTGTTTCAGGCTAAGCGCCGGTAAAATAAGAGAATCTGATTACCTCTAAAGGAGTAGCGCTTTTTTTTAATGCTTTCACCAACCGCTTGCCTGCACCGATGAGGTGCAAAATATGCTGTCAGGCTGTGCATGGTAACGTTTACATGGCATAAAAAAGCGGCGGCTGAGAGGAATACAGGGGCCGGCCTGGCTCCTGCCCGCTAGCGCTTTTTACGATTGCGGTACATATCCACTGAAACGGCGCTGACGATAATAATGCCTTTGATAATGTCCTGAACGTAGGCGTCCACGCCAACAAAGGTAAAGCCGCTCTTAATCAGCCCTAAAATCACCGCGCCGATCAGCGTACCTGTAATCCTCCCTACGCCACCCATCAGGCTGCTGCCGCCGATGACGGCGGCGGCAATCGCATCCAGCTCATAGGACATGCCCATGCTGGACTGGCCGCTGCTGACGCGCGCCGCCAGGACTACGCCAGCCAGGCCGGAAAGCCCGCCCGCGATGGTATAAACAATCACCAGGTATTTATTGACGTTAATCCCGGAAACTTTCGCCGAGGTCATATTGCCGCCAATGGCGTAAACGTACTTGCCATAACGGGTGTGTTTCAGCGCGATATGGAAAATGACCGCGACGACCAGGAAGATGACTACCGGCATTGCGCCCTGGCCGATGGCGGTAAAACTGTCGGAAAGGAAGCTGATCGGGTTGCCCTGCGTGTAGTATTGCGCCAGCCCGCGCGCGGAAACCATCATGCCCAGCGTGGCGATAAAGGGCGGAATACCGGTTTTAGTGATCAGCACGCCGTTCACCACCCCGCAAAGCAACCCCACGCCGACCCCGGCTACGATCGGCACCGCCGCAGGCATATTGACCAGCGACGGGAACATCGGGGAAAGGCTGTCGGAGGTTTGCGCCAGGCTGGCCGCCACCACGGCGGTTAAAGCAATCACCGAGCCGGATGAGAGATCAATCCCCGTGGTAATAATCACCTGGGTCACGCCGACCGCAATAATGCCGATAATGGCAACCTGCAAAATAATCAGCACCAGCCGGTTTGGATTAAGCAAAAACGATTGATCGCGCACGTACCAGCCTGCCGCTTCAAAAATCAGCGCGATGGCGACCATCACGATAAAAATGCCGGTATCCTTCGGCATCTTTCCCTTAAAACTGCTTAAAAACGTTGCCGAAGACGGCTGTTGGCCACTCATTTTTACGTCGCTCATGGTTTCAGCCCTTATTCAGACGCCAGTGACAAAATGGATTCCTGATCGGCCTCTTCTTTATTGAGGATGCCGGTGATGCGGCCGCCGTGCATGACCATCACCCGATCGCTCATGCCGAGTATTTCCGGCAGTTCAGAAGAAACCATGATGATGGCGACGCCGCGATTCGCCAGCTCGCTGATTAGCCGGTAAATTTCCGCTTTCGCGCCCACGTCGATGCCGCGCGTCGGCTCGTCCAGGATCAGGACTTTGGGCTGTGCCAGCAGCCAGCGGGCGATCAGCACCTTTTGCTGGTTGCCGCCGCTGAGGTTATTGATGATTTGATCCATAGTGGGCGTTTTGATGTTCAGCCGACGGATCTGCTCCATGCAGTCCTTCGCCATCTGGATATGACTGACAAAGCCCGCGCGGCTGCTGTATTCCGGCATATTGACGATGCTCATGTTTTCCATCACCGACAGCACCAGAAACAGCCCGGACTTTTTCCGATCTTCAGTAAGAAAAGCCAGCCCCTTTTCTATCGCCGTGGCAGGCGAATCTATTTTTACCGGCACGCCGTCTATCAGAATTTCGCCGCCGTCGGGGCTGGTCATGCCAAACAGGCTTTCCATCACCTCGCTGCGGCCCGCGCCGACCAGCCCCGCCACGCCCAGAATTTCACCACGGCGCACGCCGAAGCTGATGTCATCAAACACGCCTTTACGCTGTAAATGACGTACCGTCAGCACCTCTTCGCCAATGGCCGTGTTGAACTTGGGAAAAAGCTGGGTCAGCTCGCGCCCGACCATCTGGGTAATCAGCGACTGCCGCGTATAGTCCGCCGTCGCGCTGCTACCGACCCAGGCACCGTCGCGAAATACGCTGACCTCATCGGTAATCGTAAAGATTTCATCCATTTTGTGGCTGATATAGATGATGGCTTTACCCTGCTCTCTGAGATCGCGAATGATAGCGAAAAGATGCGAAACCTCGGTTTCAGTCAGCGCGGAGGTTGGCTCATCCATGATCACCACATCCGCATTCCAGGATACGGCTTTAGCGATCTCTACCATTTGCTGTGAGGCGATGCTCAAATCGCCCACCAGATCGTCCGGCGCAAGGAGAATGTTCAGCTTGCTTAACAACTCGCGGGTCTGGCGATGAAGGCTGCCGTGATCGACAAAGCCATATTTCATCGGCTCGCGGCCCAGCCAGATGTTTTCCGCCACCGTCATATGAGGCACCAGGTTAAGCTCCTGGTGGATCATCGAAATGCCTGCGCGCAGCGCGCCCAGCGTGTCCTGAAACGCTACCGCCTCGCCCCTGACGCGGATTAAGCCTTCATCCGGGCGATAAATTCCTATCAGGCATTTCATCAGCGTGGATTTTCCCGCGCCGTTTTCGCCCATCAGCGCGTGTACGCTGCCGGGCCTGACCCGTAAAGAGACGTTGTTCAGTGCCTTTACGCCAGGAAAAAACTTGCTGATGCCTTCGGCTTCAAGCGCATATGCGGTCATGATGCACCCCGGCTATTTCTGGTTCAGGCTGGTAAACTTCGCCATGTTTTCTTTGGTGATCAGCTGGAAAGGGATATCGACGTTCGATTCCACGTTTTCACCTTTTGCCAGCTTCACCGCCGCCTGTACCGCCCCCTCGCCCTGGCCTTTTGCGTCCTGAAAAACGGTAGCGACCATTTTGCCGTTTTTGATCATTTGCAGCGCGTCCGGCGTGCCGTCAACCCCCGCCACCAGCACGTGGTCGCTGTTTTTTCCCAGCGCCTGAAGCGCGCCAATCGCCATTTCGTCATTATTAGCAGCGATCGCCTGAATATCGTCGCCAGCGGTGAGCCAGTTACTGACCACATCTACCGCATCGTTACGCATAAACTTCGCGGTCTGCTCCTGAACGATTTTTAAACCAGGATATTTCGCAACAATCTCTTTCACGCCTTTGGTACGTTCACGCGTCGATTCATTGGCCAGATCGCCTAACAGGATGGCGACGTTGCCTTTGTAATTCATTTGTTTAGCCAGCGCTTCCATCTGCAAACGCCCCGCCAGCTGCGAGTTGGAGCCAACATAGGCCATTTTGCCCGTCAGTTCGGCTGCGGGACGGCGGTTAATAAAAATCAGCGGGATGCCCGCCTTGCTGGCCTGATCCATAATCGGTTTAACCGCGTTGGTGTCGACCGGATTGACGATAATGGCGTCCACGCCCTGCCCGATAAAGTTCTGCACCTGCTGTAGCTGCTGGGAAACATCGTTTTTGGCATCTTCTACCTGCCCTTTAACGTTTTCTTTTTGAAGTTCTTTTTGCATAGAATTGCGAACGATGGTGAGGAAGTTGTCGTCAAACAGTGCCATTGAGACACCCATCTGGAGATCTTTTGCCAGCGCGACAGCAGGCAGCGAACAGACTAACAGTAACCCTGCAACGAATTTTTTCATGATAGAGCCCTTATGTGATTAGCTTGTGCGGCTGGCTGGACCTCGAATGAAAGATATTTTTTACATTCACACAACTTCACCGGTGCCTGGATAACATTTTTAAGTGGTGAAAAAGCAATGTCTTAGTCAGACTGCTCCTGGTTATTAACAATATTTATCAAAAGCTTAATTTAGTTTTTCAGTCTTTATCGCTTCGACATATAGCGGCCGACTGACTGATCAGTGCAATTATTCCATAATTAACATTTTTGAAACTTTTTACATAAAAGCACCGAAACGCACGTTTTAAAAACGGCAAACAACAAAATTTTGACACACCTCTAACATCAGCAAGGCATTCGCCGTAAAGTGCGATCTGGCGCAAGAGATTGAATTTTGCCCGAACGGGCGAGAAACAGAGCGGGTTGCTGATTTTGCGGCCGAACGCGCGGCAAAATGGCATTCGACCTTTGACACGCCCGGACGCGGCCGTTACTATGCGCCCCATCGAAACCGATTCCTCTGTAGTTCAGTCGGTAGAACGGCGGACTGTTAATCCGTATGTCACTGGTTCGAGTCCAGTCAGAGGAGCCATATTAGAGAAGCCCGCTTAAGGAAACTTAAGCGGGCTTTTTGCTTATCGACCTTGTTCTGTCTTTTACTCTTTACCTGTCGGCGTTGCGTTTTCATCAATTTTGGTTTCGCCCTGATTATGCAGTGATTCGGGTAAAAACTCTGCGCCCTGGCTCAGCAGGGTGCCGTGCCAAAAGGCTGCCGGTAAAGTGCTGACTGCATGGCGCTGCCGCCAAAGATTAAGCATTCTCTCGTTAGCCGATTGGTAGCTGGTTTGCAGACTGGATAATTTATAAACCTGGTTTTGCGCGCAGTATGCCGCTTTTAAATGAATTTATACTGTTCAGTGTTATTCATCCCAATATCCTTCTGGCAAGTGGCCGTTCATGGGACTGTATCCGGCAGTGAAGCCACCAGAGATTTAACCGGCAAACGGGCAGAGACAGGCCAGATAATTCCCCTTTATCAACTCGACTATTTTAACCCCATCACATCTGCTCGCAATTGTTCCACAGCGTAAGGAACCAGGCGGTTTTTCTGTTCACTTACTCTTCCTTACTTTGCAGTGAAGTCGGATCGGACTGCACTTGCCGTGCCGGTTTGCTACCTGAGACAAATAAAAAGGAAGCTTTATGTCAACATCCTTTAGTAGTGCTCTTATTCCCTTGTTCAATTACCTCAAGCTAACGCCTGAGATGCGGGGCGATGAAGAAGCCTTTGAGTTAGTGATGTGGTCAGATTTATCGCTGAGGCTTTTGCATTATCCCGGTAACCACATCACCTTTAGCTGCCTGCTTCCTTTCAGGACGGCTAATGACATTACCACTGAGCTTCTCTGGGAACTCCTGCAGGCAAATTTGATGAACGAAGAGTTCCCTCCCATTGTGCTGGCGGCTTCGGCAAACAGTGACGAACTGGTGATATGGTCGCGTTTGCCGATGAACACGGCAGATCCTCAGGCCCTGATTGCCCTGTACGAAAATATGGCTTTTTATACTCATACGCTGGGACAGCGTCTGGGCATTATCAGCCAGCACCTTCCTGATGAAGTCGGAGTCGGATTATGATGCGTATATTTTCTTCTGGCAGCAGCCGCCAGACCCAGCAGAGCCAGCCCGCTCATCAGAGCCTCAGCGCGACACAAATGCAGGCATCCGGCCCCTTTCAGCATCAGGTCAGGGTGGTTTCACCACAGACGCTGCAAAGCATGGATCTGGCGGCGCAAGTCCAACAGGAAGTGCGTACGCAATTAGGGCGTGGTGGTAATCAGTGGTTGCCGCTCGTTGCCGATCAGGGAGAGAGTGCGATGCGCGGTATCATGGCCGTGCGCGCTGCAGACCGCTTTAGTCATGAAGCCAGTGAACGCTTTACACAACGGTTTCCTGACGCGGCGACAGGCCTGGATCGTGCTTATGCGAGTGGACACAGCGCCCTGAGAGTGCAAGGAGGACACTGTCAGGAATTTGCCGATCTGGCCTACACGCAAGTGGCGGCCAGAGGAGCCAATAAGCCCGTGTTTAATACTCTCTACAATAATGACCACGTCCTGGTGCTGTTAGGAGACAAACGTCAGGAAGATCCGGTAGTGCTTGATGCCTGGCAACATCTGCCGATTGTGACCACGCTGGAGAACAGCAGGCTCGATCCGGGCAGGCTTGACGTTATCCAGCAGCGAAACGATCCCCGCCCCGATCCGCACGCCCAGTGGGCGCTGCGCCATGTACGTACCATGCCAATGGCGGAGATCGAGGATATATTAACCTCGACTACCTATCCGCCAGTGGGGAAAAAATTTGTCAAACATATGGTAGAAAGTGCGCGGGCGAAGGAACCCGGACGTTATGACGTACGCTCGCTGGCGAAAGATCCCAGTACCCGCTTCACTGACGATCCCGCCCGGGCGGCGAAACCTTTTGACGTCATGTCTGCCTCATCCCTATCCAGTACCCGACGAACTATTGAAAAATATGAACAGGCTGCAGCCGCCGATCCCGGGGGCTATGGCAAGGCAAAGCGTTTCTGAATACAGCATCGGTGATCGGCGCTTTGCGCCTGCGTAAGTGCGCCTGAACCCAACCTCTTCTGAGTAAAAATTTACTGGTCAGCCAATAGATTACGACACAGGTTGGGCTCATTCCTGTAACAGGCGGAGTGTGCAACCGGCTAAGGGTTGCAGCAATCTTACGCAGGATCATTCGTGCTTTTGCAAGATTGGGTGTATGCCGATCCAGGGTGGACGCTGCAATAGTTTTCGCTGCAAGCTATGGGCCTTTTCTTTCTCTCGCTCAGGTTTCATACCTGAACGCCATCGCTTTTTCTTATGGAAAATCGTCAATAATCGAGATGAAAACCTCAAAAAGGTTAATATATAACCATAAGAAATTATGAACTGTAACAATTCAACATTTCTACACCTTTAGCAGTTCAGAAGAAAAATAAAATCCTGACCAACAAAAAACAACATAATTATCAATTAGTTGAAAAGAGCACATTCTCTCCATAAAAGATAAACACCAGTTTTACTAATCAATAATCAATGATTTATTGTGATAGCACTCACACTTACATAAAAATGTATTAACATAAAATTATCAAATTAAATTACTTTTAAATCTCCGGTGACATTTACTTAATTTTCCTTACATTAATTAAAGATCACTGCGTTTACATTTTTGTTTAACAACAATCCAAGTCAAATTACAGGAGCAATAACCATGAATGATTTCGAAAGCAAAGAGTTTCGTTCTTATGTATCTCCAACTGAGACTCAAGATTTTGATGTTGAATTAAAAATTGAAAATGTACAGCTGGCTGAGATTGAACTGGATAACGAACTGTTATTAGCAACTCACCGCTGCTAATAAGATCGTCGGGTTCTGGGGGCAACCCCAGAACTTAAATTTATAACTTATCGTGAGAATTCTCTATGAGCGTATTCCGGCCACATGTTGAAGATGTCGCAAGTGTTGAAAACCACCAGTTTGAAGAAACATTTTTCAATAAGACCCAGCCCGTGCAGTATGCAAATTTGAACAGCGACATGCCTGCCTATAAAAAATGGAGTTTTGAATTTTTTAAAGCGCGCTGTAGCGAGATATTATGTCAGGTAAGTGATAACTTAGAGGATCCGGCAAACATCACCAGAAAGATTTCAATATCAGAATACATTGATCTGATGAAAAATGGCGAGCAATGCCCCTATATGACAGGCTGGAGTTATCAAAAAAGCTTGCCTGGGCTGGACGAAGATATCTTTTTTCCAAAATTCCACCCGGATGATTTCATCGATCGTTTGCCAAAAAGAATGCAATTCCGCAGACGATGGGTGTTTTTTGGAAAAAAAGGAATAAATTGCGATCTTCACATTGACTGTTTTTCAACCAGCGCATGGTTAATGATGATTGAAGGTCAAAAAACATTCCGCGCTATATCTCCACTTCATCGTCACCATATTGAAATGGGGACTTCATTATTTAATGAGGAAGTCGTAGCACATCTGGATGAATTGAACGTTGAGATTGTTGAATTCACTCTTACTCCCGGGACTATTCTCTACGTGCCGACTGGATGGGTACATGAAATCCGTAATGACACGGATAATATCATGGTGACAGGTGGTTTTACCTCCAGACAGCATGCCATAAGATTTTATAAAAATTATCACTCCTATATCTCCCGAGATTCAAATGAGAGTGACATTGCTTTCAATGATTACCTCGAAGTGCTTACAGAAAATAAATTAAAAATATCGGATGAAGTCAGGAATTCTATTATAGAGGAGGTCTCTTACACTAAAGAAAAAATAGAGATCTTGCTTAGAAAACAAAAAATGTATGAAGAGATGATTAAGACAACCGCTTAGGTAAACGGCCTGAATATCATGAATAATTTAAATATCGCTGTTGATGTTTTCCCTTATAAAGAAGATATCTGGTCGATCTGTGATTACAGCGGAGAGCAAATTTACAGCAAGCTTGCGCTCCCGTTATTCTCTTTGGAAAAGGGCGAAGTCGAGCTCTTAGGTGCCGAATCCTTCCAACAGACGGCTGACTCCCTCAGAATAACTATCAGAAAAGATTTATTCTGGAGTAATGGCGATAACGTGAAAGCTGCGGATTATGTGCGGGCGATCAGACATATCTGTTATGATGAGAATAATCGTTATAATAAGATCCTTGCATCTGTAGCGAAACTGGGTTCAGAAACAGAAATCCATAATGACCACAGCTTCACTATTCAAACCTCATGGTATGACCCCTTTATTATTCAGTATTTATCTTTATTGAATTTCTCTCCCAAACACGAGCATAGTGATGACGTTTCTGCCGGACCTTATATTCTTTTGAAAAAACAGGATAACGTTTATCAGCTGGTTGCTAATAAATATTTTACACTTGATAAGCACCTGCCTAATGTGGAAAAAATCAATTATCTTCTGGTTGAAAAAGATCCGAACGGCGAGGCCTTTTTTGACGGTAAAGTGCATGTCAGTTGCAACACTGCCGTTAACCTGAAAAATTACCGTACCTTCACGGCTAAGCAAAATTTTGTGGCTGCTGAAGGGAACTTAATGATGATACTTTCTCCCGGAAGAAAATTTGATAAACTGCCAGACTACGTCAAAGAAATTTTAACTTGTAAAATTAATCGCAGCTCAATTGCAGCACGTTACGACAATATATTAAAGCCGGTTACGTCATGGATGTCTGTGTATTTTGATGGTTCTTATCATCCGCTCAGGGATACTATCACCTACTCAAAAAACAGCTTTGTTATCGACATATCTTACGAAGATTTCTATCCAAATGATGAAATTCTTGAAGATATTGCTGAACAACTCTCTTGCTTTAATATTGAGGTCCGCAAACATCAGGACAAATATGGCTACTGGCGTTCCGAATCCCATTTACGCTTTGAAATTCGTAAAATTCCTCAGCGAAATCCTGTACAAATCATTCGATCTGATTTGAGTCATGTATCTACGAGTCATGTAAAATTTGAGAAAATAAAAAAGCTGTATTCCTTGCTTTTTACTGAAGCGCTATCATCTCAACAACCAGAAATATTCAAAGCTATTGATTTTTATTTGCGGGAGCAGTGTCTTAGCCTTCCGTTATTTATCTTTCCCACTGGTTTTTTTTGTCACAGTTCAATTCTGGAAAACACCTTATATGCTCCGGGACGTAAGGTTCTCATAAAGGAAACCGTGAGTGAAAATTAAACTGAATGCCTCGATCATAAGATCCGATGATAAAATCATATTTTTGGGTAAAAAAAATTACCAGATGACCGACATTATTGGGCCTGAGGTGGAATATTTTTTAACCAGGCTTGAAACAGGCCTGGACGAGACAGAATTACAGTCGTGGCTTAAAGATGATTGCTGCTATGCACTTTATAAAACAATGTGCAGCTTGAATTTGCTGGTACTGTCGGAAAATAAATATAGTGGCACCGTTTTAGAGAAAACCTATGATTTCCTTAATTTTCATTTAGGAACGTTACACTCACCGTTTAGCTTCAAGAATGATATCCATATAGCCCTGATTGGATGCGGTGGAACAGGATCAAATGTAGGGCTGTGTCTGGCCTCATCGGGGATCAAAAAATTCACGCTGATCGACTATGATAAAGTTCAGATAAGTAATCTGAACCGCCAGTTTGCTTATGATTCTGCCGATATTGGCAAAAGCAAGGTGCAGTGCTTAAAAGATAAATTGCTCAGAATAAATGCTGAGGTCAACGTTTCTTTATACGAGCGTAAAATTACCTGCTCAGAAGATCTGCATTGTCTCCCTGATGATGTTAATTTACTGGTATCCGCTATCGATACGCCTGCCATTAAGTCATCCCTCTACATCGTTGAATATGCTATGCGCCACAAAGTCCCGGTTATCTTTGGATCTGCAGGATACGATACTATTACAGCAGGCCCTCTGTTAACCACTGAAGCGGCCAAAACCGAATTCCTTAGCCTTTTGCAGAAGAGTTCACACGCAGTAACAAAACCTATAACAGGATCTATCGCATCCACTAATTTACTGCTGAGTGCAATATTGGCTAACAATATTACCAGCCTTTTTTATCCTTTTAGCAAACCCGACTTGATTAATGTGAGAAAAATATATAATCCTGTCAGCATGATTACAATGGGGGAAATAAGCTATGACAATAACTAAAAGAGATATTTTTTCCATATATTTAAACCGGGAAGTTGTTGAACAAGAGTGTACACTCTGGCGTCAATTTGTTGCCTGTAATAAAAAACAAACCATTCTTAATTTCCTTACAGAAAACCACGCCTACGCTCCCTGGCCCGAAAAGGTTGTTTGCTATCAGGCAGCCAATCGTGACGATTATCAGGCAGTTCTGAAATCAGTTGCTGCGGAAATGCAACGTCAAAATGAAAAATTCTCGGCAATACATTACTCTGCAATGAACAGTTACAGAGAAAATATTCTGGCAGCGATTGAATTGCTCTCTACCAACAGTGCCGTGATGGATTATACCTTGAGGAATCTTATTGGTCGTGTTGTTGTTGTCAGTTGCGACTCACTTGTAGCAACCAGTTCCGTGCTTTTTTTAGGTCTTATTGTTATCTCGCCTAAAGAAGACTGGACGCTATCTGATTATGTCGAAAATATTATTCACGAGATGTCTCATATTGAACTCTATATTAAGCAACTGCTCGATCCCCTTGTATCGACAGGAACTTACCTGAAAAGTCCTTTTCGTGATCAACCCCGTCCTGCCAACGGGGTCTTTCATGCTGCATTTGTTTTAACTCGCATTATTTTTTATATGCGAAACCTTACCTTCCCAGGAGCACATAAGCAGTCTGCCGCCGTCAATATTAACAAAGCATCGCTGTTATTGCAGGAGACACTGGCGCAGTTTGACCATAAGAATTTCCTTACGGCACAAGGCAATAGCATAGCAGAAGAAATGTGTTTGGTCTTATCTCAATTTCAGAAAGAGGATGCAGCCAGTGCAATTATTTAAAAATGAGCAAGCATTTTTGGAAAACTGCCGCATTAATGATTTGACAGGTACATGTTTTCTTATTCATGAGTATTGTTTTCACTGGCCATTGTTTACGCAGGGCAATTTTTCTTTTATTGAGAAAAATTACGGTAGCGATAAGATATTTATTGAGGAAGGAATAAATAAATCGGGCAGAGTGGAAATTACGGTAAGTGATTATATCAAGCGTATTCAATCTGGCGTTAAAGGCATGGGTAACTGGTCATGGCAGCCACATCTTTCCCACGCAAAATCACTTAACGACAGTTTCACCGTGCCCAAAGCCATTACATTAAATAATATTGAGAAATCGTTAGTAGGCGAGCTGGTTCTTGCACCCTGGATTTTGATGTCTGCGCCTGAAACAGTCACCAGCATGCATCAGGATATGCTCAGCGTGAACGGCATTGTCGGACAGTTGCAGGGCGTAAAAGAATTTACGTTAGTGGCACCGCAGTATGCGCTTGAAGAGGGTAAATTTTACAGCACATACGAGCTCGAAGCGTTGGGTATTCCTTTTGAGTGCGTAGTGCTTCATCCCGGTGATTTTCTTTACTTTCCTGCGCACTGGTGGCATCAGGCAAAAACGATTGAATGCTCGGTGACCTTCATTCATAGTACAGTAAATCTGTACAATATGACCGCCTTTTTGGATGATGCCATCTCTCAAATGCCGGCCTTGATACAAAGAGTGCAGTCAGCAGCGAAAAAACGTGGCTATTTCGGCGACAGAATTAACTGGTTGTGTAATGGATTCCGGTCATTGGGGTAAGAGAATGTTTAGAGCAGAAGTAAAGGAACGGCTGGCACTGTTTGAAAACAAGAATTTTTTGTTTTTCACCGTGAGCGGCCTTTTTGCCACTTTTGGCAACGGATTAAATTATATTGCGCTTTCCTGGCTGGCCTATAACAAAACCAACTCTGTTAAAGGCGTGGCGATAATGATGTTTTGCATCTGGATGCCCAGTATCCTTTTCGCCCCTTTATTTGGCCTGCTTGCCGATCGTTACAATCGTAAAGCACAAATCATTATCTCAAATCTGGTCAGGGGGATGGTTATCGTTGCATGGGTCCTGATGTGGGAAATGAATATTGAGCCAGATCTGATGATTTTGTGCTCTCTGCTTGGGGTGTTTATCTCATTTTACATGCCTTCCGCGGTGCCTTTTATTCAAAGTATCGTGCCTGAAAAGGAGCTTGTTAGCGCTAATGCGACCATTGATATGGTTTACGAATTCGGCACTATTATGGGAATGGGTTTAAGTGGCTTCATACTGGCTGTAGCAGGCATCAAAGGCACGCTGCTTATCGGTGGTATACTTTTTATTATCGCTGGCCTTTTCAACCTTGCCATGCGTACGGTAGCAACGGCAGAAAGCGCAAATAAACAAAGTGAAGGCTGGTGGTATAGCTATACCTCTTCGCTGAGATACTTTAAAAGTAAGCCTGCGCTTTTTATGCCTTATATGAGCCAGATGATAATAATGGTTCTTTTGATGACTATTCCTATTATTTTAGTTCCTTATACTCGTGAAGTGCTGCATGCGAGCACACGAGTATTTGCCCTTTATGAAGCGCTCTATTCGCTGGGAGTTTTGGCCGGCGGCTTTTTATCACCTGTGCTTTGTAAAAAAACCAGCATCAGGAAAACGCTGGCCTTGCTTTTATTGGTCATGGCTGGCGGTTTATATATTCTCTCTGTAAATGATGCTGTTATTTTGGTATTCCCGGTTTATTTCCTTATTGGTTTTGGGATTTCCAGCTGGGCCCTGTCGATATCTCTTTCACAACTTCACTGTGAGCCTGAGTATCAGGGGAGACTTCAGGCTACTTTTAACGGTCTGTCGGGAATACTTATTCTTGCCATGTATCTTCTTATGGCAAAAGAAGGGAATGGCTTATCCTCGCAGGGGGTTTACCTGACTCAGTCGGTTCTTGCGCTAGCGGGCATTGTGATTGTGCTTTTTTATCGTAAAGGGGATCTTCGTGAATCGTAAAGAACAAGTTTTCCTCTCAACTAATCAGTTGAGTTACCATAATGCAACCCATCTGTTGTTTAGCGATGTCTCTCTTTCATTAAACTCCGCTGAAAAGGTGGGCTTAGTTGGATTCAACGGTGCCGGTAAGTCTACCCTGCTACAGCTGTTGACTAAGAAGCTGGAGCCGAGTTCAGGCCAGGTTACTCACGCCAAATCGTTACGTTATTATCTGGTGGAACAGCGTTTTCCAGAGCACTTATTATCTTTGACGCCAGAAGAGGCTCTTCTTGATGTTTTAGAAACTGATGAGCGCATAAGTGAAAGCTGGCGCGCTGAAGTTATTCTTGAAAATATTGGTATGGGGCTTACCCAGCGTGACACGCCGTGTTCAGAACTTAGCGGTGGCCAGCAGACGCGCCTGTTACTGGGTAGAGCGCAGCTCTCTGCTCCCAATGTTCTTTTACTTGATGAGCCTTCAAACCATCTTGATTTGCCGACGTTAATCTGGCTTGAAACCTTTTTAGCAGACTGGCGTGGAAGCTTAATTCTGGTTTCCCATGATACCCGCATGCTTGATACTGTCACCAACAGTACCTGGATTATCGCTAATGGCGGCGTGCATCAATATCGACTCCCCTGCACGCAAGCTTTAGTGCAGCACGAACAAAGCGATCTTGCCTGCCAGCAGCAATATCAGGATCAGGCAAACGAAATTGAGCGCATTGAAGCCAGCGCGCGTCAGCTGGCGGTGTGGGGTAAAGAGCAGCACAGTAAAAGCTCGGCAAGAAAAGCGCAGTCCATGTTCAAACGTGTCGACAAACTCAAGCTTGAGCAAAATACTTTACCAGAGCCTTATCCCTGGAATCTCTCCTTTCCCGGACAAATGCTGCCGGCAAAACGACTCCTGTTTTGCAATGAGGTCATGGTCAGAGCGCCAGGGCAGACTACAATCCTGTACGCAATAGATGAGCTCTTGATTCAGCCAGGAGAAAAAATTGCTTTAATCGGTGCCAATGGCATGGGTAAGTCGACTCTGCTGCAGCTTATCTGGAAGAGTTATCTGGAACGGGATCGGGCCATTACGCTGCATGACTCGACGGTGATGGCCTATTACGATCAGCTGCAAAATGGCGTGGATAGCGAGCTGGATATGATGAATGCATTATTCAGTTTCTGCAGTACGTCGCGCGTGAATGCCAATAATGAGCAGCTGAAGCAGGCGTTACTTAAAGCCGGATTCCCCTGGGAACGTCTGCAGAGTAAAGTCAGAACATTGAGTGGGGGAGAAAGAGCAAGATTATTATTTGCAGGTATATCCCTTATCAACAGTCATCTGCTTTTGCTGGATGAGCCCACTAACCATCTGGATATTTCAGGTAAAGAGGCCCTTGAACGTCAGTTAGCAGAGTTTAACGGCACTGTGCTTCTGGTCTCGCACGATCGTAGTCTTATTGAAAAGGTCTGCAAACGCTTTTTAGTGATAAGCGATGGAAAGCTGCACTCTTTCAACGACTACCACAAGGCTTACAGCGCCTCACAAATGACAGTTGAAGGTTATCTACTGAGTAATGCGTCATGATCTGTTGCTGAACAGAGCCTGTCTCATTCGATATTGGGGCTTTACCCGCCCCTCGTCTGTAAAGATCATATTTCACCCGGTATTGTGGCTTTACCTGTCCCTCCCACCAGCATTTTTACTCCTGCCGCCTCTGCTGCCCGGGTCATCTCTTCGGCATCAGCCACATCAGCGCCAGCGGTTTTTCTGAGAAGACGTGCTTACCGTGGCGAATCGCTTCCAGCGCCATCTCCTTGTGCAGGCAGTTGGGCGCGCAAATATCCACCCCATCTCTCTCAGGCTCGGCAACCCGTTCACGCCAGTCGCCTGTTGACCGTTTGAACCCCAGCAATGCAGCCCGCGGTTTCGCCACCTCAAGGTTCACTTCCGCCACCATTTCCCCCCTTTAACGAAAAAACGGTGGAAACCTGTGCATAAGCAATTGCGTGGCAGCGTCCGATATAGCCGCTACCAATCAGTCCAACTCTGACCTTTTCCATTCTTGTTCCTTGCCGGTGAGCGAAGCGCGTGCATGGAATGCATATTTCAAAATAAGAGGCGGCAACCACGAAATGAAATAAACGTAATTATTCTGACGTAAACGGCTGTTATGCTTGTTGCCATTTGTCAGAGACCTGCGGAGCATTCCGCAAAGAACAGCGATGAGGAACACCTTCTAACCTGAGGAAATTTCAACAAAATGCTGATTTATTCAGCAGCCGGTTAAAAAGGTGCAATCAGGCTTTGACATCCCTCTGCCCTCTGGATATTATGCGCCCGTTCCAACAATTCCTCTGTAGTTCAGTCGGTAGAACGGCGGACTGTTAATCCGTATGTCACTGGTTCGAGTCCAGTCAGAGGAGCCAGATTAGAGAAGCCTGCTTAAAGAAATTTAAGCGGGCTTTTTGCGTTTGTGCCGTCAGGTATTCTGCGCGAAGGGAATGGACTGGCGGCTGCCCTTGTTCATTCTTTAACGGCCGGCCGCTGGCTCGGTATCTGAATACGCCTGCATCGTAACCACCACCTTCCCTTTTGCATGTCCCTGGCCAAGCCAGGCCAGCGCCTTCTTTGTTTCAGCAAAGGAAAATACTTTGTCGATCGTTGGTTTGATTTGTTCAGCCTCTATTAGCTTGCCAATTTGGGTCAGCTGCTCCCCCTCCGGGCGAACAAAAAGAAAAGAATAGGTCAGACGTCGTTTTTTGGTGAGGTGCGTGATTTTTCGGCTCATCATTTTCATCACAAAAGTCAGAAAAAAGTTTACCCCTCTGTCCCGTGCGAAGGCGGCATCTAAAGGCCCGACGAGAGAAATAATCTGTCCTCCAGGCTTAAGGATCTGCACGGATTTTTCAATCGTATCGCCTTTGAGGGTGCCCAGAACGATATCGTAGCTGCTTAAAACGTTTTCAAACTTTTCTTGTTTATAATCTATCACTTTATCGGCGCCAAGCTGACTAACCCACCCGACGTTAGCCGTGCTGGTAGTCGTGGCCGTCGTGGCGCCCAGGTGCTTAGCCAGCTGGATAGCAAAAGTGCCAATGCCTCCCGAGCCTGCCGGAATGAAAATCTTCTGGCCCGGCCGCAGTCTGCCCCGCTCCGTCAGCGCCTGCCAGGCCGTGAGGCTTACCATCGGCAGCGACGCCGCCTGCACGAAATCGAGATTTGCGGGTTTTAAGGCGGCTGCACTTTCAGGCACGGCTGCAAATTCGGCAAGAGAGCCTGTTCCACTGTCGAACAGGCTGGCAAAAATTTCATCGCCTGGCCTGAAGCGCGTGACCTGCTTGCCCACCGCAATAACTACGCCAGACAGGTCGCTCCCCAATATTCCCGGAAGTTTAAAATGCAGAACCGGCTTAAATATTCCAGTGGGGATCATATTATCTATGGGGTTCAGCCCCACCGCGTAAATTTTTACCAGAATTTCATTGGCGTTGATCGCTGGATAATCGACTTTTTCGAACCCCAGCTCAGGATGTTTGCCATAGCGTTTAAACGTGAAGGCTTTCATCGTTTTATTCATTTATTATTTACCTGCAACGGCCGGTTGCGAAAATATTCTTTCCTGGCAAGCTGAGGCTATTTCGGCTTTGCCGGGTAATTTCGCCGGCGCATGGCTTTTCCGTGAAAAGAAAAAGACCCTGCGCCGACAAAACAACTCAAGGGATATTGCCTCGTCCTGCTGGCTCCCTCGCTTTGGCTAAAGCGCTTTATATCGCTCCGCCGCTTCCGCCTGTCTGATATCCGCCATCAGAGCCTGACGGGCAGCATCAAGAGCGTCCCAGCGCGCCGCATCCTGTAAAGGCGGAATGGTGACAAGTTCCCGACGGTCAAAGCCAACCAGCGCGGCATCGACCAGCTCGCCCACTTCCATCATTTGGGGCAAAGTGCGGGTATCAATGCCTGTCCGCTGCCAGATTTCCGTATAGGTTCCGGCAGGAAGCACCGCCTGCACGTAAATGCCTTTGGAAGAGAGCTCGTGATCCATCCCCTGCGATAAAAAGAGAACAAAGGCTTTGGTCGCGCCATAAACCGACATGCCAAATTCAGGGGCCAGGCCGACAACGGAGCCGATGTTGACGATTGCGCCTTCACCAGCTTCAACAAAGCGTGCCGCTGCCGCCCTGGCCAGTCGCGTCAGCGCCGTTATGTTAAGCGCGATAAGCCGCTCGATCGCATCAGGCTGCTGGCCGATAAAGTTACCCGACTGGCCGACGCCCGCGTTATTGATAAGAATACCGATCCGCGCGTCATCACGCAGACGAGCTTCGACAGCCGTTAAATCCTCTGCCTGGGTGAGATCGGCAGGCAGAACGTCGACGGAAATCCCCCTTTCATGACGCAAACGTTCTGCAAGGCTATCCAGTTTTGTCTTGTCGCGAGCGACCAGCACAAGGTTGTGGCCCCGTGAGGCGAACCGTTCCGCGTATACAGCACCAATCCCTGTAGAAGCGCCGGTAATAAGAACTGTCGATTGGGTCATAAGTTATTCTTCTCTGTTAAAAAATAAATGAGAGCGGCGCCAGGCGATACAGACAGAATCGGGCGCTGGCAAGGTTATGCGTTAGCGGCGCCATCGAGGCCCACAGGGGGGAAACAGGTGCTGGCGCTTCCCCTGCCAATAAACGTCCGATGACGCAAATTAATGATGGTGATCGTAATCTAAAAAGTCAATCAGTTTGATTACGATCGTCATCAATGTATACTGAGCGTGGAAATGACAGGTGGAAAGGGTAAACCGATGAAGGTGTCGAAAGAGCAGGTTCGTGAAAACCGCAGGCGCATTGTCGAAACGGCTTCGGAGCTGTTTCGCGAGCGGGGCTACGACGGTGTGGGCGTTGCGGAGCTGATGTCAGCCGCCGGTTTAACCCACGGTGGGTTCTACAAGCACTTTGGTTCCAAAGCTGATTTGATGGCAGAGGCGCTGGGCTGCGGTTTTGCGCGCTCCGCCGAGAATGCTTCAGGCGCCGGTCGGGAACAATTTGTTGAACACTATCTGTCACGGCAGCATCGGGATGCGATGGGAAAAGGGTGTGCGATTTCGGCGCTGGCGGCCGATACGGCGCGTCAGCCTGAATCAATTAAGGCTGTATTTGCGGCGGGTATTGAAAACCATCTGGCCCGTTTAGCGCATGAAGAGCAGGCAAGCGCCGAAACCCGTGCCGACCTGCTTGCTACCCTTGCACAGCTTGTCGGCGCGCTGGTGCTGTCACGTGCCTGCCCTGATGATTCTGCTCTGGCCGATGAGATTCTGGCTGTTAGCCGCTCGCGTATTCTCGTTCAGGAAGACGAGGCGAAATAAGGTTTCGATTTAAAAAAGCCCGCTTTTACAGCGGGCTTTTTGCCTTGCGGCAAGCCGCCATCAGCTACAGTAGATCCCGCCACGTCATAATCAGCTTCGCCGGTAACGGCTCCGCCAGCAGCGCGGCGTCCGGCTGCCAGCTGTCCCAGGCGCGGAAAGCGCTGAAATCAAGCCCGGTCAGGGTTTCCAGCGCGCTGACGGCAACCCGGTATTCATCCACATTGGGCACCGCTTCCGGCTGCGCCTGCGGCAATACGCGGCGCGGTTCGTCCAGCAATTTATCCTGGCTCACCAGCAGTGCCGTAGCCTGTGGCTTGCCCTGCGGCCCGATGCGCAAAACGACCTTCCAGAACATCAGCGGCACCGCTAAATCCGCATATTGCCTGCTTTGCTCGTTAAGCACCGGCCCGGTCAGCACGCTGATCCGCTGCTTTGACTGCAGGACGCCAGACTCAAGGATGTAGCGCTCAACGCCCTGCCAGTACTGCAAACTCTGATTAAAGCGGAAATGCTGCGGCGAGCAGTTGGTAAAGTGAAAAGTATCTTTATTGGCGCGAACCGCTTCGGCCGCGCTGCCCCAGGTGGGATCGCTGCGGCGGGTCAGATGGCCCCGATCGAACCAGCGGCTGAACTCGCTGTAAAACGCCTGACCGGTGACGAAACGGCTGTCGATGCGGCTGTCTTCATACCAGCGGTCGCCCTCCGGCAGCAGCGAAGGCTGTCCGCTGTCGCGATCGATATTGATATAGCTCGCGCCATCAATGTTGGTGGCGGTAAAAAAGGCCAGCCGCCGCTCACCGCTCATCAGCAGAGAAAAGTGCTGATAGTCGAGCCTGGCCTCTGCGCCTTTGCTGCCGTCGCGCAATGGGGCGACTTCCGCCGCGCGCGGAGCGATAATCTCCGCCATATCAATATGCGTACCGGCAAGAAAATCGGCCTGATAACCATCACGATTACCATAATTGCTCTCCGGCGCGGCGGCGCTGGCGACGGGACGCAGCGGCGTGGCGTCCGAAGTTAACGCCTGCATCAGCTGTGCCTGCATATCGGCGGACAGCTGCGGCAGCTCGCCTTTCAGCCAGTCGGTTAAGGCGCTGAGGCGTATGCCTTCATTAACCCATTTTTCGCCGTCCTCAACGGCACCGTGGTGCAGCGCCACCAGCTGCCAGCCGTCGTTGAACACGGGCGCGCCGGACGATCCGCCCTCGCTGTCGGCTTCGTAATGCAGAAACTGCTCGTGCCGCGCCAGCAGCGCATTATTACGCAGCGTGAGCTGCTGTGGCGCGCCGCCCGGATGGTGGATAAGGTTCAGGCTGATGCCCAGCGCATGTTTATCGTTGCGATCGTTAAGCGCCAGCGGCAACGGCGTCTCCCCGCTGCCGCTAAGGGCTTCGCCCAGCGCAATCAGCGTGCAGTCGAACGCCTCTGTCGGGCTGGTCAGCCAGAAACGCTCTGCATCCAGCGTGTAAAGCCGCCCGTCGCTAATTTCGCCGGTCTCGCTCTGACGGAAGCCGAACTGTACCGTCACCGTGCCTGAAGCAGGCGGTTCAGGCAGCACGTGATGGTTGGTGATAAACAGGCCGCCGTGGGTCAGAAAGCCGCTGCCCTCAGGAATGCCGTCTTTGCGGATCAGCCCTACCGCCCGCGCCGAACTCAGGCCCTGCTGCAAAAAAGAAACCGGCAGCAGATCGCGCTCGCCAATAATCAGGCTCTGCCGGGTTCGCTGCTGAAAAGCATAGCGCTGCGCGCGTCGCCGATCCGGCTCGGCCTGCTCACCCTGCGCCAGGGCCGCGCGGGTTTGTTCTCGTTGCTCTGCGGTCAGCGCCAGTCTTGCAGCAATCAGCTCGTTAATTTTCATTCGCCTCTCCATGCCAGGGATATGTGCCTTTTAACCATAGCTGCTGCCTGTGACGGAACAAGCGCTACGCTGTTACGCCCTCGTCATGCCGTTCCGGCTGCTGCGATATTTTATCGGCGTCATAGCCAGGTTTTGCCGTGAAACGGTGCAAAAATATTGCGGCGTGCTGTAACCGCACAGACGGCTGATTTCGGCCACCGGCAGCGAGGTGGTTTCCAGCAGCTCCTTCGCTCTGGCAAATTTCTCATCCTGGATCACCTTATGGATCGTGGTGCCCAGCTCGGTCATAAATTTTTTATCCAGATTGGAACGAGAGGTGCCGACCGCTTCCAGAACCTGTTCAACGGTGGCGCCCCGGCAGGCGTTTTTACGGATAAACCCCATCGCCTTCACCACCATAGCGTCGATAATCGATCGGTAATCGGTAGACTGCCGGGCAATTACGCTTTCCGGGGCGATTATCACCGGTTCGCTACTTACGCGACGGCCTGAAAGCAGATTGTCCAGCAGCCTGGCCGCTTCGAATCCCATTCTGCGCGTGCCCTGCACTACCGAAGAGAGCGAAATTCGCGACAGATATCGAGTTAATTCTTCATTATCAATGCCGATCACGCACAGGCTTTCCGGCACCGCAATGCCGATATGCTCACAGGTTTGCAGGATGTGCCTGGCGCGGGCATCCGTGACGGCGACGATGCCGGTATGGGCGGGCAGCGAATGCAGCCATTCGGCCAGCTTCTGCTGGGCCGTTTCCCAGGTGTTGCTGTCCGTGACCATGCCTTCATAAAGCATGCCGGGAAAGGCCATATCGCAGGTCAAACGCCGGAACGCCGCGGCCCGCTCCTGCGCCCAGCGTTTTCCTGCCTCGGCGGGCAGGCCGAAAAAAGCGAAGCGCTCAATGCCTTTCTCGGTAAGATGATGCAAAGCCGCAGCCACCAGCGCCTCGTTGTCCGTGGCGACATAGCTGACGCCGGGATAGTCTTCCCGATTACTGTAGGAGCCGCCCACGCCCACAACAGGCATAGCGATCTGGCTAAGCTGTGCGGCCAGCTGCGCGTCGTCAAAGTCCGCAATAATACCGCTGCCGGAAAGAATGTTCTCGTTCAGGTGATGAACGCTGAAATCTTCTTCTATATAGATATCCCAGTCGCACTGCGAGGCGTAAAAATACTCGCCTATCCCCTCAATGATCTGGCGGTCATAGGCTTTGTTAGCGTTGAACAGCAGCGAAATCCTGGCGTGCCTGGCGGGAGCCTCATTTTTCTTCATATTCAGACCCTGAAACTAAAGCGACCGCTTCAATATGAAGAGTTTTTTTGTAAAGACAAGGGATTGGGGGGAGCAACCGTCAGGTCTGCTCGGGCGATCAAAAAAATGCGGCGCGGCTTCCTCCCGTTACCGCGAAGAAGCCGCTGACTGCCCCTTAAAGCAAAGCGGTGGCGTTGCTGCCAGAACGCCAGGCTTGTCGATAAGCTATGGCCGCGCCTTAAAGCGAGGCGGTTTGTTGATAAAGCGCGCTGAACAGCCTTTGTCGCTGGCGGTAGAAGTCATGGCGATCGGCGCGGGGCGTATAGCGGGACTCCAGCGGCAGCACCGGCAACAGCTCCGCCGGTGAAACGCCCGGATGACAGCTCATGCGGGCAAGCCTGGCGGCACCCAGCGCCGGGCCGACATCGCCGCCCGTGCGGTATTCCATGGTTACGCCGGAGATATCGGCCAGCAGCTGCCGCCAGAACGCGCTGCGCGCCCCGCCGCCAATCAGCGTGACGGCCGCCGGCCTGACGCCCGTCGCCTGTAGCGCGGCCATTCCTTCCGCCAGCCCCAGGCTGACGCCTTCCAGCACCGCCATCGCCAGATCTTCCGGACCGTGCTGATGGGTGAAGCCCCAGAACACGCCGGTAGCATCAGGATTATTATGCGGCGTGCGCTCACCGGACAGATAAGGCAGAAAACAGGGCGATTTATCTCCCGGCTTCGCCTTTTCGGCCAGCGCCAGTAGCGCCGCTACCGAAGGCTGCCCGGTCAGCCGCGCCGCCCAGTCCAGACAGGAAGCGGCGCTGAGCATCACCGACATCAGGTGCCAGGTGTCGGGCAACGCATGGCAGAAGCTGTGCACCGCCTGGTCGGGATTGCTGAGAAAGCGCTCGCTGACCGCAAAACAGACGCCGGAAGTGCCCAGCGACAGCATCGCCTGGCCCGGCTGCCAGATCCCGGCACCAATCGCGCCGGCGGCGTTATCTCCCCCGCCCGCCACCACCGGCAGCTCAGAGGGCAGCGACCAGCGCTGACTCAGCTCTGCGGTTATCTGTCCCGTGACTTCGTTGCCTTCAAACAGCGTCGGCATCTGGTCGCGCGTCAGTCCACAGGCGGCCAGCAGCTTATCGCTCCAGGCGCGCTTGCCGACATCCAGCCACATCGTGCCCGCCGCGTCGGACATATCGCTGGCGAAATCGCCGGTCATCCGCCAACGTAGATAATCCTTCGGCAGCAGAACATGCGCTATCTGATTAAAGATCGCCGGCTCATGCTCTTTTACCCATAGCAGCTTTGGCGCGGTGAAGCCCGGCATCATCAGATTGCCCGTGATCTTTCGCGCATCCGGCACGCTTGCCTCCAGCTGCTGGCAGGCCCGCGCGCTGCGGCCGTCGTTCCACAAAATAGCGGGCCGCAGCACCTCCTGCTGTCGTCCCATCAGCACGGCGCCGTGCATTTGCCCGGTCAGCCCGACAGCCCGAACCGCCTTCAGCGACCGCTGTGCGGCCAGCGCCAGCATCACCCGATCGGTGGCCTGCCACCATGCCTGCGGATCCTGCTCCGACCACAAAGGATGCGGCCGTGAGACGGTCAGCTTCTCCGTGTGGCTGGCCAATACCGCGTTGTTTTCGTCCAGCAATACGGCTTTTACGCCGGACGTACCCAGATCGATTCCTATATACATGCGTCGCTTCCTCTGGCATGAAGCTAAAAGACACTAGCGGTAGAGCGCCTGGTTGACAATATTTTCCAGCCGCTCCTGATGGCCGCTGCGGTGTTCCGGAAAGAACGCTGATTTTTCCGTATAGCGCGCCAGCTCCTGCAAAGAGAATTTCCCGGCAAGAATGTCCTGGCCCAGCTGCCCCTTCCAGCCAGCGTAGCGTGCTTCGCGCGCCTGCTCCAGCCGCCCTTCTTCGATCAGACGCGCGGCAATCCGCAGGCCCTGCGCCATGACGTCCATGCCGCCAATATGACCGTAGAACAGATCGTAAGGATCGGTGCTCTGCCGACGAACTTTGGCATCGAAATTCAGTCCGCCGGTGGTGAAGCCGCCCGCTTTCAGGATCTCATACATAATCAGCGCGTTTTCCTCCACGCTGTTCGGGAACTGATCGGTATCCCAGCCCAGCTGCAAATCACCCCGATTGGCATCCACAGAGCCAAAAATGCCCAGCGCTGCCGCCGTGGCAATTTCATGCTGGAAGGAGTGCCCGGCCAGCGTCGCGTGGTTGGCCTCTACGTTGACCTTGATTTCGTTTTCCAGCCCGAACTCCTTCAGGAAGCCATAAACGGTTGCCACATCATAATCATACTGGTGTTTGGTTGGCTCCTGCGGCTTTGGCTCGATGAGCAAGGTGCCGGTAAAACCGATGCGGTGCTTGTTCTCCACTACCATCTGCATAAACCGGCCAATCTGCGCACGTTCCTGTTTAAGATCGGTATTTAACAGGGTTTCATACCCTTCACGACCGCCCCACAACACATAATTTTCACCGCCCAGCTTTTGCGTGGCGGCCATTGCCGCATTAACCTGCAAAGCGGCCCAGGCAAAGATTTCCGGGTCCGGACTGGTCGCCGCGCCCGCACCGTAGCGTGGATGGGTAAAACAGTTCGCCGTGCCCCACAGCAATTTCACCCCGGTCTGCTGCTGTTTTTCCGCCAGGATATCCGTCATCACCGCAAAGTTATGCAGGTAGTCTTTGACGGAGTGGCCCTGAGGCGCCACGTCGGCATCGTGAAAGCAGTAAAACGGCACGTTGAGCTTATCGAAAAACTCAAAGGCGATGTCCGCTTTCGCTTTCGCCTGTTCCAGCTCGTCACCGCCCTTAAACCAGGGCCGATCGAAAGCGCCCGTGCCGAACATATCGGTGCCGGCCCAGCAGAAGGTGTGCCAGTAGCAGGCGGCAAACCGCAGGTGTTCTTTCATGGTTTTACCCAGAATGACTTCATCCGGATTATAAAAATGAAAGGCCAGATCGTTCTGGCTGTCGCTGCCTTCATAAGCAATTTTGGTAATGCGATCGAAATAGTCTGCCATGGTCATTATCCTTAAAGATATGTTCAGGAATTAGCGGGAACCCCGTCACTATGCAAACAACAAAGCGCGACACTCAATTATAAAATTTCACAAAGCGGCGCTGTAATATCCCAACCATGACCTTAGTCACAAAGTTGCTACCGGCGTGAACGAAGACACCCGTGATCCCTCTCATAAAAAGCAAAACGGGCATAGCGATTACAAAAAATTGTAATTTCTTTGGCGGGTCAGGAAGATTATGTTTACCTCGCGACATAGGGAGTTCAAAAAATAAACGCGTGGAAGTTTATAAAAAGCATCCGTCTTACCTCCAAATATAAACGCGTTTTATCCTGTTCCTTTCTACCCAAGAGGTTTGTTATGGCAATAGCATCCGAGATGAAGGCCAACAATCGTTATATAATCTCTGTCACGCTGGTGGCGACATTAGGCGGGTTATTATTTGGTTATGATACGGCGGTGATCTCCGGCACCGTTTCCTCCCTGGATAAAGTTTTTATTTCGCCCAGAGGATTAAGCGAATCGGCGGCCAACTCCCTGCTGGGCTTTTGCGTCGCCAGCGCGCTGATCGGCTGTATTATCGGCGGCGTGCTGGGCGGCCCGTTAAGCGCCCGCTTTGGCAGAAAGAAAACGCTGCTGGTGGCTGCCGTGCTGTTCTTTTTATCGGCGCTGGGTTCAGCTTTCCCTGAAATCGGCCACCGCGCCGTCGGTACTGACAGCGGCGTGCCTTATTACCTGTCGGGCTATCTCAGCGAATTTGTGATCTACCGTATCGTCGGCGGGATTGGCGTAGGCCTGGCCTCTATGGTTTCCCCTATGTATATCGCGGAAATTACGCCGGCGAAAATTCGTGGCCGTATGGTTGCCTGTAATCAGTTCGCTATTATTTTAGGGCAGCTGTTAGTTTATTGCGTGAATTACAGCATTGCGCTGTCCGGCAATGCCGACTGGCTGGATACGATGGGATGGCGGCTAATGTTTCTTTCCGGCGCCATTCCTTCTTTATTATTTTTCATTTTATTATTTGCCGTCCCGGAAAGCCCGCGCTGGCTGGCAGCCAAAGGTATGAATGATAAAGCCGCCGCCATTCTGGAGAAGCTTTTTGGTAAAGCGCAAAGCCAGAAAGAGCTACAGAATATTTTACAGTCGGTTAATACCCGTACCAGCAAAAGCGCTCCGCTGTTTTCTTTTGGCGCTGGCGTCATTGTTATTGGCATTATGCTTTCCGTGTTTCAGCAGTTCGTTGGTATTAATGTGGTTTTATATTATGCGCCGGAGGTCTTTCGCTCTGTTGGCTCCAGTACGGATGTTGCTCTGTTACAAACTATCATTGTGGGCGTCATTAATTTAATTTTTACCACTATTGCCATTATGACGGTGGATAATTTTGGCCGTAAGCCGCTACAAATTATCGGCGCGCTGGGTATGGCGATCGGCATGTTTACGCTGGGCACCGCTTTCTACAGCAAAATGTCCGGCGTGGTGGCGCTGGGCGCAATGCTGTTTTACGTGGCGTCCTTTGCCATCTCGTGGGGGCCGGTCTGCTGGGTGCTGCTGGCGGAAATTTTCCCCAACCGCATCCGCAGTAAAGCGATGTCGCTGGCCGTGGCGGCGCAGTGGGTGGCAAACTATCTGGTTTCCTGGACCTTCCCGATGATGGATAAAAACAGCACGCTCAATGCGCATTTCAACAACGGTTTCGCCTACTGGCTGTATGGCGTGATGGGGCTGCTGGCGGCGCTGTTTATGTGGAAGTTTGTGCCGGAAACCAAAGGCAAATCGCTGGAAGAGCTGGAATCCCAATGGAAAAAACCCGCTTCAGCCGGGCTGAGTGAGAAACTGGCGGACTGATGCGGTTGCCGGAACAGGCCGTCGCTTAAGGCTTTGTCGGCGGTTTTTCACCGGCGCGGCGTCGGTGAAAAACCGATTTGGCAAGCCTGCCGGCAAAAGCAGGCTTTCCGTTCAAAGTACGGGTTCGGTAAGCGGCGAGCCGGTAACCGTCACCGCCTCCAGCAGCTGTCGGCACAGCCTGTCACCCTCTACGCTCTCGTTAAAAACAGACAATGAATAAGCCGCGCGGGCAACGTAGCCGGACGGCGGCAGCGCCAGTTTATCGCCCGGATAAGCCAGCTGTACGCAATAAGTTTGCGCATCCCGGGTAATTTCCGGCGCTGGCAGCGTAACCCCATCCACCGTCATATCGAATTCCGGATATTTAAAGCTAATCGCCGCATTGAGATTTTTTTTCGGCACGACGGCATCGACGGGATCGCCGCAGGCAATCCTGCCCGCAATCAATCCGGGCGCTATTCCCATCGCAAGCGTGGCAAGCCAGGGGATCAGATCGCCACCCAGACGCCCGTTGATTTCGATAATCAGGAAACCCTTCGGCGTTATTTTCAACTCGGTATGCGTTACGCCATTTTTAAATTCAATTGCTTGATGCGCCGAGGCCAGCACGGTAAGTAAATTTTCATCGCTCAGCAGCGGATCGTTATAGCTAAGCGTATGCCCCAGCTCTTCAAAATGCGGTTCAAGGCCGATGCGCTTTCTTGCCACAAACATGGGCTGGTAGCATCCATCGATTATCTTGCCGTCAACGCTAATTTCCGGCCCGTCAATATACTCTTCAAGCACGGCGCCGTTCTGAAAATCCGCCGCCCCCTGATGACTGACAGCATCAGCTTCATTAAAACGTAAAATAAGTTCCTGCGGGTTTTTTACCAGCGCCACGCCAATACTGCCTCCCATGCCACGCGGCTTTACCACCAGCGGGTAGCGGATAGCGTCGGCAAAAGCCTGTGCTTCCGCCAGCGTATGGCATAAACGGCTTTTAGGTTGTAGCAGACCCGCCTCGGATAATCGTTGTCGGGAGAGGGATTTATCCCGACACCCCCTGATCCCCTCTTTGCCTGCTGAGGCCAGGCCAAAATGCCCGGCAACGTCGGCGGTTACCATGATAAATCTTTCGTCCCAGCATATCAGGCCATGAACAGGGAAATCTTTTTTAAGATTATCCACCGCTGTCACGATCGCATCAAAAGCGTAATCGCTCACCTTTATCGATCCCTGGATTAACGGTTTTTGCCAGGTGACCTCATCGGTAGAAATAAGCCAGACGTGGTATTCAGAAGCAATCTGTTCCAGCAGGTACTTCCTGTATAATTCTTTACCACAGGCCACCAGCACTAACGTTTTCCTTTCCATCTTTCCCTCATTAAATGGCAACTTCTGTCAAAAAGAGGCCGCCCGTGGCTCGGTACCAGGCGGCGCGCACAAACATAACGTCGGTTCAGATATCATTTGAACGGGCAACGTCTAATTTTTGGGAGGCAGAAGATAATGCTACCCATAGTATTAATAGCGCGGCCAAAGAAATGGATGCCACAGGCGCTAACAGCGCTACCCTGAAGCTATATAGCTGCGCCAGGATGCCGGCAAGAGAAGTCCCGATCATCATGCCTACCCGCATTGCGTTGGAATAGAACGCGGAGGAAAAGCCTCTTTTTTCCGGCAGCGCTTCCTGAATAATGGTCACGCCCAACCCGACAAAGACCCCGTAAAATAAAGCGTTAAAACACTGCAGCAGCAGCAGCGTGACCATGGAGTCCGCCAGCTGCAGAAGCGAGTAATAGACCAGACCAAAACAAAAACCGGCCAGCATGACTTTAAATTTGCCGTAGCGCTCGGATAATCCTGATGCGATAAGCATCACCGGGATCTCCAGCAAAGCCGTCATTCCCAGCAACAGGCCGGGGAAATAGCCGGGTAATTTTATTTCGCGCAGGATATAAAGCGGCATCGCCGTAATATAAAGATGGTTTGCGAGGTTAGATAAAACGATTACGCCCCCTAATAACCAGACCACTGCCGGAACGGCGCGGCGGCCGACCTCTTTTACAGCAGACTTAACGGGCTGCACCTGCGCAGGATCCAGCATAAAGACAGAATAAATAATGACGCAGCCTGCCAGCAAAGCCGAGGCGATAAAATTAAACCGAAATCCGAAGGCATCGGCCATAATAAAGGCCAGCGCCGGGCCGGCAATCCACACCAGCGACACGCCTGCCCGCATCTGGCTGTTAAGACGCGTGGCGTTTTCCCCGGCGTTAACGGAGTAGTGCCGGATCATAGAGAGCAGCAGCGGTACAGAAGCGTTGCCCGGCCCCATAAGAAAAACGCCCGTCAACAGGGCCTGCCAGGCGTTGTGACATAATAAAAAAGCTAAGGCGGACAAAAAGATAGCGATAAGGGAACAGATAAAAAGCTTTTTATTGCTGTGCCCCTGATCCACCATTTTCCCCATCCATTGGTTGAAAACGATCCCCGAGGTGGCAAAACCAATACTGTAAAGCGTAATAAAAGTCGGCTGTGCCTTTAGCCCCTCGACTAAAAACGTGCTCATTACAGGTAATATGAATGCATAAGAGAGAGCGGTGAGTCCGTTTATGATAAACAACCTGCCCGCCGTGCCTTTTAAAAAGAATTTCATACCATCACGCTTCCATACCACATACTTGAATTTTAAATTGCTAAGGACACAAACGGGCTACCTGTTGTTTATCCATAGCGTGATTATTGATCAAAAAAACTGGCCAGGACGTCGCCTTCGGACTCTGGCAAAGCCAGTATTCGCCAATGACTATATCGTCACCGGCGTACAATCGACAGGTTTTCCGCAAGTTACCACTGATAAGCGTATAGTCAGTAAAATATTTCTTCGTCGCCGCATCTTCACAAACGGTTTTCTCTATATGAACCTGTAAATTAACCGTGGCCGCAGGATGAATGAAGGTAATGCAGGAACCTTCTCTCGCCTGGAAAAAAGAGAAGGGAAATGTTGCTATTTCACAGGTCAGAAAATAGCTGATCCCATCCGGGATGCGAAACCCAAACGCCCCGTCGTTAAAATAAAGCTTTTTCTTTAGCTGCGCGTCGTTCGCCAGGCTAAATGTAAAACACAGATGCCCCTCTTCGCTGCCGACAGCTATCAGGGGTTCGGGCACGTTCCATTCAATACGTTGCTCTTTATCTTTGTAGCAAAGCTGTAATGCGCTGTCCTGCTTTTCAATAGCCACTAAACCTGCCTGGTGATGCTCAACGGCCAGTCTTACGATGTGATTGCTCATAACGCCCTGATTTAAATAGGAAGGGCGATAAGAGTCGCCCTTATTATAAAATTACGCCGCCTTAACCTTCAGCAGGTCATACACCTCGTTCAGCGAAGAGGTAATGTTAAACTCCTCCCACTCGAGGCGGATGCCGCTTAATTTGAAAATAGATTCTGAGATATCGATGACTTTTATTGAATCCATCCCCAGGTCAAACAGCGTTCTGTCCGGATCGATCTCTTTGAGCTGAGCGGTGTCTTTCCAGATGTCCAGTAGCGTCTCTTTAGCGATCATGCTTTTTCCTTTTTTATCGGTTTTAAAACCACCATTCCCCAGAAATATAATCCTGTCCCAATAACAGCAATATGCTTCTGATGATCTACAGCGGAATTGTTTTCATGGTAATAACTGTCAAGATTGATCAAGCTGTCACAGGTATAGGCGTGACCAAATACCGGTATGTTATTTTTGTAAAACAGACTATCGTCCAGGCTAATGGCGCTGGCGATCTGTCGCAGGGCGCTATAGCTGAAATTGTGGCAAATAATTTGTTGCAGGCTCTCCGGCTGTAGCTGTCCCTGAGTGAGCGCGTCATCAAAAACGTAACGGATCCCTTCCAGATAACTGTTATGGATCTCGCGATCCATAGCGTTACTGACCGGGTCAATCATGTCTCCGGTCGTCAGCCGGGTTCGTTTACTGATGCCCTTGACGTCGAATTCCAGTTCACTATCGGGGCGGGTCGACACCAGACAGGCCACGGCCGCATCGCTGTTAATAGCCAGATTTTTGAATCTTGTGGTTTCATCCAGCACCCTGTCGGCAAACACCAACAGCGCGGTTTTACCCTCTTCGCCTTTGAGATACTGAGCGGCGATATCCAGCGCCGCAAAAAAGTTATTACACTGGGAAAGATAAACGCCGATGGGATAAACATGCTCCAGCCCGCAGTTAATCAGGCAGCTGGCTACATCTTTATCAATGACATCCCCGTGCCGATCGCCAAACGTGCTGGAAGCATAAATGACGATATCGACCTCCGCGGCGGTAATGCCCGCCCTGGCGAAGCTTTTCTTAATGGCGCATTCCGATAAGGCGCCAAGCGTACGTTCAGTACGATGGTAGTGGCCAAATCCCATGGTTCTCAGAAAAAGCTGGCTCTTGCGCGCATTAGCCAGATAAACGTTGTCTTCCAGCGCCACGGGAAACTCGCCGAGTTCGTAGCCTATCGCCCCCATTTTCATGACAGATACTCCGTTTTCAGCCTGACCTTATCCCGCTTGCCGTTGCTTGTCAGAGGCAACGCATCAAGGAAAAAGACGCGGCGGGGCAGCATATAAACCGGCAGGGTTTCGGCCAGCGTTCGCCGTAAGGCTTTACTGTCATGGTTTTCAGCAACCACAAAGGCCGCCAGTTCATAACGATCCTCTGTTAAAACCGGGATGACGCAGGCATCGCTTGCCGCAAAATGCGCCGTAATATTTTTTTCAATCTCGCTAAGCTCAATACGGTAACCGTTAATCTTGACCTGATCGTCCACGCGTCCACGATATTCAATATCGCCGTTGTCGTTTAACGCGCCGATATCCCCCGTGCGGTAATAGCGCGGCCGGGACGGATCGTGGTCGATAAATGCCTGCCGCGTTTTCTCCTCGTCAAGATAACGCAAGGCCAGATGTTCCCCGCTGACCTGTATTTCCTGACTGCCCTCGCCAAAATCAACCAGCTGGATCTGCGCATGTTTTAGCGGCTTGCCAAGCGGCACCACGGTTAATGCGCTGTGCAGATATTCATAGGCCCAGCACCAGGAGACCTGAACGGAAGCTTCCACAGGGCCGTAAAGATTTAGTGGCTGCGCTGAGGTATGAGTAAACGCCTCGCGAAATTTGGCCACCAGGGATACTTCAAGAGGTTCACCACAAAACATCATAATTCGCAGCGTACGTAACGCGTCGCTTTGCGGAAAGAAGTGCAAGATCTGCCGCATTAACGAGGGCACAGACTGCCAGATGGTGATGCTGTGCCTGTCGAGCCAGGGCAGCAGCGAAAAAGGATCGCGCACCACCGTTTGCGAAGGGACATAAAGCGCGGCGCCGGAGACCAGGCTGAGCACGATCTCTCCCAGCGAGAGATCAAAACTGTGATTGGTGGTTAAAGCCACGCGGTCGTCCGGCTTAACCGCCATCAGCTCCTGCACGCCTTCAAACCAGCGTTGATAACCAATATGGCTGAGCTCCACGCCTTTAGGCTTGCCGGTAGAGCCGGAGGTAAAGAAAACGACCGCGGGCATTTGCGGCGTTAACGACGGCAGCGCGTCTCCGGCGGCACTGTAACCCTGCAACTCTGTGACGGGCTGGGAAGACTGCGCATCGATGACGGCCAACGGTACAGCCAGCCGGGCTGCGATAGCCTCGCAAGCCTGACGATTTTTACCGTCGGTCAGCATCAGGGCCGGCGAGGAAGCGTCAAAAATGGCATCAATGCGTACGTCGGGGATCTTAGGCTCAAGGGGAATATAAGCGCCGCCTGCCAGCTGTACCGCCAGGATCGCGATCACCATTTCTGCTGAACCATCAAAGAAAACCGCTACCCGCTTTTCTTTCCCGACGCTCAGCACGGGCGCAATCTTTTTTGCCACATTTACTACTGTGTTATGCAGCTGCATCCATGTTAATTCACTATTTTCATCAGTCAACGCAATATTATCAGGCCGATTTTTTGCATGTTCCATCATGCTTAATACAGGTATCAACATGTTGTTCACGTTACATCCTTAATTCGTTTACGAAGGTGTTATGCACTCATTTTTTGGGTGGCATTGTTTTTTTAAATTACCTGCCTGGCAGAACCAGGAAAAACCTTAAAACAGCAAATTTAGAAAAAGAAAGCACAACGGCCTTGCAGGCGTCGGGTATTCAGCGAAATATCTTTTGGGATTTTCCTTAGTGCTCTCCTCTCTTTTTGTTATTAAGCCTCTTCGCCAGGGCCATAATTTACTTCCGTGCCTGCCGCCAGCGTCGACCACCGGCTCTACACATAAGAATTTTTTTCACTTTACAATTGAATATTTTTCAAAACATAAATAAATTCTAATGATTATTTTGTTGCTGATTATTAATTCGCAAAGAGAAATAATTAAGACCCTAAAGCAATACCTTGATTTATTGGAAATTTTTAAGGCGTCTCGCCCTTTGCCCCGCTGAATTACTGCGGCCTGTTTTTTTCTAACATACCGGATTGCCGCTGTAAACATTAAATTATTTTCTTGAACTATCTGGACACTGATTTCCTCATCTGATATTTTTTTGGCAAAATCAGCGACGGATAAACCAGAGAACAAGCCCATGAACCAGTCCGTTCAGGATGGTGGCTTTATTCACTACGCCACCCTGCCTTCAACAGAAAATATTAATTGTTTTATGGCTACCCTTGAATGTTATGCCCAACATAATCAGCTGGCTGATAATTTCTCACTCTCCCATTTTGAACATGAGTTTTATCTTAAAAACATCGAAAGTAATGCGTTCACCCCTACCCATTCCAGCTTTGGAATAGATACGGCATGGGGATGTAACGACAGTCTTGAAATGATGACCGACCGCGTGGTTAACAGGATCAGAGAAAGATGCGGCGTCGCCATTTCTTTAGAAATGGTTTTTGACGCGACGGGATTAATACAGCGCCTGCACCATATGGGGGATCATGCTATTTGCATTTTCGACCCTTTTTATTTGCCAGAGAGCGTTAATTATGGCATCAGGCACTCTTTAAGCGTTTGTATTGTTAATGGCTATGCAGAGAAAACAGAAAAGTTTGGACTGCTTGAGCGCAAACAAGGCCAGTCTTACGTTGCAGAAACAGAGTTGAAAAAAAGCGCGGACTATTTTATCCGTTCAAAAGGCAGCTGCCATCTGTTTCATCTGGCCAAAATCCCCCCCGTCGTTGCGTTGGCTGAGATTGATATTAAAGCCGATCTGGAAAGAATATTAACGCATTTTTATTCCAGCGAGAGCCATGCCGGCCTGGCTGCTCTTGACAAGTTTCAGCAACGTTATCCTGAACTCCTGAGCTTCGATCGCGCTTTTATTATTCCCTGGGCTGAACGCTGTTTTGGTGAACGTTATGCCAACGCTCGCTTTTTACAGGCATTGCTGGATGGCGGCCATCCGGCGGCGCAAGCGCAGCCGTCCTGCTTTAAAGAACTAATTGAAATTTATAATAAAACAGGCGATCTGTGGCGCTCGTTCGAGGTATTCCATCTCTATTCGGTCAGCCAGGGTAAACCCGCTATTTTGCAACGTAACCTGACGCTGATTGCAGACATAGTGGAAAACGAGAAGCGCTGCGTGCAGCTGCTGGAAAGATTAAGAGAATCGTTACATTAACCGATAAAAAGGAAAAACAGATGTATACCGAGCGTATAAAAACTATCGCTACTGAAAACCTGTCTGAACTACTCGGCGCCACTTCTCTGCAGAACGAAGATAACCTTTATGATCTGGGTATGACCTCGCTGCAGGCGGTTACGTTAATGATCGCACTGGAGGAAAATTTCTCTATTCGTTTTCCCCATACGGCATTAAACGCTCAAAGTTTCGAGTCCGTTAATAATATCAATTCTGTCATTCAGACCGTATTGGTCAGATAACTCTCCGCACCGGGAAAATGCAGTGAATCAAACAGGCCAACAAATCAAAGAGCGTATGCACTCTCATCAGGCTACGCTGCGTACCTTAGCTGATGAAGCCGAGACGGCGGGACAGATGCCTGCCGAAGCCATAGCTGTCGCTAACCGCTGCGGTATCTGGCAGCATCTCTGTCCGCAACCGGTGGGCGGAAACTGCACCGACGCCGCCGAACTGATCGATCTCTGGAAAGCCTGCGCCGCCCTTGACGGTTCGTTCGGCTGGTTATCCATCGCCTACGTGCTGGCCACAACCCACTGTGCGCTCTATTTGCAGCCCTCCGCCTGGCAGCAGGTTTTCGCCGACGGCGCCTTCCCCCTTATCGCCGGGCAGTACCAGCCAAACGGCCGCGGCAGAGTAACCGAAGGTGGCTATACGCTGACCGGCAAGTGGGCTTTCGGCAGCGGTATCCATCATGCTGACTGGGCAGTCGCTGGCTTTATCCAGGTCGACAACAGCGAAGTCGTTAAGGATCTGGACGGCAGACCGGAAATAATGATTGCCGTTATTCCTCGTCAGTCGCTGACGCTTTCCGGCCACTGGGACACTACCGGATTACGCGGCACCGGCAGCATTAACTACAGCTGCGAAAATCTGTTTATTCCCGCCGCTTTTTGCTATCGCTTTGAGGATCCGGAATCCTTACGCGGCGGCGCGCTGCATCGTATCGGCATCACGGAAATATCTGCGGTTTCACACGGCAGCTGGGCTTTAGGAATGGCGCAGCGGGCGATCGATGAAATGCTGCTGCTGGCGCGAAAAACGCTGCGCGCAAATGAAAGCCAGCCGTTAGCCAGAAAAGAAACCTTTTTACTGGATCTGGCCAGATCCGCCGCCAGGCTGCAGGCCGCCCAGGCTTTTTTAACCTCGGCCACCACCAAGGCTCAGCGCGAAGTAGAGCAGACCGCCGGCATCCTTCGCCAGACGCAAAATGAGATACGTTTAGCGGCAACCTTTGCCAACGAGATTTGCGCCGAAATCGCTGAGATCGCCTATCGCCAGATGGGTACGGCGGCGATTGCGCGGCGTAATCCGCTTGAGCGGGTGCTCAGGGATATCCAGACGGGCAGACAGCATATGATGATCGGTTCACAAAGCTACATTAACGTCGCCAGAACATGGTTTGAGGTGGATAATGCCAGCAAACGTCACCGATAAGCTTGCCATCATTGGCTATGCCGGCATTTTCCCTCAGGCCGATTCGCCAGAAGCGCTCTGGGATTTACTCTGCGCGGAAAAAGACACCTTCACTGAGATCCCGCCGGATCGCTGGCCGCTGGCGGATTTCTACAGTGAAGACAGGTTCGCCCGTAACAAAAGCAGTGCGAAATGGATGGCGGCTATCGATCTTCCCGGCGCTAAACAGGCCATCTGGCCTGAGTTCCCGGCGACAGAACACGCTACGGTCGATCCGCAACAGCTGCTGCTATTACACGTGACCGGGCAGACGCTGGCCCATGCCGGTTTGTCCGCCAGCGCGCTGGCGGAGAAGCGGGTCTCGGTTTCAGTGGGGTGCATGGACAGTGAAAATATGCACAACCAGCTCCTGAGCGATTTACCCGTTGGGCCGGGTACGGTGTTTGGTAATTATCAGGCGCTGTTAGCCAACCGCATCAGCCAACATTTTGGTTTTACCGGCGAGAGTAAAGCGATCAATACCGCCTGCAGCGCTTCCTTTATGGCGCTGTCCGACGCCCGTGCTCAGCTGGTAAAAAACGGCGCGGATTATGCTATCGTCGCCGCCGCCAACCTGAACCTGCATCCGTTAAAATATTATGCCTTTGCCAAAGCGGGAATGCTCTCACGCAGCGGCAGCTGTACGCCGTTTGCTATCACGGCGGACGGCTACGTGCCCGGCGACTGTATCGCTGCTCTTTGCGTAACCACGCTTGAGCGGGCGCTGAAAGAGCATCACCCTGTTCACGCCGTGATTGAAGGGATGGCCGGAAATCATAACGGCAATCGGGCAGTGTCGCCCACCGCGCCCAGCGTAGCGGCGCAAATCGAACTGCTAAACCTGGCGCTCGCCGATGCCGATCTTCCTGCCCAGGCCGTGTCTTATCTCGAAGCGCACGGCACCGGCACCTCTTTAGGCGACCCGCTGGAAATTGAAGCGCTGGCGCATGTCTATGGCCATCATCCCTGCCAGGTCGGCAGCGTTAAGGGAGTAATTGGCCATACGGAAGCGGCGGCCGGCCTGGCAGCCATTATCAAGACGCTGTTGATGTTTCGCTTTAACGCTATTCCCGGAAATCATTGGGTAAAGACGCTGAATCCTCTGGTTGCCGAAAGGCTTGCTCAGCTGCAGATCGCCCGGCAGCGGCAGGCATGGACAGCAGTGCCGCGACGGATTGCCGGCATCAGTTCTTTTGGCTCCGGCGGCGCAAACGGCCATATTATTTTAGGCGAGTGGCGGGCATCATCGCGGCCAGCCATAGCCACAGAGCCGCTGCCCGCGGGGTTTTATCTCTGTGAAGATAACAGTAGCCCGCCACGTAACCTGACAAGCTGGCTGGCTGGCAAGCCGTGGCGCCCTGACCCGGTACAAGGCAGCTTCTGTCGTAGCGCTTTTTGGGTGAGCGAACGCCAAACGGAACGGCTACGCCCCGTGACGACCCTGCCCTTGCTGAGTGAAGCCAGCCTCAATAACAGCCCGCACGTGCTGAACCTGCTGCTTTGCCCGATAGGGGTGGTCGCGGCGACAGAGCGCTATGCGCTGAGCAGCGCAGATTTATTATCATTATTACCCGTCGGCAGCCTACAGCTTGCCCCACAGGGCGCGATGGCGAAGCTGCCCACCGCCTTCGTTCAGGCGCTGGCGTCGCTGCCGGAAAGCCTTGCGGCGTTAAGTCCCGCATGGCTTATCCAGGCCAAAGAGTTAGAACGCTATCAGTTCACGTTCAAGCTCCTGGTGGCGAAATGGAAAAAACATATGCCGCGCGAACCGGACGCTATCAACGAACGTCTGGCTTACGCTATGGCCTATAGCGACCTGTACGATAAGTGGTCGTTGCAGCCCAAAATTATTCCGGCCTCGCTGGGCGTCATCAGAAAATTACTGAACGCCACGCTGTTTCAGGAACGACAGTTCGCGGCCTGGTTTGGGCAAGAAGAGCTTATCGTTAATAAAATCGTCTGCGCGCTGGCTGAAGCCATTGCCGCCGGAAAAGCCGTGCCGACCGATATATTTGACGGCAGGGAGCCGGGGACAGTCGTCTATTGCGCCGGTGCGGCAGGCTACGATGCGGAAACGCTGAATAAGGAACCGGATCCTGACCTCCTCGTTATCCGATCCTGGATTGGTAAAAAGTTATTGCCTGACCCTGTGATAAAAAACAGCGGGTTAACTCTGCCGATTTGTTTCTCTGATTGAAAGGTTTAAATAATGGTCAATGCAGTTCAGCATTATCTTACTGATTCGGCTAAGCGCTTTCCGCATAAAATAGCGGTAAAATATCATGATGATGAAGTCACTGAGTCCGTCACCTGGCAAGAACTGGATAATTTTACCGATGCTTTTGCTTCTCACCTGCAGACGTGTGGCGTAACAAAAGGCGATATGGTCGCTTTTTATATGCCAAAATCTGTTGGCGCCATTAAATCCCTGCTGTCGATTGTAAAAGCTTCAGCGGCCTATATTCCTTTGGATTACAATACGCCCGAAAACAGGCTGGCCGCCATTTTTCAGGAAAGCCAGGCAAAAATAGTGATTGTTAATCAGTACAGCGCTTACCGCGCGTCTGAAATTTTTAATAAATTTGGTCAGCATATCAAAATTATTAATATCGACACGTTTAACTTTGACAGCAGCCGGCCAACTCGTCCCGTCGACAATACTATTTCAGTGGATCTTGCTTATGTGCTGTTTACCTCAGGATCGACCGGGACGCCCAAAGGCGTAATGATCCCGCATGGCGCAATCATTGACTATATTGACTGGTGCGTGGAGGTCTATGGACTGAGCGCGGACGATCAAATTGCCAACCATGCGCCGCTCTACTTTGATAACTCCACGTTTGATATTTATACCGCCATGAAAACAGGCGCCACCCTGCATCTGGTGCCTGAAAGCGTGAATATGATGATCCCCCGTCTCGCTGGCTGGCTCCGTGAAGAAGCGATCAGCGTATTTTTCTGCGTCCCTTCCGTGCTGTCAATGCTGCAACAGACCCGGCGCCTGCAGGCCGATATGCTGCCTGCCATGAAGCAAATTTTGTGTGCCGGGGAGGTTTTACCCGTTGCGGTATTGCGCTACTGGATGACGCTTTTTCCTCATATTCGCTTTACCAATATGTACGGCCCTACGGAAATTACCGTCGATTGTTCCTATCACATTATTGACGCTGTCCCTGATGCGCAGCAAAAGTCTGTTCCTGTTGGCCGGCCGCGCGCGAATATGGAAATGTATATCTGTACGGATGAAGGCGTATTGAGTCGGCAGCCGGGCAGCAGCGGCGAACTGTGGGTGCGAGGTTTGTCCGTGGCCTGTGGCTACTTAGGCAATCCGATAAAGACGGCAGAAAGTTTTGTACAGAATCCAGCCCATAATAATTTTACCGATCTTCTGTATAAAACGGGCGATCTGGCTTTTATTGGTGAAGACAACCTTTTTTATTATGTCGGTCGCAAAGACAGCCAGATAAAACATATGGGTTATCGTATTGAGCTGGGTGAAGTTGAAGCCAATGCGCTACGGCTTGACTATGTTGAAGAAGCGGTGGCCATTTACAGCTGCGTAAGCGATGAAACAGCATCGTTTATCGGCATGGCATTAAAAACCAGCAGGCCCGTTGAAATAAGGGAGCTGCGCAACGCTTTAACAACCGTTTTACCCAAATATATGATCCCGGCCAGATTTATATTTATCGAGGATGCTTTCCCGCGGACAGCGAATGGAAAGTATGACAGAAAGGCCATTGCCGCGCTTTTCTGATGCCGCTATTCGCCCTGACGTTGAAGACGTCTGGTTATAATAAATCAGCGAGATAAAACATGTTAAGTAACAAAGCCGACAAAAGCATCGTGATGACGCCTACGCCATCGCAACACCTTTTTTCCGTCTGGAATAACCTGTGCGGCAATACCGTCGTCTGTAGCGGCGTAACATTGCAATCGCCAGCGGCTATCAGTCAAGACGCATTTTCCTCTGCCTGGTCGGCATGGGTACGCACCAGTTATGAAATGAATATCAGCGTGGATTATCGGGGTGAAAAACCTGAGCCTTTGGTGCTGACGCTTGACGATCGGCTGCCTGACGAAAACTGTTTCCGCTTTATCAACAGCGAGCTTTTGTCGCCTGAAGCGGCCATACAAGAAAATCTCCAGACGCTGTTAAATGCGGAAATGAACACGCTGAATAAAAACAGCCATACGCTGTGCGTTATTAAATTTTCGCAGCAGCGTTACGCCGTGCTTCTGGCGGTTGAACATATGCTCGCTGACGGCCTCGGCGTGGACGTTCTGCTCAATCGTTACCTTGCCCTGCTGGATCGGCCGGGCCTGGTCACGCTTTCCGCTCAGGAAAGATATTACCAGGATAAAACGCATCTGGATAATTACGCCGTCTGCGAAGAAACCAGCTCGCCCTTTACTCGCGAATATGCTGAAACCGTCCTTACCAGACGCTTTTTTTGGAACCCTGACAACAGGCCCCTGCAGCATCGCAAGGGGTGTTATAAAACAATCCAGAAGAGCGTGCCTGCTGCGGCGCTGCACAAAATTAATCGCTATCTTACCGCTCACAGAATTTCGCTTTTTTCCTGGCTCACGGGCTGTTTCGTTGACAGCTTTTTAGCCTCCCAGCCGGACGTGGACGAGCTGCTGTTACAGATCCCCACCCACGGCAGAAAGCATAATAATCAAAGCCTGGATAAAAACAGGGTCGGCTGTTTTGCTCAGGCTTTTTTAATGCATACGCAACGTGAGGATCACGAAGCAAAGCCCCCGGCGCAGCGCTTTACCGATCTGCAGCGTTATGTCCTGGCGTGCATGGGGAACGAAGTGGATCAGTTGATGGCCAGGAGAAATGCGGCATCGATTAAAAAGTCGCTTCTGCCTGCTCGCCTGAACGATGACGCTTTTGCTCTCGCTCTGCGTAAAAGTATGCCGACCAACCTCTATTTTTCATTCTATGGCACCACCTCGCTTCCTTTACGACACGAGAATTTTGATATCGACCGCTATTATCTGGCGACAACGAATCTGGCGGGCGCGCTGGACGTGATGGCCATACAGTATGGCGAGAGCCTGGAAGTTTCCTTTAACTATGACTCGCTGTTTTTCGAGGAAGATACCATCGCCCGACTGGCCGACTCTTTCGGGCAACAGTTAACGAACGTGATAACGCCGACTGCGGACAGGGATATAGCGAGTTCAGCTTCGCCGACGGACAGAGCAACGCATAAGGTTCTGATCGATTGCATTAATAAATACAGCCTGGAACCCGTTGAGGAAAGCGACGGCGAACTGCATCTGGAGATCGATCTTGGGCTGGATTCACTCTTAAAAACCCGCGTGCTGGTAGATTTTATGGCGCGCGCCCGCTGCCCCGCGCAGGCGATCGACAGGGAAAAATTTTACTCTGCGGTAACGCTGATGGAGCTGTTTAATGTGGTTGCCGCGCAGCCTCAGGCCGAGCAGATTTTCTGATGCGGTGTCATGAAATCAGCGCCGAGGGCGACAATACCGTTATCATCCTGGCGGGCTATATGTTTGGCGCCTGGAGCCTTGTTCCGCTGGCCCGCTGTTTTACAAATCACCGCGTTTACTGCATTGATGGGATTGCGGATGAGGAAGATGGCCGCAACGCTTTCGACGCCTTTAATACTTATCTGAATGCTTTCCTGATCGGCCGGAAAGCAGGTAGCGTCACGCTTATCGGCTATTCTATGGGCGGCTTTGCCGCTCAGTATTTTACCAGCCATTATCCTGATGCTGTTGATTCGCTTGTCTTACTGGGCAGCTGTCATCCGGCCGATCATGACGGATTTTGCTATGCCAGCTCGGCCGCCTTTAATGCGTACCTGTTTACCCTGCCGATGGAGGATATTTATCGGATCGCTACCTGGAATTTACTCAGTCCGGCGGCAAAAAATGATATGGCGCTGATGGCAACGTTAAGGGAAGCGTTTTTACGCGATCCGCCTTCTGCAGCCGCCTGCCTAAACCAGCTGGGCGCGATGGCGCACCTGATACGTCAGCCGCCGTTTTTCTGCGCCGTCCCCTGTCTTTCCATCTATGCCCTACAGGATCTGGTTATCAAGCCGGCCTACAGCCTTAAATCCGGCGAGGCCGACAATATTGAAATGAAAGCTGTTACAGGCGGCCACCTCTTTTTATATGAAAATCCCGCCGAGGTTTTCAGACTCATCAGCACCTGGCTGGAGACGCGCAGAAGATAGATCTTTTTGGGGTCGCCGCCTTTTTACAGCTGGCGAACAGCGCGTATCCGGCTGGTGACAGCGGTCGCTATCATTACCGCGACGGCACATACCCACAAAACCCTGGCGTTGCCAAAGTGCATCGCCAGCGGCCCGGCGGCCAGCTCGCCAACGGGGATAGCGACAAACGACCCCATAGCGTCATAAGCGTAAACGCGCGCCAGCTTGTCACGCGGAATATGCGTTTGTAGCGCATGTGCCCAGACCACGCCAAACTGCCCGAAGCCAATGCCTGCCAGGCAAAACCCGCCCATCAGCACCGGCGCCGTCGCGCCGGTCGCCAGCAGCAAAATGGGGACGGCGCAAAGCGCCACCAGCATGACGCCGATAAACATAGCGCGCTGCGGTCGCCAGCGCAGCGCGATGCAGGAGCCGAGGATCAACCCGACGCTTTGCGCCGCAATCATCATGCCCCAGCGCGCCCGACCAAAAGACGCGTCGGCGATCACCGGCCCCAGCACCATTACCATGCCGGTAAAAGCGGCGTTCACCACTGCAAACTGCGCCACAACCGCCCAGACCCAGGCACGCGCCGTAAATTCGCGCCAGCCGTCGCGCAGATCCAACCAGAGATTACCGGACGGATCCACAGGCCGACAGCCAATACGGATACACAGATAGAGCGGCGCGGCGGCGGCAAACCCCAGCGCGTCGACGGTAAGCCCCCAGCCCGGCCCTACCGCGCTGGTCAGCACGCCGCCAGACGACGCGCCAAGCACCGTCCCGATATAAATGCCCACCTGAATAAAGGCGTTCGCCTGACGCAGCGTTGGCGAGGGGACGGTTTGCGGCACCAGCGCTGAAGACGCGGGCAGCGCGATACCGGCCGCCGCGCCGTTTACCATGCTGAGCAGAGCCAGCATCGGGATGGTCGCCATCCCTTCCAGTACCAGCCACGCCACCCCGCCCTGAGACAGAGCGGCCACGGCAGAGGAGGAAAAAAGCACCAGGCTGCGCGAATAGCGATCCGCCAGCACGCCGCCGAACAGCAGAAAAGCGACGTTGAAAATGGAGCGCGCCGCCACCACCAGCCCCAAATCCGTGGCGGAGCCGCCGATATCCAGCACGGCAAAAGCCAGCGCAACGGGCGCAATGCTGTTGCCCAGCACCGTAAGGAAACGGGCCAGAAAAAGATTTCTGAACGGCGCATAGCGAAACACATGTTGCCGGGGCGGGATAGCGGCATCAGCTTTCACGCCGGCCTCCCTGCGCACTGCCCCGGTAGACGTTATATCTGGACGCCGCGCGCCCTGTGGCTTTCTTGTTCATGCCGCCAGCTACTGCCTCCCTGCCTTTACCCCTGAAAAAAGAGGGGGAAATAATAACGGCTGGCTGACCCGTTGCCTATGCCCTTTTTTCAACGGGCTTTAAACCTTAAAACCATAGTGCGAGCCGTCCGGCAGCTCAATACTGAGCTGCAGCTTGCCGCCTGCCGCTTCGATATAGCGTTTCAGCGTGGAAAGTTTGATATCGCGGCCCGGCTTTTCCATGCCCGCCACGGTAGGCTGTTTTACTCCCAGCGCCTGCGCCATCTCGCTCTGGGTTTTCTGCACCCGCTCGCGCAGTTCAGCAAGCTGAATATCCAGCTGGATCTCTGCGGCGAGCTTTTCCGCCTCTGCCACGACGTGCGGTTCTTCTTCCGCCAGCATCTGTTCTAATGTACGCATACGTTACCTCTGGTCTTATGCCGATAGTCAGTAAACTCCCGATCGGCTATCGGGATCATCACGCGATAAAAACGCTTTTCATTGCCTGTTTTGCCGCCCGCACAAAGCAGCACGCCGGTTCTCTGTGGATCGAAAGCGAAAAAGATCCGTATCGGTTTGCCACCGCACTGCACGCGTAGTTCCTTCATATTGCTGTAGCGCGAACCCTGAATGCTGTCGACCCTGGGGCGCGGCAGACCCGGCCCTCTTGCCCGTAGCACCAGCAGCGAACCCAGTACGGCTGCCCTTTCGTGCTCCTGAAGCGTGCTGAACCACCAGTCAAACCTGTCCGTTGTTTTGAGCAACCACATACGCGGCCTCCGTCAATATAGCTCCAGACCTATATAGGTGTAAAACTATAATGACGCCTTTTTTGATGACGTGCCGCTACCGACTGGCCGAAATCAGAGGCGCTTTCCTGAGAAAAGAGGCAAGCCTGACGCGCTTGCATCGCAATAAGACGCGGCTCGCAAAACGCATTCGGCCTGTGCCGCCTAACCTGAAGCCGTCGCCGTAAGGGAGACGCCTGTCCTGTGACCCTGAGTAATAAATAGCGTGCCGACGCCTTTCCGAAAATCAAAAGGCGAAGCGTTATCTTCGTCTGTTACGGATTCTTTTGCGGTCGATCAATAAGCGCTGGAAAGTAACTTATTAGCCTTGTGCAGCGGCTACATTGGCTGCGCGCAATGCCAGCCGGGCTAAGGGTTAAGATGACGACTTTTGAAAAACGTATTCAGGTTAATTTCAGCCAGAGCCAGATGTATAACCTTGTCGCCGACGTTGCCGCTTACCCTGACTTCTTGCCCTGGTGTCGGCAGGTCGAGATCCTTGATAATCAACCGGACGCCAGACTGGTGCGCATTGGTTTGCGCTTTCAGCAGTTTCCCGAGCTCAGCCTGACCACCCGCGCAACTTTCCATCCCCCCTCTTCGCTGCATCTGCGTCTGGTGAGCGGCTCCTTTCTGTCGCAGTTTGAGGGCGACTGGTTTTTTGAGGCCACGGGAGAAGAAACCTGCACCGTGACTTTTGCGGTGAAATATCGCTTCTCTAACGGCCTGCTGCGGCTGACCCTCGCGCCTTTTTTCAGCCTGATGGTCAGAATGCTGCCGGGCGTATTTATTCAGCGGGCGAAGGAAATTTATCCCCGCGCGTGAATAACGCCACCAGCGACACCTGCACATTCGCCACTGCGGCTAAAGTCAGAAAGCCCAGGCTGCCCGGATAACCATGCCATAGCCGTTGCTTCTTTTATAAACGATAAGATTTTCTGCAGACGGCGTACCGCCATCAGGATGACAGACCGTAATCTTTTGCTTTAACGCAGGCTCCCGAATTTCCATACCGGAGCAGCTGCGGCGACCGCCAGCGACCCAATGGGCGGCGATTGTATAGCGGCTTTCATGATGTGCCGTTAAGTAGATCGTCGTATACCAGGGAACGGTGATAATAAATAAAGAGAGAATAAACAGCCCTGCCAGCACCCGCAGGCCCTTAACGACATTTTTCAACCTGAGCCAGCTAAACAGCGCGACGGTAGCCAGCACGGAAAGCAGGCAAAGCAGCCGCAGCGAACGCGGATTGCCCCACGTATTTTGCCAGACGATGTTTTTCCATAAGCAGAACAGAAACAGCGCCGCGACAAAAAAACAAGTCCAGAAGAACAGCCGCGGGTAGCCGTATTTTTTCATGCCATTCCCCGTACAGGAAAAATAAATTATTTACCAATCATACCGTTAAACGCTAACCCCCGCACCCAGGGATCAACGATGCAGCCGTTGCGCCTGCAAACTGCCGCGCCCCTTTTTCCCAATTCTGACTATCCTTATCTTTCCGATACGCTCCTCTAAAAAGAGCGATCGCATTCACCTTTTCAGGCGTGCCTGTATTTCGAGCAATGAGGCAGTGTCGACATGAGTAAGCGCTGCGCACACTGTCAGTGACCTCCCCAATCTGGAGACGACAATGACTCAACTTTATCCTTTGCAGCTCACCGTCAACGGTGAAAGCTGTCAGCTGATGGTCGATCCGCGCACTACCCTGCTGGATGCGCTGCGGGAGCACATTGGTTTAACCGGCTCGAAAAAGGGCTGCGACCAGGGGCAGTGCGGCGCCTGTACCGTGCATATCGACGGCGAACGCGTGCTGAGCTGCCTGACGCTGGCGGCCCAGGCGGCGGGCAGAGATATTACCACCATTGAAGGTCTGGCCGCGCCGGACGGGACGCTGCACGCGGTGCAGGCCGCTTTCCTGCGCCACGATGCCTTCCAGTGCGGCTATTGCACCTCCGGCCAAATTATGTCGGCCGTCGCCTGCATCAAAGAAGGTCATGCCCGTTCCGATGACGAAATCCGCGAATATATGAGCGGGAATTTATGCCGCTGCGGCGCCTATCCCAATATCGTCAAAGCCGTGAAGGACGCGGCGGCCAGCCTGAGCCAGGAGGCCACATCATGAGATCGTTCAACTATCAACGCGCGACCGACGTCAGCCAGGCCACGACGCTGGCCAGCCAGCCAGAGGCGCGCATTCTCGCCGGCGGCACGACGCAGCTGGATCTGATGAAGTGCGGCGTCGAGCGTCCCGCCACGCTGGTGGATATTACGCATTTGCAGGATCTGCATGATATTACGCTCAGCGACGGTGAGCTGACGCTCGGCACCCTGGTAAAGATGAGCCAGGCGGCCGACAGCAAAACGGTAAAAACTTTTGCGCCCGCGCTGGCGGAAAGCCTTTCGCTCGCCGCCTCGGCGCAGCTGCGCAATATGGCCTCGCTGGGCGGCAATATTCTACAGCGCACCCGCTGCAGCTATTTTCGCGATCCGCAGGCCTGGTCCGCCTGCAACAAGCGCAACCCCGGTTCCGGCTGCGCCGCGCTGAACGGCCTGAATCATAATCATGCGGTGCTGGGCACCAGCGACAGCTGCATCGCGCTCTATCCCGGCGATTTTGCGGTGGCGCTGACCGCTTTCGACGCGGTGCTGAACCTGCAAAACAGCGCGGGCGAACTGCGTTCCGTTCCCGTTACCGATTTTTTCCGCCTGCCGTCCGATCGTCCCGATCTTGAACACCAGCTCGCGCCTGGCGAGATGATCGTCAGCCTGACGGTGCCGCGTAGCGCCGCGCTGGCCCGCTCGCACTACCTTAAAGTGCGCGATCGTAGCTCCTACGAATTCGCCGCTGCCAGCGCGGCCGTAGGGCTGGAGATGGAAGAAGATAACCTGACCATCAAAGAGGTACGCGTCGCGCTGGGCGGCGTGGCAACCAAACCCTGGCGCGCTTACCAGGTAGAGCAGGCGCTGAAAGGCCAGCGGCTGGAGGAGAAAACGCTGCGCAAAGCGGCGGAAAAAGTGACGGAAGGCGCCATTGCCCGCCAGCATAACGGGCACAAAATTATTCTTGCGCCTCGCGTTATCGCCAGGGCTTTGATGACCGTGGGAGGTCTGGTATGAGCACGCTCGAAACGTCATCGATCGGTCGTCAGCAGGCTTTAGGCAGCCCGCTGGATCGCGCCGACGGCAGGCTGAAAATTCAGGGGCTGGCGACCTACGCTGTCGAAAAATCGCTGGATAATCTCGCTTATGCGGTAGTGGTTCAGTCAACCATCGCCTATGGACGTATTACCGCGATGCATACCGAGCGAGCGCGCCAGTCGCCCGGCGTGTTGGCGGTGTATAACCACGAAAGCGGATTAACCATTCATTCAGCCAAAACCTTTGGCGAAGGCGGCGCGGCGGCGCAGGCTTTTCTGCCGTTGCAGGACGATAAGGTTTTGTGGAACGGTCAGCATATTGCGCTGGTCGTGGCCGAAACGCTGGAGCAGGCCACCGAGGCCGCCGCGCTAATTGAGACGGAATATGAACAACAGCCGCCTGTGGTGCATCCGACCCACCCCAACGCTAAACCAGAAACGGTGGATGCGTTAACGATTGACTGGGGCGACGCCATCCCCGCGCTGGCCCAGGCGGAGGTGCAGGTAGGCGGCATCTATACCACGCCCAGAGAATATAACTCGCCCATTGAGCCGCACGGCTGTATCGCGCACTGGCAAAACGGCAGCCTGACGCTGTGGGAACCGAGCCAGTGGCCGGGCGGCGCGCGTCAGGTAGTATCGGAATGGCTGGCGATAGATCACGACAAGGTGCGCGTGATTTCACCCTTTGTCGGCGGCGGCTTCGGTTGCAAAGGCGGGATACAGCCGCATAGCGCGCTGGCCTGCGTGGCCTCGCGCGAGCTTAACCGGCCGATTAAACTGGCGCTGACCCGGCCGCAGACCTTTACCGCTTTCGGCGGCAGGCCGCGCACGCATCAGCAGCTGGCGCTGGGCGCCAACCGTGACGGGCTGTTACAGGCTATCGTGCACGACAGCTGGAACGAAACCGCGCTGAACGATGTGCACAAGGAGCCTTGTAATTCCGTAACGGCGCTGATGTACGCCTCGCCAAACTTTTTATCGCACCACAAGCTGATCCACCTGAATACCGTCAATCCAAGCTGGATGCGCGCGCCGGGCGAAAACCCGAGCGCCTTTGCGCTGGAAGTGGCAATGGACGAGCTGGCGTGGGCGCTAAAAATGGATCCGCTGGCGCTGCGCCTGAAAAACTATGCGGAGCAGGATCCGCAGGCCAGGATCCCCTGGAGCTCTCGCCAGCTGCGCGAGGCTTATCAACAGGGCGCCGACGCATTTGGCTGGAGTAAACGTCCTCTTGAGCCGCGCAGCCTGCGCGAAGGCCGCCAGCTGATCGGTTGGGGAATGGCTTCCGGTACCTATCCGGTACGCCGTACGCCCGGCGAGGCGCAGATTGTTTTGTCCGCTGACGGCAGTATTGAGGTGCAGAGCAGCGGGGTGGATATCGGCACGGGCACCTACACTATTCTGGCGCAGACGGCGGCGGACGTGCTGCTGGTTGCCCCGGAAAGCATCACCGTGTCGCTTGGCGATACGCTGCTGCCCCGTGCGCCGGTTGCGGGCGGTTCGCAGCTGGCGAATTTGCTGACCGGCGCGGTGCATAAGACCGCGCAGGCGCTGCGCGATAGGCTGATAACGCTGGCGACTGCCACGGAGAAATCGCCGCTGTGGCAGCAGCCGCCTTCCGCCCTCTCGCTGGCCGACGGTTATCTCTGGCTGAGCAACAGCCCGGGATTACGGATTAGCTTTGCCGAGCTGCTGAAGCTTAGCGGCCGCGAAAAGCTGGTGGCGCATCAGGATACCTTCGATAAAACCGCCAGCGAGGAAGATCGCAACAAAGCGGATCGTACTTCCACTATGATGCTGCCGCCTACCGATGGCGGCGTGTCGGCTCACAGCTGGAGCGCTATCTTTGTCGAAGTCGCGGTAGATGAAGACTTCGGCACGGTGCGGGTCAAAAGGATGGTCGGCGCCTTTGATTCCGGCCGGGTTTACAATCCTAAGCTGGCAGAAAGCCAGTGGATTGGCGGCATGGTAATGGGCATTGGCCAGGCGCTGCTGGAGCAGGGACAGATAGACGATCGCGACGGCTGGATAGCCAACGCCAACCTGGCCGACTATCTGATAGCGGTCAACGCGGATATCCCTGAACTGACCACGATTGACGTTGGCAAGCCGGATTACCTGGCTACCGTGCTGGGCGGCAAAGCGGTCGGCGAGCTGGGGATCGTCGGCGTGGCGGCCGCCATATCCAATGCGGTCTGGCACGCCACCGGCAAACGCATCCGCGATTTACCCATCACTCAGGACAAGCTGTTATAACCGCAGGCGGGCTGGCAAACGGCCCGCGATTTTTATGCGGCGCCAGCGCTGTTTCGGCTGGCGTTTTGCTGCCGATCGCCAGCCCTACCGGCGCAAACCGCACCGCCCCCGTCAACGATCGGCAGCGATCCCACTGCCCAAGGCGACGATCCCCAGGTTTTGATGACGATACAGAGCCAGACGGGCCGATCTTTAGTCCAGCTCAGCGCCTGGCGCATAACCCGATCGTTGAGCGACAGCAGGGCTCTCTCCTGCTGGCAGCTGTGAAGGCAGATCGATATCCTGCAAAATTGACGCATCCTGTAGCTCAATCGTATACAGGGGAAACTGCACCAGCAGGCTGCGTGCGCCCTGCTCATCGGTCAAGGCGCTGAGCGCCCTGAAAGCGCAGCGGCCAAACCCCACCGGATGCCCCGGACTGGCGCGAAAAACGGGACGCACGATCCCCTCCTCAACCACTTTACTGGCTACCAGCCGCAGCGTGGCCGCAGAAATAAAGGGCATATCGGCCAGATGGATCAGCCAGCCGTCCCATGCCGCCGTCTGGCGAACGCCGGCGGCGATCGATTCGCCCATGCGGGTATTTTCCACCAGCACCGTCGGAATGCCCTGCTGCTCACAGTAGTCGCGAATGGCCTGCTGCGCGGGCCGCGTCACCACGCATACCGGCAGGCCGCTCTGCTGCGCCGCCTGGCAGCTGTGAACAAACACCGATTTTACCTGCCCTGACGCATCGGCGAACGCCGCCTGGAGCTTATCGGTTGCGCCACCCGCTTCGGTAAACCGCTGTCCCTGACCGGCCGCGATAACCAGAACGCCGATCGTTTTTTCCCTGTGCTCATGCTTATCCATATCCCATTCCCCTTATTAACGTTCGGGGCTACCAGCGTAGCGCAAATTATCCCCTGTGGGGATGAATTCAGACTGCGCCTGAGCGCGCACGCTTTATTTCAGCTAACATGCTGTTAAGAAAACAATAACCGCCCAGGAGAGACTTATGACGCGGCCACCATCAGGATTAACCGTAGACGAGGCGCTGGATAAGCTGGATGCCCTGTACGAGGCAGCGGTCAGCGCGCTGCGCCAGGCGATTACCACCTATGTCAGCGAAGGCACCTTGCCGGATGCGGCCAGCCGCGCCGCCGGCCTGTTTGTTTACCCGGAGCTGCGCGTCAGCTGGCAGGGTGATGCGGCGGGCCACAAGCTGTCGCGCGCCTTTGGCCGTTTTACCCGCCCCGGCAGCTATGCCACCACCATCACCCGCCCCGCGCTGTTTCGCCACTATCTTTCCGAACAGCTTTCCATGCTTTGCAGCGAGTATCCGGTAACGCTGGAAGTCAGGCCTTCGCAGCAGGAGATCCCTTTCCCTTACGTTATCGACGGCTCCAACCTGGGGCTGGATCGCAGCATGAGCGCCGGGCTGGCGCAGCATTTTCCGACTACCGAGCTGGCGCAAATTGGCGATGAGAACGCGGACGGCCTTTACCAGCCGGGCGAAAAGTTCCCTTTGTCGCATTTTGACGCGCTGCGCACCGACTTTTCACTGGCGCGACTGCGTCACTATACCGGCACGCCGGTCGAGCATTTTCAGTCGTGGGTGCTGTTTACCAACTACACCCGCTACGTTGACGAATTCGTGCGCTGGAGCTGCGAGCAGATAGCAGATCCGGATTCGCCTTACGAAGCGCTTTCCTGCGCGGGCAATATCTGCGTGACTGCCGAAACGCCGGATCCCCAGACCACTATTTCCGGCCTGGCGTGGAAAAACCACCAGATGCCGGCCTGGCATTTAATTGCCAAAGAGGGCCAGGGCATTACGCTGATTAATATCGGTGTTGGCCCCTCCAATGCGAAAACCATCTGCGATCATCTGGCGGTGCTGCGTCCGCATGCCTGGCTGATGATTGGCCACTGCGGCGGCCTGCGTGAAAGCCAGACGATTGGCGACTACGTGCTGGCTCACGCTTACCTGCGCGACGATCACGTGCTGGACGCGGTACTGCCGCCCGATATTCCGGTACCGAGCATTGCCGAAGTGCAGCGCGCCCTGTTTGACGCCACCAAACAGGTTAGCGGCATGCCGGGCGAAGAAGTTAAACAGCGCCTGCGTACCGGCACGGTGGTGACGACGGACGATCGCAACTGGGAGCTGCGCTATTCCGCCTCCGCTCTGCGGTTTAACCTCAGCCGCGCGGTAGCGGTGGATATGGAAAGCGCCACCATCGCGGCCCAGGGCTATCGCTTTCGGGTGCCTTACGGCACGCTGCTCTGCGTCTCCGATAAGCCGATCCACGGTGAGATCAAGCTGCCCGGCCAGGCTAACCGTTTTTACGAAGGCGCGATCTCTGAACATCTACAGATTGGCATCTGCGCGATAGATCTGCTGCGCGCGGAGGGCGATAAGCTGCATTCGCGTAAGCTTCGCACCTTTAACGAGCCGCCGTTCCGCTGAGCAACAGGGCGGAGGTAGAAGCCTCCGCCTGTCAGAGACTGATGTCGCCAAAGCCAGCAGCTGGTATCGCTAAAGTGGTCATTCTTATCTCCGGCGAAAAAGCATAAAAACGCCGCATTAAAACCGGGACGTGCCCTGCACCTCAATCCAGCGACGCTCCAGCGCAGAAACGGCTATCGCCTCCAACACTTTCGATACCTGTAGCCCTTCGGCAAAGTCTGGCCACATCGGATCGCCCGCCGCGATGCCGTTGATTAGATCCCGGATTTCCACCGTTTTTTGATCGTTAAAGCCGATGCCGTGTCCGGCAGAAATGCAAAAGGCAGCATAATCAGGATGCGCCGGGCCGGTCAGAATGGTTTTAAACCCCTGTCGTCCGGCGGCGTCCTCATGCTGATAAAGCGCCAGTTCCGCCATTCTCTCCTGGCTGTAGCGGATCGCTCCTTTCGTGCCGGTCACCACGTAGGTCAGCCCCATTTTGCTGCCGCAGGCGATACGCGACGTTTCAATCACGCCGTGCGCGCCGTTGGCAAAGCGCAGCAGCGCGCTGGCCTGATCTTCGTTTTCTACCTCGCGCAGCACGGCGGGATTTTTTGCATCGGGACGTTGCCCGATCACCGTCTGCATATCGCCAGAAACCTCGCGGATTTCGCCTGCCAGATAATGCGCCATATTAACGATATGCGCGCCCAGGTCGCCAAGCGCGCCCAGCCCGGCCAGCGCCTTCTGACAGTGCCAGTCCAGCGGTGCCTGCGGGCTGGCGAGATAATCTTCATTATGCGTGCCGTAAAAATGCACCACCTCGCCTATCTCGCCGCTGGCGATAATCTCTTTCGCCAGCTGGCTGGTAGGGTTTTTCATATAATTAAAGCCCACCAGCGTTTTCACCCCGGCCTGCGCGGCGGCCCGCGTCATCTCCTCGGCATCCGCCACGCTCAGCGCCAGCGGCTTTTCAGAATAGACATGCTTGCCGTGGCGGATAGCCTCCAGCGCCATTTCTTTGTGCAGAAAATTGGGCGCGCAGATATCCACCACGTCGATCGCCGGGTCTGCCGCCAGCTCGCGCCAGTCCCCTGTCCAGCGGGCAAAACCCAGCGCCGCGGCCTGCGCTTTGGCGACCGCCGGGCTGACCTCCGCCACCATCTCGCGCACGATCTCGCCTTTCAGCGCAAAGACGGTGGCCGCCTGCGCATAAGCAATCGCGTGGCAGCGTCCGATATAGCCGGTGCCGATCAAACCTATCCTGACCTTTTTCATTGGGGTTCCTTACGGGTGAACGAGGCGCGTCGATGGAATGTATATTTCAAAATCCGTCTGAACAATGTGAAAATGAAATAAACGTGATCATGCTGACGAAAATTGCTGCGTTATTCAGCGGTTACATTCACGGATTGCGAGGCGCTACGCAAAGCCTGGCCGACGGCGTTTTTCGCGTCGGGCGATGCCCGCCGCTTAATTGCCGATTAATGCAGCAGTCAGCGAAAAAAGTGCAAACAGGCTTTGACATCGCAAATCGCTATAGATATTATGCGCCCCGTTCCAACAATTCCTCTGTAGTTCAGTCGGTAGAACGGCGGACTGTTAATCCGTATGTCACTGGTTCGAGTCCAGTCAGAGGAGCCAGATTTGAAAAGCCCGCTCAGGGTTACCTGAGCGGGCTTTTTGCTGTTTCGCATTTTCATTTGGGCCGTTATCGTCAAGCCTGCTGCTGCATTCGCCTGAGAGGTCAGCACGCCCGGATTCTATATCCGTCGGCCTAAGCCGTGGTCTGCCAGAATGCCGCCAATCATTCACTATCGATAACGACGCTTTTCATCCTTGTGAGTAAGCGTTTTCGTAGCAACAATCCGACATAGCGTGAATGTAAGCCTTACTCCAAGCTTTGCTTATATTTCAGCCCGCAGAACAATGAATTCTTGTATCGTCGGGTCGGGTTCAGGCAGAGGGTTTGATTTGAAAATCCTGCGTGAAAAACGTAAGCAGGCTTTTTGCTTTTGCTTGCTGCGATAGCGTGGCTTCTCTGCACGCTTGTATAAATCCCCCTTACCTTTTAGCTATAAAGCCGCAGCGCGCTAAAAAAAATTGCGGGCTGAAAGCCGCTGTTATTTTGTGATATTCTGCCTGAAATGCAATTTGACAGGACAAAGACCTACAAGGATTTGCCTCTTCTAATGAATAATACTTCTAACCTTATCCTTACTGCCTGGCAAGACTATGTCCAGCATAGTGGCGCAGAAAAAAGTAAAATACCTGCGAGTAAGGTGCACGAATATCAACAGCTTTTTATTACCAGACAGCACTGCCGCGACGAAGAGTCCGGCGTCCGCCTGACTATCCCTGCGGAAATGGCCGAAAGCTGGCGTCGACGCTTCGTTAAGTATGATGATAAAGGTTATATCAGTCATATCGAACCCATTAGCTTTCTTTTCCCCATCATACGCTGCGTTGATGCAGAAAATGGTAACGCTAATGCGAAATATCTGCCGCTTTTCTCTTTCCCTGTTCCTAAATCCTTTTTTACCTCGCAAGACAATACGCTGCTGATCCCGGTAAATGATGGTCAGCAGGTCAGCGCCTTCCCTTTTGCGTTCCGCAATACGTTTTCTATTGAGCTGGCAGAGCTGGGAGAAAACCGGCATATGATGAGCATCGTCAGCGCGCTGACCGGCCATAAGTATGAGGGTTTTTACGCTGCTTTTGAGGGATTGCTACAGTGGATTAGTCAACAGCGCCAGACGCCTGAAACGGCTTTCAATGCTCTTATCGCGCCGTTACATAATGAAGATTTTACTACCCAACGCGACGGTAAGGATTATCAGTGGCTCTGCGATAAGCCCGAGGGGACTTTTCCTCTGCTGGAACAGTATTTGACTTATGAGCATTCAGCGGATGAAGCTCCCGCCTGTTTTGATTTGCCTACCCATGGCTTGTTTGAGCAAAAGTATCCTCTGGGCCATGGCCAGATGCAGGCGATACAGGCGATAAATCAGGAGGAGCGGCTGATCGCAGTTCAGGGCGCCCCAGGCACCGGTAAAACCACGCTTTTTAAATCACTGATTGCACAAAAGCTCGTAGAGCGGGCTCTCGCCATCGCCGATGGTCAGGATCGCAACTGCGGTATGCTGGTGACCTCAACGGCTATCAAAGCCGTAGAAAATATTATCGACGATCTTCGTAAAGATCCGGTTACTCAGAATCTTGACTGGCTATGGTTTCAGGGCGGCTCAAATAAACAGATACAACAAGAATTTTCTCGCCTGGAAAGATTAATAGACCGCTGGCGACAGGGAAGCTATGAGCCGGAACGTCAGCAGGCCTTTCTGGAAAGTTTAAACCAGCACCGCCAGCAAATTAACGCGTGTTATCAAGAATATATTAACCATAAGGCCTGCACGTTACAGAGTATAAGCGACTGTGGATTCCCGACGACCGATATCACGGAAGTAAAGGCTGCTTTAGCAACGAAAGTAGCGAACTTTTTCGTCAAGGCAGCCAATTTCCCTCCTCTGCTGGTCACGCAGTCTGACGATCTCTTTTCGCTTGATTTGGCTATTGAGCTACAAAAAGAGGCGTTTATTGAAGCAAAACGGCGGCGTAAGCAGGCATGGCAGTTGGCCATGGAGATTGAGTCAACCTGGCCACTGCCGCATAACTGGCAATCTATCGTCGCCTGGCTGGACGACCCGCTGCGCCCAGTGCTGGAAAAAAATTACCATGATTATCCACGCCAGGGCATCCGACATTTACTGGCGCGTGTTTTAACAGGCAAATATCAGACTCGCTGCGATAAGATGCGCGCACGCTATGCTGATAGCTATCAGCGAATGATGCTTATTGAGTTTTCCCACCAGCAGCTAGTCGAACTGGCAGACGCTGGCGCAAACCTATCGGCAGACAAAGAAGCCGTTCAGTTACTAAAGCTGTTGCTGACGCCTGAACCGGATCCTGAAGAACTGATAACCCTGGACGCGCTGGAAAAAGAAATTGCTGAATTAATGACGTTACAGCGCAGGGTTGAATTGGCGCAGCACTACATCGACGAACATGCGCAGCGTTATCCTGAAGGCAGCTGGTGCGACATTTTACGTAAACGCTTTATCCGACAACACCGTGAAATGTTTGCAGATGCTACAGGTTATCTCTGGCAGGAACAGCTGAAACGTAAACACGATCTGGAAGAGGTAGTCACGCACTGGCGCGCGCTTATATCTCGTCAGAAAACAGGCGCAGGCTACTACCGCTGGCTGGAGAGGCTGGATGATTTTTATAGCGCGCTGTCGCTGGTTTATCCGATCATGGCGACCACGCTGGTCTCCGCTTACAAAATGGCGGGATACGCTAAACTCAGCGAACTGAAAGGCCATAAGCCTTGGGCACTGGCGCTTTGTGATGAGGCGGGCATGATTTCGGCAGAGTCGCTGGTACCGTTACTGAGCCGCAGCGAAAAAGCGATGATTGTAGGTGATCCTTTGCAAATCGAACCTATCCGTACGCTTTCTGAAGGAACGCAACAGCTGTTACGCCAGCGTCATTTCGCTACCAATAATCTCCTTTATGAGCGAGTCTCGCCTGCCACCGTCACCGCCTATCATCGGGCAGCTGGCAGCGCTACCGGCCGTGCTGGCGATATAGGCAATGGTATAATTCTGGACGAGCATCGCCGCTGTCAGTTACCTATCGCCAGGCTGTTCACGCGCGTGGCGGGCTATCAAGGCGTCACGGTAGAAACGGCGCCACCTGATAAAAGAATAGCCCAGGCTTTTGAAAAGGCGGGCGGTCATCATCTGATGTTTTACAGCGTGGAAGGCCAGAAAGGCCGCGTCGCCAATACCAATCTCGATGAGGCGGAAGCCATTGGCCAGCTGCTGGATAAACTTGAAGACGCAGGTTACGACCTGTGCGCCGACGTAGGCATTGTGACGCCTTACAGCAATCAAAAGTCTTTACTGGTCCAACGTTTTGCTAAAAGAATGAACCACTGGGAAAAAAACTGTATCGGGACAGTTCATCAGTTTCAGGGCGTAGGTTTTGAAGTCATTATTTATAGTCCGGTCATTTTTCATCCTCTGGATAAAGAAGGTTTTCAGAACGATGCGCCCAATATGCTGAACGTCGTCGTATCCCGAGCCAGGCAACAATTTATCGTAGTGGGAAATTACCGCCGCCTGAAGCAGGCTGGTGGCTATCTGGCAATAGTGGCGCAAACGCTGGCCGATGATTTTCTCCTTGAACAAGGTAGCCAACACCCCGATTTCGAACGGATAAGCCAGACGCCACGGCTACAGCGATACTATAAAGATTGTGAGCACATTGCGGCTTTTGCCGCTAAGGCGGCCACTTGCGAACAGGAACTGCTGGTAGTAACGCCATGGATAAGACGCGGCGGCCTTTGGCAGCGGCCGGAATTAGCGATGCTGGTGGCCGCACAGCGTCGCGGCATAACGGTAAAAGTCTGTTATGGCTATCATCATCAGCGGCTGGATCGGGGCGAAGATAACGATAACGATTTGGTTGCAGAGTATTGCGACCAGTTGGGTAAAGAGAATGTCATCCGCCTGCCGGAAGGGACGCACGAAAAACTGCTGGTTGTTGACGGACGCTACATCACCCTGGGTAGCTGGAACTGGCTGTCACATGGTTATCATCACAGCTGCGAGGGTTCAGGTAATTTCAGCAATGCTATTCGTCATGAACTGAGCGCAGAACTGGATGATGTCTCTTTCGTTAACGAGCTAAAAGAGCGGCTATCGTTCTGACGCCGGCGGCGTTGGGCCGTACAGAACAGATCTTGTACGGCCCATACCCTACTCCAGATCGCTGCCGTTGCTGGCAATCACCTGCTGATACCAGTAGAAGGATTTTTTCTTATAGCGGTTGCCGGTGCCGGAGATAGTGTCGTCCAGATCGACATAGATAAAGCCGTAGCGCTTGCTCATTTCGCCGGTGGACATGCTGACCAGGTCGATGCAGCCCCACGGCGTGTAGCCCATCAGCTCGACGCCGTCGTCAATCGCTTCCGCCATCGCTTCAATATGCTGGCGCAGATAGTTGATGCGGTAGTCGTCTTCCACCCGGAAGTTTTCATCCGGCTTATCAATGGCGCCCAGGCCGTTTTCGACAATAAACAGCGGCTTCTGGTAGCGATCGTAGAGCTGATTCAGCCCGATGCGCAGGCCGACAGGATCGATTTCCCAGCCCCAGTCGCTGGCCTCCAGGAACGGGTTACGCGCGCCGCCCAGCAGATTGCCCTGAGCGGATTCCGCTTCCGCGGTTTTATTGATGGTGGTGGACATGTAGTAGCTGAAGCCGATGTAATCCACGGTATGCGCTTTGATTAACGCCATGTCGCCCGGCTGGATATCCAGCGTCACGCCCAGCGATTTCCACAGGCTTTTGGCGTAATAAGGGTAGTCGCCCTTTGCCTGCACGTCGGCGCAGTAGAAGTTAAACGACTGCATCTCTTTCAGCGTGGCCAGCTGATTAAGCGGGTTACAGTCAAAGGCATAGGCGGTAGCGTAGATAATCATGCAGCCAATCTGAATGGCGGGATTGGTTTCGTGCGCGATTTTCACCGCCATGCTGCTGGCGACAAACTGGTTATGCCACGCCTGGAACTTCGCCTGCGGATCCAGCGCGCCGGTTTTTACCGTCAGGCTCTGGCTCATCATCGGGAAATGTACCGCGCTGTTGATCTCGTTAAAGGTCATCCAGTACTTTACTTTCTGGCCGTAGCGTTCCAGCACCGTCCGGGCAAAGCGTTCAAAATGCTCAATGATTTCACGATTTTTCCAGCCGCCGAATTCGGTGGCGAGATGCAGCGGCATTTCATAATGGGAAAGAGTGATAACCGGCTCGATGCCGTGCGCAAGACAGGTAGCAATCACCTCATCATAATGACGCAGGCCCGCTTCGTTGGGCTGCTGCTCAACGCCGTTTGGATAGATGCGGGTCCAGGCAATGGAGAAGCGATAGCACTTAAAGCCCATCTCCTTAAACAGCGCGATATCCTCGCGGAAGCGGTGATAGTGATCGATGCCTTTATGGTTGGGATAGGTGTAGCGGGAAGGGTCGAGGGTGAAATCAAAATCAGGCGAGGAAACGATAGCCAGGCGGGACTTGCCGCCGGGAATGGCGTCCACGATGGAAAGCCCTTTGCCATCCTCGTTGTAGGCGCCTTCTACCTGATTCGCGGCGGTCGCGCCGCCCCACATAAAGCCTTGCGGAAATCTTTCTTTCATTGCATTCATCCTTTTTAAAACGGCAAGTTTTAACGGCAATTGATGACAAGATTTGTACCAGCGACGATTTTAAAGCAAAAGCAGGATGGCAGACAGGAAAGAAGCCGATTAATGCCGTGCGGGCACAATGGTCAGCGCTATGCGTTCTGCCAGCTCCAGCACTTTAAACCAGGTACCGTGATCCTGTAGCAGAGAACGGGAAACGCCCGTGGGCCGTAGCGTTTTTACGCCGAGGCGATCGCCAAAAAGCACGATGGCGCGCGCCGCGTCATCCTGTCTGGATATCCAGAGCAATCCCTGCGCCTGCGGACACTGGCAATAAATAGCTTCGGCCCATTTTCGGGTGGCCGGATAGCAATCTTTTTCGGTATCGATTAGCTGGCTACGCTTCAGGCCGAGCTTGTGTAAAGCCAGGCTGCGTAAATCCACCAGCCTCAGCGCTTCCGTTACCTCAATAACCGAGTGCTGCTGGCCGGTAAACTTTGCCTTGTCCATGCTTTTGAACCCGGCGGTATGCGGAACGTCGTGAAACAGCGTTTCCATCAGCGCGCAGGAAAACGTCGTACCGGCATACAGCGTGGGAATAGCGCGATCTTTCTCATCTTTAATGGGGCTGAATCGCGCATTGCCTTTAAGGCCCGGATTAAACTGCGTCGCTTGATATTTATCCAGATGGATACGGTGTAGCTTTTCACCGGCGTTAAGGAGCGTCAGGGTAACAGCAAGCTCTGCCGTGGGAGCGGGAAGCAGTAAAGCATCGGCAGAGCTAGCCATGTTCAACGCCTTCTACCTCATCTTTCGCTGCTTCTATTACCTGTTCCGGGCTGCTGAGCAACAAATCCTGCGGACGCCTGCCGCCCAGGGCGCTGTTGTCGGCCCGAAACCAGTAGGCCATTCCCCAACCGTCCTTGCTATCGGTGAAGATTTTTATGATTTCCGCCAGCGCCTTACAGGGCCGGAACCCGGTGTCCGCCGCCAGGGCCCAGGCAGGATAGTAATCAATACCGTGATGCTGAATGGTAAAAATCTGCTGCTGTTTTTTCCACTTATGCGGCTGCGCGCTGGGGTTGCGCGCGCTGAACCCGGCCAGCCCGGCCACTTCTGCCGCCGTCAGCCAGTCTCCGCTTTCCAGTACGGCCTTACGGGCCTGGATCAGCATAGCGGCTTCTTTCAGCAGCGTTGGCGAGACCGGCGCCGACGGCAACATGATTTCCGCCAGCCGCTCCAGCGATGACTGCTCCTGACGCTCCCGCAGCACCTCAAGCAAAGAAACGGTCATGTTCATAATGTTTTCCGTTAACGTCTCGACCACGCCCGGCTGTTGATGAACAAAGGTCATGGCCAATACGCGATCGGCCTGAGACTTATTTAAACGGGCCTGGATCTCTTTCGGAGTGCCTACCAGCGTGGCGATACCTGAAGAAACCGGAATGGCGCTCATAGCTTTATCCTTGGTGATGGTAGTTATGATCAATATAACATAACCATCATTACTGACAAGGTCGCTTTTTGAACGGAAACGTAAAGATAAAGCCCCGACGTCAGCGATCGGGGCAACGGATTACAGCGCGACGCGCATCACCTCGTCAGGCGCGGCGGCTTCCTGTTTGCGGGAAGAAGCCTGCTTAACGGAGATATACAACGTCTGACCATCCGGCGACAGCGCAAGGCTGTTTGGATGGGTCGGCGCCTTAAGGGTTTTGACAACTTTATAGGTTTTGCCGTCAATAATGCTGACTTCGCCCGCCTCACGGTGGGTCACATAAATTTCATTGCGCTGCGGATTAAACAGCACCGCCAGCGATTTTGGCACGGCGACCTTCTGTATGACCTTGCCGTCTTCGGTGTTCACCACCAGCAGCTCAGGCTGCTTAGAGTCGGTGATAAAGGCGCGATGCGTGGCCGGATCCAGGCTGATATTCAGAAAGAAGTGCTCGCCCTCTGCCAGCTTCACTTTGCCAAGCACCCTGTTGCTGGCGGTGTCGAAAGTGAAGAGTTCGTTATCGCCGCCGGTGGCGTAAAGGCGGTGCGCGGCGGTGTCCAGCGTCAGGCCGGTAGCGTGCTTGCCTAAGCCCTCCAGCGTATGGCGCAGCGTCAGCTTATCGCCATCCACCACCCAGATGCGGCTCTCTTCGCCCACGCCGCCGATATAAACCGTATTGGTATTTTCATCTACCGCCAGCTCACGCGGCGCCAGCGGACGGAAATTTTCGCTGCGCGGACGCGCATCCAGCACCAGACGTCCTTTTACCTGACCGCTTTTTACATCGATCGCGGTGACCGTGCTGTCCAGCGTGTTGCCGACAAAAAGCGTGTCGGTTTTATTGTTGATTGCCGTACCAAAGGGCTTGAGGTCGTTGTGGATCGCCTGAGTAATGGCCAGGGTCTGCGGATCGAGGCGGTAAACCACGCCGCCCTTATCCAGCTGGCGGCTGCCGGAGGTTGCCACATACAGCGCCTGCTGCGACGGGCTGTAAGCCATTTCATAAGCGCCTTTGGCAACGGGCTGGCGCAGCGGTTCAGCGGTTTCACTGTGGGCGGGGATCGCGGCGGCAAACAGCGCCAGCGTTAACAGGTAGCCTTTTCCACGGCTGAAGGTAGCGTTCATATTCTCTCCATGTAACTGAATGATCAGAGGTAAAGCGGCCCGATGCGCTGTCTTGCGGCGGCGGGCCAAAAATTAGCCCAGCAGCGCCGTGGTCAATCTTGCGGTACAGCAGCGCCTGTCCCTGTCGTCATAGATAGCGATTTCCCAGACCTGCTGGCTTCTGCCCAGATGCAGCGGCTGACACACGCCGCGCACCAGGCCGCCGGTCACGGCGCGATGGTGGCTGGCGTTAATCTCCGTGCCGACCACGCACTGCCCTTCCTGGCTGGTCAAAAAGCCGGCCATCGATCCTAACGTTTCCGCCAGCGCGACCGACGCGCCGCCGTGCAGCAGGCCAAAAGGCTGCTGCGTACGGGCATCGACCGGCATGGTCGCCTCCAGCCTGGCCTCTTCCAGCAGCGTAAAGGTCATGCCCAGATGGGCGACCATCGATCCGTCGCCCATGCGGTTAAGCTCATCCAGACTCAGCTGGCGCTTCCAGATAGATTTTGTCATTACGCCCCCAGCGTGCTGCCACCGTCGATCACAATATCCTGCATCGTGATATGGCTGGCTTGATCGGACGCAAGGAACAGGATGGTGCTGGCGACCTCCTCTGGCCGGGCGATTTTGCCCAGCGGAATACCGACTTTAAACTGCTCCGCGAAGCCGCGAATGCGCTGCTGCTCGGCATCCGGGCTTTTCCACAGCGTGCGCTGCATATCGGTATCGGTCGAGCCTGGCGACACCAGGTTGCAGCGCACGCCGAAAGAGGCCAGCTCCAGGCCAACCGTCAGGCTGAGGCTGCGCAGCGCCGCTTTCGACGCGCCGTAGGCCGACATGCCGATGCGCGGACAGTGCGCAGCGTCCGACGCCACGGTGACGATAGCGCCGCCGCGCTGCTCGCGGAACCACGGCATGGTCTGCTGGAACAGGTTAAACGCGCCGCCGACGTTGACGGCCATCACCGCTTCCCAGTCCGCCACGTCCAGCTCATCCGTCGCGCCCATCCGCAGAATGCCCGCGCCGTTGACCAGCACGTCCAGTCGCGGCGTTTCCGGCCGCAGCCGTTGGCATACCGCTTTTACCTGCTGCGCGTCGGCCACGTTCAGCTCCACGGTCTGAAACGGGTAATCGGCCTGCGGGAAAGCGAGATCCAGCCCGACTACCGTCGCGCCCGCCTCGTGAAAGGCCAGCGCGGTGGCATAGCCAATGCCTTTACCGGCACCGGTTACCCAGATATGTTTATTGGTAAAATCGAGGCTCATGCGCGCTCCCGCGACAGCAGACGCCACCAGGCCGCCAGCGTCGGCTCTTTCGCCAGCATCACAAAATCGATATCGACGTAAACTTTACGCCAGCGCGCCGCCAGCGCCATCATGCGCACCGAATCCAGGCCGTAATCGATCAGGTTCTCATCCTCTTCCGGCGTTTCGTCCTCATCCAGCATCGGTTGCACCAGCGCGCGCAGCTGCGCCATGCTCAGCGGCACCGGCAGCAGATCTTCCGTCAGCACCACTTTCCCGGCGCGACCGGCGGTGTATTTCAGCGCCATCAGGTGCTCGTCGCGGCTGAAGTCAGCCAGCGCATCCGCCACCATAAAGGGCTGGATATCCCGCATAAAGGCATCGATAGCGGTGGTCAGGCAGCCGATATGCGCGTACACGCCGCAGATAATCAGCTGGTCGCGGCCGGTCTCTTTCAGGTGCTGCTCCAGCGGCGAGCGATGGAAGGCGCTGTAGCGCCATTTCACCAGCACTTCGTCACCCTCTTCCGGCGCCAGTTCGGCTACGACTTTCTGCTGCTCCGGATGTTTATTCAGCCCCGGCCCCCACATATCGTTCAGCAGCGCGCGGTCTTTATCGCTTTGATGATTAGGCTGCGCCGTGTAGTAAACCGGAATGCCGTTCTGGCGGCAGTATTCACGCAGCGCGGCGATATTGCTGATGACCTGTTTGATCATCGGGCAGTCTTCGCCCCAGAAATTAATAAAATAGTTCTGCATATCGTGGATCAGCAGCGCGCCCCTGGCGGGTTCAAACGTCCATTTGACCTTGTTTTCTGGCAGGTCGGCGGCGGCAGGCAGCGCATAGGCTTTCAGTGCAGGAATAGTCATTTTTTCTCCGGAATTCAGTTGGTCTGGCTGGCGGCCAGCTGTTGACGCAGGCGTTTTTTATCCACTTTACCGACGGGCGTCAGCGGCAGTTCGTCAACGGTTTCAATACGATCGGGCAGCTTGTAGTCCGCCACGCCAAGCTCGCGCAGATAGCGGCGGATCTCTACGGCGCGCACGGGACGTTTGCCCACGATAAAGGCGCAGCTTTTTTCGCCCAGCAGGCTGTCCTCCATCGAAACCAGCGCAACGTGCAGAATGGCCTCGTGGCGTAACAGCAGGTTTTCGATCTCTTCAGCGGCAATTTTCTCGCCGCCGCGATTGATCTGATCTTTTTCGCGGCCCTGCACGCAGATATAGCCGTCCGGCGTAATGGAGACCAGGTCGCCGGAACAATAGAAGCCGTTGGCGTCAAAGGCCTGCGCGTTGTGCTCCGGGCTGCGGTAATAGCCGCGGAAGGTGTACGGGCCGCGCGTCATCAGCCGTCCGGTTTCGCCCTGCGGCAGCGGATTGCCCTGCTCGTCCGCGACCCAGACCTCATCGTCCGGGCTCATCGGCGTGCCCTGCGTCGAGAAGATGTGCCACTCGTCGTCGGTCAGCTGCGTATAGTTGACCAGCCCTTCCGCCATGCCGAAGACCTGTTGCAGCCGGCAGCCAATTTCTGCCGGAATGCGTGCCGCCAGCGCTTCGCTTAAGCGCGCGCCGCCCACCTGCAACAGCTGGAGCGAGCCAAGCGCCCGATTGCTGCCCCACTCCTGAATCGCCTGTAGCCAGAGGCTGACCGCTGGCGGCACCAGCGCCGTCGCCGTAATCTGGTGTTTTTCAATCAGCGGGAAACAAAGGTTGGCGCTCGGATCGCCTGCCAGCACCACCAGGCCGCCGCCATAAAACACGCCGAAGGCGCCCGGCGAACTGAGCGGATAGTTGTGCGCGGCGGGCAAAGCGCAGAGATAGCGGGTTTTTTCGTTAAAGCAACAGACTTCCACGCTGCGGCGGATGCTGTAGTAGTAGTCGTTATGGGTACGCGGGATCAGCTTGGGCGTGCCGGTACTGCCGCCGGAAAGCTGGAAAAAAGCGACTTCGTCAGCGGCGGAAGGCGCAGCGACAAACTCGCCTTGCGCCTCGTCAATTAAGGCCGCAAGCGAGGTATCGTCCTCACGAGCGTTGCGCAGCACCACCTCACGCAGCGACGGATAGCGCTGGCGCAGCGGTTGCAGATAGTCGTCGGTGGCGAACAGCGCGTGCTGACGATCGGCGATCAGCAAAGCAGGCTCAATCTGGCTGGCGTAGGCGTCCAGCTCCTGGCGCTGATGGCTGAACAGCGCGTTGACCGGCGCCACGCCGAGCTTAAGCAGTGCAAACAGCACGATATAGAATTCAGCCACGTTGCCCAGCTGCACCAGCGCGGTATCGCCGCACTTCAGGCCGCGACGCTGTAAGGCCGCCGCCAGACGGGTGCTGGCGCGCTCAAGTTGCTGATAGCTGTATTTACGGTCGCCTTCGATCAGCGCCGTTGCCGCGCTGTTGGCGTGGCGAGTCAAAATATCCGTTAGCGGCAGATCCAGCCAGTAGCCTTTTTCACGGTAGCGAGCCGCAAAATCGTCGGGCCAGCGGGAATAGGAAATCGTCATAAAATAGCCTTATTGCAGTCCAAATACGTGCAGCATGGTGCTGAGCTTGACGCCGGTTTCGCGCCATTCCGATTCCGGCGAAGAGGCCGGAACGATGCCCGCGCCGGCGAACAGGCGAATGTTTTTTCCGGCCAGCGTGCCGCAGCGAATGGTCACCACCCATTCGCCGTTGCCTTCGTCATCGCACCAGCCGACGATGCCGCCGAACAGCTCGCGGTTAAACGGCTCCAGCTTTTCAATCCACTCGCAAGCGGCAGCGTGCGGATAACCGCTCAGCGCGGGCGTAGGATGCAGCAGGCAGGCGAGCGACAGCGCCGTTTCCTCAGCCGCTGCGGCTTTGCCTTCAATCGCGGTAGCAAGGTGCCACAGCGTCGAAGTGGTGATCAGCTCCGGCTTGTCCGGCACCGCCAGAGAGCGGCTGCGCGGTTTCAGCACGTCGTACATGGCGCTGGTCACCAGGCGGTGCTCGTAGCGATCTTTTTGCGAGTACATCAGCTTTTCGCCTACCGCAAGATCGCGCGATTTGTCGCTGCGATCGCGTCTGGCCGAGCCCGCCAGCGGCAGCGAAGTATAGGTTTCGCCCGACTTACGCAGCAGCAGCTCCGGGCTGGCGCCCAGCAGCGTGCTGCCGTCGGCCAGCGGAACATGGAAGTGATAGCTGCCAGGGTTGAGCGCAATCAGGCGATCCATTAACGCCGTAGCCTGCACCGGCTCGGCGGTAGTGATATCGATCAGACGCGAGAGCACCACTTTATCCAGGCCAGGCTGGGCGGTCGCTTCCGCTGCTTTCGCCACCATCTCCATAAATTCAGCCTGTTCAGGAATGTTCTGGCGCGCGGTAATTACCGGCTCTACGGCAGAGCTCGCCTGCTGCGCCGACTCTGGCTGCTGCTGGCGGGAGAATGCCTCATGACGCTCAGGAATAAATAGCGCGGAAGGCTGGCGCGTATCAAAGGGGATGGCGCCAACCATCACCGGGCGCGTAATCCCTTTGGCCCTGGCCGCGGCAAAGGCGCTGCGTACCTGCTGCTGGAAAGCGCCCTGCAGGTTGTCGCCGTCGGCGGCGGGACAGGTAATTTCGGCAAAGCGACCAGTGGTGATAAAGCTTTTCCACGGCGATGCGAAGAAAAAGCTCTCAGATGAGAGAGAAACTGATGGTTTAACTGCATCAGCGCAAAGCGTCTCCATAACGGCCTCCAGCCACAACGATAAAAAGTATAATAATGATTATCATTTGCATTATTACCGCGTAACTTTAAGTAAATTCTTTGTGATGTCAAGCAACGTTTCGCAGTTTAAAACAGTGCAAAACACCACGCCGCGACCGGGCGCAACGTTTGCGCCGTTATTAGCATCATTTGGCAGCATTACCTGCCGCCAGGGCAGGCAAGGAAGGACTAAAACCCGATGTTATTCAGTTACGCTTTCTCCCGGCGAAGCGGGCGCGGGCTGGCGATAGCGTCGGAGCGAACCGAAGGCGGCGGCCAGCACCAGGCTGACGATGGCCAGCCCCAGGCCGCTGCTGCTGGCGGCGGTGGCGGGCAGCATCACCGTGGTCATCGCGCCCAGCAGCAGCGCGCCCAGCGAGTCACCCATCACGTTTTGCGCCGTCCACAGGCCGTTGATACGGCCCAGCATTGCGTCCGGCGTCAGCGTCTGGATCAGCGTGTATTGCAGCAGCGCGCTCAGGGCGCTCAGGTAGCCGAACAGCATCAGACAGAGCGCGCCCGCCTCCCAGTAAGGCATCAGGCCGCACAGCCCTACCGCGACGAAAGCGGCGACGGCGGTGAAAAGCATCACCTTGCCCGGACGCGGATGCTGTGCCAGATTGCCGCTGGTCAGCGCGCCTGCGGCCGCGCCGAGCGGTACGGCAGCATAGAGAAAGCCGATCTGCTGCGCGCTCAGCTCCCAGCGAATAGCCAGCGCCGGATAAAGCACGCGTACCGCCGTCGCCATGGTCAGCAGCGCGCCCACCAGCGCCACGCCGCCGATCAGACGATGGCCGAGCAGAAAGGTAAAGCCTTCCGCCAGCGACCGTAGCGGCCTGGCGTGCGACTGCGGCGGCGGCGGCAACGACGGCAGACGCAGCAGCGGGATCAGCGTAATAAAGGTGCCCGCCGCCGCCAGCGCGAAGTTCCAGAATACGCCGCCCGCCGCGAGCAGCACGCCGCCCACCATCGGCGAGATCACCGCACCCAGCCTGACCGTGAGCATGGTGATCGCCCCGGCCTGCATCAGGTTTTCACGGCCCACCAGCGCGGGCGTGGCGGCAAGCAGCGCCGTCACGCCGATGGCGCCGAAAAAGCCGTCCCAGATGCCCAGCAGGTAGATGGCGGTCAGCGACGGGGACGGCATGGCGGCATTGACGCACAGGCCGATAAAGCCCAGCCCGCAGGTCGATCGCGCGAACAGGATCAGCCGCCGACGCTCGTGGCGATCCGCCAGCACGCCGCCCAGCATCAAACCGGTAAACAGGGCCGCGCCGGTCAGCGTGACCGCCAGGCTTACCTGCCAGGCAGAACCGGTCAGCTGCTGGATCTGCACCGGCACGCCGACGCCAAGCAGGCCCAGCGCCAGGATAGAGATAAAGCGGGCGATAAACACCGCCCGAAAATCAGGGTGCGTCTTCAGCAGGCTGAGGCTGAGCATAAAGGTCTGTTTTTTCATTGTGTTGCCTGATCCAGCAGTTGGTTAAGGCGTGGGCCGATATGGGTAAACGCCTCTGCCGAAATAATATCCACATGCGCGCATTCCACCGGGAAGGTTTGCAGCGCGTCGAGCCATGGCGCCCACGCGGTGTGCGCATCCTGCCCCGGCTTCAGCGTTTTCTGCGCGACGAACAGCGTGGCTTCCCCGACGAAGCGGCGGCTTTTCGCGGTCGCCAGCAGCCTGACCGCATCGCCGTAGTTGCCTTCGATAGCGCCAAACAGCGCCTGGCTGGCCGAGGCCGCCAGCGACTCGCGCAGCGACGCCTGGGCGGCCATAAAGGCTTCACGCTCGCGGTCGATTTCCGCCAGCACTTCGGCATCCAGCTGGTTATTCTGTGACCAGTTTTGCGTTTCCGGCGGCCAGGTATCCAGCAGCCCCAGGAAGGCGACTTTTTCGCCCTGCGCCTGCAGGCGCGCCGCGATAGCGTGCGCCAGCGTGCCGCCCAGCGAATAGCCCAGCAGATAGTAAGGGCCGTGCGGCTGCTGCTCGCGCAGCGTGGCCAGATGCCGCTCGCAAAGCTCATCAAGATTTTCCGCCTGCCGCATTGGCCCGTGCGGGCGCGGCGACTGAATGCCGATCAGCGACCAGCGCGCGTCCAGATAGCGTTGCAGAATGCTGAATTGCCAGGCGAAGCCGGAGGCCGGATGGAAGCAAAACAGCGTGGGGCCGTGCGAACGCCGCAGCGGCAGGATGGTTTCCATGCCCGCGCGGCTCGCCTCTTCTTCGCTCTGCCGCGTCAGCTTTTCCGCCAGCGCGCCGACGGTGGACGCCACCATAATCAGCCCCGGCGTCACCGGTCTGTCGAGACGGCGACGCAGATCGACCGCCAGCCGCATCGCCAGCAGCGAATGGCCACCGAGGGCAAAGAAGTCATCATTAACCGAGCGGATCTCGCAGTCCAGCAGGCGGGCAAAGGCTTCGGCCACCACGGTTTCCACACCCTCTGCCGGCGCGCGACCTGCGGCGTGGGCCAGCTGTGGCAGCGGCAGCGCCTTGCGATCCAGCTTGCCGTTGGCGCTTAGCGGGAAAGCCGCCAGCTGCACCAGCACCACCGGCACCATGTGCGCGGGCAGGCGATCGCTAAGCTGCTCGCGTAGCGCGGCCGTATCCAGTTCGCCGGACGCGGCTACCACGTAGCCCACCAGCTGCCGTTGATCGCCGCCGCCCGCGCTGGCGTTGCCGAGCACGCAGGCATGGGTAACCGCCTGCGCCACATTATCCAGCGACAGCAGCGCCTGATCGATCTCGCCCAGCTCGATCCTCTGCCCACGGATCTTAAGCTGATCGTCGCTGCGGCCCAGATATTCCACCGCGCCGTTCTCCAGCCAGCGCGCCACGTCGCCGGTGCGGTACATTCTTGCGCCCTCGCCTTCCGGATCGGCAATAAAACGGCTGGCGGTCAAATCGGCTCGCGCCAGATAGCCCTGCGCCAGCTGCACGCCGGTCAGATAGAGATCGCCCGCAATGCCCGGCGGCACCGGCTGCATATTGCCATCCAGGATGCGCAGCCCGGTGTTCCAGACCGGATAGCCAATCGGCACGCTTGCGCCCGTTACGTTGGCCAACGCTTCGCCGTAGGCCGGATACCAGCTCACATCCACCGCCGCTTCGGTCGGGCCATAAAGATTGTGCAGCGGCACGGCCGTTTTGTCCTGCCACTGGCGACAGAGATCGGTCGGCAGCGCCTCGCCGCTACAGAATACCCGCCGTAAAGAAGCACAGTGGGCCACGGCCTCGTCATCGGTTAACGCGGTGACAAACGCCGCCAGCATGGAAGGAACGAAGTGCGTAGTTGTGACACCGTAACGGCTGAGCAGCGCCTGGAGCGCCTGCGGATCGCGATGCGCTTCCGGCGGCGCCATCACCAGCTGCGCGCCGGTCAGAAACGGCCAGAAAAATTCCCAGACCGAGACGTCAAAACTGCACGGCGTCTTTTGCAGCACTACATCGTCGGTAGTCAATCGATAGTGGTCCTGCATCCACAGCAGGCGGTTTACGATCGCCTGCTGGCCGACCATGACGCCTTTTGGCCGTCCGGTTGAGCCGGAGGTATAAATCACATAGGCGGTATGGTGCGGGAGTGACAGATCCTGAGCAGGCGCAAGATCCACTGTCGGCAGCGGCTGGTGGTAGCAGAAGCTTTGCAGATTTTCGAGCTGCGCAAAGCGGCCCAGCTGTTCTTCGGTGGTGATTAACAGACGCGGGTTAGCATCTTCCAGCATCATGCTCAGCCGATCGGTCGGATAGCCGGTATCCAGCGGCAGCCAGGCGGCGCCCAGCTCCACAATGGCCTGTAGGGCAAGCGACAAAAATACCGAACGCGGCAGCGCCACGGCCACGATGTCGCCCGCCTGCACGCCTCGCTTTTGTAGCGCCTGAGCCAGCGCCGTTACCTGCTGACGCATCTCGCGGTAGGTAAAACTATGCTGGTCATCCGCCAGCGCGTCCGCGTCCGGGGTGCGCTGCGCCTGCGCCATAATCAGGCTGCTCAGCGTGGTTTGCGGCACCTCGATCGCCGTATCGTTAATCTGCCGCAGCCGCTTTTCCTCACGCGGGTGCAGCAGCGTCGCCTGCGCGCAGGACAGCGTCGGATGGCCCGCGAACTGGCTAAGCAGCAGCGGCAGGCGGGCAAGATGCTCACGCAGCGTTTCCGCCTGATAGCGCTCCGCGTTCGCCAGGATTTCCAGCGAGAAGTTGCCCTCTTCGTCCGGGTAGAGCGCGATTTCCAGATCGCGTACCGGGCCGGAAGCCCGCTGGTGGGTCACGCCTTCGATACCGGCAAAATCCAGCCGGTAGTCAAACATTTTCAGGTTAATGACCGGGCCGAACAGCGGCTCGCTCAGCTGGCCGATATCCCTTTGGATTTGCTCCGCGTCGTAGCGCTGATGGCGACGCGCTTTTTTTAACTGCTGCTGCAGCGCCTCCGCCAGCTGTGGCAACGTGGCCTGAGGATCGAGCCGTATCGCCATCGGCAGCACGTTGAGCACCGGCCCGGTGGCGCTCAGCGCGGCCGATCCCAGGCGGCGCATAAAGATAAAGCCCGCGCTGTATTCCGCCCGCGCGCTGAGGCGGCCCAGCCACACCGCAACCAGCGCCAGCGCCAGTTCCGACGCGCTGAGCTGGCTTTGCGCCCGCAGCTCGCGGAAATCTTCGCGGCTCAGCTGCAAATGCTGACGAATAAGATGCGTGGTGGCGCTTTGTCCGTTCAGCGGCAGCGGCGACAGGCTGGCGGGCATCGGCAGCTGGCTCGCCTGCTCTTTCCAGAAGGCGGCATCGCGCTGGCGGGTCGCGGAGGCGCTATAGCGATCGTACTCCTCCACCACGTCGCTGAAAGGGACGAAAGGCGAAGGCTTCGGCTCGCTGCCGGTGCAAAGCGCAGTATAAATCTCCGCAATGCGACGAGTGATGGCGGTAAAGCTGAAGCCGTCCACCACCAGATGATGAAAACGCTGATACCAGTACCAGCGGCTTTCGCTCAGGCGAAAAAGAATATGACGGTAGATCGGACTGCCGCTGCTGATGCGCAAATCCTGATCCAGATCCTGCTGCATACGCGCCAGCGCCGCCGCTGCGGGATCGGCCTCGTGGCGCAGATCGACGCACTCCGGCAGGGTAAAGTCAGCGTCGGCATCGACCCACTGCATCGGCACGCCGTCCCTTTCGGTAAAGCGCATCCGCAGCGTGTCCGCCTCCTGCATCCCGCGCACCACGGCCTGGCGCAGCAGCGGCTCATTCAAAGCGCCCTTCAGCTCCACATAGTGCGCCACGCTCCAGGCATTTACCTGTGACGAAAGCTGTTCCGCCATCCAGATACCGGACTGCGCCGCTACCAGCGGCATCATTTGCTGCTGCACTTTATGCATCAGCGCCTCGCTCATTTCACTTTTCACGCTGTGACTCCCGCCGCAAAATGGGCCGGGGTCAGCGTTTGCCAGCGCGCCAGCCAGTCGTTGCATTCGTGCTGCGTCGCCGGGCCATACGCCGGCTGCCAGCCAGCGGGCCGGGCGCAGTGGGCTGGCCACAGGCTGTAGCCCAGATGATTTTGCAGCACGAAAAACGGCCCCTCAGGGCGATCGAAAGGATTACTCTGTTCCATCGGAAACTCCGGATTTAGCAGGGACAGACTGCCACAGCGTGGTCAGCCCGTTAATCAGGCCGCCTCGCCAGCACAGCGCGTCGTGGCCGCCGTCAACAAGGCGATAGTGCAGCGTCGGGCAGGCCCGTTGCAGCAGCGGATAAATGCGCTGGTTAGCCTGCAAAACGACAGGTTCGCGCAGGCCCGCTTCCAGATAAATGCGCAGCGGCGCAACGCTGAGCCGGCCCTGCATCAGCTGCTCTGTCAGCCAGCCGTCCTCGCCGGTGCGCTGGCGATGCGGCCACCAGAAAGAGCCGGACTGGCTGAGCGCGCAGCCGAAACGCTGCGGCCAGTGCAGCGCGGCATAGAGGGCGGAAAGACCGCCGAAGCTCTGTCCGGCCACCACGGTGGTCACCGGATCGTCGCGCCAGCGCGCGTGCTGCGCAAGCAGCGGCAGCAGCTCTTCCTGGACCGCCAGCCAGAAGTCGGGATTGCAGGTCAGCTCCTCGCCGCGATGCTGCGTGTCGATGGCATCAATCAGCAGATAAACCGCCTGTGGCAGCTGACCGCGATCGGTTTGCGCCTGCAGTGCAGACCAGACCGGCATCTGCTCCGCCCAGAACTGGCCATCCAGCAGCACGGCCAGCGGGCGCTGTTCCGGCTGGCTTTCGCCAGTGGTGAAAAGCCATACCCGCCGCTGATTGCCCAGCCTTTTGCTTTCCCACGTCAGGCAGCACGGCGCAGCGAACTCAACGCGCTCTGTCCAACCCGGCTGCACAGGCGCCTGCGGCAGATGCAGCGCGGAGACGGGATGGCCGCGTCCGCCTCGCCAGCTGGTATGGGGATTAAGCGGATCGGCTATCGCCTGCGGCAGCAGCCTGCGCCAGCCTTCGCGCAGCGCCGCGCGGTCCGGCGGACTTTGCAGCGCCTCGGGGGGAAAATCATTTTCGTTTACGGAAGGGATAAAGCAGTAGCTGCCTCGCCAGCCCGCATTTAGCCGAACCTGCCACTGCCAGATAGCCGTGCCGCTGATGCGTTGCAGGCTTTGCGGCGCGCGCTGCTGGTGATGATCGGTGACGCCGGTGATATAAATCCATACCCGGCGCACCGGCGAAGTCTGTTCCGTTCCGGCGGGATCCCGCCAGTAAAAGGTGACGGTGCAGATGTCACCTTCCGTCACGACCGCTGGCGACCCCAGGCTCAGCTTGTGCTGCCAGCTCGCCTGCGCGTCGCTATCCCAACCGCCTGTCATATCATCATCTTCCATCATTAGTGCCATGAAAACAGGAACTGCAAGGCGTCGATTTTATTGATAATGGTTTTCATTTGCAATAAGAAATCATCACGTTTTTCAGACCGTCGAGACGTACCGCTTGGTCTTAACCCGCAGAAAAGATAAGGAAAAAAGGAAGCGACCACGGAAAAAACAGGCTGTCGATAACCTATCGGCGCGGCCAGCCTGGCGAAAAAAACGAGGGGGAGAAAAGCGGTAACGGCGCCGTTAATCATTAACGGCGCTTATTAAGGGTGGGATCAGGAAGAAGAAACGGGATCGTGCAGCCGCTGGCGCTTGCGAAGGCTCGGGAACCAGGCCATCCACAGGCCGACCACGATCAGCGTGCCAATACCGCCGACTGCCGCCGCCGGCGCCGCGCCCAGCCAGGCTGCCAGCATCCCCGACTCAAATTCACCAAGCTGATTAGAGGTATTAATAAAAATAGAGTTAACCGCGCTGACGCGTCCGCGCATCTCATCCGGCGTATCCAGCTGCACCAGCGAGCCGCGGATCACCATACTGACCATATCGAACCCGCCCAGCGCAAACAGCGCCAGCAGCGACAGCCACAGCTCTTCAGAGAGCGCAAACACCAGCGTCGCCACGCCGAAACCGGCTACGGAGGCAAACATGATTTTACCGACGTTGCGCTCCAGCGAACGACGGCTGAGCCAGAAGCCGACCAGCAGGCCGCCAACCGCTGGCGCGCCGCGCAGCAGGCCCAGCCCCCACGGCCCGGTATGCAGAATATCTTTGGCGAAAATGGGCAGCAGCGCCGTCGCCCCGCCCAGCAGTACCGCAAACAGATCCAGCGAAATGACGCCCAGCACGTCCGGCCGGTTACGGATAAATTTCACCCCGGCAAAGACGCTGGCGAAGGTGGCGGGCGTGCGCGGCGGCGGCGCATGGTCGTAGCGCAGGCGGCTGACCATCACGACGGAGATAAGATAGAGTACGCCAGTGGTGATATAGACCGCCTGCGGCCCGGCAACGTATAAAAAGCCGCCGAGCGCCGGGCCAAGCATGGAAGCCGTTTGCATCGATGCGGCGTTGGCGGCCGTCGCCCGCGCCAGTATTGAGGGCGGCACCAGCGCGGGCAGCATGGACTGCAGCGACGGCGCCTCTAACGTTTTGGCGATGGAAAGCACGAAAATCAGCGCCAGGATCACCAGCTCGTTGGTCAGGTGCATCAGCGTCAGCACCGCCAGCGCGGCAATCGCCAGCAGTTCGGTAAACTGCCCCAGTAATACGACGCGACGACGGTCAAACTGATCGGCAACGTGCCCTGCCGGCAAGGCCAGCACCACCGCCGGCAGAAACTGCGCCAGCCCGATTAAGCCTAAATCGAAGGCGCGGCCGGTAAGCGCATAAATCTGCCAGCCGACCGCGATAGAGAGCATCTGAAAACCGAAACTGGAGCTGGTGCGGGCCAGCCAGAAAGCGACAAAAGAGCGATGGTGAAACAGCGATTCCGACCCGGCGGAAGTAGGCGATTGCATGGTGATTTCCGGTTATTTTTTTGACAGCGCCAAATCCTGAGCGGCCGGCTCCTGCCGGGGCGCATATTTCCACAGCCAGCGTCCGCTGGTCATGCGGCGGTAGAAGAAGATACCACGGACAATCCAGTCCAGAAACATGCCCAGCCAGATCCCCACCACGCCAAAGCCGAGTACCACGCCCAGTCCGTAGCCCGCCACAATGCGGCATCCCCACATGCCCAACAGCGAAACCCACATGGTAAACCTGGCGTCGCGCGCGCCCTTCAGCCCCGCCGGTAAAACCCAGGATGCGGCCCAGAACGGCATAAACAGCGCGTTCAGCCAGATCAGGATTTTGACCACGTGGATAACCTCCTCGTCGCGGGTATAAAACGAAGCCAGAATGCCCGCAAAAGGCACCGTCAACGCCGCCAGCGCGCACAGCCCGATGGTTGAAAGCCAAAAAATATGCCGCAGCTGCCTTTCCGGCTGCTTCAGCTGTCCTTTGCCCAGGCGGGTGCCGACAATAATGGTTGAGGCGGAGCCAAGGGAGTTGCCCGGCAGGTTGATCATCGAGGCAATGGAAAAGGCGATAAAGTTACCGGCGATCACGTCGGTGCCCATTCCCGCGACAAAAACCTGCGTCAGCAGCTTGCCGCCGTTGAACAGCACCGATTCAATACTGGCGGGCACGCCGATGCTCAGCACCTCCATCAGGATATTGGTGTTGAGCCGGGTGAAATAGCTTTTCAGCGTGATTTTCAGGCGCGGATTGAAGCCGATAGCCAGCACATAAATTACCGCCGCCGCGCCGATATAGCGGGCGATAGTCAGCCCCAGTCCGGCACCGACAAAGCCCATCCCTTTCCAGGAGAAACAGCCGTAGATCAGCACCGTACTGAAAATAATATTCAGGATATTCATGCCGCCGTTAATCAGCATGGGGATCTTGGTATTGCCCGCGCCACGCAGCGCGCCGCAGCCAATCAGCGCAATCGCGGCGGCCGGATAGCTCCAGGCGGTGATATTGAGATAGATCAGCGCCATCTCTTTTACACGCGGTTCTGCGTTACCGGCGATAAGATTGATGATCCACTCGCCGTAAAACTCAATGCCTATTGCCAGCAGCACGGCGAAAATAGTCATCAGCACCAGCGACTGGCGGGCGGCCGCCTGGGCCCGTTCGCGGTTAAGCTTGCCCAGGCTGAAGGCGACCACCACCGTGGTACCCAGATCGATAGCGGCGAAAAAAGCGATGATGACCATATTAAAACTGTCGGCCAGCCCGACGCCCGCCATCGCCTCCTTGCCCAGCCAGCTCACCAGGAAAGTGCTCAGCACGCCCATCAACAGCACGCAAAGGTTCTCAAAAAAGATCGGTACCGCCAGCGGCGTGATTTCTCGCCAGAACAGAACCCGATAAGAACGTCTTTTAGGATACCAGGGCGTACGCCTGATGGCCTCTAACGGAGAAATACGGAATATTTGCAAAGTGCTGCCTGCCAGAAATGGAGAAGACTCTACTGATGATGGTAAAAGGCGCTCTGATATGCAAAGTCTTTTCCGGAGAAAAGTGATTTTCCCCTGCGGATAGCGCCGTGCCCTGTACGATCGAAAAAGGCGATCGTCGATCGCCTTTTTTGGTTCTCCAGCCCTGGCTACTGCGCTTTAGGCTCGCCCAGCGCCTTGAGCCTTTTGGAAAGCTCACGACGCTCTTTGGAAAGATCGGCGTTTTTGATGATGTAATCGTCAACGCGATCTTCGTAATCGCTGCGCATGCTGCTGATAATTTCCTGAATGGCTTCGACGCTCATGCCGGGCTTGATATATTCACTCAGGTTATCCAGCAGCAGCACGCGTTTCTGGTTGTCGCGGATTTTCTTTTCAATATCGTGGATTTCACGCTGCAGCTTGTTCTTACGACGGAACATCCGCACAAACTCCAGTACGTCCTGAAAGGATTGCTTTGCATTTTCCATGGAAACACCTTCTGTTCAGGCCTGCAAGGCAGGCATTATTATCATTGCGCTCAGCGTAGCGGCGAACCGCTGTCGAGGCGATTAGTTGTAGAGTCGGACTGGCGTTATCTTAGCGCGAACCGGCGCTTTTCGCAGTAAGTTGTTATTAATCGTTTATTTACGCAGCACCAGACGCATCAGATCCGACAGCCTTTCCAGCTGCGCGGCCATCTCCAGACTCAGCCAGACGTAGCCGTGGATCGGCGTTTCCACCAGCTCGTCGCTGTTGGAGGCTTTGATCAGCTGCCGCAGCTCGCGGGTGATTTCCGCCAGCTCCGCGCTGTTGGCGGAGATTTGGTCCGTGCTGCCCGCCACTATCGCATTTGACAGCGCGCGCAGCGTATTTTCCGTCATCTGCTGGGTGCGCCTCAGCGTAGGCGCGTTCAGCATTATCAGGTGGCTTTCGCGAGAGGACCACCAGGCGTTCAGCTGCAGCTCCAGCGTGCAGACCATATTGCGGTTCAGCGTCTGAATACCTTCAAAAACCGAACGCGGAATACGCGTTTCCTTGCTGGCGGGATCGATCAGCGACCGCATTTTCACCACGCCGGTCAGCAGCCGCTGCAGGGGGCGCGTCAGCCGAGGCTTGTCCACCAGGTTAGGTGAACAGCCGGCATGGTAAATTTTAGCGGTTTCCAGCAGGGAATCGGAAAGCTTGATGCGCCAGTGGGTATAGGCCTTTTGCGGATAAATGCTGGTAAAAAACAGCGCCAGCACCGAACCCAGGATCACGTCGCCGCCTCGCCACAGCGCCATGGTCATATCGCCCGGCGCGCCGCCGCAGATCACCGCCAGCGTAATGCCGATCAGCAGCGCCATATAAGGGTGCTTGCCCAGCGTCAGAAAACCGCATAAAAACATCACCAGCGTGCACCAGGCCAGCATTACCGGCAGCGACCACAGCTCCAGCCAGAGCGCAATCAGCCCCGAAACCGAGCCGAATATCGTACCGCCGATGCGCTGGATCGCACGCGGAAAGACGTTACCCCAGGAGGAAATCGGCCCCATCACCACCACCAGCGTAATCAGCGGCCAGCTGCCTTCCGGGATAGAGAACAGGCGGATCAGCAGAAACGTCAGCACGAACGCCAGCGCGATGCGAATGCCGTGCACCGTGCGATAGTTACGATAGAGGGTGAATTCAAAGGCCGATAGCGGCTTGTCGGGACGCAAAACTTTCTCCAGGGGCGGGCTATTTTCCGGCATCATACCCTGCCCTGCGGGGCTTCGCCCGCTTTTTTGCGTATTGCCGTCTCACGATAACAGTGGTGCAACAGCAGCTCAACAAACAGGCAAAATGGCGACCCGTTGCGGATCGCCATCAGGGGTTACAGCTTGCGTTTGATGTAGTCGGTAATGCGGGTAATCACGCCCGCTTTTTCCACCGGTTTCAGCGTAACCAACGGGTAAGAGGCCAGCTCTTTGTCGCCATCCACCAGCTGGATAGTCCCGACCTGCTCATGCAGCTTCAGCGGCGCCTCAAGATCCTTGCGGTCAATGACGTACCTGGCCTTGATTTTTTTGACGTCTTCACGAGGCAAGGAGAGATAAACATCTTTATCGCTGCCTACGGCTATCTGATGCGGATTGCCGTACCAGACATTCTCATGGCCGATCTCTTTACCAGCATGGAACAGCTGCACGGTATCAAAATTGTTCTGTCCCCAGATCAGCAGCTTGCGCGCCTGCTCTTCGCGCCCTTTAGGGCTTTTACCGCCCATGATCACGGCGATCAGTCGGCGCTGGCCGTCCACGCTGGAGGCAATGATATTGAAACCCGCGCTTTCGGTGTGGCCGGTCTTCAGGCCGTCGACGTGCAGCGTTTTATCCCATAACAAACCGTTACGATTCTGCTGGGTAATACCGTTCCACGTCAGCGATTTCTCACTGTACATCTGATAAAAATCCGGCTCGCCGGAGATAATGGCGCGTGACAGCTTAGCCAGATCGCCAGCCGTGGTGTACTGTCCCGGCGCATCCAGGCCGTGGACCGTTTCAAAATGGGTGTTTTTAAGGCCAAGCTTAACCACATACTGGTTCATCTGCCCGACAAAAGCGGCCTGGCTGCCCGCCACATAATCCGCCAGCGCCACGCAGGCGTCGTTACCGGAATCAATGATGACGCCGCGGCTCAGATCGCGTACCGAGACTTTCTCGCCGGGCTTAAGAAACATCAGCGAAGACCCTTTAAACACGGGATTACCGGCGGCCCAGGCATCTTTACCCACGGTGACCATGTCGTCGCGGCTGATGCGTTTGCTGTCGATAGCACGATCCACCACGTAGCCCGTCATCAGCTTGGTCAGGCTGGCCGGATTACGGCGTTCGTCGGCATTGCCCTGCGTCAGCACCTGACCGGTCGTGGCGTCCATCAGCACCCAGGAAGCGGCGTCGATAGCGGGCGCGGTCAGGGGAAAAGCTAAGGGGTTATCTTCAGCATGGGCTACGGCGACCACGGCCAGAACCAGGCTGATACTTGCAAGCTGACGCTTCTTCAACGGTAAATCCTCAATAGACTGGAAAAAAACAGCCTGTTGTACGGGATCCGCCGTCGTAACGTATTAAAAAAGTGCAAGAAAATATTAATTCATTTCACCATGCCATTCTGGTGAATTTTCCATCATTACTAAAATTAAATCAGGATGGTTATTGCCCCTAAACATGATACATTTTTATTATTACCTGAAATGATATTTACAAGAGTGAATAATACCCACGCACTAAAATGTGTTTAATTGAAATTAACGCCCTGGGCTCTACTAATCCGCAGGCGTAAGCAGGCATATTCCTCTCAATTAATTTCAATAAATTTATTTATTACAACCATTATTATTTTCATGTGAAAAAACTAAAGAGAAATTTAGAAAACACAGGTTGCAATATCGATCGTTACTTAATAAAACAACTAACATTGCTCCTTTATATATACGGTGAAGACGTTTAAATGACCTGCATTGTGTAATCAAAAAAAATGAGATAGAATAACCTCCTTTATTAACTAAAAAGCTAGGTACCTTATGAAACCTACCTTTAGATGGCTAAATAAAAAGCGACATGAAGTTATAATAGAACAAAACTTTCTGTCCACACTTCAGGCTTTCCGCCCTGACCTGGAACTTTATAAAATAAAAGAAATCATACTGGATAGTGATAAGTACTTTTCTTCTTATCCTGATGTTCTTGAAGCAGGCGCTTGTGCTGTAGATCACTATTATAACCATGGTGAAAAAGAGGGGCGAGTTTTCTATGCGCCCAAAATCTCAGAGAGACATGTGGCATCTCAATTGACAGAAGGAAAAAAGGTTTATATTTCAGACATGCAGCCTGATAACGGTATATTCCTTTATCGCGTCCTGTTTCGTATGGTAAATGAGCCAGAATCTTTAAATGTACCCTACCATTCAAAAATAACGGATCTTGTAGCAGCCATTTTCTCAGCTCGTGAGGTTGTCTTTATCAGGCCAGTCCATAGCGAAAAAAACATTTACCTGTATACGCTTTGTTATTATTTAAATGTCAAAATCACATTTGATATTGATGACCTTATGCTCCCCGAATATGTAGATGAAAAAGGCGGAATTCGCTCAGGCTTAGCTAATTACAATACATTACGCACAGATTTAGTTTTAAATTCTGCTGCACTTATCAGAGCAGATGAGCTAACCTGTACAACGCAAAAGATTGCCGATACATACAAATCCTCCATAAAGAAATACACAATCATTAAAAATAAACTACCAAAAAGTTACTTTAATAATGCAAGAAGAAGCGATAAAAATGCTAACATCAAAGCTGAATTAAAACTAAAGATTTTATATCTTTCCGGTACTGCAACACACCTTAAAGATTATAGTATTATTAGTGGTGTATTGACAAAATTAGCGCAAAAACACCCAGGAAAATTTGAAATAAATTTCATGGGCCAATTAAAGGATCAGTCATTGCTTTTTCGTTCATTGAACATTGCATCCACACATATCCGTTATGAACACTTTCAAAAAATGCTGGATATTATTGGCGAGCACCACGTTGTGCTTGTACCATTAGAGAACAGTGAATTTAATAATGCTAAATCAAATATTAAATTTATTGAGGCCGCTTCTCAGGGAGTCCCTGTTATCGCTTCTACAGCTACTGAATTTGTGAACACGATTGAGGATGACAACGACGGTTGGCTGTGCAGTAATGAACAAGAATGGTACGATCGGCTTGCATACTTAATAGCAAATCCGGAAAGAACTTTTGAAACCGGTATGAAAGCTTACCATAATGCCTTAGCGAATTTTTCTTTATAGCTACAGGTCGTATAAAAGCAAGGAGTTAAAATGAAAAGAAACATTATAGCTAATTTTTCTGAATATGACCCACTAAGTCAGTCTACAGATCATGTATTATATTTGCCACTCAATTCATCTCATTATAACATGGCAAAGATCATGGCTGAAAACAGCAGGTTTACATCTTTCATTTACTATGATGGATATCAGAATACTCCATCAGAAGAAAGCCACTCATATAGATTGGTAAACAATGCTGTAACTGTTTCTGCTATGCTTCCTGCTTTTAATAAACTCGTTTGCTTTATTCCCCACATTAGTATTAATGCGCCAGAAATTTATAAAAAAATAATCAGAACAGCAATAGATAGCAACATAGCAATTTATGAAGTACCGCACGGTCTTTTTCAAACCGGCTATAATCTTATTGATGACGCTGCCACTTTAGACATAACATCTTACTACGATGGTATAGGCATCAATCTTCCTCCCATAACAAGAAACCGCGTAAAATGGTATGGCGAGGACGGAATTGGTTATCCTCCAACGATGAAGAAAAATCTATTTAAAAAACGTATACTACCCTCTTTTACATTAATTAGCAGTAATACAAACTGGTATTTGTACTCATTAGAAGATAAGCGTAAATTTTATAGCTCTGTATTTTCCTTTGCTAAGAAAAATTCTAATCATATGTTTATCTGGTCTCCGCATCCTGCAGAATTAAATGCTGACACTTATACTTCTGCTTTACGTGAGCATCTCCCGGAAAACATTCATATATATGGCATTAAGGAAGATATCTATTTTCATGGTCTGGACTGCACAGATGATCTTATCCCCTATTGCGAATACGGAATATCTACCCTTTCAACCTGTCTGCTTAACTATGAGATTTATAAAAAGGGAGTAAATATTTTCACCTGTGAAGGCACTCATAATATCATCAATTCATTAAATGAATTTCATTATTTTAGCAGTGACGACCAGTTAACTTCGAAACCCAAAATTTTAAAGACAGGATTTTTGCAGGACTATAACCCTGAGAGGTTTGACAAATTTTTAAGTCAGCCTGCCAGCCCAAACACGGTTATAAATCCGGGCTACTGCAACCTCCTTTTATAAAATTAAATCTCTCTGTAGAACAAGCAAAGAGTTTTTACCACAATAACTCTTTGCTATGAAAATAATGATATTGCAAATTTTTCCTTGATAAGTTAATTTTCATATATTTATTTTTAACAGTCTGTTTTGATCGTATCTGTTTGCATTCGTCGCTTCAGGACTGCCTGATTATGGTTTACCATGTAAGATTGAATTTAGCCACGTTGTTATATCGATGCGTTCGTACCTTGATTGAGTGAGGTTGCACGATTGGTAAACGATTGATAGCTGTCAGGCTGGCAACTGCGCCCGCGAGCAAATCAGACCATAATGGAGCACTAAAGCCTTGCGCTTTCAGCACATCAACAAACAGAAGTGAACCGAGATAAACAGTGAAAAACGAAAGCAATCAACCTACGTTCCTTTTCCACGACTACGAAACTTTCGGGAAAAGCCCATCGCTGGACCGCCCTGCGCAGTTTGCCGGCATCCGCACCGATATGGATTTTAACATTATTGGCGAACCGGAAGTGTTCTACTGCCAGCCTGCAGACGACTATCTGCCGCAGCCGGAAGCCGTGATGATCACCGGCATTACGCCGCAGCTGGCGAAAGCCAAAGGCATGAACGAGGCCGCTTTCACCCAGCGTATTCACCAGCTGTTTAGCGAGCCCAATACCTGCATCGTCGGCTATAACAATATCCGTTTCGACGACGAGGTCACGCGCAATCTGCTCTACCGCAACTTTTACGATCCTTACGGCTGGAGCTGGCAGAACGGCAACAGCCGCTGGGATTTGCTGGACGTGATGCGCGCCTGCTACGCGCTGAGGCCGGAAGGTATCGAGTGGCCGGAAAATGACGACGGCTTTCCCAGCTTTCGCCTGGAACATCTGACCAAAGCCAACGGCGTGGCGCACGAAAACGCGCACGATGCGATGTCCGATGTTTACGCAACCATCGCTATGGCAAAGCTGGTAAAAGAGAAGCAGCCGCGCCTGTATGATTTTCTGTTCAGCCATCGCAACAAGCAGAAAATTATGACGCTTATCGATATTCCGCAGATGAAGCCGCTGATGCACATCTCCGGCATGTTTGGCGCCCAGCGCGGCAATACCAGCTGGATCGCCCCGCTCGCCTGGCATCCCACCAATAAAAACGCGCTGATTACCTGCGATCTGGCCCAGGATATTTCTCCGCTCCTGGCGCTGGATGCCGATGCGCTGCGTGAGAGACTCTACACGCGCCGGGAAGATTTGGGCGATGCCGCCCCCGTACCGATCAAGCTGGTGCATATCAATAAATGTCCGGTCGTCGCACCGGCCAATACGTTACGCCCGGAAGATGCGGAGCGTCTGGGGATCGATCGTCAGCGCTGCCTGGATAATCTGGCGCTGCTGCGTCAGCACCCGGAGGCGCGTGAAAAAGTGGTGGCGCTCTATGCAGAAGCGGAGCCGTTTGTGGCTTCTGACGATGTGGACGCCCAGCTCTACGACGGCTTTTTCAGCGACGCCGATCGCAGCGCCATGAATATTATCCGGCAAACGACGCCGGAAAACCTGCCCGCGCTGGATCTGACCTTTAACGATAAGCGTATTGAGAAGCTGCTGTTCCGCTTTCGGGCGCGCAACTTCCCCGGCACGCTGGATGAGGCCGAGCAAAAGCGCTGGTTGCAGCATCGCCGTGAGGCGCTCAGCCCGGAACGCGTGCAGAACTATGTGCAGGAGCTGGAGATGCTGTTTAATCAGTACGACGGCGATAAGGCGAAGATGACGCAGCTGAAAGCGCTGTTTGATTACGCTCGCGAACTGGTTTCCTGATTTTTCGGCTACGGGCAGCGGCAATTAAAAAGGGCGCGGTTCACAGAACCGCGCCCTTCTTTTTAGCCCATCACCACGCTAAATGCGGGCTGGGTTACATCGGCTCTTCGGTGTACTGCGGCACCGGTTTGCGGAAGCGCTGCGTCACCACGGCCAGATAGACCAGGCCAATTGCGCCCCAGACCAGGCCGAGGATCATCGAGCTTTCTTCCAGATTGATCCACAGCGCGCCCACCGTCAGCGCGCCGCACAGCGGCAGCAGCAGGAAGTTGATGTTGTCCTTCAGCGTCTTGTTGCGCCCTTCACGGATCCAGAACTGCGAGATCACCGAAAGGTTAACAAAGGTGAAGGCCACCAGCGCGCCGAAGTTGATCAGCGCCGTCGCCGTCACCAGGTCGAAGGTAATGGCGGAAAGCGCGATAGCGCCTACCAACAATACGTTCAGCGCTGGCGTATGCAGCTTCGGATGAATATAGCCGAAGAAGCGCTCCGGGAACACGCCGTCACGCCCCATCACATACATCAGGCGGGAAACGCCCGCGTGCGCCGCCATGCCGGAAGCCAGCACGGTGATGCAGGAGAAAATCAGAATGCCGAACTGGAAGGTTTTACCCGCCACGTAGAGCATGATTTCCGGCTGCGACGCGTCCGGATCTTTAAAGCGCGAGATATCCGGGAAATAAAGCTGCAGGAAGTAAGAAACCACGATAAAGATCACGCCGCCAATCAGGGCGGTCAAAAAGATCGCTTTCGGGATCACTCGACCCGCATCCTTGGTTTCTTCCGACAGCGAACTGATGCCGTCAAAGCCCAGGAACGAGAAGCACAGAATGGTCGCGCCGGTGATCATAGGCACCACGTGCGCCTGCTCAGACCAGAACGGCTTGCTGCTGGTCAGGGTGCCGGCCCCTTCGCCATGGGACACGCCGTAAATTACCATACCGGTAATCGCCACCATGACCGCCATTTGCAGCACCACGATAATGCTGTTGAAATTGGCGACGGTTTTAATGCCCTTGAGGTTAGAAAGGGTCATAAAACCAACCAGCAGCACCACGAATATCCATGACGGGACACCCGGCACCAGCGCTTCAAAATAGATTTTCGCCAGCAGGATATTGATCATCGGCATGATCAGGTAATCCAGCAGCGAGGACCAGCCCACCATAAAGCCGACGTGCGGGCTGATGGCTTTTTGGGCATAGGTATAGGCCGAGCCGGCAGACGGGAAGCGGCGAACCAGCTTGCCGTAGCTCAGCGCAGTAAACAGGATTGCGATTAACGCGAAGGCGTAGGCGGTTGCTACGTGACCGTCTGTGAGGCCGGAAACGATGCCGAACGTATCGAACAGGGTCATTGGCTGCATATAAGCCAGGCCCATCATCACTACAGGCATCAGAGTCAGCGTTTTTTTCAGGTGCGCGCGCGGCGCGGCGGTCTGGGAATTATGCGACATGATTCAGCCTCCCCATAGCATCAACCTTTCTGGGTTGAACCACAGGGAAACTTCGCTTTATGCGAGCGTTGTTCTGATTTGGGAAGGTAAAGCAGGCAGGCGTGAAGGTGACGGCTGCCGCTGCGCCGTAGTCGTCGCGCAGATGTTTACCGGCTGCGGCCGGCGTAATGAAGTGTTGCCCCATCTTTATTTCCTCAAAAACACTGTCAGTGTGTATCAGTCCGGCTGAGCCGGCCTCTTTGGCTTCGTTTTTTTGTGCAAAAAAAATAACCGGCGCGTTAAGCGTCGGTTATTCATTTACAGTCCGTATATTTTGCCAGGCTGTAAGACAGAATACAAGTTTTTAAAGCCTTTCTGCGCCATTTCTTTACAGGAAACGTCAGGCATTTTTCAACATCCAGTCGATTTCGGTGGTGGTGATCAGCCGTTCAAAATGCATCAGTTCATGATGTTTGCAGCTGTGCCAGACAAACCCAAAGCGCTCGCCCAGCAGCTTTTGCAGCGGAGAGCTTTGGGCAAATTCGTCCAGCGCATCGCTTTGCCTGATCGGCAACGGTCTGCCGTCGGCTTCATGGCCGTTGCCGGTAATGGCCGACGGCAGCGGCAGCTGATTATCGATGCCGTGCAGAATGCCCGCCAGCACCGCGGCGACCACCAGATAAGGATTGGCATCCGCGCCTGCCACGCGGTACTCCACGCGATGGTTTTCCGCTTCGCCACAGGGAATACGCAACGCTACCGTACGGTTGTTGTGCCCCCAGGATGCCTGTAGAGGCACAAAGGCTTCCGGTAAAAAGCGACGATAGGCATTAACGTTAGGCGCCAGCAGCGCCATGGAGGCGGGCATCAGATCGATCATCCCGGCCAGCGCTCGCTTCAGCAGGGGCGAATCGCTGCCGTCATCGGTGATAAAGGCGTTATGATCGGCGGCGTCCAGCAGGCTGATATGAACGTGCATTCCGCTACCGGCCCAGGCCTCGTAGGGTTTTGCCATAAAGGTAGCGTTCATCCCGTGATTTTCTGCCACCTGACGGATTAGCCGCTTCAGCTGCACGGCATGATCGCAGGCGCTGAGCACGTTGCGGGTATGGCGCAGATTGATTTCAAACTGGCCTGGCGAGGCTTCCGCCAGCGCGCCGTCGGCCGGAATACCCTGCAGTCTGGCCAGCCTGTCGATATCATTGAGCACGGCGGCAAAACAGTCGAGATTATCAACCGAATAAACCTGGCTTTGCCGGTTACGATCGTCGCTGCCCGGCGAGCACGGCGGCTGAATGGCGCCTTCCGCATCGCGTTTTTTATCGACGAGATAGAACTCCAGCTCTACCGCTACCACCGGAAATAACCCCCGATTGCGCAACTGCTGCCAAAGGTGATTCAGGACATTCCGGGGTTCAACGTCAAAGGGAGTACCATCTTGATTACGCATGGTCAGCAAAAGCTGCGCCAGGCGCTGCGGATCGGTTGCGGAGGGAGTCAGCGTGCCTTCGACGGGAAAGCAGATATTATCCGGTTCACCCAGCGCCTGGCCAAGTCCGGCCTCTTCCACCGTGTTGCCGAGAATATCCATGGCATAGACGGAAGCGGGAAAATAACAGCCTTTTTCCAGCCTGAGCAAACTGCCGATCGGGAGGCGTTTGCCGCGAAAAACACCGTTTAAATCATTAAGCAGAACATCAACATGCTGTGTTTCAGGATAGCGTTCCAGATAAGTTTCTACTTCAAGCTGGAACGCGCTGGTTCGCTCGCCATGCCGCGTAAAATCTTCCACTTCGACGATATTGGTCATGATGCCACCCGCCTTCGCTCAGTCTGATGTTTGCGCGCCGCTCAAAATAAGCGCCGCCTTCTTAACATAGCGTCAACTATTCAGCGCGGCAAATGTTATGACAGAGTTTATTTTCCAGGCAAAATCTTTTGCATATTGCCTTGCAGAGTGCCAGATTGGCTGGATAAGGCACGGATCCGTCCTGCCTTTCCGCGCTCACTAAAACCGGACGGAGAGTTGGGATGGGCATTATTTCGAACAACCCCTTGATTGACGTAATAATGTATCAGGCAAGCCTCAGCAAACAGGCCCTGACGACGGCGCTTCCCGATGCCTGCCCGGCATGGCAAAACCCAACCGGGTATGCTGGCTTTGACCTTAAGGAAGACTATTTATTAACGCCTTTACGTGCGTTTTTTCGGCAGCAAAAGGAAACCCGTCGATGAGCGATATTTCTCTGGCCCCCGGCCGTCGCCTGGCTGAAATCCGCCAGCAGCAGGGCCTGTCGCAGCGGCGCGTGGCCGAGCTTTCCGGCCTGACGCACAGCGCCATCAGCACTATCGAGCAGGACAAGGTCAGTCCCGCCGTCGGTACATTACAGAAGCTGTTAAAAGTTTATGGCCTCTCCCTTTCCGAATTCTTTTCCGAGCCGGTCCAGCCTGCCAGGCCAAAGGTGGTAATAGAGGCAAACGAGCTGATTGATATTGGCAGCCAGGGGGTATCGCTGCGGTTGATCCATAACGGCAGCCCCGAGCGGACGCTGGCGATGATGTTAGAAACCTATGAACCCGGCGCGACAACCGAAAAAATTCGTCATCAGGGCGAAGAGATCGGCACGCTGCTGGAAGGCGAAATCACCTTAACCGTCGACGGCCAGCGCTATCAGCTTCGGGCTGGCCAAAGCTACGTTATCGATACCGGCCATCCCCACAGCTTTAATAACACCTCTGCGCAGCCCTGCCGGATCGTCAGCGCGCATACCCCAACCACCTTTTGATCGCCAGTTGACGCCGCGTCGCGCTTTTTGTTGGAGAAAGCTATGGAACATGTGCAGAGCTATTACGCCGCTACGGCCAATCCTCATGACCGCTGGCCGCGGCTGGCGGATGATATTCTCTGCGACGTCTGCATCATCGGCGGCGGTTTTACCGGCCTTTCCTCGGCGCTCTACCTTACCGAAGCGGGTTATGACGTGGTGGTGTTGGAAGCGGCCAGGGTTGGCTTTGGCGCCAGCGGCCGCAACGGCGGGCAGGTGGTTAACTCCTACAGCCGTGATATTGACGTTATTGAGCGCCGCTACGGCAAAGAAAGCGCACGGCTGCTGGGCAGCATGATGTTTGAAGGCGCAGCGGCGATCCGCGACCGTATCGATCGCTACGCCATTAGCTGCGACTACCGGCCGGGCGGCGTTTTTGCCGCGCTTAACAGCCGTCAGTTTAGCCATTTAAAGCAGCAGCACCAACGCTGGCAGCACTATGGCAATCATCAGCTGGAGCTGCTGGACGAGCTGGGCATCCGGCGTAAAATCGCCAGCGAACGCTATGTCGGGGGCCTGCTGGATCGCAGCGGCGGTCATCTGCATCCTCTTAATCTTGCGCTGGGCGAAGCGGAGGCGATTCGCCGTCACGGCGGCAGGATTTATGAGGAGTCAGAGGCGACCGCCGTGACCTACGGCACGCCGCATCGCGTCAGGACGGCTCAGGGTAGCGTATTGGCTAAATACGTTATTTTTGCCGGTAATGCCTATCTGGCGCCGCAGCTGGAACCCAGACTGGCGAGCAAAAGCCTGCCCTGTAGCTCGCAGATCGTCGTCACGGAACCGCTCTCACGCGATAAGGCGCTGGCGCTGCTGCCGGACAACTACTGTGTAGAAGACCGTAACTATCTGTTGGATTACTATCGCCTGACGGCCGACAACCGCCTGCTGTATGGCGGCGGCGTGAGCTATGGCGCGCGCGAGCCGGGCAACATCCACGAGCTGATCCGGCCCAGGCTGCTAAAGACCTTTCCACAGCTGGAAGGAATAAAATTTGATTATGCCTGGAGCGGGAACTTTTTGCTGACGCTGTCCCGTATGCCGCAGATCGGCAGGCTGGAAAACGGCGTTTACTATATGCAGGGCGACAGCGGGCACGGCGTGACCTGGACGCATCTGGCGGGCAAGCTGGTTTGTGAAGCGTTGCAGGGCGAGCCAAAACGCTTCGATGCGTTCGCCCGCCTGCCGCATCTGCCTTTCCCGGGCGGTCGCCGCCTGCGCGCGCCTCTGACGGCGCTGGGCGCCGCCTGGTATGCGTTGAGGGACAGATTGGGGGTTTGATACTTTCCAAAGGGATTACTTGTCAGCATCCCAGAGGCGCAGCCATGTTCAACAGACACCTACAATTGCGCCTTCAACACTAAATCCTACTTCGCCAGACAAAATGAAATTTTGTCTTCTTACCGCCTGGCATTCAGTCAGGCACGGAATTGGCAATTTTAACAACCATCATTAAAACCTAAGCGTGGCGGCAGACTGCTTAAACAACTTACTGACATGATCCTGCAAATGCCATTACGAATCCTTGCTATAACAGTGACAGAATGGCAAGATCGAACTCTTTGATTTTTGGGTAGCACAATGCTTAAGTTGTTTGCCAGATACGCCTCCGTGGGCGTTATTAATACTCTCATCCACTGGATAGTATTTGCTGTCGTCTACGCTTTTTATCCGAAACAGTCATTGGCTAATTTAACAGCGTTTTGTGTGGCAGTAACATTTTCCTTTATTGCAAATGCAAAATGGACTTTCAACGCTGAAGCTACCACTTCACGCTACCTGCTTTATGTAGCTTTTATGGGTGCAATGGCAGCCATTGTAGGCTGGAGCGCCGATAAAATGCATGCACCTGCCGTTATTACCCTGCTCGCCTTCTCTGCCATAAGTTTATTTTGCGGCTTTGCTTATTCAAAGCTATTTATATTTAGGAGGAAGATTTGAAGATTTCCTTAATTGTTCCTGTATTCAATGAAGAAGAAGCCATTCCGCTTTTTTATGCTGCCGTGCGGGATTTAACTGCGCTAGAAAATTATGAAGTTGAGATGGTTTTTATAAATGACGGTAGCCATGATAATACGGAGCGCGTGTTAAACGATCTTGAAGCAAAGGATAGTCTTGTAAAACATATTTCTTTTATCCGTAACTTTGGTAAAGAACCCGCATTGTTTGCCGGTTTGGAGTCTGCGACAGGTGACGCCATTATTCCAATAGACGTCGATCTGCAGGATCCAGTCGAAGTTATTCCAATGCTGATAGAAAAATGGCAAGCGGGCGCCGATGTAGTATTGGCAAAGCGCATCGACAGAAGTTCTGATGGCCATATAAAGCGGAAAACGGCCGAATGGTTTTATAAATTACATAATAAAATAAGTTCGCCTATGATTGAAGAAAACGTAGGTGACTTCCGTTTGATGACGCGGGAAATAGTAGAAAATATCAAGCTGCTGCAGGAAAAAAACCTTTTTATGAAAGGGATTCTGAGCTGGGTTGGAGGCAAAACGGAAATTGTAGAATACATACGGGCAGACCGTGTTGCCGGTAAAACAAAGTTTAACGGTTGGAAGTTATGGAATCTTGCTCTTGAAGGGATAACCTCATTCTCAACCATCCCGTTGAGAATGTGGACCTATATCGGATTTATAGTTGCCATGTTATCGTTCCTCTATGGCCTCTGGATGATAGTAGATAAAGTGGTTTGGGGAAACAGTGTTGCCGGTTATCCCTCTTTACTGGTTTCCATTCTTTTCCTGGGTGGCGTACAGCTCGTAGGCATTGGCGTCTTAGGTGAATATATTGGAAGGATTTATATTGAAACCAAACAACGTCCAAGATACATAATCAAAAACTCTATTAAGTCCGGTAAAAAATAAAAGGCACATGATGAATACGATCCTGTCCAAAGATAAAAATAGTTCAGCACTTACAGAGCTAAATCATTATAAAAATCTTTTTTTTATAGCGCTTTTCTCCTACGTATTAGTGTATGGATTTGAACTGACGCACTTCACTCTTTCTATTGATGAAGAGTTTTTTGATAATTTCACCCAGACAATGATGCTGGGCCGGTGGGGGCATGCTTTAATCAGACACTATTTATTACCTGAGCCCTTTGTTCCTTTTTTTACTACGGCCCTGTGTCTAATTTTTTTATCTGTTGCAGCCGTGCTTTCTGCCTTGTATCTTAAACTAAATAAATATCAGTCTGCGGCATACATTGTTATGCTGGCTGCTTTACCCCAACTGGCTTATCAAATTCAATTTAGCAATCAGTCAGATACAGTAGCTCTGTCAATCCTTTTCTCAACACTCTCCCTCTTCACCCTTGATGCTCATCGCCTGAAAGGCTATGTGCAATTTATTGTACTGACAATTGCTTCTCTTTCGATTTATCAATCCGTTTTTTTATTTGCAGCCTCTTTACTCTGTGTTAGATTTACCATATTGGCGATCAGAAAAGAAACAGAATTATCTCAACTGGTAAAAAAAACAGCCATATATATAGGGCTTACGCTGGTTGCGTTAATTCTTAATTCACTGTTATCTAAACTCTGTGCTTATTATTATAATATTCCTACTTCCAGCTATCTAACCTCCATGATAGGTTGGGGTAAACTATCGCCAGGCGAGATTATTTTCACTGTTGGCAGCTATATCTATAACTGCTTCACATTCAATGCCCCATTCGGTATGAATGCGTTACCTTTTACTCTATTTTGGATGATGGCCATCTGCCTCCTTGCTCTAAGAAAAAGATCACAATTCTTTCTTATTTTAACCCTGTGCATCGTGACTATCGCTTCATGTTTTATCATGAATGTTATCCTCGGCGCATGGTTACCACCCAGAACAATGATTCAGGCGCCGGTAATCTTCGCAGGACTGTTTGCCGCAGTACTGGTTTCGACAGGATTTATTTTGGATCGGCACAAAATTTTTATATCGTGTATCCCTGCGATTTTTCTCATTAGCGGGGCGATCTCATCAAATAAATTATTTTATAGCGACTACATGGCCAGAGAGGCTGATGCCCATTTTTCATTACAGATTATTGATACCATTTATAGTAAGTATCCCGATTTTGACATTAAAAAAACGCCAGTGTTTTTTTACGGTAGCTATACTCCTGCCAACGCCTGGCGTCTTGCTTGCGCAGACGCCTTTGGTGCTTCTTTCTTTGAATGGGATGGCGGTAATAACAGCAGAATATATGCCTGGCTGAAAAGCGCTAACATCGCGGATTTTGTTCACCCTGATGCCGAAGAGGTCGCTCGCGCTTCAAAATTCGGTGACGAACTGCCTGCCTGGCCAAATCGTGGTTCTGTTTTCCTCCATGACGGCGTTATGATCGTTAAAATAGGCCCGCAGCTGAGCCCTTATAACAAATGATAAACACTGCACCTTTATAATCTTATAAGGGTGCAGTATCGTTCTGGATACAGATACATAATCCTATAACACCTTAAGAATAAAATATTTTTACCACCGAAGCTTTCCTACACTTTTACCCTCATCCATGCTTTAGCGCTGTGACCATAGCCTGTTTAGGTACCAAACAGGTACCCTGGTGTGATGCCCCCAGAAAAAACATAAATAAAACTGATGATTTTAGTTGCATAAAAGCAACAATTTAATTAATACTCTGAAAGCGAATTGTGACATTCCTTTTGATGATTACAGAATGCGGACACAAGATCATGAATGCCGTGAATCTGTTCAGGATGATGGATATGATGCTTACAGGGTACTTAAATGAGTTATTCTAAAAACTTCAACATTGAGTTACTTCGCTTTATTGCTATTCTGGCCGTTATTCTTATTCATATGTCAATGTCACATTTTTATGATAGCAGTTTGATGAGAACAAATTATACAGCCTGGATTTTTAACCATATCTATTATACGGCAACGCGATTTTGTGTACCCATATTTTTCATTATTACTGCCTACATTACCTTCAATAGTAACTCCCAAAAGAACTGGAAGCAGAAACTGATTCGGCTTGGGCTTCCCTATATTACCTGGTCATGTATCTACTATATTTACTCTGGCGGTACCAGCATTGCAGAATTTTTCAAAAAATTAGCTGGGGATAACACGGCCTTTCACTTATGGTTTATCCCATCATTTATTGGCTACATTCTTCTTCTTCCCGCGTTAAAGAAAATATTTTTCGATGATGATAAAGAAAAATTCCGCCATCTTTTTTATATTATCTTTTTCTTCTCGATTATCGCACCTACATTTATACCGCTATCCAGAATAATGAGTGGTGATTATAAGTTCATATCGGGCCTGAGTCACTTTAATATGACTTTACCTGCGCTGTTGGTATATGGGATTGCATTTCCATATTTTTACAAGAAAATAAATATCAGGCTCGGGATAATGTCCTATATTGCAATCATTGGCATAAATCTTTTGCTTAATGTAAAAACTTCGGACGTTACGGGCGCACCGGATGAGTTACTCTATGGTTTTACCACCGCCCTGGTTTTTATCTCCTCTTTTATTTTATTTAACACCCTAATGAACATAAATTTCAAATTCATTTCACCCAGCCTTCGCAATTTCATTTATAAAGCTGGCGAGTGCTCTTTTGGCATATATCTTTCCCATTGGATCATTTATTTAATTATAGAACAGAAAGGTCTACTGCTTCATGGTAGAGCTATAATCGATCCTTTAGTAAATACGGTGGTTATTTTTTCACTTTCTTTTGCTCTGATTTTTATGGGCAGAAAGATAAAATTTTTACGCTATGTTTTGTAATTAGCAAAAGCGGCCACGCAATTTCCCCTTTTGTAGCAAATTATTAGAGGAGTAAAAGTATAAAATACTTACCCCTCTCTTTGGCTGCTAACGAGTTAATCACTAACTAACCGGCATCTTTCCCGGATCCGCATAGCGATAGCGGAACCCCAGCTCTTTACAGATGCGGCTACCGTCAATAATCTTGCCTTCCCCGCCGCCCGTATCTGCAAGAAACGTCGGCGGCGTCAGCCCCAGCTGGCGGGCAACCGCCGGATAAAAATCTTTGCGGGCAGGATGATGCGGCGCGCTCAGGTTATAAGTTCTTCCACCTTCGCCGTTTTCCAGCAGCAGGATAATAGCGGCAACCACATCTTCAAGGTGCACCAGATTAACGCCGTGTGAGCCGTCGCCTAAATCGGTTTTACCCGCCAGGAAGCGGCCCGGATGCCGCTGCGGCCCCACCAGGCCGGACAGCCGCAGAATATCTACCGAGGTGCCCGGCAGATTATGTAGCCAGGTTTCCAGCTCTTTCAGCGTCTTACCCGCTACCGTAACCGGCTCAAGCGGGCTGTCTTCATTCATCTCGCCGTTTCCGCTGCCGTAAACAGAGGTGGAACTGGTAAAAACAATGCGCGGCACGTTTGCCGCCAGCGCGCTGTCCACGATTTGCTGAACCGCCAGCAGATAATTTTCTCCGCCCTCCGCCGTGCGGCTGGCAGGTAAGGTGATGACCAACGCCTCCACGTCCAGCAGCGCGTCAAGATCGTCGGGGTCGCACTCCAGTTCCGGCGTCAGCGTCAGCAGCACGCTTTCCAGCCCGCACATGCGCGCCGCCTCCACGCCATCAGCCGTGGTTTTGCTGCCGGTGACCCGCCAGCCTCGCGCCGTCATCGCCAGCCCCAGCGGCATCCCCAGCCAGCCCAGTCCTACAATCGCCACTTTTTTCATCTTTGTTCCCTGCTTTCTCAACCATGCCCTAAAACTACGCCAGCCTTTCGTCAACAACAATCGGTTAAGCCTTTTTATCTGTCATCAATGATAAAAAAGTGTTGCGCCCGACATTTGTCCTGAGTTAGGTTATTGGTCACGAAATGAATAATCATTCAACCCTATTTGAGAAGACTATGACACGCGTTCAGTTCAACCACCATCATCACCATCATCCTGACTAGTCTTTCAGGCGATGTGTGCTGGGAGACATTCAGATCTTCCAGCGGTGCAGAACGCAAAAAAAGCCCCCGGAAGATCGCCTTCCGGGGGCTTTTTTTATGGGCGCAGGCCCGGGCCTGAAAGGATGAACAACGCTGGCCGGTTAAATCGAGCAGACAGGAAAAGAGGATAAGCACCGATGTTAGATAACAAACGTTTACGCATAGCTATGCAGAAATCAGGCCGTTTAAGCGATGAATCACGCGAGCTGCTGGCCCGCTGCGGCATCAAAATCAACCTGCAGCAGCAGCGTCTGATCGCCTTTGCCGAGAACATGCCGATCGACATCCTGCGCGTGCGTGATGACGATATTCCGGGGCTGGTGATGGATGGCGTCGTGGACCTGGGCATTATCGGCGAAAACGTGCTGGAAGAAGAGCTGCTGACCCGCCGCGCGCAGGGCGAAGATCCTCGTTATGCCCTGCTGCGCCGTCTTGATTTCGGCGGCTGCCGCCTGTCGCTGGCAATGTCGGTTGATGATGAATATACCGGCCCGCAGTGTTTGCAAAATGCCCGTATCGCCACCTCTTATCCTCACCTGCTGAAAAAGTATCTCGACAAACAGGGCGTCGCTTTTAAATCCTGCCTGCTGAACGGCTCCGTCGAAGTGGCACCTCGCGCCGGCCTGGCCGACGCCATTTGCGACCTGGTTTCCACCGGCGCGACGCTGGAAGCCAACGGCCTGCGTGAAGTCGAAGTTATTTACCGCTCTAAAGCCTGTCTGATCCAGCGCGACGGCGAAATGCCTGCCGCCAAGCAGGAGCTAATCGACAAGCTGATGACCCGCATTCAGGGTGTCATCCAGGCACGTGAATCCAAGTACATCATGCTGCACGCGCCGAGCGAGCGTCTGGAAGATATCATCGCTCTGCTGCCGGGCGCGGAGCGTCCAACCGTTCTGCCGCTGGCGGGCGACAAGAGCCGCGTCGCCATGCACATGGTGAGCAGCGAAACGCTGTTCTGGGAAACGATGGAGAAACTGAAAGCGCTGGGCGCCAGCTCCATCCTTGTGCTGCCTATTGAGAAGATGATGGAGTAAGCGATGATGACCCCGATTGACTGGCAGGCGTGCAGCGCCGAAGAACAGCAGGTGCTGCTGACTCGTCCGGCTATCTCCGCTTCTGAAAACATTACCGCCAGCGTGCGCGCTATCCTGGAAAAGGTAAAAGCGGAAGGCGACGAGGCGTTGCGCTACTACAGCGCCGCTTTTGACAAGACCGAAGTTGAGGCGCTGCGCGTCACCAGCGAAGAGATAGAGGCGGCGTCAGCGCGGCTTGGCGATGAGGTCAAACAGGCGATGGCGGTGGCGGTGGCCAATATCGATAAATTTCACCAGGCGCAAAAGCTGCCGGAAGTGGATATTGAAACCCAGCCCGGCGTGCGCTGTCAGCAGATCACCCGCCCCGTGGCGTCCGTCGGCCTGTATATTCCCGGCGGCTCTGCCCCGCTCTTCTCTACCGTGCTGATGCTGGCGACTCCCGCCCGCATTGCCGGCTGCAAGCGCGTGGTGCTCTGCTCGCCGCCGCCGATCGCCGACGAAATTTTATATGCCGCTAAGCTGTGTGGCGTGCAGGAGGTGTTTCAGGTCGGCGGCGCGCAGGCTATCGCCGCCATGGCGCTGGGCACCGCATCCGTGCCGAAGGTCGATAAAATCTTCGGGCCGGGCAACGCCTGGGTGACCGAAGCGAAACGTCAGGTCAGCCAGCGTCTTGACGGCGCGGCGATCGACATGCCTGCCGGCCCTTCCGAGGTGCTGGTGATTGCGGATGGTGCAGCCACGCCGGATTTTGTCGCCTCCGATCTGCTTTCTCAGGCGGAGCACGGCCCCGATTCGCAGGTGATCCTGCTGACGCCCGATCGCCAGATGGCCGAAGCGGTCGCCGACGCGGTAGAAAAGCAGCTGGCCAGCCTGCCGCGCGCCGAAACGGCTCGTCAGGCGCTGGCCGCCAGCCGCCTGATCGTGGCGAAAGATTTGGCGCAGTGCGTTGAAATCAGCAACCGCTACGGGCCGGAACACCTGATTATCCAGACGCGCCAGGCGCGCGATCTGGTTGCAGACATCACCAGCGCCGGTTCCGTATTTCTGGGCGACTGGTCGCCGGAGTCCGCCGGCGATTACGCCTCCGGCACCAATCACGTGCTGCCGACCTATGGCTTTACGGCGACCTGTTCGAGCCTGGGTCTGGCCGATTTCCAGAAGCGGATGACGGTGCAGGAGCTGACGCCGCAGGGCTTTTTAAATCTGGCGCCGACCATTGAAACCCTGGCCGCCGCCGAGCAGCTGACCGCCCACAAAAACGCCGTGACGCTGCGCGTTGCCGCGCTGAAGGAGAAGCAATGAGCAAGATTGAAGATCTCGCCCGCGCCAACGTGCGCCAGCTGACGCCCTATCAGTCCGCTCGTCGTCTTGGCGGCAGCGGCGATGTCTGGCTCAACGCCAATGAGTATCCGCTGGCGGTGCCGTTCGACCTCCGTCAGCAGACGCTGAACCGCTATCCCGAGTGCCAGCCGAAAGCCGTAATTGAGCGCTATGCGGCCTATGCGGGTTTGTCGCCTGAGCAGGTGCTGGTCAGCCGTGGCGCGGACGAAGGCATCGAGCTGCTGATGCGCGCATTTTGCGAGCCGGGCAAAGACGCCGTGCTGTTCTGTCCGCCGACCTACGGCATGTACAGCGTCAGCGCCGAAACGCTGGGCGTGGAATACCGCACCGTGCCCGTGCAGGAGGGCTGGCAGCTTAACCTGTCCGCCATTGCTGAAAAACTTGACGACGTGAAGCTGGTCTACGTGTGCAGCCCGAACAATCCTACCGGCAACCTGGTGAAGCCGGAGGCCATCCGCCAGCTGCTGGAGATGACGCGCGGCAAGGCGCTGGTGATAGCAGACGAAGCCTATATAGAGTTCTGCCCGACGGCGACGCTGACCGGCTGGCTGAAGGAATATCCGCACCTGGTGATCCTGCGTACGCTCTCTAAGGCGTTTGCGCTGGCCGGACTGCGCTGCGGCTTTACGCTGGCCAACGCCGAAGTTATTGCGCTGCTATTAAAAGTTATCGCGCCTTATCCGCTTTCCACGCCGGTAGCCGATATCGCTGCCCAGGCGCTGAGCGAACAGGGCGTCGCCCTGATGAAAGAGCACGTCGACGAGCTGCTGGCGACGCGTGACAAGCTGATTAGCGATCTGCACGACTGCCGCTGCGTGGAAAAAGTTTTCCCCAGCGAGACCAACTACGTGCTGGCCCGCTTCACTGACTCCGCGCTGGTCTTTAAAACCTTGTGGGATCAGGGCATTATTCTGCGTGACCAGAACAAACAGCCGGGACTGGCGGGCTGCCTGCGCATCTCCGTCGGCACGGCTGAAGAGTGTGACCGCGTTATCTCCGCGCTGCAAAAGTTATCCGGCGCGTCCGCATCCATGGAGCAAGCATGAGCCAGAAAGTTCTTTTTATCGATCGCGACGGAACGATTATCGCCGAACCGCCGGAAGATTATCAGGTTGACCGCATGGAGAAGCTGGCCTTTGAGCCGGACGTGATCCCTGCCCTGCTGGCGCTGCAAAATGCCGGTTATCGACTGGTGATGATCACCAATCAGGACGGGCTGGGTACCGCCAGCTTCCCGCAGGCGGATTTTGACGGCCCGCACCAGCTGATGATGCAGGTTTTAAGCTCGCAGGGCATCCGCTTTGATGACGTGCTGATCTGCCCGCATCTGCCGGAAGACGGCTGCGACTGCCGTAAACCGAAAACCAAACTGGTCACGGCATGGCTGGCGGAAGGCGTGCTGGATACCGCTAACAGCTATGTTATCGGCGATCGCACCACCGACCTGCAGCTGGCAAGTAATATGGGCATTCAGGGGCTGCACTACTCTAAGGAAGGCCTTAACTGGCAGGGTATTGGGCAGCAGCTGACCAAACGCGATCGTCACGCGCTGGTGAACCGCAACACCAAAGAGACACAGATTAAAGTAGAGGTCTGGCTGGATCGCGAAGGCAACAGCCAGTTCAATACCGGCGTGGGCTTCTTTGACCATATGCTGGATCAGATCGCCACCCACGGCGGCTTCCGCATGAATATTGAGGTGAAAGGCGATCTCTATATCGACGATCACCACACGGTGGAAGACACCGGCCTGGCGCTGGGCGAGGCGCTGCTGAAAGCGCTGGGCGATAAGCGCGGCATCGGCCGCTTCGGCTTTGTGCTGCCGATGGACGAGTGCCTGGCGCGCTGCGCGCTCGATATCTCCGGCCGTCCGCACCTGGAATATAAAGCCGAGTTCAGCTATCAGCGCGTGGGCGATCTCAGCACCGAGATGGTGGAACACTTCTTCCGCTCGCTTTCCTATACCATGGCCAGCACGCTGCACCTGAAAACCAAAGGCAAGAACGATCACCACCGCGTGGAGAGCCTGTTTAAAGCCTTTGGCCGCACGCTGCGCCAGGCGATCCGCGTGGAAGGCAATACCCTGCCCAGCTCGAAAGGAGTGCTGTAATGAACGTGGTGATCCTGGATACCGGCTGCGCCAACCTTTCCTCCGTTAAATGGGCGATCCAGCGCCTGGGCTATGAGCCAGTGGTCAGCCGTGAGGCCGACGTCGTGCTACAGGCCGACAAGCTGCTGCTGCCGGGCGTCGGTACGGCGCAGGCGGCGATGGATCAGCTGCGCGAGCGCGAGCTGATCGAGCTGATTAAAGCCTGTACCCAGCCGGTGCTGGGGATCTGCCTGGGGATGCAGCTGCTTGGCTCGCACAGCGAGGAGAGCAACGGCGTCACCACGCTGGGGATTATCGATCAAGCGGTTGAGCAGATGAACGACTGCGGGCTGCCGCTGCCGCATATGGGCTGGAACCAGATTACCGCTCAGGCGGGCAACCATCTGTTTCGCGGCATTCCCGACGGCGCGTACTTCTATTTTGTGCACAGCTACGCTATGCCGGTAAATGCCTGCACCATCGCGCAGTGCAACTACGGCGAGCCTTTTACCGCCGCGGTGCAGAAAGATAACTTCTTCGGCGTCCAGTTCCATCCGGAACGTTCCGGCGCGGCTGGCGCGCAGCTGCTGAAAAACTTCCTGGAGATGTAAGTGATTATTCCCGCATTGGATTTAATTGAAGGAAAAGTGGTGCGGCTGCATCAGGGCGATTACGGTCAGCAGCGCGACTACGGCAGCGATCCTCTGCCGCGCCTGCAGGAATACGAGGCTCAGGGCGCCCAGGTACTGCACCTGGTCGATTTGACCGGCGCGAAAGATCCGGCGGCGCGGCAGATCCCGCTGCTGAAAACCCTGCTGGCGGGCGTCGGCGTGCCGGTACAGGTTGGCGGCGGCATCCGCACGCGGGAAGATGTGGAGGCGCTGCTGGAGGCGGGCGCCACGCGCGTGGTGGTTGGCTCTACGGCGGTAAAAAACCCCGAAGAAGTGCAGCGCTGGTTTAAGCAGTACGGCGCGGAGGCGATCGTGCTGGCGCTGGATGTGCGTATCGACGCGGCTAACCGCAAAGAAGTAGCGATCAGCGGCTGGCAGGAAGCGGCTGGCGTGACGCTGGAAGAAGTTATCGAACAGTTCCGGCCTTATGGCTTGAAACATGTGCTTTGCACCGATATCTCCCGCGACGGCACGCTCGGCGGATCTAACGTGGCGCTGTATCGTGAAGTCTCGGCCCGCTATCCGCAAATCGCCTTTCAATCTTCCGGCGGCATCGGCTCGCTGGAGGATATTCGTGCCCTGCGCGGCTGTGGCGCTGCGGGCGTGATTGTCGGCCGTGCTCTGCTGGAAGGTAAATTCAACGTATCGGAGGCAATAACATGCTGGCAAAACGGATAATCCCCTGCCTGGACGTGCGTGACGGCCAGGTGGTCAAAGGCGTGCAGTTCCGCAATCATGAGATCATCGGCGATATCGTGCCGCTGGCGCAGCGCTACGCGCAGGAAGGCGCGGACGAGCTGGTATTTTACGATATTACCGCCTCTTCGGCCGGTCGCGTGGTGGATAAAAGCTGGGTAGCTCGCGTAGCGGAAGTGATCGATATTCCTTTTTGCGTGGCGGGCGGCATTAAATCGGCGGAAGACGCGGCGCAGATCCTCTCTTTCGGTGCCGACAAAATCTCGATTAACTCACCGGCGCTGGCCGATCCTGAGCTGATCACGCGGCTGGCCGATCGCTTTGGCGTGCAGTGCATCGTGGTTGGTATCGATACCTGGTACGACAGCGAAAGCGGCAAATACCATGTGAATCAGTATACCGGCGATGAAGCGCGTACCCAGGTCACAACCTGGGAAACGCTGGACTGGGTACAGGAAGTACAGCAGCGCGGCGCGGGCGAAATCGTGCTGAATATGATGAATCAGGACGGCGTGCGTAACGGCTACGATCTGACCCAGCTGCAGAAAGTCCGCGAGGTCTGCAAGGTGCCATTAATTGCTTCCGGCGGCGCGGGCACCATGGAGCATTTCCTTGAGGCTTTCCGCGACGCCAACGTCGATGGCGCGCTGGCAGCCAGCGTGTTCCATAAGCAAATTATTAATATTGGCGAGCTGAAGGCTTTTCTGCTCGACCAGGGTGTGGAGATCCGCGCGTGTTAACAGAACAACAGCTTACCCAGCTTGACTGGGCAAAAACCGACGGCATGATGCCGGCTATCGTGCAGCACGCCGTCTCCGGCGAAGTATTGATGCACGGCTATATGAATCAGGAAGCGCTGACGAAAACGCTGGAGACCGGTAAAGTGACCTTCTGGTCGCGTACCAAACAGCGTTTGTGGACCAAGGGCGAAACCTCGGCACACTTTCTTAACGTTGTCAGCATCACGCCTGACTGCGATAACGATACGCTGCTGCTGCTGGTCAACCCGGTTGGGCCAACCTGTCATCGCGGCACCAGCAGCTGCTTCTCGCCTGCCGCCGCCGACTGGGCTTTCCTGTATCAGCTCGAACAGCTGCTGGCCGAACGCAAGCACGCCGATCCGGCCAGTTCCTATACTGCCAGCCTGTACGCCAGCGGCACCAAGCGCATCGCGCAGAAGGTCGGTGAAGAAGGCGTGGAAACCGCGCTGGCGGCCACCGTTAACGATCGCGATGAGCTGACTAACGAGGCTTCCGACCTGGTGTATCACCTGCTGGTGCTGCTTCAGGATCAGGATCTTAATCTGAGTGCGGTAATCGAAAACCTGCGTCAGCGGCATAAGTAACAGAGCCGGGGTATAGCAACAAACAGCAAGGCCGGGAAACCGGCCTTGTTAATGAAGGGAGCAAGATGAGCACGTTTGACAAGTTAATCACTCTGCTGGACGGCCAGCAGGCGCGTTATAAGATCATGACGCATGAGCCCACCGGCAAATGTGAAGAAGTTGCGGCAATCCGCGGCACCGCTGTCGGTCAGGGTGCCAAGGCGCTGGTGTGCCATGTCAAAGGCAACGGCGTTAAACAGTACGTTCTGGCGATATTGCCTGCCGACCAGCAGGCTGACCTGAGCAAGGTAGCAAAAGCGGTCGGCGGCCTGCGCGCCTCGCTGGCCAGCCCGGCGGAAGTGGATCGGCTGACCGGCTGCGTGTTTGGTGCGATACCGCCCTTCAGCTTTCATGATGAGCTGAAAGTCGTCGTCGATCCCACGCTGTGCGAGCGCAACAGCGAGATTGCGTTTAACGCCGGACTGCTGGAGAAATCAGTGGTGCTGAACGCGCAGGATTATCAGCGTATCGCGCCGTCGCTCCCGGCTGATATTTTAAAAGCATAGCGGCAACGGGCAAAAAAAAACCCCACCGCAGAGCGTGGGGTTTTACTTTATGCTGTTTCAGCCTGCGGAGAAACTTAATCCAGCCACTCGGTGTGGAACACACCTTCTTTATCGGTACGCTTGTAGGTATGCGCGCCGAAGTAGTCACGCTGCGCCTGGATCAGGTTCGCTGGCAGCACCGCTGAACGGTAGCTGTCGTAGTAAGCGATAGCGGCGGAGAAGGTTGGCGTTGGGATACCGTTCTGTACGGCATAGGCCACAACGTCACGCAGCGCCTGCTGGTATTCGTCCGCGATGTTCTTGAAGTACGGTGCCAGCAGCAGGTTAGCGATGTCGGCGTTATCCGCATAGGCATCGGTAATTTTCTGCAGGAACTGTGCGCGGATGATGCAGCCAGCGCGGAAGATTTTAGCAATCTCGCCGTAGTTCAGATCCCAGTTATTTTCGGTGGAAGCCGCTTTCAGCTGAGAGAAGCCCTGTGCGTAGGAAACGATTTTGCCCAGGTAAAGCGCGCGGCGCACTTTCTCAACGAACTCTGCTTTATCGCCGGAAACGGTCTGCACGGTCGGGCCGCTCAGAACTTTGGAAGCGGCAACGCGCTGAGTTTTCAGTGAGGAGAGGTAGCGTGCGAATACGGATTCGGTGATCAGCGACAGCGGCTCGCCCAGATCCAGAGAGCTCTGGCTGGTCCATTTACCGGTGCCTTTGTTGGCCGCTTCATCCAGGATCACATCAACCAGGTAGTTACCCTCTTCGTCTTTCTTGGTGAAGATGTCTTTGGTGATGTCGATCAGGTAGCTGCTCAGCTCGCCTTCGTTCCATTCGCTGAAGGTTTTAGCCAGATCTTCGTTGCTCAGGTTCAGGGCGTTTTTCAGCAGCGAGTAGGCTTCTGCAATCAGCTGCATGTCGCCGTATTCGATACCGTTGTGCACCATTTTCACATAGTGACCAGCGCCGTCCGGGCCGATGTAGGCAACACAGGCTTCGCCTTCGGCACGCGCGGCAATTTTATCCAGGATCGGTGCAACCAGCTCGTAAGCTTCTTTCTGGCCGCCAGGCATGATGGATGGGCCTTTCAGTGCGCCCTCTTCACCGCCGGAAACGCCGGTACCGATAAAGTTGAAGCCCTGCTCAGACAGCTCGCGGTTGCGGCGAATGGTGTCTTTATAGAAAGTGTTGCCGCCGTCGATCAGGATATCGCCTTTATCGAGGTGTGGCGTCAGAGAAGCGATAGTTTTGTCAGTCGCTTCGCCTGCCTGCACCATCAGCAGAATACGACGAGGTTTCTCAAGGGATTCAACAAACTCTTCGATGGTGTAGTAAGGCGCCAGCTTTTTGCCTTCGTTCTCGGCGATGACTTCGTCAGTCTTTTCGCGAGAGCGGTTAAAGATGGATACGGTATAGCCGCGGCTTTCGATGTTTAGAGCCAGGTTACGACCCATTACCGCCATACCTACAACGCCGATCTGTTGCTTGGACATTACATACTCCTGTCTGAAGGTCACTCACGGCGTCAGTTCAAGACGCCGCGTGTCAAAGTGGCAAACATGTTAACTCAGGATAGCTGATGAAAGGTAGTGATTGGTGCGATTGGTAATCTTTGTTGCAAATGAGTAGGTTAAGAAATATCAATCCCTGTAGAATTCAGGGATTTCGCCGTCACTCCGCCAACATATCCGCTTTTTTAATGTTTGTTTTGAAATACAAGGGCAAAATGTCTTCCGGTTTGCCATCCATTTTTACCGTGCCATGTTCAAGCCAGATAATCCTTGTACAAACCTTAGCCATCAAATCGCGGCTGTGACTGGCCAGAATCAGAATTTTCGTAGCATTAATAATATTGCTTAATCGGGTTTCCGCTTTTTCCTTGAATCCCTCATCGCCTACAGAGAGCCATTCATCCATCAGCAGGATTTCGGGCGTAAATATAGTCGACACGCTAAAGCCTAATCTCATTTGCATCCCAGAAGAGTAAGTCCTTACGGGCATATCAATGAAATCGCCAAGATCGGTGAAATCGATTATCTCATCAATTTTACTGTCAATCTCTTTTCTACGTAGGCCGAGTAAAGCGCCCCGGATGTAAATATTTTCCCGCCCGGTAAACTCAGGATTAATCCCCAACGAAATCGAGATAAGCGAGCCAATATCGCCTTCGATTATCGCTTTACCTGAAGTTGGATGATAAACTCGGCTAAACATGCGCAGCAGTGTCGTTTTGCCTGCGCCGTTATGGCCAATTAGCCCGACGCGCTCGCCGTCCTGGATCTCAAAGTTGAGGTTATTTAAGGCTGAAACAACTACTTTACCATTGTTTTCACCAACCTTGCCTCCGGTGGCAAAACTCATAAAATTCTTTTTAATAGATCTTGATGCCGCATCGAAAATAGGAAAATCGATGCCAACATTCTCAAACTTTATTATCGCCATTGAAATCCCTAAACCCAGTATGGAACGCGGTATTTAAATTTACTGGTCATCAAAGTAGAAAAAATAATACCCAGCACAGCCATAATAATCGTAACGCAGTAGGTGGTAGCTGAAGGTATCTGTCCCAGCAGCGGTGCCCTGACTACATCGAGTAAATGATAGAATGGATTAAAATTCAGCAGCGCAGCGCCAACTCTGTGCGTCAAAAGTTGAGGCATCCAGATCACCGGCGTTAAGTAGAAAATAACCTGCATAATACTCATAATTATCTGAGTCATATCGCGAAAACGCGCGCAGATCATTGACATAACAACCAGTAACCAGGAAATATTCAACGCCAGCAGAATAAAGCCCGGGATCGCCAGCAACACATACCAGCTTATGCCCTTACCCACGGCCAGCAGCACCAGCGGGAAAATAACAATGTTGTGCAGGAAGATAATAGAATTTTTCCACACGACGCGTAGAACATGAACGTGCAGGGGTACAGGCAGCTGCTTGATGATCCCTTCTGCAGAAATGAGGGCGTCGCAGCCCTCAGTAATACAGCCTGATAAAAAGCCCCAGATAATCAGTCCTAACGTCAGATAAGGCAGAAAATCATGTAAAGGCGTTTTAAAAAGATTACCAAATACCAGTCCCATGGTGGTGATCATCACCGCCATACTGATCGTTATCCAGAATGGGCCAAGCCGGGAACGCTTGTAACGTTGACGAATATCCTGCCCGCCCATTACGCGAATAACGTGAAAGGATTTTATGGCGCCGATAAGATCGTCGAGCCCTGGTGATTTTTCTCGCAAACTCATTTATAAAATTCCACAGTCGAAGGCTTTCCTGTTCAGGCCAAAAAGGAATTTTTCGCCGGAAAGTCTGTTTGTCATTAATGTCATAAATTCATCTTGTTGAGACGGATCAAGCTGCTCTTTCAGTTTAATAATATCGTTGAAGTTGCAGACAGAACGATAAACCAGGTCCAGCTTAATGATCGGTAACCCGAGACGATGCAGGGCAATACAGTTATTATGAATCTGCGAGCCGCGCGTAAAGTCATCCAGGTAGATACTGGCCAGACGCTGTTTTAAGACATGCCCATGCGGAAGCGTCGTATAGTCTATGGTTGACATAAAGGTGGCAAAATCAACGAAATCAACTTCGTCGTCTTTTTTATTATCCTGCTCTTTATAGCCAGAATATTTAAGATCCGGAGCTTTCTCTTTTATGCTTTCAATATATTTTTCATAAAAAGATTTAAGCACCACATCATGCTGGAAGTAGTCCATAAGATAGCGGTTAGTCCAGTAGCTTCTTGCGCCCTCACGACGGAAGTAGTAATACTCCTGGAACAATTTACTATCCTGTGACAGCGCTTTTTCAAAAAACACTACATCATATAAAGCTTTAAAATTATCTTCCGAGCTTACTAATGATTTTAATACTTTGCTCAGCGTAAACTCGCCTCTTTTGATTACCAGTGGCCTGACATTAGAGGATTTATAATCGTGCCAATACTTTTTAAATTTAGCGCTTTTGGCAATTTTGCCCGTTACTGAAATGCAGAAGGATCCCAAATGATGGGAGATCTCCCGATTTTCAGTGGCGCCCAGCACTTCAACCTCGGTCGAAAAGAGGTCGTTGATGAATTTAGGGAGGCCCAGCTTTGAGAAAAAGACGCTGTCATTAAGAATAAGCAGGCGATCGCACTTATCAGCAATGCCGCTGCTGTAAAAATATTTCATCCCTTCCTGATAGCTACCAAAGTCCCTGCCAAAATTATCTCTTTCGATATAAACATCGAAAAGCTCAGGCTGGTAGTTTTCACTGGTTAATTTTAACGTATTTACAGCCAAAACAAAGATATTTTGCCTTTTGGCTTCTTTCAGCAGTTCAATGGTATCCGGACGTAACGCTGTTTTCTCATAAAGTGCAAACAGCATTACGTTTCCACCCTGAAACTCATTCTTATGAATGATGTTTTGGAATCTTTTAGTTTTAACCGAATCACGGTATGATTTTATGCCATACCAGCTAAAAATAGTTGCTTTGGACATGAATCGGTAGAACCTGTGCAATAATCCTTTCATTTCTTCCCACCATCTAATTAATATTTAAAACAATCTTCCCAGCATATTTATCATAGTGAAAGTCAGCGTTTCTACTTTAGACATGCGATATACGCCTGACTCCCGAAAACCTTTTACCCTGGCAACCAAATTTTTGTTTTGACATGCATAAAAATTATTTATGATGATTTTATTTTTTTCACTTAATCTGTTATAAAAAAAATCAAGACTCTGTTTATTAAGTCTGTTCCATTTAGCAAACTCGCCGTTATAAAGGCTTATCAATCGATTCAGCCTTGATAAGAAGCCCAAATTACTGCCTACTAAATTATTAGCATGCTGACGATAAAGAATTTGCGGCTCGGCATCGTAAATATTTTCGCCTTCAAATGCCGAACAGATTAGATAAAGATACCAGTCGTGAGAGACAATGGAAATATCTTCAGGAAGTGGTTCAATTATCTTTTTTAGCGCATCATTGAAAAGCATTGTATTACCACCGGAAAAGCTTTGCAGCAGAGCATTTTCCAGTTTAAATTCACCCCTGAACATGGCTGACTGCCCGATAACATTTTTCTTTTCATCAACAAGCAGAGTTCGACCACCATACAACACTGGTTTCTGAGCATCCTCAATGTTGGCGCGATAAACGGTCGTCAAAGCACGTTCCAGCTTATTCTCAAGCCAGATGTCATCCTGGTCACTGAAGGCGTACCAGGGTGAAGAAATCTTTTTATTCTTTATCAATGAGAGAAAATTAGCCGCAAAGCCATTGCGTGGGCCATGAATAATATGCAGTTTACCTTCAGGTAAGCTTTTCTTATAGCCTTCAATTATATTTAATGTGTTATCAGAAGAGCCATCATCAGAAATATAGAGTTTCCAATTTTCATGAGTCTGATTAATGATCGAATCCAGTTGCTCACGAAGATACAGCTCTCCATTATAGCTACAAAAGAGAATGCTTATTTCATCATTATTGGACATTTAAAATCGCACTATCTGTTGGCTTCCAGTGAAATACAAGCCAGTCCGATCGCCTCAGAAAAAAGCAGCGGGATAACATCGGCTGGCCCGTGATGGAAGTTTAACTTGCCGGTAGTGACTCAGTCAAAAAAGACCGCTTCATTGAATAATTTTCCTGTTCGATCTTTTTCAGACAGCAAAGGTTCAATACCTTCAGCAACAGGCCATTCAATGCCTACTGTTGGATCGTTCCATTGTAAGGTGTGCTCATGATTCGGATTATAATAATCCGTACATTTGTAGACAAATTCAGCGGAGTCAGAAGTAACATAGAATCCATGTGCGAAACCTTCCGGCACCCAGAGCTGTCGCTTATTGTCGGCAGAAAGCAGCACACCAACCCATTGGCCGAAGGTCGGGGAAGAGTGTCGCATATCTACAGCAACATCAAACACTTCTCCGGCCACAACGCGGACCAGCTTGCCCTGAGTGTTCTCCGTTTGGTAATGCAGCCCACGCAAAATCCCTTTCGCGGATTTAGAATGGTTATCCTGCACAAAGCTACGGGGAGCAACTAACTCTTCAAATTTCTTTTGCTGCCAGGTTTCCATAAAGAAACCGCGCTCGTCGCCAAATACGGCAGGCTCAATGATTTTTACGTCAGGAATCGCTGTTTCAATGATTTTCATGTTAAAGCTTTCCCTCCGCCAGCGCTAAAAGATATTTGCCGTAATCATTTTTACACAGCGGTTTTGCCAGCTCTCGCAATTGCTCTGCATTAATAAACTGCATACGGTAAGCGATCTCTTCTGGACAGCACACTTTCAGCCCTTGGCGTGTTTCAATCGTTTGAATAAAGTTGTTGGCTTCATTCATGCTTTGGTGCGTCCCCGTATCCAGCCATGCGTGACCACGACCCATAATGGAAACCGAAAGCTCTCCTTTTTCCATGAAGATACGGTTAACGTCTGTAATCTCCAGCTCGCCGCGTGGTGAAGGCTTAAGCGATTTAGCAATTTCCACTACGCTATTATCATAGAAATAAAGGCCTGTAACCGCATAGTTGCTTTTCGGATGCTCTGGTTTCTCGACCAGAGAAATCGCCTTGCCATCCTCATCGAACTCGACGACGCCATAACGTTCCGGGTCCTGAACGTGGTAAGCGAATACCGTCGCCCCCTTATCTTTGCTGCAGGCTTCTTCCAGCTGACGAGGCAAATCGTGGCCGTAAAAAATATTATCGCCGAGGATCAGAGCACATGGATCTTCTCCAATAAATTCTTCACCGAGGATAAAAGCTTGCGCAAGACCATCAGGACTCTCCTGCACTTTATACTGGATGGAGAGACCCCATTGCGAACCATCACGCAGTAAACTTTCAAAGCGAGGCGTATCCTGAGGCGTGCTGATAATAAGAATATCGCGGATCCCCGCCATCATCAGCGTGCTCAGCGGGTAATAAATCATCGGCTTATCGTAAATAGGCAGCAATTGTTTACTGACCGCCATAGTAACCGGATACAGCCTTGTTCCGGAGCCGCCTGCTAAGATAATACCCTTATTTTTTGCCATAATTCCTTGCACCCGTTTAGCAGTATTCAGCACTGCTGATTAGAGAATTTATCCAATGACTTCGGTAAGCATCCGCTCAACGCCGATACGCCAGTCAGGTAACGTTAACGCAAAAGTTTGCTGGAATTTAGTGATATCCAACCTTGAATTAGCAGGGCGTTTAGCCGGGGTCGGGAAAGCTGAAGTCGGTACCGCATTGATCCTGCTGACCTTAAGTTCCAGACCTTTTTTACGTCCTGTTTCAATGACGTACGATGCATATTCATGCCAGGTCGTTGTGCCATTGGCTATCAGGTGGTAAATGCCAGAAAGTTGCGGTTTACCTTTAGCCTGACGAACAGCATGCGCTGTACAATCTGCAATCAGCTCGGCGCCTGTAGGCGCGCCAAACTGGTCGTTAATAACGGAAAGCTCTTCCCTGTCTTTAGCCAGCTTTAGCATGGTTTTCGCAAAATTGTTGCCTTTCGCCGCATAGACCCAGCTGGTACGGAATATCAGATAGCTGCTGCACGTGGCTGTAATGGCCTCTTCCCCTGCGCATTTCGTTTTGCCGTATACGCTTAACGGCTCCGTAGCGTCGGTTTCGGTCCAGGGTTTATCCCCCTGACCGTTGAATACATAGTCAGTGGAATAATGAACAAGCAGCGCGCCCGCTTTTTCAGCGGCATCAGCCATTTTCGCGACGGCTTCGGTATTTAATAAGGCAGCAACTTCAGGTTCGGATTCCGCTTTATCGACGGCCGTATGGGCCGCAGCATTAACAATAACGTCTGGTTTGAGAGCAGCAATAGTAGCGGCAATGCCCTCAGGGTTTGACAGATCGCCGCAGTGTTCCGTGGAATGACGATCCAGCGCAGTCAGGTTGCCTAAAGGAGCCAGCGCACGCTGCAGCTCCCAGCCAACCTGGCCATTTTTACCAAAAAGAAGAATGTTCATTAGTTACGTTTCTCGTAATTTTGCTCAATCCAGCTTTGGTAGGCGCCGCTTTTTACATTGCTGACCCACTCATCATTGCTAAGATACCATTCCACGGTTTTACGCATCCCGGTTTCAAAGGTCTCTTCCGGTTTCCAGCCCAGCTCATTTTGAATTTTAGTTGAGTCGATGGCATAGCGACGATCGTGGCCTGGACGGTCATTAACGTAGGTGATCAGATCCGCATAGTGGCCCTCGGAAGGCTTCAGCTCATCCAGCAGCGCGCAAACGGTTTTTACCACATCCAGATTTTTCTTTTCATTGTGGCCGCCAATATTATAAGTGCTGCCCGGCTTAGCCTCTGTAACCACTTTATACAGCGCGCGGGCGTGATCCTCGACATAGAGCCAGTCGCGGATTTGATCCCCTTTGCCATAGACAGGCAGCGGCTTTTTCTCCAGCGCATTAATAATGATGAGCGGGATCAGCTTTTCCGGGAAATGGTATGGACCATAGTTATTAGAGCAGTTGGTAATAATGACCGGCAGCTTATAGGTACGTCCCCATGCGCGTACCAGATGATCGCTGGCCGCTTTGGTTGATGAGTAAGGGCTACTCGGCGCGTAAGGTGTAGTTTCGGTAAAAAGTGGCAGCTCGCCGCTCATCTCATCGGGATGGGGCAGATCGCCATAGACTTCATCGGTGGAAATATGATGAAAGCGGAAAGCCTGCTTTTTCTCTTCACCCAGCGAGTTCCAGTACTGGCGCGTGGCCTCTAACAGGCTGTAAGTTCCGACTACGTTAGTCTGCACAAAATCTGCAGGGCCGGTAATGGAGCGATCGACATGGCTTTCTGCCGCAAGGTGCATAATGGCATCCGGCGCGCATTCGTTCATGACCTTGATCAGCCCTTCCGTATCGCAAATATCAAGTTTGAAAAACTGATACCGGTCGCTGTCGCTGACGTCCTTGACTGATTCCAGGTTGCCCGCATAGGTCAACTTGTCAACGTTGATTACGGCATCTTGCGTATTGTTGATGATATGTCTTACGACTGCTGAACCAATAAAACCAGCGCCACCAGTGATCAAAATCTTCATAACAAGTCTCTAAACGGAGTGATTCGGAACAATAACCGTAGATTATTGATATTTATGTCAGTTACATTACCAGCCTGAAATTTAGCCACGCTACCGCCCCTGGGTATACATCCCCAGTACGTCAACGTCTATCCTGCTATGACTTTGCTTAAGCCCTGTCAACATGCCAGCCAAAGAGCCCTGCTGCCTAACGGTTTGAATACACGCTATATTTTTAGCTAATATTGACAACTTAACCCGTACATACTGTCAAGAATTGTATCATTCAGCAATTATGAAAACTAACTAAAATAAGAATTTTTCCTTGTTTATGCGGTGCAACTTAGGAAATTTCTTAGAGAAAGTTAAATCGCCCACTTTATATACGCGCCTGAGCTTTTTAGCTTATTTTATGAACATGAATTTTGACCTACATTGCATTTCCACTGTGTGGAACCTGCATCAAACCAAATTAAATCTTGTTTCAGATACGCAAAAGCCCGGCATAAGCCGGGCTTTTTCACGTAAACACTTAACGGCTATTTATAACCATTAGGGTTATTGCTCTGCCAGTTCCAGGTGTCGCGCATCATCTCGTCGATGCCGCGTGAAACGCGCCAGTCCAGCTCTTTATCTGCCAGCGAGGCGTCGGCCCAGAACGCTGCCAGATCGCCATCGCGACGAGGCGAGACCTGGTAAGGCACCGGACGACCGGAAGCCTTCTCGAACGCCTTCACCATTTCCAGTACGGAATAGCCTTCGCCCGCGCCCAGGTTATAGGCTTTATAACCGCTGATAGCCGACAGATGATCCAGCGCTTTCAGGTGGCCTTCAGCCAGATCCATCACGTGAATATAGTCACGTACGCCGGTGCCGTCTTTAGTCGGATAGTCGTCGCCGAAGATACCCAGCTTTTCGAGGCGGCCAATCGCAACCTGCGCAATATAAGGCAGCAGGTTGTTAGGGATACCGTTTGGATCCTCGCCAATCTGGCCGGATTCATGCGCGCCTACCGGGTTAAAGTAGCGCAGCGCGATGGCTTTCAGCTCCGGATTGGCTTTGGCATAGTCACGCAGGATCAGCTCAACCATCAGCTTAGAGGTGCCGTAAGGGCTGGTCGTGCCGCCGATTGGCGTAGTCTCAACGTAAGGTACCGGCGCATCCGCGCCGTAAACGGTGGCGGAAGAGCTGAAAATAAACTGATTCACGCCGGCAGCGCGCATCTCTTCCAGCAGCACCAGCGTGCCGGTCACGTTATTTTGATAGTATTCCAGCGGCATACGGGTAGATTCCCCAACCGCCTTCAGACCAGCAAAGTGAATAACCGCAGTGATATTGTGCTGAGCGAAAAGGTCGCGCAGGCAGGCGCGATCCAGGATATCACCTTCGCAAAAAACGGCCTTTTTACCGGTCAGCTTTTCTACCCGAACGATAGATTCGCGGGAAGCGTTGCTCAGGTTATCCAGAACCACCACGTCGTCGCCGCGCTCCAGAAGCGTCAGCACCGTGTGCGAACCGATGTAGCCCGCTCCGCCCGTTACCAAAATAGCCATATTGACTCCTTTATGGCCGCGCTGGCGCGACCTTAAATAATGGGAAATTACTTAGCGAGGATCTTTTTGATTTCTTCGCGGAACTCGCGGCCCTGCGCGTTATTTCTCAGTCCCCAGGAGACAAAAGCTTTCATGTAGCCTAATTTACGGCCGCAGTCGAAGCTGGTACCGGTCAGCTGCTGTGCGTCAACACGCTGCTTTTTCGCCAGGCTGGCGATAGCGTCGGTCAGCTGGTAGCGGCCCCAGGCGCCCGGCTCCAGATTTTCCAGCTCGGCCCAGATATCGGCGGACAGCACGTAGCGGCCTACCGCAGCCAGATCGGATTGCAGCGTCTGCGGCTGCTCCGGCTTCTCCACGAACTCCAGGATCTGGCTGGTCTGACCCGGGTTATCCATAACTTCTTTCGTTTTAATCACCGAGTATTCGGAAAGGTCGGCTTCAGGCATATGGTGCGCCAGCACCTGGCTGTGGCCGGTTTCTTCGAAACGCGCAACCATCGCGGCCAGGTTATAGCGCAGCGGATCGGCAGTAGAGTCGTCCAGCAGCACGTCCGGCAGGACGACCACGAAAGCTTCATCGTGCAGCATAGGACGAGCGCACAGAATAGAGTTAGCCAGGCCCAGCGGCTGTGGCTGACGCACGTTCATGATGGTCACGCCTGGCGGACAGATTGACTGCACTTCGCTCAGCAGCGAACGCTTCACGCGCGCTTCCAGCAGGGCTTCCAGCTCATAAGAGGTATCGAAATGGTTTTCAACCGCATTCTTGGACGCGTGGGTGACCAGAACAATTTCCTTGATGCCTGCCGCTACGCACTCGTCGATGATGTACTGGATCATCGGCTTGTCGACAACGGGCAGCATCTCTTTAGGAATGGCTTTTGTAGCAGGGAGCATGTGCATACCCAGACCCGCAACGGGGATAACTGCTTTAAGCTTGGTCATATTTTTTCCATATAAATGAAGTAAAAAACGTTCAGCAATTATGCATTAAAGTGATATTCAGCAAGTATAATCTTAATCTGAAAATTTAGCTGCGGCTGGCCCATATAAGGACCGGCATTTTAATGCTTAGCCCATGAATTTTCATAAATGCACGCGGCAAACGGCCCTTGAGCTGCGAGCCTGCAAACGCAGGCGGCGCGGCTTTGCCAGACTTTGCCGTGAACCTCGTTCAGTTTCGATAACTTATCGGTCTTAAATAAAAAAAGGCCATTGCCACAGCAATCGCCTTTACCTGTCTTAGCTTAGCGCTGAATTAATTGTCGGGTATTCGATAAGTCCGCACAAAAATATAATTACGCTGCACTCAGCGGCAAATTTACTCTGCCGCTTTAATAAAGATTATCTGAAATTAATAGTGCGATTTATTAACGCTTAGCCAGCTTTTCCAGCGTTTCCGCCAGTTCCTGATAGGCAATATGCTGGTTAAACTCCGTTTCCACTTTTTGGCGAGCGGCGGCGACCACGGGCGCGACGTCCACATCGCCTTTGGACAGCCGGAACAGGATATCGCTCAGCGCCTGCGCATCGCCTTCCGGGGCCAGCCAGCCGGAAACGTTGTTTTCAATCAGCTCCGGAATGCCGCTGTGATCGCTGGAAACCACCGGTAGTCCTACGGCCATCGCTTCCATCAGCGCAACGGGAATGCCTTCCATATCGCCATCGGCGGCGGTCAGCGAAGGCAGCAGGAAGATGTCGGCTTCGTCCAGGTAACGCTTAATCTCTTCCTGAGGCTTAAAGCCGACCATCTGCACGCAGTCTTCCAGATGGGCCTGACGAATAGTGTCGCGCATCTGCTCTTCCATATCGCCGTTGCCGATAATGGTGTACTGGAAATTAGCGCCTTTCTCTTTCAGATATTTGCAGGCTTCCACCGCCACACCCAGGCCTTTTTTCTCGGTCAGGCGCGCCACGGTAAGGATACGTAACGGCTGATGCAGCGCTTCACGCGCTTTCATATTGAATTTTTCAGGTTCAATACCCATCCGCGTGACCTGGATTTTCTCCGGCGGGCAGCCCATGGCAATCAGCTTTCTTTCCCACAGATGGCTGATAGGCAGCAGCAGCTCGGTATCGCGGAAAAGGATGGGATAATCTTTACGGTGCTCGTTGAGGATAAAACGACGGGAAATATCCGCGCCGTGAAAAACCGTTGCCTGCTTGCCGCGCAGCACTTTCAGCTCACGCAGCTTGTTGGCCAGCGCGCCCGCGTAGCCGAAATGCACCAGAAACACATCTGAAGTAATAGGTTTCTTAGCCCAGGCGACGATAGCCGGCAGCAGCAGCTTCATGGACTGATCGCCATAGCGACCCACGTTCATGGCCTTAATAACCCCAGGCTTGAAGAGCTTCGGCAGGATCATTTTCAGGCGCTGCTTTAGCTTTTCCGCGTTGCTTTTTTGCTCTTCCGGCAACAGATAATGAATACGTTCCGCCAGATTGTAGCGATCGAAAGCCGCATGCCGGTTAACGTGATCGCCCGGAAATACCGAAATGATCTCTACGTCATATCCACTGTCAATGAAGTGGGTTACCTGGTTGAGCACAAAGGTTTCTGACGCTACCGGAAAACGCATGGTGAAAAAAGTTAGTTTCATCGATTTACCCTAAAATACTGACGACGTCTTCGGTAGTAAGTCCCGGGAACGCGCTCCTGCGCAGACTGGCGGATCGCCCGGGGCGAAAGACATAATATTCGCAGCGTCGTATCCACCAAGAGGCGGTTTTAGCAACAGGGCAGGAACGTCTCGCCCTGCCCCGAACAGCTTGATCAATTTTATCTAATACTAGCAGCTAACCTGTGCAGCCAGGCAAGCGTAATTATCCTAAAAATCAACCGGCTAGCCTGCTTTTTTACGATTAAAAGCAGGCTGACCGCCGAAAGCAGCCGTTAACCCTGATTTTTTAGCGCATACCAGGGCACCGCAACCTGCTGGCCGTTGATCACCATGGAAACAAAACCGCCGGGTTTGGTGGTATCGACCTCGGCCGCATCCAACTGCCGCGACTGCACCAGCAGATCGCCCTGCTCGTTGGCGCCTATCCCTGCTTTGCCATTGTGCAGCGAGAAGCGACGCACGGCCTGACGCGCGCCCTGCGGCGGATTTTTGAAGTCCATCTCCGCATCGAAGCGGGCGCACTGGCCGGTCAGGAAGCGATCGCGCGCCGTGGTTTTCATCATCACGCCGGACGAGCCGACCCAGCCTGCCAGCTTCACAAAGACCTGCGTATCGGCATCGTGCGTAGTGGTATACATCACGTCGACAATCGGGCTGCTGCCCTCGATGTGCCAGCTTCCTTCAAAACCGTGAACCTTACGTTGCAAGGTGATAACGGCTTTACCGCCGGTGTTGCGATCGTTCAACAGATTATGCAGCGGCTCCGACGTGGTGCCATTGCTGAACTGCGACTGCCCGAGGATCTCAATTTCCCAGCTGTCGCCCACATCCGGCGTATGGATGTTGCCCAACAGATACCATTTTTCCTGGTTGCTGTTGTTCTGAATACGAAAGCGTGAAGTCAGATAGTTGTACTTCATGCTGCCGTCGGCGGCGATGCCGTAAGACTCTACGCGAGTAGAACCGCGTTCGTAAGGGCCAAGCCACTCATCGCCCTGCAGCGAGTTATCAATCCAGCTTTTCGCCTGCAGGTTGATTTGCCGCATATTCAGCCGCGAGTGGTGGGCAATCAGCGGGTTCGGGCAGGTTTCAATGCTTAACGCATCCACGATCCACTGACCGTTAGAGAGATCGCCCGGAAACTCGGTGTGCTCAATCCAGCCGTTGTGAATAATCGACTGCGTACAGCGCGGCAGGTTCAGCGCCATGCCTTTAGAGCAGTGCTGCACGTTGAAGTTCGACAGTTCGATAGCGGTGCTGTGGTCCCAGTTGCCTTTTTTGGTATAGGACCAGGTCGCTTTGATCACATCGCCGGTACAGTTATTGGCATACCACTGGTCGATTTTACAATCCAGCGTATCAACCAGGCTCAGCGACGTGCCGCCAACGCCAATAAAGCGCAGACAGGAACCGCGGAAGTACTGCCCCGCCGGACACGAGTTGTGATAGAAGCCCTGCGTGTTCGGCAGTTCTTTATTGCGGCCTTCAAAGCTCAGGTTACTGATCTCTACCCAACGCGCGTTCACCTTAAAGGCAAAGTCCGATTTGCCATCGGAGACAATCGTGGTCGAGGGGAAATAGCCGAAGTTGATTGGCGCGCCCGATACGCGGAAGTAGCTGACGTAGTTAGCGGAAATATCAAACGAGGAGACGAAAAAGCGCCCGGCCGGGAACTGCACGGACAACATTCTGTTGTTATCCTGCGCCCAGTGGAACATTGCCTGAATGGCGGGCAGCGAGTCGGTGCGGCCGTCGGCCACCGCGCCAAAGTCAAAGATGGTCAGCGCGTTCAGATCGTCAGAGATGCGACGCCAGTGGTAATCCTGACCGGACGAGGCGATATAGCCACCGTCATCCTGTGCTTTGCTCAGCTCGCCGACAAAGGCGCCGCCGCCCGTTTCCGTTCCGGCGTGCCAGCCCTTAAGCCGCACTTTTGCGCCGTTGAACAGCGGTCGGGTCTGGCGTAATTCATCGTAAGAGCCGATTTCGCCAATCAGCTGGTAGCCGGAAGGCTGCGCCAGACGGCGGCTGAATTCGGAAGCGCCGCTGTTTTTCACATCCGGCACGTAGAACAGCTGCTCGTCGCGATCGTTATAGAGCGCCATCGAATATTCGCTGTTTGACCACAGCGCGCCTTTGGCTGCCACAAAACGTTTTAAAGTATCGCTGTTCAACGACACGGGCTGCGACAGCAGCGAAACTTCGCCGTTGGCGCTTTTAACAAAAACGTCGATCGGATGCTGAGCGGGATCGGTGCCCGCCTTGCCGATATAGAGCTTGCCGTTAAAGTCATGCCAGAATTCTGCGGGCATGGTGAAGACGTCGTCAGGTGAAAAAATCGGCACGTCATTTTTGGGAATGGCATCGGCCGGCACTTTCTTCAGCTTCAGACCCGCTTCTTCACTGCGGGCGGCTGCGGGTAGCGAACTCAGTGCTGCGGTTGCCACGATAGAGGAAAATGCTGTTCGGATTAATTCTCTGCGCTTCATACAAAATTCCGTTAATCAGGTAAGTGTCGATGCTGTTTCATCCAGAGGTATAGTCCGGTGCAGGCTTTTTTATCCTTTGCGATCCCGCTCGTACAGGAACTTCATTACGCTTACCGGCATCACCCGCGTTGAGGTGCGGATCAGAAAATAGAGCGTGCCGTTCACGAAGTTAGTCTGGCGCAGGCGATTCTTTAACGACCACAGCTGCACCTCGCTTTTGATATAGGTCATGCCGCGGCGCTTGCTGACCATCTCGCTGCCCGAGCGCACACGCATCAGCACATCGTGCAGGTTGGCGACGTCATAGCCCTGCGAGAGCATACGCAGCCACAAATTGTAATCTTCCATAAACAGGTGGTGCTGGTAGCTGCCCGCCGCCAATACCTTATCCTTACGGAACACCACGCACATATGGTTGAAGGGGTTTTTCATGCGGGCGAAATGGCGGATCTCTGCGTTGTTCAGCGGCAGACGCTTTAGACGCTCGTTGCCGAATTCATCAAATTCAATTACCGCCGCGCCCAGCAGCGCCATATCAGGATGCGCTTCCATATAGGGGATCTGTTTTTCAAAGCGTTCCGGCAGGCAGATGTCGTCGGTGTCCATGCGCGCGACGATATTATGCGAGCAGCGATCCAGACCCGCGTTAAGCGCCTTGCCCAGACCGACGTTTTTTTCCAGCGGCACGATGACAAGCGGCAGCTTGTCCATCCAGTTGTTGACCGCCGCTTTCAGATCGTCGCCCAGCGGGCCGTCGTAGACCAGCACGATCTCGTCAGCTGGCAGCGTCTGCTCGTACAGGCTCTGCATGCACTGCTCAACATTTTCCGGTTTCTCTCTGTGATAGAGAGACATAAGAACTGAAAACATAACATCACCCGTTAATTCAGAAGGTCATTCCACTTTTGTAAGATCAGCGTCGGCCCGTAGTTTTCGGCGTTGCGCCAGGCCGCGTGGGCAAAGGTTTTGCGCTTTTGCTCGTCGGCGATCAGCATGTTCAGCTGCGCCACAAAGGCGTCGTCGTTGTCGTAATCGATAACGAACCCGTCGTCTTTGATAATTTCCGCCGGGCCGGTTTTGCAGTCGAAGGCGACGGCGGGCAGCGCAAAGTTTTTCGCCTCGATCAGCACCATCGGCAGGCCTTCATAACGGGAGGTCATGATGATGATGCCGGCGGCGCGGTAGTAATCGTTGATCTTTTTGCTGGGCGTAATGATTTCCGTGCTCGCTTCCATGCCGTAGCTTTTAATTTTCGCCAGCAGCGCGGGTTTGTCTTCGCCGTCACCGACAATTTGCAGCGTCCAGCCCTGCTTATCCACGCGTTGCCATACGTCGAGCATCCGGTCGAAATTTTTCTGGTAAGTAAGACGGCCCACCGCCAGCACCCGATCCTGCTTGCCGGCGAAAACGTCATCAAAGCTGCTGGCGCTGCTTTCAGCATGGAAAGGCGAGATGTTTCTCATCACGTGCACGTTTTTCACGCCGTAATTTTTTTCCAGATAGCTTTTATCGTGATCGGTAAGCACGGCGATTTTGTCCGCCAGGCCATAGCAGAACACTTTCAGGCGACGGATCGGCGTTTTAAAGGTTTCAATCGAGACGTGATCGCAGCAGATGATTTTTGACTTCACGCCGAACAGCTTCATGGCCAGCAGCGCCTGCACGGAAAGCTTGCCCATGGAGATAATCATAATGCCGTCAAAGGGCTGCGATTTCGCAAAGCGGATAAACTCGCGGATCTTAAGCAGGCGCGCGGTCGCTTCGGGATAGCGAATTTTCACTTTCGCATCGGTCGGATAGTAAGGATCGCCTTTGTTCAACGAATAGAGCGTGACGTCGTAATCATTATTGCTGAGCAGGCTGGATAAGGTGCTGGCAACGCGATCCGTACCGCCGCTGTTGGAAATGCCGTCAATAAGGATCAGCAATTTGTACATATTCAATCATCCTGTTGAAATTGAGCAAAAAGCGCGGCTCAGGGCCGCCTAGCCGCTGAACATACGGAACAGCGGCGCTACGCTATAGCCGGTAATCGACTGCGCGGAAAGTATCGTGTTATAGGCGAGGTAGTAAGAACAGATCCCCGCTAACAAGGCGACGTTTACCAGCAGATTGCGTATTCGCAGCAGCAAGAAAGAGAAAAGTATCGGTTCGGCGTGAAGGAACAGGTTGCCCACCCTGCCGCCAAAGATACTGAAGTCGGAGAACGTAATACGCACGCCCGCGCCCACCGCATACGAGACCAGCAGGATATAAACCAGACGATCGCCTTTCTGGATGCCGTTACGGAAGTAGTAAAGGGTAAAGGCGGCAATAAAGAAGATGTTTTTCAGGTTGGCCAGGCCAAACACCGGCGAGGCGGTATCGAAGTCGGTGCCGCTATAGCCCGCCGCTCGTTCGCCCAGGCCAGGCACGATGCCCAACGAGTCGAGAAAGAGCTTTTTCCCGCCGATAATTCCCAGCGGAATACAGGCGAAGACGATAATCAGCGGCAGATACTTGCGCTCGCGCAGGAAGAAGAACGGCACCGCCAGCAGGATGGTATAACCCGTGGCGTGCGACTGCGTACTGAGCACCAGGAATACCAGCGCCAACACGTTTCTCTTCGTCGCCAGCGAGCAGATAAAGGCGATAGCAAAGGCGCTGGATAACCCAAAGCGGATCTGGTTCATGTCTTTGTTGATAAACAGGTGAGTTGAATATAAACAAAGCGAACAGAGGATCAGCGGAGAATACTTTTTGTAGCAGTAAGCGTTAGTCGAAACCGCAATAAAGCAGATAAAAAAGAGAAAATAGTAGCTCTGGCTGGTGACCAGTGAAAACAGCCAGGCCAGCAGCATAAAGAGTTTTTCATAGCGATAGGTGTCGGTGATCGCGTCATAGGTGTTGACGTGAAGCTGTGCCGAAAAATCCGCGAAAAAGTCCAGGTACTGGCTGTCATCCATGCCGGAGTGCAGACCGCGCGAGCCGCCGAAACAGATCAGCGCCATCGTGCAGATAAACGCCAGCCACATGATGACGCGTTTGATCCTGGGGTCGTTAAGCTGGTTGATTGCTGCCAACTCAAAAATACAGCACGCCAGAATGCTGTAACTGATTATCCAATATATGGCCATTGTTGTTCCGCCGTCTTATTATTTTAATCAGGGCTATTTTTTTGCAATACGTTCTGAGAACTTCTGTTTTAAACGGCCGAGAAAATAATCGCGATTGCCTTTGTTGGTTAAAAAGAAATATTGCGCGAAGCTCAGGCTGGCGTGCAGCACCTTGCCATCCATTTTATAGCGGATCGGCAGCTTATACGCTTTATAGGTATAAACATCCCGCTTGCTCAGATACGGGCTCATGCTTTTCAGCCAGAAGGTGGAGTACTTTACGGACTCGCCTTTATGGCTGGAGTTGAATTTGCTCACCATATGGTAGTTAGCCAGTGGTTTTGCAATCATCACGAATTCAAAATCGTTTTTATCCGCGCGGATGCAGAAGTCGTAGTCCTGATGACGGATAAACCGCTCATCAAACTTAATTTCCGCCGCGTGCTCGCGCTTCAGCACAATAGTACTGGTCTGGATAAAGCCGTAGCAGCCAAACAGATATTCGGCGATGCTTTCATTGTGCGCAGGCAAATTGATCGGCATCACCTTTAAAAAGGCGCCGTCCTGCATAATGTTCACCTGGCTGTAGATCACAAAGCGGTCTTTGCCTCTGGCAGTCAGCTCCTGGATTTTTTTGACGTTTTCCAGCAGCTTGTCTTCATGCCATTCATCATCGGCGTCCAGGAAGCAGACATAGTCGCCCGTCGCCAGGTCAATGCCCCGGTTGCGCGCGCCCGCGCCGTTGAGTTTGACCTCTGACAGCACCAGATTAATTTTCAGGTCGCTGTAGCGATCGCTGTTAACGACCTCGGCCAGCTTTGCCGCATCGGCCGACTTGTCGTCGACGATAATCACTTCAAAATGCTTATAGCTTTGCGCTTTAACGCAGTCCAGCGTGGTGACGATCGATTCGGAGGCGTTATAGGCAGGGATAACGATCGAGAAGAAAATATCCTTCATCACAAGGCACCTTTTAAACGTTATACATAAAACAGCCGGAAACAGGCCTGATTCCAGAGGCGAAAGGATCCGCCTCGCGGCGGATCCTTTTAAGCATTAGCTTTTTGCATTGCCTTTGTAGCTGTAATCGTAATAGTCGTAGCCGTAGCCGTACGCATTGGCGGCTTTCCGCACGACGGCGTTAAGAATGACGCCTTTAATATCGATACCGTTTTGCGCAAAGCGCTTGTAGCTGAACTCTACTTCTTTCAGCGTGTTGGTTTCAAAGCGCGCCACCATCAGCGCGGTGCCTGCCAGCTTGCCGATAATAGTTGCATCGGTCACGGCCAGCACCGGCGGCGTATCGATCAGTACCAGATCGTAATTTTTGCTCGCCCACTCCAGCAGCTCGTTCATGCGGCTGTGCATCAACAGCTCGGAAGGGTTTGGCGGCACCTGACCGCGCGGAATAAAGTCAAAGCCGTATTCGCCGTGCTGGATCAGATCCTGCGTGAAGGCGGTTTTGCCCGACAGGATGGTGGACAGTCCGGACTTATTGGCCGCGCCCAGCAGCTCGTGCGTATAGCCACGGCGCATATCGCCATCGATAAACAGCACTTTCTGCCCCGCCTGTGCAACCAGCGTCGCCAGGTTGGCGCTGATAAAGGTTTTACCAATGCCAGGGCTGGCGCCGGTGATCATCAGCACGTTGTTACGGGCTTCCATCATCGCGAAGTGCAGGCTGGTACGCAGGCTACGGATCGCTTCGATAGAGAGGTCGGTCGGGTTGCCCAACGCCAGCAGGCTGTTGTGCGGATCGACCTTCACGCCGCGCTTGTTCAGCGCCTCGACGTCTTTCTTACGCTGCCATTCGGAAAGCGGCACGCTGGCATAAACGTTCATACCGGCTTCTTCCAGCTGATCCGGCGCGGTGATGCCGTGGTGGAACAGCGCTTTCAGCAGAATGATGCCCACGGAGATCACCAGGCCTGCAATCAGGCTGGCCAGCATAATCAGCATTTTCTTCGGCGCAACCGGCTTGGATGCGGTTTCCGCATGGTCGATGATGCGCACGTCGCCAACCGTACTGGCTTTGCTGATGCTCAGCTCCTGCTGACGGTTAAGCAGCTGCATGTAGATTTCCTGACCGGCCTGCACGTCGCGGGTCAGACGTAAAATTTCCTGCTGGGTCTGCGGCATCTGACCGATTTTCTGGTTCAGTTTTTTCTGCTCGTCTTCCAGCGTTTTACGTTTTTCCAGCAATGCGCGATAGGTCGGGTGATCCTTGGTGAACAGCTGGGAAACTTCCGCTTCACGGAAGGTCAGCTCGTTCAGCTGGCTCTGTACGCTAACAGAGGAGTCCAGCGCCGATTTGGCTTCCAGCGACATATCCACCGAATCGTTATTACGACGATAGGTGTTAAGCTTGTCTTCCGCTTCGTCCAGCTTGCTGCGCACCTGCGGCAGCTGATGCTGCAGGAACTCCAGGCTCTTCTGCGCTTCGGCGGATTTACGCTCCACGTTCTGCATCAGGTAGTTGCTCATCACCCGATCCAGCACCTGGCTAATCAGCTCCGGATCTTCACCGGTATAGGTCAGACCCATCACGCCGGTATCTTTGCCTTTGTCGGCCACGGCAAGGTTGTTAGTGACCATGCCGATCGCCGCCAGCGTGGACAGCTTAGAGACGGTAAAAGTGGTGCCCGGTTCAGCGTCAATGCCGCTAACCAGCATCGACACGCCATGCTGCTGCTGGAACTGGCCGATTTTACCTTTGAACAGATCGTCGCCGTCTTTCGAAACGGTGTAGCTGTCGGCGCCGGTGATCTCAACCTTTACGCTGGCATCTTTCCAGCTTTTCGGCATCTCAAGACGGGATACGGCGATTTTGGCCGGCTTTTCGCCCAGCAGGCGGGCAAAGCCTTTGCCCACTACGGGGAAGTGATTTTGCTCAACCTGTATGTTCAGGCCCAAATCGTCTACCGTTTTGCCAATCACCATACGAGACTGGATGATCTGGATTTCCGTGGCGGAAGCGGGTTCCACCGGCGCCTCGGTCAGATCGGTCAGCACGGTGTTAGGGCTTTTCTGCTCTACCTGTACCAGCGCGTCCGCACTATAGATAGGCGTGGCGAACAGCGAATAGAGCGTGCCGAGCAGCAGGAAGAAGGCCGTAACGGCCACGATAATCCAGCGATGATCAACCAGCTGTCCGACAAGGTGCGCTAAATCCCACCCGCCAGCTTCCTCTTTCGACGCGGTCGGCGCCTTACTTTTTATATTCATCGAGTATCCCAACTATCGGCTTAATGCGGTGACCCATTTCTGGGCAGCTTTTTCGAGTAATCCGTACACGGCTTCAAAGGCATCGCGGCTTTTCTTATAGGGATCCGCTATTTCCTGCTGGTTGAGCCAGTGGCCAAATAACATGGTCTTGCCACGTACGGAGGGGTTAATGCGGTTGACCAGATCGACATGCCTTTTTTCCATCACCAGGATGAGATCGTAATCCCGGCACATGCCGGAGGTCAGCTGCCGTGCCTGATGGCCCGCCAGCGAAACCCCATGTTCGCTGGCGACGCTGCTGGCGGTTTCGTCGGCCGGATGGTCGACCAGCGCGCTCAGCCCCGCCGAGGCGATCTTTTTATCCGGTAGCGCCTGTTTCAGCAGCCGCTCCCCCGTAGGAGAGCGGCAGATATTGCCGACGCAGACCACTAAGATTGAATTAATCATCATGCCCCGCTGTTACCAGTTGTGAATAATCTGCGCGTTTTCGCTCGCGTTATAGATACCGGTGATAGTTGGGGTCAGCTGCGAAATAACACGGTTCCAACGCGTCAGCGGCGTTGAGGTGACATAAACGATGTCATACGGTTCCAGCTGGAATTCGGAGCCCATCACCATCGCCGACGCATCCTTCAGGTTCAGCTGATAGATGTTGGCGATCTTGGTGCGGTTTTTCCCTTTGATTGGACGGATAACAAATACGCCCGTCGCGTCAGAGGCGGTCTGATCCATGCCCTGGGCGCTGCCCAGCGCTTCGGAAAGCGTCATACCGCTGCGATCCATTTTCAGCGTGGTCTGCTGTCTGACTTCGCCCATCACAAAGACTTTCAGATCGTCGTTGCGCGGCACAAACAGGATATCGCCCGGATAAAGCAGATGGTTCTGCGACAGATCGCCGTTTTGCATCAGCGCCTGCAGAGATACCGGCACTTCGCTGCCGTTGTGGGTCAGCACCACGTTGCGCCAGTCGGCATTGGCGGTCAGGCCGCCTGCGGCGTTGATCGCATCCAGAATAGTCAGCGGCACGTTGGTAATCGGCTGCTGGCCAGACGTGGTCACTTCGCCCGTCACGTACGCTTTCTGCGACTTGAACGAGGCGACGCTGACGTCAACCTGCGGGCTTTCGATATACTGCGCCAGGCGGCCGGCGACTTCGGTACGCACTTCCTGCACGGTACGACCGGCTACGCGAACGCGGCCGATATAAGGGTAAAAGATGGTGCCGTCTGAGTGAACCCAGTTACCGGTGTCGCTGGCGCTGCGGTACTGGCCCGCTGGCGTGGTCAGCTCCGGGTGGTCCCAGACGATAACGGTCAGCACATCGCCGACGCCGATACGATACTCATAGTTTTGCAGTTCATTTTGCAGCTGAACGTTCTGTCGCGCCACAACGGGCGCCGGACGCATACGGTCAACCAGGCTTGGGGTCATCGGGAAGACATTAACGTATTTATCAATGTCAAAATCGTTGTCCTGCTGCTTAATTACGTCTTTTCCGCTGGTGGAAAGCTTTGAACCCGGAACTACCGTACATCCGGAAAGGAGGGTAGCCGATATCAACAAGGGCAGTAACTTCGTTTTGATTGTAATCATCTGTTTCATCGCTATCAGTAATTTGATTGATAGTGGCGGATCCGCCGCTGTGTAGCGTCTTGCAAAAGTAAAGATAAGCGTTTCAATCGCTATAACTGTCAGTCATTATCGTCCGATCCCTATCCTTTTTTAATGCCTTGCCGACTCGCTGTGAACCGACGCTTAACAAAGAAAGTGGTGAGCGCGTAAGTCCATGACGGTTACAGTCAAACTACGCTATAACAGCGACGCGCTCCGAAGAGCGCGTCGAAAGCTCAAATTAATAGGCGCCGTCGCGCTTAAGCACCACCCCGATGGTTTTGAACAGGATGGCGATATCGTTCCACAATGACCAGTTTTTTACGTACCAGGAGTCAAAATAAACGCGGGTTTCATAATCGACATCGTTACGTCCGCTTACCTGCCACAGGCCGGTCATACCAGGCTTAGCCATAAAGTAGTAGTCAACGTCGCCCGCATAGCGCTCCAGCTCGTCTTCAATCACCGGACGCGGGCCGACCAGGCTCATCTCGCCGCGCACCACGTTCCACAGCTGCGGCAGCTCATCAAGGCTGGTTTTACGAATAAAGTGACCGATGCGGGTGATGCGGGGATCGTTCTTCAGCTTAAAGTCTTTATCCCATTCCGCACGCGCTACAGGATCGGTGCGTAGCACTTCTTCCAGTACCTCTTTGGAATTCACCACCATTGAACGGAACTTAAGGCATTTAAATTTGCGTCCGTTGCGCCCTACTCGCTCATGCCCATAAATAGGATTGCCGCCGTCGCGAGCGACCATAAAGATCAGGAAGGCCAGCGCAGGCATCAGCATGGTGATAATACTTAAGGCACCGACAATATCGAAGGTACGCTTAAGGAAACGCGAGGTGCGCTTCGCCAAATTATTGCTGACGCGCAGGATCATAACTTCATGGCTGAAGATATAAGCCATATCAGTACCGTATAGCGGTACGCCACGCAGTGAAGGAATAACGGAAACGGAACGGCAATTATGTTTCGCCAGATTTTTCAGCCAGAGATCACGATACTGACTCTGTTCATATTCTACGGCGACAATAAATTGCGTTTCGCTGTTGACCAGCTGCCAGAGCGAGGTTTCATCGCGAATGACCGGAATGCCGAACAGCGCAGGCGCGGGCGTAGTGCCATCCACATCGTAGAAAGCCACCACGTCAAAGCCCATTACCTCTTCGCTTTGCAGCGCCAGATAGGCTTCTTCCGCATTTTTACCGCTGCCGATAATAATGGACTGCTTTTTCCACAGGCCGTTACGGTTCAGCACACGCTTAACGATGGCGCGGCCGACAGGAATAAGGATCAGCGCCAGCAGCCAGGTAATAATCCACACCCAGCGGGACATTTCCCATTTTGACAATGCCGTAATCGACAGGTCAATAACGGAGAAGATCAGCACGCTGCGGAAGACTTCTTTTAATTCAAACCAGAACGGTTTGCGATAGGTATAGTGGCGCAGGCGAACCCAGAACCAGCCGATACAAATCACAGAGAGAATGATGTGTGTGCTTATTTTTAATTGCAGATCCTGCTCTGACATATTTTCCAACAAACTGTTTGGAAAAGTTTTCATCAGCAGAACAGCAATAAATAAGGAGGCGTTAAAGAAAATAAGATCTGAAAGTGCCAGTGATATTTTTATTAACAGTCCTTTAAATGTAAATTCTATATCGCGCATAGTTAACTCTTATTTTTTCTTCAAAAGCCTGTGATTTAATAATTCCCACCGCTAAGGATTGCGTATCTTATCGACACGCTCTTTATTACACAGGAGACGTATTCAGAAATTGTGTAAAAGCTCATGGTAACTGGCAGTACAATCAGAGAATGACATGTAAAATCAACAACTGCGGTGATTTTATCGCCAAAAGGCGTGGTCTTTTCACCGCTTCGGACACGCTACCGCCCCTGGCTTGTAGCTGCCAATGCGCTGTATTTTGTCCTGAAGTGTTGGTTTTATCCTGCCATCTAAAGGCACTAACTGGCGCGTCTACATAAAGCCGAACATAAAAAAGAACGTTAAGACGCGACCGTGCTAATTGCTACATTAACGCAGCCATTTACTAACACATTGCTATACTAGTTATTACTGGCCTGTTTACAAGAGCCTGCCGCTACCCATGCGCGCTTTTAGGATTAAGACTACCTTCAGCGCCATGCTAAACCATACCTTTCATCTTTATCCTCACGATAAATTCAGATTAGCTTTACTGTCACAGTCAGAATATTCCTGTCTGACTTTACTTCATTGCTTAAGTATCCCTTATTTCAACAGGCAGACCTATGCGAATATTCCTGAAAACCTTTTAATCAGATGCCAAATTTTGCGCGGGCAATTCCAGGAATGAGTGGCGATTTATTCGGCTGTTTATCGACCTTGCGGCGACTTTCAGGGGATTATTTGTTGAATCAGGCGACGTTCACTATCATCATGGCATTTCCTTAATCTGTATGAGTGAACTTCTGATGTTTGAATGGATCGTCGATCCGTCAATCTGGGCTGGCCTTGTCACCCTGATCGTGCTGGAACTGGTGCTGGGCATTGATAATCTTGTCTTCATCGCTATCCTGGCGGAAAAGCTGCCGCCCGCGCAGCGCGACCGCGCCCGCGTCACGGGCCTGATGCTGGCGCTGATTATGCGTCTGCTGCTGCTGGCCTCTATCTCCTGGCTCTCTTCGCTGACCTCTGCCCTCTTCTCGGTCGGCGGACACGCCTTCAGCGCGCGCGATTTAATCATGCTGCTGGGCGGCGTTTTTCTGCTGTTTAAAGCGACAGTGGAGCTGAACGAACGGCTGGAAGGCAAAGATGAGGATGAAAATCCACAAAAGCGTGGGGCTAAATTCTGGCCAGTGGTAGCGCAAATTGTGGTGCTGGACGCCGTCTTTTCCCTGGATTCCGTGATCACGGCCGTAGGGATGGTGGACCATCTGGCCATAATGATGGCGGCCGTTATTATCGCAATTTGCTTAATGTTGCTGGCCAGCAAACCGCTGACGCGTTTCGTTAATCAACACCCGACGATCGTTATCCTCTGCCTGAGCTTCCTGCTGATGATTGGTTTCAGCCTGGTGGCGGACGGCTTTGGCTATCATATTCCTAAAGGCTACCTTTACGCCGCTATCGGTTTCTCGGTGATTATCGAAGCGCTGAATCAGCTGGCGCATTTCAACCGTCGCCGCTTCCTCTCTTCCAAGGCGCCCCTGCGTAAACGTACCGCCGAAGCCGTGCTGCGCCTGCTGCGCGGCAGCCACGAGCAGGCGGAGCTGGATGCGGAAACCTCTTCGCTGGTTGCCGACAGCAGCAGCCAGGCGATCTTTAACAAGCAGGAGCGCATGATGATTGCGCGCGTGCTTGGCATGGGGCAGCGCACGGTCAGCAGCATTATGACCTCCCGTCAGGATATCGCTTCTGTGGATCTCAGCGAGTCGCCGGCAGAAATTATGGCGATGCTTGACCAGAACCAGCATACGCGGCTGGTGGTCACGGAAAACAGCGAGGATCCGCTCGGCGTGGTGCACGTTATTGACCTGCTGAAGCAGGCGCTGCACGGCGACAGTCTGGATATCCGCGCGCTGATCCGTCAGCCGCTGGTGTTCCCCGAGCAGCTGTCGCTGTTGCCGGCGCTGGAGCAGTTCCGCAATGCGCGCACGCATTTTGCCTTTGTGGTGGATGAGTTTGGGTCGGTAGAGGGAGTGGTCACGCTCAGCGACGTGATGGAAACCATCGCGGGCAACCTGCCTAACGAAGGCGAAGCTATCGATCCCCGCTACGATATCCAGCAAAACGCAGACGGCAGCTGGACGGCCAACGGGCATATGCCGCTGGACGACCTGATTATGTACGTGCCGCTGCCGCTGGATGAAAAAAGGGAGTATCACACGCTGGCGGGACTGCTGATGGAGCATATGCAGCGGGTGCCGCAGGAAGGCGAAGAGATCCAGATTAACGACTGCCTGTTCCGCACGCTTAAAGTAGAAAGCCACCGCGTGCAGAAAGTCCAAATTATCCCTCTGGTGACGGAAGAAGAAGACTGGTAACACCGGCGCTGATAAAGCGATGCTGCTTTATCAGCGCTGCCCATCAAAGGTCGTTAATCAGTTTCTGTACCGAACTGCTTTTGCCGCTTTGCGGATTTTTCTCCGACCACGCTTTCAGACGCTTCTTCGCTTCATCCTGTAGCTGCTGGCGCAGTACCTGATCGATTTGCAGCGAATAGTTCAGGCCATCCCACGGGCCGTAGATCCTTAACGGCACCGGCGTCTGCTGGAGCCGTCCAATCAGCTCGCTATCGCCCTGCCAGCCCTCGGTGACCGTTATGCCAAAGTTCATATCCGCCTGTTTGTCTGCCATATTCACCGTGCCCTTGCCGCTATAGTTAAGCATGGAGGCGCGTCCGTGCAGGTCGACGAAAGCCAGCAGCCCTTTTTGCAGCGACATCTTACCCGTGATTTGCTGGAAGTCGTTCTCCGGCCCGGCGGCGGCGTGAACGCGGCTGCTGCTACGCTCTACGGCGCGCTGGATCATACGCTGGAAGTTCAGTCCGGAGAGCAGCGCGTTGTTCAGGCTGATTTCGGCACTGCCCTGCCAGGCATGTTTAAAGGCGGGCACGCTCAGGCCCGCGCCGCTGAAGCTGCCGTTCAGCGTCAGATCGCCGCTCAGCGAAGCCGGCAGCTCAAACGCTTTAAGCAGCGGCGCCACGGCGATATTCTGCAAGGAAGGCGTCAGCGCGATCTGCGTCTGTGCATGGCGGAAATCGAGGCTGCCCGGCAGGGAAAACTGCCCGTTGCCCGTTTTGCCGGTCAGTGTCGCCAGCGTCACCAGGCCATTACTGCTGTTGCCCTGTAGCGTCACCCCGTCAAACGTCATACCGCGCCAGTTAAGCTTATCTGCCGACAGCGCCAGCTGTCCGTCCATCTGGTTAAACGGCGAGCTGGCGTTATCCTGCACGGGTTGAGCAATAACGGGCGCAGGGCCGCCGCGCTGAGTCTGGATATTTTGGCCTTCGCTGTTGACCTCGGTTTCCAGCCCTAACAACGGATCCAGATTCAGCACGGAGGCATGCAGATCCAGCGCGATTTGCGGGCGGTCGCCCAGCGTCCCGCTGGCGCTGCCGTTGAGCTGGCTGTCGTTAAGGCTTAGCGCCAGATTTTTCAGGCTGAAAGCATCGCTGTCGCGCCACTCCGCCTGCAGGGTCGCCTGCCCTTTGACGCCTTCACGCGGCAGATCGGCCCCGCTCAGCTGGTAGTCCAGCTGGTTTACCGTTGCTGCAAGATGCTGTGGATAGTGGCTGAGATCCACATCCGCATTCAGATTCACCAACAGCTCACGCTGGTCACGGCTGACGCGGCTGCCAAATTCAATATGGGCATGGCGCTGCGCGTTCTGCGACAGCTGCAGGTTCAGATCGCGAACGTTAAGCTGCTCGCCGCTGTTCTGTTGCCAGATCAGCAGGCTGTCGGCAACCTGCAAATTATCGATATCAAAGGTCCAGCGCTGAGTCAGCGGCGGCGGCGGTGCGGTATCCGCCGGGCCCTGCGGCGCATTGGCCGGACGCTGCGCCGCGCTGTCGGGCGTCAGGCGGATCACCGCCCCTTTCAGCAGAACCTGTTTGACCGCCAGCTGATGAGAAAGCAAAGGAAGGAGCTTGACGTCAAGCCGCATATTGCTGGCGCTGACAAAAGGCTGCTGCGCGCCGGGCGCGGTCAGGGTCATCGGGCCGGAAAGAATGCTGAGCTGCGGCCAAACGTGCCAGCGTAAATCGCCGTTCAGCGCCAGCTGATAGCCGCTGCGCTGTTCGACCTGTCTGGCCATATAGGCGCGAAAATCATTGGGATTGACCAGCAAAACCAGCGCCGTCATGCCGGCCACGATAACCACCAGCAAAATGGCCAACGTGGTGATAAACCTTTTCATGCCTTCCCCTTATAGCTTCCACTTCCTGACGCATGCCGCCGGCTCAGGCCCTGCCCCGCCGCCGCTATACGTCGTCCTGATCTTTATCGATACGGCTGGCGTCCGCGCCCTGTTGCCCTTTGTATTTGGCATCCTGACGGCGGTTATAAGGACGAGCCGCCGGCCCGGAAAGCGGTTCAAAGCTCAGCGCGCCAATCAGCATCCCCGGCCGTAACGCCAGCGGCAGCTTACCAGAATTATAGAACTCCAGCACGATACGTCCCTGCCAGCCTGGATCGATACGGTGGGCGGTAACGTGCACCATCAGTCCCAGCCGGGCCAGCGATGAACGCCCGTCCAGCCAGCCGACCAGGTTATCAGGAAGGGTCACGGATTCAAACGTCACCGCCAGGGCCAGTTCGCCAGGGTGTAAAAAGAACGCTTCGCCTTCCGGCAGCACGATTTCGTCGCTCATCACGCGGTCAAGCGCCGCGCTGACCTCGTCTTTCGGGCCGCTGAGATCGATAAAGGCAGCGGTATGGCCGCGGAAAGTGCGGAACTGATTGCCGAGGCGGACGTCAACGGTAGCGCCGTTAATACGCTCTACCGGCGGACGCGGAGAGATATCAAGCTGGCCGCTGTCGAGCCAGGCTTCTATATCACGGTCGCATAAACGCATGGACAGATACTCCCAAATTAATAACAGGCTGAGCGGCGGGAGCATGAGCGCTCCCTGCGCGGGCTACCCGGCTGGCCCTTTCGGCCGCCGGGACAGGTTTACTCGAAGAACTGATTGATCTTCGCCTTCAGGATATCGATCGCGATGCGGTTTTTACCGCCGCGAGGCACGATAATGTCAGCGTACTGTTTGGAAGGTTCGATAAACTGCAGGAACATCGGACGCACGGTTTTCTGATACTGCGCCATCACGGAGTCCATTGAGCGGCCTCGTTCGTTGACGTCGCGCTTCATACGGCGCATCAGGCAGATATCCAGCGGCGTATCCACGAAGATCGAAAAGTTCATTTCGGCGCGCAGCCGCGCGTCCGTCAGCAGCAGGATCCCTTCCAGAATAATGACTTTCTTCGGTTTCAGCTCAATAGTCTGCGCGGTACGGGTATGTTCTACATAGCTGTAAACCGGCAGATCGATCGCTTCCCCTGCTTTCAGCATCTGCAAATGCTGCAGCAGCAGGTTATGATCCATGGCGCTGGGGTGGTCATAGTTTGTTTTAACCCGTTCATCCATGGTCAGATGGCTTTGGTCTTTGTAATAAGCATCCTCAGGGATAACACCAATATTTTCATCGCCGACCCGATCGCGAACTTCACGATAGAGCGTACTGGCGATAAGACTTTTTCCCGAGGCAGATGCGCCGGCGATACCTACGATGACGCACTGATGCGACTTGTCAGTCATAAATTAAAGACCTGATTTGTGTCTGAGACAGATGGAGAGGATGAATTCGCGCGTAATTATAGGGATTTCGGGGTGTTGATGCCAGAAAAAACCGGCGGAAGGCTTTTAAGACTTTCCCGTTATACCTCTGCTGCCCCTCTCGCTAAACTGTTGGCTGTCAGATTCACAATGTCGGCCCGGCCGTTGCAGGCACCCTGTTGCAACAGCGTAGCGGGTTATCACAGCATAATAAGGAAACACCGTGTACTGGCGTACATTGCATTTTTTGACCTATTTTGGCGACAGCATGTTGCTTATTCCTACCGCTATCGTGATGGCCGGGCTGATTAGCTGGAAAAACAGCGATCGCCGCGCGGCCTGGTATTGGGCGCTGGCGTTCTGCACCGCCGGTGCCGTGGTCAGCCTCTCTAAAGTGGCTTTTATGGGCTTTGGCCTTGGCAGCGCGCACCTGAACTTTACCGGCTTCAGCGGCCATACCGCCATGTCGGCGACGCTGTGGCCGGTGATGCTGTGGCTGCTCAGCGGACGCCTGTCGGACAAGGGCCGTCTGTTTGCCGTTGGTATCGGCTACCTGATCCCCATCCTGGTTGGCGTCTCGCGGCTGCTGCTTAGCTACCACTCCACCAGCGAAGTGATTACCGGTCTGATCCTGGGCTTTACCCTGAGCACGGCTTTCCTGGTCAGCCAGCGGCGCGCCAGAGTACAGGGCTTTTCCACGCTGCAGCTTTGCATTGCGCTCCTGCTGCCTCTGCTGCTGCTGAGCCACGGTCGTCTTGCCACCACGCAACAGTTTTTACAGCGTCTTTCCGTGCAGATTGCCGGCATTGACCATCCCTGGACACGCGACGATTTGCTGAAGCTTCGGCAGTAATTTCCCGTCCACCAGCGGCGCGCGGCGGTCAATCGCCCGAATAAAGCGATCTTTTGAATTAGCGCAGGCATTCAAAAACGAATGTGTTAGCATGCCTTAAGTTACCTGGTTCGAGCTGACCGTTCTCCGTTGCCTCGCTGGATTTTTATGACGACTGATACGTTTTCCCCCGCTGACCGCTCCTCTCTCCCCTGGCTCAGGGGAGCGATGTTTGGCGTGCTTTCCTTTGTCCTGACGCTGTTTTGTCTGGAACTGATTAAAGTCAGCATTCAAATCTCTTCGCTTTGGCTGCCCACCGCCCTGATGACCCTGCTGGTATTCCACTATCCGCCGCGCAGGCTGCCGGGACTGCTGGGCGGCTGTATGGTTGGCATTATCGCCGCCAACGCGCTGATGGTAGGCACAGCCGTCGTCGTATTGACGTTTCCGCTAATCAATTTACTTCAGGCGCTGCTGGGCGGCGCGCTGTTGCGCAGGCTGCTGGACAGAGAAGCGCCGCTGGATTCGCTGCTCGGCTGGAGCAAGATGGTGGTGTCGGTCGGCATCTTTACGCCGCTGCTCGGCGCGCTGCTCGCCTGCTGGTCACTGAACTTTACCGGGCGGGCCAACTTCCACTTTTTTACCACCTGGGCGGTGTCGGAAACCATCGGGATGCTGGCGATCGGCCCGGTTTGCCTGCTATGGCGACCCGAAGAGCTGCGCAAATCCCTTAGCCAGCACGCGCTGGTGGAAACGTTATTGACGCTGATCGTGACGCTGGCGCTGAGCTACTGCGCGTTACGCTATCTGCCGTGGTCTTTTACCTTTGTGATGGTGGTGCTGTTCTACAGCGCCGTACGCCTGCCGCGCCTGTCTGCCTTTATTGTTTTCTTCGCCACGCTGCTGATGATGAGCCTGCTGCTGGCGCTAAACCAGCTGGTGCAATATACCAACGCGGTGACTATCGTGAACAGCGCGCCCTGGCTGCCGTTTTTGCTGGCGATCATTCCCAGCCATATTATGGCGCAGGTGATGCACTCGTTCCGGGAGGAAAAAAAGCATATCTCCCAGAGCGAGGCCAGATTCCGTCATGCCATGGAGTATTCAGTGATCGGCATGGCGCTGGTGTCGCCGGAAGGCCGCTTTCTACAGGTGAATCAATCGCTTTGTCGGCTGCTGGGCTACGCCCAAACCGAGCTGGTCACGATGACCTTTCAGATGCTGACGCACCCTGATGACCTGGCGGTTGATGAAAGCAAGTTTCACGAGCTGCTGGCAGGCGAGATCGAAACCTACAGTCATGAAAAACGCTATCTGCGTAAAGACGGGGGGATTGTTTGGGCGCTGCTGGCAACCTCGCTGGTGCGCGACAGCGAGCAGCGGCCGCTCTACTTTATTTCTCAAATTGAAGATATTTCCGACCTGAAGCAGACCGAAGCCGCCAACCGTCGCCTGATGCAACGTATTACGCTGGCTAATGAGGCGGGCGGCATCGGCGTCTGGGATCTGAGCCTGAAGACCGGCAAAATGAACTGGGACAAGCGCATGTTTCAGCTCTATGGGTTGAAGGAAGAAGGCCAGGCGACCTATCTGACGTGGGTTAACAGCCTGCTGCCTGCCGATCGTCAAATGGCCATCGACGCTTTTGATAAGGGCATCAAAGAATCCCTGCCGGTAGATATCGTGTTCCGTATCGCTACGGATGACGGCATCCGCTTTATTCACAGCCAGTCGACGCTGGTTTTTGGCGACGACGGCAACGTTGAAAGAATGCTTGGCATCAATCAGGACGTGACAGCGATGCGTCAGCTGACCGACGCGCTCTACCAGGAAAAAGAGCGAATGCACATTACGCTGGACGCCATCGGCGAGGCGGTGATCAGCACGGATGAAGAGATGCGGGTGACGTTTATGAACCCGGTAGCGGAAGTGATGAGCGGCTGGACGCAGGAAGAGGCGGCAGGAAAACGGCTCAGCGATCTGCTGCGCATCACTCACGGCAGCGACGGCCCGGAAATGGAAAACCTGCTGTTATGCGGGCTGCCGCACAGCAAATCGGTGCCGGAACTGGCCGAAGAGCTGGTGCTGCATACTCGTTCCGGCGACTGTTTTGATATTCACTACAGCATTACGCCGCTGAAAACGCTGGAAGGCGGCTATATCGGCAGCGTGATGGTGATCCAGGACGTCAGCGAATCGCGGGAGATGATGCGGCGGCTGAGCTACGGCGCCTCGCACGATATGCTGACCCGCCTGCCTAACCGCGTCAGCTTCGAGCAGCGTCTGAAACAGCTGCTGCACAGCGCCAGTCAGCAGCAGCGTCAGCACGCGCTGATCTTTATCGATCTCGATCGCTTTAAGGCGGTCAACGACAGCGCCGGTCATGCCGCCGGCGATGCGCTGCTGCGGGAGATATCGGGCCAGATGAAACAGCATTTGCGCAGCGGCGATTTTCTGGCGCGCCTGGGCGGCGATGAGTTTGGCGTGCTGCTGCCGGACTGCGCGCTTGGTGAGGCTCGCGATATCGCAGAGTGCCTGGTGGTGGCGGTAAATCATTATCCTTTTCTGTGGGAAGGCCAGCTGCACCGCATTGGCGCCAGCGCGGGCATCACCCAGCTCAGCAAGGACAACGCTCACGCCAGCGACGTGATGGCTCAGGCCGATCTGGCCTGCTACAACGCCAAGCACAACGGTCGCGGCCAGTTTTCCATTTATGAAGCAAAGCTGATAGATACGCTTAAACCCGTGCTGTCACAGCGCGAAAACGAACAAATTTTACCGCAGCAGCTCTCTTCTCAAGGCAATAACAGCAGCCCGCTGCGGTAGCCTTTGCTCGCCCTGGCACACAACCAGCGCCGCGCGCGTCAATTAAAGCTTACCCGGCGCTTGCTCTCCTGCCGCCCCTGGGCTAAAGTCGCCCCCTTTTTTTATTAGCGGAGGGAAGGAATGTTTATCGGCTTTGATTACGGGACGGCAAACTGCTCGGTCGCCATCATGAAAGAGGGCGTGCCCGCGCTGCTGCCGCTGGAAAACGGTTCCAGCCTGCTACCCTCAATGCTCTGCGCGCCGACGCGCGATACGGTCAGCGAATGGCTGTTTCGCCATCACCAGGTGCCAACGCCCGAAGCCGAAAATCAGGCGATTTTACGGCGCGCCATCGCGTTCAACCGTGAAGAAGATATCGAAGTCACGCCCGCCAGCGTGCAGTTCGGTCTGGCTTCGCTGGCGCAATATATGGCCGAGCCGGAAGATACCTGGTTCGTTAAATCGCCAAAATCCTTCCTGGGCGCGAGCGGCCTGAAGCCGCAGCAGGTCGCCTTCTTTGAAGATCTGGTGTGCGCGATGATGCTGCATATCCGCCAGCAGGCCGAAGCGCAGACGCAGGAAAGCATTACCCAGGCGGTGATTGGCCGTCCGGTCAACTTCCAGGGGCTGGGCGGCGAAGAGGCCAACCGTCAGGCGCAGGGCATCCTGGCGCGCGCCGCCAGCCGCGCCGGGTTTAAAGAAGTTGAGTTTCAGTTCGAGCCGGTCGCGGCCGGTCTGGAATTTGAAGCGACGCTGAAAAAAGAGACGCGCGTGCTGATTGTGGATATCGGCGGCGGTACCACCGACTGCTCCGTGCTGCTGATGGGCCCGCAATGGCACGACAGGGCCGAGCGACAGGAGAGCCTGCTGGGCCACAGCGGCTGCCGCGTCGGCGGTAACGACCTGGACATAATGCTGGCCTTTAAAGAGCTGATGCCGCTGCTGGGCAGCGGCGGCCAGACGCACAAAGGCATCGCGCTGCCTGCGCTGCCGTGGTGGAACGCTATCGCTATCAACGACGTGCCTGCGCAAAGCGACTTTTACGCCACGGCCAGCCGCAAACAGCTTCAGGATTTGATCCGCGACGCCCGCGAGCCGGAAAAAGTGCAGCGCCTGCTGAAAGTCTGGCAGCAGCGGCTGGGCTATCGCCTGGTGCGCGCGGCGGAAGAGAGCAAGATCGCCCTTTCCGATCGGCCTTCGGCCACCTCGACGCTGGATTTTATTGAGCAGTCGCTGGCGACCGATATCAGCGTGGACGCGCTGAAAAGCGCTATCGCCCAGCCGCTGGAGCGCATTCAGGAACAGGTGAAGCTGGCGCTGGACGGCAGCGGCACCCGACCGGACGTGATCTATCTGACGGGCGGCAGCGCCCGCTCGCCGGTGCTGCGCGAGGCGCTGCAAAAACAGCTGCCGGACATCCCGCTCGCCAGCGGCGATGACTTCGGTTCCGTCACCGCCGGTCTGGCGCGCTGGGCGCAGGTGCTGTTTCGCTAATTAATAGCGGCTCGCTTCGGTAAGCTTGCGGATCGCTTCCTCGCTAAGCTGAAGACTGGCAGCCTTGCTCAGCTCTTCCAGCTGAGGAAGCGAGGTCACGCTGACAATCGGCGCGGTGATGCCCGGACGGGCAATCTGCCACGCCAGCGCAACCTGCGTTGGCGTGGCCTGGCTCTCTTCCGCCACCTCGTCTAACGCTTTCAGGATGCGCAGGCCGCGATCGTTCAGGTACTTCTCGACCACGCCTTCGCCGCGCTTGCTTTTGTTCGCGTCGGCTTTGCTGCGATATTTGCCGCTTAAAAAGCCGCTGGCCAGCGAATAGTAGTTGATCACGCCCAGACCATGTTCACGTGCTACCTGCTCCAGGCCGCTTTCGTAACCCTGGCGGTCATAAAGATTGTATTCCGGCTGTAGCGTTTCATAGCGGGCCAGGCCCTGCTGTTTGCTGATATTCAGCGCCTCCTGCAGCCTTTCCGCGCTGTAGTTAGAGGCGCCAATGGCCCGCACCTTGCCTTCTTTAATCAGCGCGTCGAAGGTCGCCAGCGTCTCCTGCAAAGGGGTGTCGCTGTCGTCGCGGTGCGCCTGATAGAGATCGATATAGTCGGTTTGCAAACGTTTTAGCGAGGCCTCTACCGCCTGGCGAATATAGGCGGGCGACAGGCCGGTTTTGCCTTCGCCCGTCTCCATGCCGACCTTGGTGGCCAGCACGATTTGATTGCGCTTGCCGGTTTTCTTCAGCCAGTCGCCGATGATGGTTTCTGATTCGCCGCCCTCGTTGCCCGGCGCCCAGCGCGAATAGCAGTCGGCGGTATCAATAAAGAAGAGGCCTTTTTCCACCAGCGCGTCCAGCAGAGAAAAAGAAGTTTGCCGATCGACCGTCCAGCCGAAAACGTTGCCGCCAAAAGTCAGCGTGGGAACCTGAATACCGGTACGGCCCAGCTCGCGATGCGTTTGGATCATCTTTATACTCCTGTATTGGAAGGGTTTCTGAAGTGACTATTAGCGTAGCAAATATCCACACGAGCCGTTTGTTGATTGACGGTACAGGCACGCCGGGGCAGGAATACTTACACTTGCTGAACGGTTATTCTTAATTCCTTCATTTTTATAATCGATAAATCCGTTAAAATTGAAATATTAAGCGTCTTCAGTCTCGGCCGGCCCCGAAAAACAGCCAGGCTTTTCGACCGGCGAGATTGCTTTACCGACGCTAACTTTTGTCTTTGGAGAGCTGATAACAGGATGAACACCCGGCGCCGTTTTAAAATCATACTTGTGGTGCTCGCGGCTATCGCAGCGGGCGGACTTTACTGGTGGCACAGCCACGGCGAGCCGCAAAAAACAGCCGAACGCCCGCACGCTTCCGGCGGCGGTCGTAAAGCCGCAGGCGGCCCGCTGGCGCCGGTGCAGGCCGCCGCCGCCGCGCGTCAGAGCGTGCCGCAATACCTGACCGGGCTGGGCACCGTGGCCGCCGCCAATACCGTTACGCTGCGCAGCCGCGTCGATGGCGATCTGATGGCGCTTCACTTTACCGAAGGCCAGGAAGTTAAAGCGGGCCAGCTGCTGGCGGAAATCGATCCTCGCCCCTTCCAGGTCGCGCTGACGCAGGCGCAGGGCCAGCTGGCAAGAGATCAGGCGACGCTTGCCAACGCGCGTCGCGATCTGGCGCGGCTGGAGAAGCTGGTGAAAACCAACCTGGTTTCGCAGCAGGAGCTGGATACGCAGCGCGCGCTGGTCAGTGAAACCCTGGGCACGATCAAAGCGGACGAGGGCAGCGTTGCCAGCGCGCAGCTGAACCTGACCTACAGCCGCATCACCTCGCCCATTTCCGGCCGCGTCGGGCTGCGTCAGGTGGATATTGGCAACTATATCAGCAGCGGCGATACCAACGGCATCGTGGTGATCACCCAAACGCATCCTGTCGAGCTGGTGTTCAGCCTGCCTGAAAACCAGATCGAAACCCTGCTGAACGCGCAAAAAGCCGGGCAGCCGGTGCCGGTAGAAGCCTGGGACCGCAGCAACAAAACGCTGCTGGCGACCGGTTCGCTGCTGAGCATGGATAATCAGATCGACGTTACGACCGGTACGATTAAAGTCAAAGCGCAGTTCACTAATCAGGACGACCGCCTGTTTCCTAATCAGTTTGTCAACGCGCGTTTGCAGGTCAACACGCTGCACGACGCCATTGTTATCCCGGTAGCGGCGCTGCAAATGGGCAATGAGGGGCATTTTGTCTGGGTGGTTAACAGCGACGGCAAGGTCAGTAAAAAGACTATCACCGTCAGCGTGCAGGACAGCGAAAAAGCGATTGTGGATGCCGGACTGGATGAAGGCGAAAAAGTGGTGACCGACGGTATCGATCGCCTGACGGAAGGTGCCACGGTAGAAGTGGTCGCGCCGCAGGCCACGCCGCTGCCGGGCACCGGCACGCCGCCCGCTAAGGGAGCGCGCCAGTAATGCAGGTGATGCCTTCCAACCCCGGCGGCGGCCCTTCCCGCCAGTTTATTATGCGTCCGGTGGCAACCACGCTGCTGATGGTCGCTATCCTGCTGGCCGGTATTCTGGGCTACCGCTCGCTGCCCGTTTCGGCGCTGCCGGAGGTCGACTACCCCACCATTCAGGTGGTGACGCTCTACCCCGGCGCCAGCCCGGACGTGATGACCTCGGCCGTTACCGCGCCGCTGGAGCGCCAGTTCGGCCAGATGTCGGGCTTAAAGCAGATGGCTTCGCAGAGTTCCGGCGGCGCGTCGGTCGTGACGCTACAGTTTCAGCTAACGCTGCCGCTGGACGTGGCCGAGCAGGAGGTGCAGGCCGCCATCAACGCCGCGACCAATCTGCTGCCGTCCGATCTGCCAAACCCGCCGGTTTACAGCAAGGTGAACCCCGCCGATCCGCCGATCATGACGCTGGCCGTGACCACCACCAGTATGCCGATGACCCAGGTGCAGGATATGGTGGAGACGCGCGTGGCGCAGAAGATTTCGCAGGTTTCCGGCGTGGGTCTGGTGACGCTCGCGGGCGGCCAGCGGCCAGCGGTGCGGGTGAAGCTCAACGCGCAGGCGCTGGCCTCGCTGGGCTTAACCAGCGAAACGGTGCGCACCGCCATCAGCAGCGCCAACGTTAATTCGGCTAAAGGCAGCCTGGACGGCCCGGAGCGCTCGATTACGCTTTCCGCCAACGATCAGATGAAGTCGGCGGAAGATTATCGGCAGCTGATTATCAGCTGGCAGAACGGTGCGCCGGTGCGCCTGCGCGACGTCGCTACCGTGGAACAGGGAGCGGAAAACAGCTGGCTGGGCGCCTGGGCTAACCGCCAGCAGGCTATCGTGCTTAATATTCAGCGGCAGCCGGGCGCAAACATTATCACCACCGCCGACAGCATTCGCCAGATGCTGCCCGCGCTGACCGCCTCCCTGCCGAAGTCGGTCGAGGTCAAAGTGCTGACCGACCGCACCACCAATATTCGCGCCTCGGTCAACGACGTGCAGTTCGAGCTGATGCTGGCAATCGCGCTGGTGGTGATGATCATCTATCTGTTTCTGCGCAACGTGCCGGCAACGATTATTCCGGCGGTCGCGGTGCCGCTGTCGCTGGTCGGCACCTTTGCCGTGATCTACTTCCTCGGCTTCTCCGTCAATAACCTGACGCTGATGGCGTTGACCATCGCCACCGGCTTTGTGGTCGATGACGCTATCGTGGTAATTGAAAATATCTCCCGCTATATCGAAAAAGGCGAAAAGCCGCTGGACGCGGCGCTGAAGGGCGCGGGCGAGATCGGCTTTACCATTATCTCACTGACCTTCTCGCTGATTGCGGTGCTGATCCCGCTGCTGTTTATGGGCGATATCGTCGGCAGGCTGTTCCGCGAGTTTGCCGTTACGCTGGCGGTATCAATCCTGATTTCCGCCGTGGTGTCGCTGACGCTGACGCCGATGATGTGCGCGCGGATGCTCAGCGTGGAATCCTTGCGCAAGCAGAACCGCTTTTCGCGCGCCAGCGAGGCGATGTTCGATCGCGTCATTGCCGCCTATGGCCGCTTTCTCAAGCGCGTGCTGGATCACCAGTGGCTGACGCTTGGCGTGGCGCTCGGCACGCTGGCCATCACCGTGCTGCTGTGGATAGCTATCCCGAAAGGCTTTTTCCCCTTGCAGGATAACGGCATTATTCAGGGCACGGTGCAGGCGCCGCAGTCGGTTTCCTGGGCCAGCATGGCGCAGCGCCAGCAGCAGGTCGCGTCGATTATTATGAAAGATCCGGCGGTACAGAGCCTGACCTCGTTTGTCGGCGTGGACGGCACCAATCCGGCGCTGAACAGCGGACGGCTGCAAATCAACCTTAAGCCGCTGGACGAGCGTGAGGATCGCATTCCGGCGGTGATTGCCCGTTTACAGCAGGCGGTCGCCGCCCTGCCCGGCATTAACCTTTATCTTCAGCCGGTGCAGGATCTCACCATCGATACCCAGCTCAGCCGCACGCAGTATCAGTTTACGCTGCAAACCGGCTCGCTGGATTCGCTGAGCCTGTGGGTGCCGAAGCTCACCGAGGCGCTGAACCAGCTGCCGCAGCTGAAAGACGTCAGCAGCGACTGGCAGGATCGCGGGCTGGAAGCCTATATCAAGGTGGATCGCGATAACGCCAGCCGTCTTGGCATCAGCATGGCGGACGTCGACAACGCGCTCTATAACGCCTTTGGTCAGCGGCTGATCTCCACTATCTATACCCAGGCCAGCCAGTATCGCGTGGTGCTGGAAAACGATATTTCCGCCACGCCGGGCCTTGCCGCGCTGGAATCGATTCGCCTGACCAGCACCGACGGCGGCAGCGTGCCGCTCAGCGCTATTGCCAGCGTGGAGCAGCGTCACGGCGCGTTAAGCATCAATCATCTGGATCAGTTCCCTTCCACCACCTTCTCGTTTAACGTCCGCGACGGCTATTCGCTGGAGGAGGCGGTGAACGCCATTACTCAGGCTGAACAGACGATGGCAATGCCCGCCGAGATCGTCACGAAGTTCCAGGGCAGCACGCTGGCGTTTCAGGCGGCGCTCTCCAGCACCGTCTGGCTGATCGTGGCCGCCGTGGTGGCGATGTATATCGTGCTGGGCGTGCTGTATGAAAGTTTTATCCATCCGATCACCATTCTTTCCACGCTGCCGACGGCGGGCGTCGGCGCGCTGCTGGCGCTGATGCTCAGCGGCAACGAGCTGGATGTGATCGCTATCATCGGCATTATCCTGCTGATCGGCATCGTGAAGAAAAACGCCATTATGATGATTGACTTCGCGCTGGCGGCGGAGCGCGAACAGGGCATGACGCCTTATGACGCGATCTATCAGGCCTGCCTGCTGCGCTTCCGGCCGATCCTGATGACCACGCTGGCGGCGCTGCTGGGCGCGCTGCCGCTGATGCTGAGCACCGGGGTCGGCGCCGAGCTGCGGCATCCGCTTGGCGTGGCGATGGTGGGCGGCCTGATCGTCAGCCAGGTGCTGACGCTGTTCACCACGCCGGTCATCTATCTGCTGTTCGATCGCCTGGCGCAGGCCGCCCGTCGTCGTCTGCCGTCGAAGGAGGCGCAGTGAAATTTTTTGCGCTGTTTATTCACCGCCCGGTCGCCACTATTCTGCTGACCATCGCCATCGCGCTGGCGGGCGCGCTGAGCTTTCGCCTGCTGCCGGTCGCGCCGCTGCCGCAGGTCGATTTCCCGGTGATTTTAATCTCCGCTTCGCTGCCCGGCGCATCGCCGGAGACGATGGCTTCGTCAGTGGCCACACCGCTGGAACGGTCACTGGGCCGCATCGCGGGCGTCAGCGAGATGACCTCCACCAGCTCGCTGGGCAGCACGCGCATCATTCTGGTTTTTGATTACGATCGCGATATCAACGGCGCGGCGCGCGACGTGCAGGGCGCGATCAACGCGGCGCAAAGCCTGCTGCCGACGGGGATGCCGAGCCGGCCGACCTGGCGCAAAATCAACCCTTCCGACGCGCCGATTATGATTATGACGCTGACGTCGGACGCCTGGTCGCAGGGCGATCTGTACGACTACGCCTCTACCCAGCTGGCGCAGAAGCTGGCGCAGATCGAGGGCGTGGGCGACGTCTCCGTAGGCGGCAGCTCGCTGCCAGCGGTGCGCGTGGATCTGAATCCGCAGGCGCTGTTTAACCAGGGCGTGTCGCTGGACGCGGTGCGCACGGCCATCAGCAACGCCAACCAGCGCAGGCCGCAGGGCGCGATTGAAGACAGCCATCAACGCTGGCAGATCAAAACCAACGACGAGCTGAAAACGGCGGCGGAGTATCAGCCGCTGATCGTGCACTACAGCAACGGCGCGGCGGTGCGGCTCCAGGATGTCGCCAACGTCACCGACTCGGTGCAGGACGTGCGCAACGCCGGGATGGCCAACGCTAAACCGGCGATTTTGCTGCTGATCCGCAAGCTGCCCGAAGCCAATATTATCGATACCGTCGATCGTATTCGCACGGCGGTGCCGGAGCTGCGCAACAGCATTCCCGCCTCCATTCAGCTGGATGTTGCGCAGGATCGCTCGCCAACTATCCGCGCGTCGCTGGCCGAAGTGGAACAGTCGCTGGTGATTTCCGTCGGGCTGGTAATCCTGGTGGTGTTCGCCTTCTTGCGTTCGGGCCGCGCCACGCTGATCCCTGCCGTTGCCGTGCCGGTGTCGCTGATCGGCACCTTTGCCGCCATGTATCTCTGCGGCTTCAGCCTCAACAACCTGTCGCTGATGGCGCTGACGGTGGCGACGGGGTTTGTGGTGGATGACGCCATCGTGGTGCTGGAAAATATTTCCCGCCACGTGGAGGCGGGCATGAAGCCGATTCAGGCCGCGCTGCAGGGAACGCGCGAGGTCGGCTTTACCGTGCTGTCGATGAGCCTGTCGCTGGTGGCGGTGTTCCTGCCGCTGCTGATGCTCGGCGGGCTGATTGGCCGCTTTTTCCGCGAGTTTGCCGTGACGCTCTCCGTCTCCATTATCATTTCGCTGCTGATCTCGGTGACGCTGACGCCGATGATGTGCGGCCGCCTGCTGAAAGCGCATGCCCGCCGCGAGCAGCCGCGCCTGCGCGGTTTCGGCCGCGTGCTGACGGGCATTCAGCAGGGCTACGGCCGCTCGCTGAACTGGGTGCTGAACCATTCGCGCTGGACGCTGCTGGTGTTTATCGCCACCATCGGCCTGACCATGTACCTGTACGTCGTGGTGCCGAAAACCTTTATGCCAGAGCAGGATACCGGGCGGCTGATGGGCTTTATCCAGGCGGATCAGAGCATCTCTTTCCAGTCGATGCGCGGCAAGCTGGAAGATTTTATGAAAATCGTCCGTGACGATCCGGCGGTGGAAAGCGTGGTCGGCTTTACCGGCGGCTCGCGCACCAACAGCGGCTCAATGTTTATTTCGCTTAAACCGCTCAGCGAACGCAGCGACAGCGCCCAGGCGGTGATCGCCCGGCTACGCGGCAAGCTGGCGAAAGAACCGGGCGCGAGCCTGTTTTTAATGGCGGTACAGGATTTAAGAGTGGGCGGGCGCGAGTCGAACGCGGGCTATCAGTACACGCTGCTGTCGGACGATCTGGACGATTTGCGCAGCTGGGAGCCGAAAATTCGTCAGGCGTTTTCTAAGCTGCCCGAGCTGGCGGACGTTAACTCCGATCAGCAGGACAAAGGCGCCGAGATGGCGCTGGTTTACGATCGCACCCGCATGGCGCAGCTGGGCATCAACGTCGCCGACGCCAACAGCCTGCTGAATAACGCCTTCGGCCAGCGGCAGATCTCCACCATTTACCAGCCGCTGAATCAGTATAAGGTGGTGATGGAGGTCGACCCGCGCTATACCCAGGACGTCAGCTCGCTGGATCTGATGTACGTGATCAACAACGACGGCAAGGCGATTCCGCTTTCCGGCTTTGCGAAGTGGCAGCCCGCCAACGCGCCGCTGTCGGTGAACCATGAGGGGCTTTCCGCCGCTTCGACGGTGTCGTTTAACCTGCCGGAAGGCGTCTCGCTTTCTCAGGCGTCCGAGGCTATCGAGCGCAGCATGACCGCGCTGGGCGTACCGTCCAGCGTGCGCGGCAGCTTTGCCGGCACGGCGCAGATCTTTCAGGAGACGCAAAGCAGCCAGCTGTGGCTGATCCTGGCCGCCATCGCCACCGTTTATATCGTGCTGGGCATTCTTTACGAGAGCTATGTGCATCCGCTGACTATCCTCTCCACCCTGCCCTCTGCGGGCGTGGGCGCGCTGCTGGCGCTGGAGCTGTTTGGCGCGCCCTTCAGCCTGATTGCGCTGATCGGCATTCTGCTGCTGATCGGCATCGTGAAAAAGAACGCTATCATGATGGTCGACTTCGCGCTGGATGCGCAGCGCAACGGCAATCTGAGCGCGCGCGAGGCGATCTTCCAGGCCAGCCTGCTGCGCTTCCGCCCCATTATGATGACCACGCTGGCGGCGCTGCTGGGCGCGCTGCCGCTGGTGCTGACCACGGGCGACGGCGCGGAACTGCGCCAGCCGCTGGGGATCACCATCGTCGGCGGCCTGGTGATGAGCCAGCTGCTGACGCTCTACACCACGCCGGTGGTTTATCTCTATATGGATAAGCTGCGCAGAAAACCGGCCGCGCGCAGGCGCGCAGGCGCGACCGGCTGATGGAGACGCTTCCGGCCGGCGTGCGCTGGCAGCTGTGGATTGTGGCGTTCGGCTTCTTTATGCAGTCGCTGGACACCACTATCGTCAACACCGCGCTGCCCGCGATGGCGCACAGCCTGCACCAGGATCCACTGCAAATGCATTCGGTGGTGGTTTCCTACGTGCTGACAGTGGCGGTGATGCTGCCGGTCAGCGGCTGGCTGGCCGATCGCTTCGGCGTGCGCAATATCTTCTTCAGCGCTATCGTGCTGTTCACCATCGGGTCGCTGTTTTGCGCACTCTCCTCCACCCTTGACCAGCTGATCGCCTCGCGCGTGCTGCAAGGCGTCGGCGGCGCGATGATGGTGCCGGTCGGCAGGCTGACGGTGATGAAGCTGGTGCCGCGCGCGCAGTATATGGCCGCGATGACCTTTGTGACGCTGCCGGGCCAGGTCGGGCCGCTGCTGGGGCCGGTAGTGGGCGGCGCGCTGGTGCAGTACGCCAGCTGGCACTGGATTTTCCTGCTGAACCTGCCGGTCGGCCTGGCGGGCGCGGCGGCAACGCTGCTGCTGCTGCCCGATCTGCGCCTGCCGCGCCGCCGCTTTGACTTTCGCGGTTTTCTGCTGCTGGCCGCAGGCATGGCGACGCTGACGCTGGCGCTGGACGGCTCGCGCGGCGCCGGTTTTTCTCCGCTGCTGCTCTGTTTGTTTATCCTGACGGGCGTCCTGGCCCTGCTGTCCTATCTGCTCTATGCCCGCGCCAACGACCAGGCGCTGTTCAGCCTGAAGCTGTTCGACAACCGTATTTATTCTGTCGGCCTGTTGGGCAGCCTTACCGGGCGGATCGGCAGCGGCATGCTGCCTTTTATGACGCCGATCTTCCTGCAGGTCGGCATGGGCTATACGCCTTTTCACGCGGGGCTGATGATGATCCCGATGGTGCTGGGCAATATGGGCATGAAGCGCATTGTGGTGCAGATCGTTAACCGTTTCGGCTACCGTAACGTGCTGGTCGGCGCTACCGTCGCCCTGGCGCTGGTGGTGCTGCTGTTCCCGGTGACGGCGCTGCTTGGCTGGGAGGCGCTGCTGCCGCTGGTGCTGTTCCTGCAGGGCATGGTTAACGCCATTCGTTTTTCGGCCATGAACACGCTGACGCTGAAGGATTTGCCGGACGAGCTGGCCAGCAGCGGCAACAGCCTGCTGTCGATGGTGATGCAGCTGTCGACGAGCGTGGGCGTCACGCTGGCCGGGCTGCTGCTCGGCACCTTTGCTGCTCAACAGTCGCAGCCTGAGCTAATGCAGCAGGCCTTTATTTCAACCTGGATCTGTATGGCGGCGGTGATTGTTCTGCCCGCGCTGGTGTTTCGCCACGTGCCGCCAGACGTCACCAAAAACGTGGTGCTGAGCCGTCGGAGAAAGCCCTGAATGTTTGCAAAATTACGTATCGGCATCACCGCCAAGCTGTTTATCGCTATTTTTTCCACCTGTATGCTGGTGCTGATCACCATGCACTGGGGCGTGCGCCTCAGCTTTGAGCACGGCTTTATCGACTATATCAAAAAAGGCAACGAGCAGCGGCTGGGGCTGCTGAGCGACGCGCTGGCCGATCAGTATGAGCAGCACGGCAACTGGGACTTTCTGCGCCATAACAACAAGCTGGTGTTTCAGATCCTGCATTCGCTGGAGCAGAACCCGGAGGCGAATAATCAGCTGCCGCCGCACGGCTGGCGCACGCAGTTCTGGATCATCGATCAGCAATATCGCGTGATGATGGGGCCGCGCGGGCCGGTGCCGCCGGAAGGCACCCGCCGCAGCATTACCACCAGCAGCGGCCATATCGTGGGCTGGGTGATCGGCTCGCCGCCGGAAAGGCTGACCCGCAGCGCGGATATTAACTTCGATCAGCAGCAGAAGCGCACCAGCTGGATGATTGTCGGCCTGACCATGCTGCTGGCGGCGCTGGTGACCTGGCTGATGTCGCGCGGCCTGCTCGCGCCGGTGAAAAGGCTGGTCGAGGGCACGCATCACCTGGCCGCCGGGGATTTCGCCACGCGCGTCAAGGCCGACAGCCGCGATGAGCTGGGCCGCCTGGGCCAGGATTTTAACCGACTGGCCAGCACGCTGGAGAAAAACGAAAGTATGCGGCGCGCTTTTATGGCGGATATTTCGCACGAGCTGCGCACGCCGCTGGCGATCCTGCGCGGCGAGCTGGAGGCCATTCAGGACGGCGTGCGCAAGCTGACGCCGGAGTCGATTGTCTCCCTACAGGGTGAAGTCGCGACGCTGACCAAGCTGGTGGAGGACGTGCATCAGCTTTCACTCTCTGACGAAGGCGCGCTGGCCTATCGCCGCAGCGATATCGATCTGGTGCCGCTGCTGGAAATGGTCGCCGCAAATTTTACGGGACGCTACCAAAGCCGACATCTGACTTTGCAGCTTCGCCTGCCCGATTCCGCACCGCTGTTTGGCGATCCGGATCGCCTGATGCAGCTGTTCACCAACCTGATGGAAAACAGCCTGCGCTATACCGATGCGGGCGGCGGCCTGGTGGTGACGCTGCGCGCGGAACAGGGCCAGCAAATTATCGATTTTGAGGACAGCGCGCCGGGCATTACCGACGAGCAGCGCGAGCAGATTTTTGAGCGTTTCTACCGGGCGGAAAGCTCGCGCAACCGCGCCAGCGGCGGTTCCGGCCTGGGGCTGGCCATCTGTCAGAATATCGTGGAGGCGCACGAGGGCGCGATCAAAGCGGATCACTCTGCTGCCGGTGGCCTTAAAATTACGGTACACTTACCCGCAAGACTAACCCGGGCGTAATGCGCCTGCTTGCAAAGAAGAGTGTCATGAATCAGGAACCGCTTAGCCCACTGATCCTGGTGGTTGAGGATGAACCCAAGCTCGGCCAGCTGCTGGTCGATTATTTGCAGGCCGCCAATTACCGCACGCATCATCTGCTGCGCGGCGACGAGGTGCTGGAATGGGTTAAGCAGACGCCGCCGGATCTGATGCTGCTGGATTTAATGCTGCCGGGCGTGGATGGCCTGACGCTGTGCCGCGAGCTGCGCCGTTTCTCTGAGCTGCCGGTGATTATGGTTACCGCCAGAACAGAAGAGATCGACCGGCTGCTGGGGCTGGAGATTGGCGCCGACGACTATATCTGCAAGCCTTTCAGCCCGCGTGAAGTGGTCGCGCGGGTGAAAACTATCCTCAAGCGCTGCAAGCGTACGCCGGAAGAGGCGCAAAAAGCGTCGCTGCTGGTGGTGGATGAAGCGCGTTTTCAGGCCAGCTGGAACAGCACGCCGCTGGAGCTGACGCCCGCCGAGTTTCGCCTGCTGAAAACGCTGGCGCATGAGCCAGGCAAAGTCTTTTCGCGCGAGATGCTGCTGAACCATCTGTATGACGACTATCGCGTGGTGACCGACCGCACCATCGACAGCCATATCAAGAATCTGCGCCGCAAGCTGGAGGCGCTGGATGCCGATCAGCCCTTTATCCGCGCGGTCTACGGCATGGGCTACCGCTGGGAAGCGGACGTGTGCCGCTTGATCTAGCGCAATTTACATTCCTGCCGCCAGCTTTTACAATCCCCGCACATTTTGTAAGGCCGTCATACGGCCTTATGCCAGGATTGAGACCTCTATGTTTAAACCAGAACTGCTTTCTCCCGCCGGCTCGCTGAAAAACATGCGCTACGCCTTTGCCTATGGCGCGGACGCCGTCTATGCCGGTCAGCCTCGCTACAGCCTGCGCGTGCGCAACAATGAGTTCAACCACGAAAATCTGGCTATCGGCATCAGTGAAGCGCACGCGCAGGGAAAGCGATTCTACGTCGTGGTGAATATCGCGCCGCATAACGCCAAGCTGAAAACCTTTATCCGCGATCTGACGCCCGTCGTGGCGATGGGGCCGGACGCGCTGATTATGTCCGATCCCGGTTTAATTATGATGGTGCGCGATGCCTTCCCGGAGATGGACGTTCACCTTTCCGTGCAGGCCAACGCGGTCAACTGGGCCACGGTCAGGTTCTGGCAGCAGATGGGGCTGACGCGCGTTATCCTCTCGCGCGAGCTTTCGCTGGAGGAGATCGCCGAAATCCGCGAGCGCGTGCCGGAAATGGAACTGGAAATTTTCGTGCACGGCGCGCTCTGCATGGCCTATTCCGGCCGCTGCCTGCTTTCCGGCTATATCAACAAGCGCGACCCGAATCAGGGCACCTGCACCAACGCCTGCCGCTGGGAATATAAGGTGCAGGAAGGCAAAGAGGATGAAATCGGCAATATCGTGCACCAGTATCAGCCCATTCCGGTAAAAAACGTCGAGCCGACGCTGGGCGTGGGCCAGCCAACCGACAAAGTCTTTATGATTGAGGAAGCCATGCGTCCCGGCGAGTATATGACCGCCTTTGAGGATGAGCACGGCACCTATATTATGAACTCCAAAGATCTGCGCGCGGTGGCGCACGTGGAGCAGCTGACGAAGATGGGCGTGCACTCGCTGAAAATTGAAGGCCGTACCAAATCGCATTATTACTGCGCCCGCACCGCGCAGGTTTATCGTCGCGCCATCGATGACGCCGCCGCAGGCAAACCCTTCGATGCCTCCCTGCTGGAAACGCTGGAAGGCCTGGCCCATCGCGGCTATACGGAAGGCTTTTTACGCCGCCACACGCATGACAGCTACCAGACTTACGACCGCAGCTTCTCCGCTTCCGAGCGCCAGCAGTTTGTCGGCGAGTTTACCGGCGAACGCCGTGGCGACATGGCGCTGGTCGAAGTAAAAAACAAGTTCAGCCTGGGCGACAGCCTGGAGCTGATGACGCCAGCAGGCAACGTCAATTTCCGCCTGGAGCAGATGGAAAATCAAAAAGGCCAACCGACCAGCGTCGCGCCGGGCAACGGCCACTTTGTCTGGATCCCGGTGCCGGAAGCGATCGACCTCGCTTTCGCGCTGCTGATGCGCAATTTTCCTGAATCGGCATAACGTTCAGGGTGCTAAAAGTTTCCTGACGTGACTTTTAGAATGCCATCACATTCCGGCGCGCCGTTTCCGGTTATGATGCACGGGCCTCGAATGAAAAATTCTAAATAGCGGTTTTTAAAACCACCTCCTGGCCCGCCCGGCTCGCCGAGCGGGCCTTTCTTTTAGCCCACGGTTTTTTCCACCGATGGTCGGATGTGCTATAACAGAAGCTCGTCTGGCTAAGGCCATTTTGACAGGAAAAGAAGATGGACCAACAATCGCTTACGCTGGTAATCCTTAATGGTAAAGGTGCAGGTAATGAGGAACTGCGCGAAGCTATTCTGTCGCTGCGCGAGGAAGGACTGCAGATTGAAGTCCGCGTTACCTGGGAACACGGCGATGGCGAACGCTTCGTCAAAGAGGCGGTAGATCTGCACGCGGCGACCGTGGTTGCGGGCGGCGGCGACGGCACGATTAACGAAATCGCTACCGCGCTGGCGGGCGTGGATGCGCCGCTACGTCCGGTATTGGGGATTATTCCCCTCGGCACCGCCAACGATTTCGCCACCAGCGCGGGCATACCTGAAGAGATGGAGCACGCGCTGCGTCTGGCTATCGTCGGCAAGGCCACCTCCGTCGATCTGGCGCGGGTTAATCAGGATCGCTACTTTATCAATATGGCGACCGGCGGCTTCGGCACGCGTATTACCACCGAAACGCCGGAGAAGCTCAAATCGGCGCTGGGCGGCGTCTCTTATCTGATCCACGGCCTGCTGCGCATGGATACGCTTAAGGCGGACAGCTGCGAACTGCGCGGCCCGGATTTTAGCTGGCAGGGCGACGCGCTGGTGATCGGCATCGGCAACGGACGCCAGGCGGGCGGCGGCCAGCGGCTCTGTCCGACCGCGCTGATCAACGACGGCCGGCTGGAGCTGACCATTGTCACCTCAAAAGAAATTTTGCCGACGCTGTTTAACTCGCTGACCGGCGGCGATGATGAAAATCCAAACATCATTCGCGCTTCGCTGCCGTGGCTGGAAATTACCTCGCCAAACGAGATGGCCTTTAATCTTGATGGCGAACCGCTGCGCGGCACCACTTTCCGTATTGAGATTTTGCCCGCCGCGCTGGCCTGCCGCCTGCCGCCTTCCTGCGAGCTTCTGGCCTGACCGACCGGGGCCATTGCGCCCCGGTTTTGGACAGCGATGCATAAAGGCGAAGGCAGGCTTTTAGCCTTGTCCCACGCAGGCCGCCAGCCTGAACGTTCAGGGCGACCGGCGCTGACCGCAAGCCTTAGCGTTCAGGACGACCGGCGCTGACCGCCAGCCTTAACGTTCAGGGCGACCGGCGCTGACCGCCAGCCTTAGCGTTCAGGGCAAACCGACGCTGACCGCCAGCCTTAGCGTTCAGGGCGAACCGGCACGCGCCCTCTTCCGCCGTTACCGATCTTATCTCCTGCCGCATAGCGGCGCCGTTTCCGTCTGGATGCTGAAAAGCGCGCTTCCGGTGGATCCGGCATCGGCTTCCGCCAGCAAAAATGCCTCTCTGCTCATAACAATGCTTTCACAAGTGTGATCGCTATCGGAGTTTCGTCGCCTGCAACTTGTATGGTAGTACGCCAGAACGTATTTTCTCCTCATTCTCTTCACCAGGACGACAAGAATGAAAATTGTAAAAGCGGAAGTCTTTGTTACCTGCCCCGGCAGGAACTTCGTTACGGTTAAGATCACCACGGATCAGGGGCTGACCGGCATCGGCGACGCCACGCTGAACGGCCGCGAGCTGCCGGTGGCCTCCTATCTGAAAGATCACGTTTGCCCGCAGCTGATCGGTCGCAACGCGCATCAGATCGAGGACATCTGGCAATATTTCTATAAAGGCGCCTACTGGCGTCGCGGCCCGGTGACCATGTCCGCCATTTCGGCTGTCGATCAGGCACTGTGGGACATCAAAGGCAAAGCGGCCAATATGCCGGTCTACCAGCTGCTGGGCGGCGCCTCGCGCGAGGGCGTGATGGTTTACTGTCACACCACCGGCCACAGCATTGATGAAGTCATGGACGACTACGCAAAGCATAAAGAGATGGGCTTTAAGGCTATCCGCGCGCAGTGCGGCGTGCCGGGCATGAAAACCACCTACGGGATGGCCAAAGGCAAGGGCCTGGCCTACGAGCCGGCCACCAAAGGCGACTGGCCGGAAGAGCAGCTCTGGTCTACGGAAAAATACCTCGATTTTACCCCTAAACTGTTTGCCGCCATTCGCGACAGGTTCGGTTTTAATGAGCATCTGCTGCATGATATGCACCACCGCCTGACGCCGATTGAGGCCGCCCGCTTTGGTAAAAGCGTGGAAGATTACCGTCTGTTCTGGATGGAGGATCCGACGCCTGCCGAAAATCAGGAATGTTTCCGCCTGATCCGCCAGCACACCGTTACGCCGATTGCGGTAGGCGAAGTCTTCAACAGCATCTGGGACTGCAAGCAGCTGATAGAAGAGCAGCTGATCGACTATATCCGTACCACCATCACCCATGCGGGCGGCATTACCGGTATGCGCCGCATCGCCGATTTCGCTTCGCTTTATCAGGTACGTACCGGTTCGCACGGCCCGTCCGATCTGTCGCCAATCTGCATGGCGGCCGCGCTGCATTTTGACCTTTGGGTACCGAACTTCGGCGTGCAGGAATATATGGGCTATTCCGAACAGATGATGGAAGTGTTCCAGCACAGCTGGACTTTTGAAGACGGCTATATGCATCCGGGCGATAAACCGGGCCTGGGCATTGAGTTTGACGAGAAGCTGGCGGCGAAATACCCCTATGAGCCTGCCTACCTGCCGGTAGCCCGCCTTGAAGACGGCACTTTATGGAACTGGTGAGGAAAATAAAATGAAAAGCGTCGTTATTGCTAAACCCGGCGAGCTGGTAATTGAGGAGCGCGCCTTACCGGAGCCAGCCGCTGGCGAAGTACGGGTAAAAATAGCCTATGCCAGCATCTGCGGTTCAGACGTGCATATCTGGCACGGCCACAATCCTTTCGCCCGCTATCCGCGCGTGATCGGCCACGAGTTTTTTGGCGTGATCGAGGCAGCAGGCCCGGGCGTAGAGGCATCGCGCGTTGGCGAGCGCGTAGCGGTCGATCCGGTGGTCAGCTGCGGCCACTGCTATCCCTGCTCCGTTGGTCGCCCCAACGTTTGTAGCGAGCTACAGGTGATCGGCGTCCACCGCGACGGCGGTTTTAGCGACTATGCCGTCGTACCGGCGCGCAACGCTTACGTGGTGCCGCCATCGATCCCCGATAAGCTCGCCAGCCTGATCGAGCCTTTTACCATCGCCGCCAATATCTGTGCTTTCCTGAAGCCCGTGCCGGACGATGTTGCGCTGATCTTCGGGGCCGGCCCGATGGGCTTAACCGCTATCCAGGCGCTGAAAGGCGTATTCAACGTGCGTAACGTCATTGTGGCGGACAGGCTGCCGGAAAGGCTGACGATGGCGCAAGAAAACGGCGCGGATACCGTGCTGGATAACAGCGAGATCCCGCTGGCTGCCCAGCTGGAAGGGGTCAAGCCAACGCTGATTATCGATGCCGCCTGCCATCCCGCTATTCTGGCCGAAGCCGTCGCGCTCGCTTCGCCAGCGGCGCGTATCGGGCTACTGGGTTTTTCCGGCGAGCCGTGCACCGTAACGCAGCAAAGCCTGACCAGCAAAGAGCTCTCCCTGTTTACCTCAAGGCTGAATAGCCACCGTTTCCCTCAGGTGATCGAGTGGATGGAAAAACGCCTGATCCAGCCAGAAAAGCTGGTCACGCATTATCTGCCGCTGAGCGAGGTGGAGGCAGCGATGACGCTGTTTGAAAAAGATCCGCGCAGCTGCTGCAAAGTTGTCCTTAAAGTCAGTTAACGAACGCCGGGCTTAACGGTCAGGGCGGTAGTCGGTAAGGGAGGGCCAGCCTCCCGTTACCAGGCTCCCTGAGTCGTCAAGAGAATCACTTAAAACCATAAGAAATAAGGATTTTATATGTTCAAGCATCTCCGCTGGACTATCGTACTCCTGCTGTTTCTGGTCTACATGATCAACTATCTCGATCGTGTGGCGCTCTCTCTGACCGTGCCGATGATTGAAAAAGATCTGTTGCTGAACGCCGAACAGTTCGGTTTGATTTTCGGCAGCTTTTTCTTTGGCTATGCGATTTTCAACTTTGTTGGCGGCCTGGCCACCGATAAATATGGCCCGACGCTGGTGCTGGGGATTGCCGTCGGCCTGTGGTCGCTGTTCTGCGGCTTTACCGCGCTGGCTACCGGCTTCTGGTCGATGCTGATCCTGCGGGTGCTGTTTGGCATGGCCGAAGGGCCGATCTGCGCCTCGGCGAATAAGGCGATCAACGGCTGGTTTCCTAAAAAACAGGCCGCGACCGCGATGGGCTTTCTCAGCGCCGGTTCGCCGCTGGGCGGCGCGGTAGCCGGCCCGATTATCGGCTATCTGGCGCTGGCCTTCGGCTGGCGGCCGGCGTTTATGATTATTTGCTCTATTGGTATCGTCTGGATGGTGGCGTGGTTCTTTATCGCCGCGGATAACCCGTTAAAAAGCCGCCTTGTCAGCGCGCGCGAGCGTGAGCTGATTGCCAGTCTGAAAGCGGAGCAAACCACGCCGGACGAAGAGCTGGCGCAGGCGTCCCACGGCCTGGGCTACTATCTGCGCCAGCCGATTATCCTGGTGACCGCCTTTGCCTTCTTCTGCTACAACTATATTCTGTTTTTCTTCCTGAGCTGGTTCCCGGCCTATCTGGTGCAGGCGCATAACCTTGATATCAAATCGATGAGTATGACTACGGTGATCCCCTGGGTGGTGGGGTTCGTCGGGCTGGCGCTGGGCGGCTTAATCTCCGACAAAATCTTTAAGGTCACCGGTAAGCTCCTGCTCTCCAGAAAAATTGTGCTGGTGGTGTCGCTGCTGGCCGCCGCTATCTGCGTCGCTTTCGCCGGCTCGGTAAAAGGGGTTTATCCGGCCGTTATCCTGATGTCGGTCTCTATCTTTTTCCTCTATATCACCGGGGCTATCTACTGGGCGATTATTCAGGATGTGGTGCATAAAAGCCGCGTCGGCAGCATCAGCGGCTTTATCCACCTGATCGGCAGCCTTTCCGGCATTATCGGCCCTGTCGTTACCGGCTATATCGTGCACCACACCGGCAAGTTCGACAGCGCTTTCGTGCTGGCCGGCGTGATTGCCGCCGTGGGCGCTGTGCTGGTACTGCTGGTGATCAAAAGCCCAAAAAACGCGGCGGCGCGAGTTTCCGTCTGACTGGCGCATTGCGGCGCCTTTTATTTGATAAGGATTTATCATGTTACTTGTCGATGTGTTACCTGAAGGCACCCTCCTCCCGCGTTACGATCGTAGCGCGCTGCGTACGCGTATCGTGCATTTTGGCTTCGGCGCTTTCCATCGCGCTCATCAGGCCGTGTGTACCGACAGGCTGGCCGCCGAGCAGCAAAGCGACTGGGGCTATTGCGAATGCCAGCTTAACAGCGGCGATCTGATTAAAGCGCTGCGCGAGCAGGATTGTCTCTACAGCGTAACGGAAAAAACCGCCGACGAGCTGCGCACCCGCGTGGTTGGCGTGGTCAAAGAAGCGCTCTTTGCGCGCGAAGACGGCGTCGAGCGCGTTATCACCGCGCTCTGCCAGCCGGACGTGGCGATTGTCTCCGCCACCATCACGGAAAAAGGCTACTGCTACCAGCCTGCCAGCGGCGAGCTAAACCTGACGCATCCGTCCATTGTGCATGACCTGGCTCATCCTGAGCAGCCTGTTTCTTTTCCGGGGATCGTGCTGGCGGCCATCCGACGTCGGCGCGCGCTCGGCCTGCCGCCCTTCAGCGTGATGTCCTGCGACAATATGCCGGAAAACGGTCGGGTAACGTGCAACGTCATCACGCAGCTGGCGCAGCAGCAGGAGCCGGCGCTGGCCGACTATATCCGTAAACACCTTACCTTCCCTTCCACTATGGTGGACCGCATCGTGCCCGCCATGACGCCGGAAGCCTTTGATGAACTGAGCCGCAAGCTGGGCTGCGCCGATCCGGTGGGCGTGGAGTGCGAGCCTTTTTTCCAGTGGGTCATCGAAGATAATTTTGTGAATGGTCGCCCGGCATGGGAAAAAGCGGGCGCGGAACTGGTGGCCGACGTGCTGCCGTTTGAAGAGATGAAGCTGCGGATGCTTAACGGCAGCCACTCGCTGCTGGCCTACCTCGGCTATCTGGCTGGCTATGAGCATATCAGCGACTGTATGGACGATCCTTACTACCTCAAGGCCGCCCGCAGCCTGATGCTGGATGAGCAGGCGCCCACGCTGAGCACTAAAAATGTGGATCTGACAGCCTATGCGGATTCGCTGATCGCGCGTTATCGCAACCGGGCGATTAAGCACCGCACTTATCAGATCGCTACCGACGGCACGCAAAAGCTGCCGCAGCGCTGGCTGGACAGTATTCGCTGGCATCTGGCTAACGGCAGCGATTTTACGCTGCTGGCGCTGGGCGTGGCAGGCTGGATACGCTTTGTTGGCGGCGTGGATGAGCAGGGCAAGCCAATCGTCATTAACGATCCGCTGCGTGCGGAGCTGGCGCAGCGGGTAAACGACAGTCAGGAAGGCGATGAGCGCGTCGCCGCTCTGCTCTCGCTGCGGGCTGTTTTTGGCGAGGATCTGCCCGATAATTCGCTGTTCCGCGAAAAAGTCGGCCATTACTACGCGCTGTTACTGAAGTTGGGCGCGAAAGAAACGGTCAGGCAGGTTATCGGCTGACCGCCGCTTAATGGCAAAAGAACTGGCGCTGGCGCAGCAGGCTGATTAGACTGGCTGTTTCCAGCGTCAGGCTTCGCGACGCACTAATGAAATGAAAATTGCCGCATGTCTACTGCCTATATCATTACCGCCAGCGAACCAGTCAATCAGCAAATCTATCGCTTTTTACGCCAGGATATTGTGACCTGCGTGATTTCACCGGGTGCCTTACTGTCTGAAAAAGAGGTTTCTGCCCGTTTCAGCGTCTCGCGCCAGCCGGTGCGGGAAGCCTTTATTAAGCTGGCCGAGGCCGATCTGGTGCAAATTCTGCCGCAGCGCGGCACCTTTGTGCGCAAGATTTCCGCACGACGCGTTGCCGACGGCCGTTTTATTCGTGAAGCGGTGGAAACGGCGGTAATACGGCGAGCGGCGACGGAAGCGACCCCAGAGGCGCTGGCCCGGCTGGAGCATAATTTACGCCTGCAAAAGCTGTCTGCGGAGCGCAACGACAGCCAGGCGTTTTTGCTGCTGGATGATGAGTTCCACCGCCTTATCGCGCAGAGCATCAACTGTGAGCTGGCATGGGAAACGGTAGAAAATATCAAGGCGACGATGGATCGCGTGCGCTTCCTGACCCTCAGTAAGGTTTCGCCGCCGGAAAGCCTGATCAATCAGCATGAAGAGATCCTGCAGGCGCTGCTGGCGAAAGACGCTGACGCCGCCGAACGGGCGTTGCGACGCCATTTGCAGGAGATGATTTTTTCCATCACGCCGATTGCAGAGCAAAACGGCGCGTGGTTTGAACAGGAGTAATCCTGCCGGGCTGGCGAGCGGTTCCGGCCGTCAGCGTCCTTCCACCCGCGCGTCTCATCACTACCGCTACACGCGCCGGTTCAGCCGTAACGTTTTCGCTCGTCGATGCACTACTAATCATCCTCTCCCGGCCCGTCAGCAGTTTGCCCGCTGATAGCGTTCCAGCGCGCTACCACCAGCGATAGAAATGATGCACCGGGCCAATGCCTTTACCCACTTCCAGCGTATCTGCGTGCTGCAATGCGCCCTGCAGCCACTGTTTCGCTGCGCTTACCGTACCCGGCCAGCTGGTATGACGCGGGCGCAGCGCGGCCAGCGCGGAAGAAAGCGTGCAGCCGGTGCCGTGCGTATTTTTAGTCGGCACGCGCGGCGCGGTAAAGCGCTCTTCTCCTTCCGGGGTCAGCAGCCAGTCCGGGCTTTCGTTGTCGCTCAGGTGGCCGCCTTTCATCAGCACCGCCTGACAGCCCAGCGCCAGCAGCGCCCTGCCCTGTTGCAGCATCTCCTGTTCGTTGCGGGCCGGTGAGCACTCCAGCAGCGCAGCGGCTTCCGGCAGATTCGGCGTGATAATGGAAACCTGCGGCAGCAGTTTTTCCCGCAGCGTCGCCACGGCCCGCCCGGAAAGCAGCGGATCGCCGCTTTTCGCCAGCATCACCGTATCCAACACCCGCCAGGGGATCGCCGCCTTTGCCAGCCCTTCTGCTACCGCCTCCACAATATCGCTGTCCTGCAACATACCGATTTTGACGCTGTCGATGCGCACGTCGCTTAATACCGAGGCTAGCTGGGCCGAAACAAAATCGGCCGCCACGGGATAGACGGCCTGCACGCCGCAGGTGTTCTGCGCCACCAGCGCGGTGATCACGCTGGTACCGTAGGCTTCAAGCGCGGAGAACGTTTTCAGATCGGCCTGGATCCCGGCTCCGCCGCTGGGATCCGTACCGGCGATGGTCAATGCGTTGACTCTCATACCGCCTCCTTGTACAGACGGTAGAGCGCATCGAGAAACAGCGGTTCAAAGGTGCCCGGCCCGTTGGCCGCCGCCGCCACCTGCTCGCCCGCCTGGCTCATTACCCGACAGGCGGCAGCGATATGCAGCAGCCTGTCGCCCGGCAGTGCGCAAAATGCGGCCACCACGGCGGAGAGCGCGCAGCCCGTGCCGACCACGCGCGTCATCAGCGGAGAGCCGCCCGATACCGCCAGCAGCCGCCGTCCATCGGTGACGTAATCCGTTTCGCCCGTCACGGCAACCACCGCGCCGCTGGACTGCGCCAGCTGAATAGCGGCCTCCAGCGCGGCGGAAGGATGATGCTGGCTGTCGACGCCGCGACCGGAAACCGCCTGTCGGGCCAGCGCCATAATTTCAGAGGCGTTGCCGCGAATGGCGGCAGGACGGAATGCCAGCAGCCGCTGGCAAAAATCGCTGCGAAAAGTCAGCGCGCCGACGGCAACCGGATCCAGCGTCCACGGTCGGCCTGCCGCCGTCGCTCCCTGCACCGCGGCCAGCATCGCTTCGCTACGTGCAGCGGTCAGCGTGCCGACGTTGATCAGCACGGCATCGGCAATGGCGCTGAACTGTGCCGCTTCCACAGGTTCAGTCACCATCGCGGGCGACGCGTCCAGCGCCAGCAGCACGTTAGCCGTCAGGCTTTGTACCACATCATTGGTCAGGCAGTGAACCAGCGGCGACCGCTGGCGGAACAGAGCAAGAGACGCGGCCGGGCTGGCCGTATAGTGAGTAGGTTGGATCATAGCGCTCCCAACCGGCGATCAAGAAGGCGATGCGATAAAGCATCTGACTTCCCTCCGCTGGCATTATCCAGTTCAGGTTCAACGGGTATTTCTCAGCCTTCACAAGGAAGGGCACCCCGAGTCGTAGTGCTTGCCAGCATAGGGAAACGCGCTGTTTTACGCAAGCGCGGAACGGCTTGCTAACGCAGATAGCGCCAGGGTTTACACTGCTGCCAGCGCCAGGCTTCCGCCATCATGGTTTCCAGCGTACGGGTCGCTTGCCGGCCCGCAGCATTACCTCCTTGACGTAGCGGAAATATATAACAGGCCGTCTGGTTTAAAGCGGAATACTCAATAATAACGTTAATGATTGGGCATCTGAAAAATCCGCACAGACAGTCGCCCTGCTGATATGCCTGCAACAGTATTTAACGAACACTTAATAATACCGCCGTTGCTTTTTTACAAGAATTATAAATAATATCCAGCAAAGAAATAACACCACGCTGTCTGACAATCCCTTTTTACAAGCCAATATAAAACTTAACCCGGCCCACATTAATTATATTTCACTTGAACAGATAAAAGTAACTAATTGGCAAAAGCAGAAAACTGAAAAATCAGGATAATTAACCATACCAATATCAATTGATCAGGATCAACCTTTTATATCATTCTGCCAAACAGGCGTAAAAACAGCCTGCGCAATAATAACTTATTGCTAAGATATCAGATAAGTCCGTAAAAACAGCGGCCTGCGTAACGATGTTAATAAAAAATTATAACAACATCCTGCCATTGAAGACACACGACAATAATAAGCCAGAAGAGAGAGCGATGAACTTTAAAATAAATGCGTTTTTATGTTGCTACTTTTGTTTATCGCCATCTTTATTTGCAGGCGTGATGCGTGAGGATGTCCCGGTGCAGGACTATCGGGATTTCGCTGAAAACCTGGGCAAGTATGGCGTTGGGAAAGAGAACGTTTCGGTCTATAAAACGGACGGCACGCTGGCTGGCGTACTTAACTTCCCCATACCTGATTTCGGCGCCGTGGTGTCCGGTGGCTACGCGACGCTGTTTTCTCCCTCATTTCTGGTAAGCGTTAAACATAATACCGGTTACCAGTCGGTAGATTTTGGCAACGATGCAAAATATAAAACGATCTATAAAGTAATTAATCGTAATGAACATGATGAACAGGATTTTCATTTACCTCGCTTAAATAAAGTCGTTACCGAAGCCGCTCCTGTCCCTTCGATGGTCGGTACCGAGCTGCGCGCTAATCCTGAACGCTATACCTGGTATGCGCGTGCGGGTGCCGGCACACAATATCAGGTTGATGCCGATACGCAGACTCTAATCCAGCTTGCCGGTGCCTATAGCTGGAAGTCGGGCGGTACGATAACTAATCCTACTTTCGAAAACTGGCGGCTGCGCTGGTATAACTACAGCCCGGATAACCCCGACGTACAGCCTTTCGACAGCGCCGGACAGGGTGGCGACAGCGGCAGCCCGCTGCTGGTTTATGACAACGTAGAGAAAACCTGGAAACTGGCTGGCGTAGCGACATCGATCGCCGGATCGGCCCCCTACTCTTTGCGTACCTACGTTTTATTTATTCAGGACAGCTTTGTCGCGCAGGTGATGGCGGCCAACAGCGATCCTGATATTACCGATGCTCAGGCAAACGGCACGATGTACTGGAATAAGGAAGCCATTATCCAGGGCGCGGATCGCTGGGCATGGCATGGCGTTGAGGCGCTGACCCCTGCCGCCGCGACCAATGCTGAACTGGACAGCAGCAAGGATCTGCGCTTCAACGGCGAAGGCGGCACGCTGGTGCTCAATCAGTCCGTTAATCAGGGCGCGGGTAAACTGCAATTTTCTAATAATTATCAGGTTAAATCGGCTGATAATCAGCATTATACGTGGGCAGGCGGCGGCATTGAGGTGGATGCGGGCAAATCAGTCCTGTGGCAGGTGAACGGCCTGGCAGGCGACGCGCTGCACAAAATCGGCGAGGGAACCCTGTACGTTAACGCGACCGGCATCAACAACGGCGATCTGAACGTGGGCAACGGTACGGTTGTTCTCGATCAGCAGGCGGACGAAAACGGCCTGAAGCAGGCTTTCTCCACCGTGACGCTGGTAAGCGGCCGGCCGGTAGTGAAGCTGGCGGACGCGGATCAGGTAGCGGCGAAAAATATCCGCTTTGGCTATCGTGGCGGCACGCTGGATATCAACGGCAACAGCCTGAGCTTTAGCGAAATCAATCATAACGACAGCGGCGCAACGATCGTAAACCGTAACGCGGATAAAACCGGGACGGTGACGCTGTACGGCAACGGCTTTAATTTTGCTGGTCATTTTGGTGAGCAAGAGAGCGGGCGGCTCAATTTGAGCTATTACGCTGCCGACAGCGCTTATCGTGCGACGCTCTCGGGCGGAGTCGATGTCTCCGCCTTGAAAGTCAAACGCGGCGAACTGGTGCTGTCGGGCGAGCAAACGCCTCATGCGGGCGGCGCACTCTTCAGCGACGACTGGCGCGAGCAAAGTTACTACGCTGACACGGTAGAGGTACAGTCCGGTACGGCGTTAACGGTAAGCGATCACGCGGTTCTGAAAGGTGATGTCACCGTATTTGAACAAGCCGCGCTAAATCTCTACGCGCATACTTTGCTGTCGGGCAGCGTCGAACTGACTGAGACAAGCAGCCTGTTACAGGCGGATATTTCCGAACGGGCCAGCAGCGTGGCGGGACTTTTCTCGACGATTACGGCGGACATCAGCGGTAAAGGCCAGCTGATAAAAAACGGCACGGGCATCTTGCAGATGGATGGCGATATCACCACTACCGGCATTACCGAACTTCTGGCGGGCACGCTGGCGCTGAACGGCAACGTCACCTCCCCGGTCACGATAGCCAACGAAACGGTGCTGGCGGGTAACGGTAAGCTGCAATCGCTGAAGGCGGCCAGCGGTTCGACCATCTATCCCGGCGCGCTGCTGACCGATAGCGCAGATTACGCCACGCTGCGCCTGGGTTCGCTGACCACCTCGCGAACGGTCGGCCTGTCGCTGAACAGCGGCTTCCGCCCCGGCGCTACGGATAAGCTGCTAATAGACGGCGATATCAGTGAGAGCGAGCCCGTGTTGGTAACCGTGAACAGCCAAAGCGCGTGGACCGACAGTGACAGCAATCAAAACGGCAGCGCTGACAATACAGAAGGCGTGTCGATTATTCAGGTTGGCGGCCAGGCGACAAAGAACAGCTTCCGGCTTGCGGGCGACTACGTGGCCCAGGGTGCCTGGGCTTACGGCCTTTACGCTTTCGCACCGGGTAAGGCAGCAGAAAGCGAGCGCGAGGTCGGCGGTTCCGGCAATCAGTTCTGGGATTATCGTCTGCAAAATATTTTATTATCCGAATCGGGTAATAGCGAGATCCCGGCACCTGAAGCGCCAACGGACGAAGTTCCGGCTCCGGTACCCGAAGCGCCAACTGACGAAGCTCCGGCTCCGGCACCCGAAGCGCCATCTGATGAAGTTCCGGCTCCGGTACCCGAAGCGCCAACTGATGAAGCTCCGGCGCCCGAAGTTCCGGCTGATGAAGCTCCGGCTCCGGCACCTGAAGCGCCAACTGACGAAGCTCCGGCTCCGGCACCCGAAGCGCCATCTGATGAAGCTCCGGCTCCGGTACCCGAAGCGCCAACTGATGAAGCTCCGGCGCCCGAAGTTCCGGCTGATGAAGCTCCGGCTCCGG
>NZ_JBLFFM010000004.1:209153-269929 GCF_051400835.1 Erwinia artemisiae | reverse complement strand
TCCGGCTCCGGTACCCGAAGCGCCAACTGATGAAGCTCCGGCGCCCGAAGTTCCGGCTGATGAAGCTCCGGCTCCGGCACCTGAAGCGCCAACGGACGAAGTTCCGGCTCCGGTACCCGAAGCGCCAACGGACGAAGCTCCGGCTCCGGCGCCCGAAGCGCCAACTGATGAAGCTCCGGCGTCAGCACCTGAAGCGACGGACGAGAACACAGCCGAGCAGCCTGCCGCGACAGAAGAGAAACCATCGCAGCCTTCAACACCAGCCGCCCCCGTGCGCCGTGCGGTTACGCCGCAGGTTCCGGCCTATATCTCTTTACCCTCCGCCCTGTTCCGCGCTGAAGAGCAGCGCACCGGGTTGTTTAAAGAAAGCGCGCTGCAAAGCGCCCGGGCAGACAGCGCCAGTTTCTTTCTGTTCGGCTATCGAGGCGAAGAGCGTTACCGCTCGGCCAACGGTTCTCTTGACTACGGCTACAGCTATACAAGCCGTTATCAAGGCTGGATGCTGGGCGCGAAGCTGGCCTCATGGCGTACCGAGCGACAGTCGCTAAGCCTCAGCGGCGCATGGTCGCAGGGCGATCTTACCTTCAAACCCGCTGCGGCGGATGGCTACAGTCAGGGCAGCTTTGACGCCAACGCCCTGAACCTGATGCTGGCCTGGCACGTTGATGATTATTATCTGAACCTGCTTTCGGGCTATAGCTGGCTGAAGGGCGATATCGCCACGCGCCTGCGCGGCAACGTCGCCTCGCCGCACGTCAGGCAAACATTTGGCGAAATCGAAGCGGGAAAAACGCTGAGGTTCAACGCGCACCAGCTTCGTCCCTATCTCGGTTATCGCCACCAGCAGCTGAAGGTCAGGGAATTTACCGACAGCGATCGCGCCAGCGTCAGCTATCAGCAGCAGCGGCGTAGCGCATGGATTAGCGGCCTGGCCTGGGATTACACGCTGCCGCTAACACCGGGCGCGCTGAAGCTGGGCATGGACATGCACTGGCTTCATCGTCCGGCAGGCCAGGGCAAAGTAACCGTTAGCGATGGCCACAACCGTGACGCCTTCCGTACCGGCAACGGCGGCGATGCGCTGGCTGTGCAAGCGGAGGCCAGGCTGGCCGTTACCGACAATGTGACCTTCTCCACCCGCCTCAACCATCAGCGCAGGCTGCAACGGGAAGGCGCCAACGACTGGCTGCTGGCTGGCGGCGTGACGGTGAATTTCTGATTATTTTCCGGCGGTCTCTTTTGCCGCCGGGAATTTTTGCGTCATACTCTCCGATCCCGTAGCGGCTTTTGATAAAGTCCGCCCATTCGCTAATCTGAACGCCATCCCTGTCCTGACGAGAAGTAAGATGACAAGACCGCTTAATGAACAATACGGCATCAGCGTCGCGGCGCTGCAAATGCTGCACTATCTGCAACAGATAGCGCGCGGCGATCGTGCCTTTACCATTCAGGATACCGTGCTGAATAGCCGCTGTAACGTTACGCCCCCGGACAATTTCCGCCTGCTGGATCAGCTTTTTGAAGCGGGCAAAATCGACTATGACTATCGCGGCACGGGCATTGAGGGCGAAAGACACGTAAAGCCCGTCTGGGGAGAAAACGGATGACGGTACGCGCCTTTACCGAAGCCGACCGCCCTTTTCTGCGCACGCTGTTTCTGGCCGCCCGCAAGGCGAACTGGCACTGGCTTGACGGCAGCGACTGGCAGCTGGAGGATTTCGACCGCGTAACGCTGGGCGAACGCATCCTGGTCGCCGAGCACGACGGCCACCGCACGGGCTTTGCCGCGCTGCTGCCCGCCGATAATTTTTTGCACAGTTTATTTGTCGACCCGGCGTGTCAGGGTCAGGGTATTGGCAGCGAGCTGCTGGAGGCGGTGCAGGCCGGCTTCACGTCGACCGGCGCGCTAAAGTGCCTTAAGGCAAACGACCGGGCGCTGGCTTTTTATCAGCGTCACGGCTGGCAGGTTATCAGCAGCGGCGAAGGCGAACAGGGAGAATATCTGCTGCTGCACTACGTGCTGTAAAAGAAAACGGGCGCCTGGTGCGCCCGTATCGCACATTTGCCGTCAGACTACGCGGAAAGCGATATCGTCCGGGATCACTTCGCCATCCCAGTAGAGCTGTGCGGCGACCTGGCCTGCCAGCTGGCGATACAGCCAGGTAAATTCGCTGTCGGGACGGCGCACCACCGTCGGCATTCCGTCGTCCAGATCCTCGCGCAGCGTGATGTGCAGCGGCAGCTGGCTCAGCAGGCGCGTGTGATACTGTTCCGCCAGCGCCAGCGCGCCGCCGCTGCCGAAAATCGGCTCGTGATGACCGCAGTTGCTGCACACGTGTACGCTCATGTTCTCGACGATGCCCAGCACCGGCACGCTGACCTTTTCAAACATCACAATCCCCTTACGGGCGTCGATCAGCGCGATATCCTGCGGCGTGGTCACCACCAGCGCGCCGGTCACCGGCACGTTTTGCGCCAGCGTCAGCTGAATATCGCCCGTGCCTGGCGGCATATCCAGGATCAGGTAGTCCAGATCCGGCCACAGCGTTTCGTTCAGCAGCTGCATCAGCGCCTTGCTGGCCATCGGCCCGCGCCACACCATCGCGTTGTCATCGGTCACCAGATAGCCGATAGAGTTGGTCGCCAGCCCGTGCGCCATAATCGGCGCCATATGCGTACCGTCCGGCGAGGTAGGCCGTTCGTTTTGCGTGCCGAGCATATCAGGGATCGACGGGCCATAGATATCCGCATCCAGCAGGCCGACTTTCGCGCCTTCGGCCATCAGCGCCAGCGCCAGGTTGACCGCCGTGCTGGATTTGCCGACGCCGCCCTTGCCGGAGCTGACGGCAATAATATTTTTCACGCCCTTTACGCCTGGCTGGTTCTTCACCCTTTTCAGCGTGGCGATATCCAGGCTCAGCTTCCAGCTGATGGCGGTGGCATTAGTCAGGCGCAGCAGCTCCGCGCTGGCGCTCTCCTTTAAGGCTTCAAAGCCGCTGTGCCAGGCGAAAGGCATCAGCAGTTCAATATGCAGGGTGTTGTCCAGCATTGCGCAATGGTGCAGCGCCTTCAGCGCGGTGAGGTTGCGCTGTAGCGTCGGATGTTCAAACGTGGTTAAAACGCCCATCACTATCGCGCGCAGCGCTTCAGGTGAATGTTGGGATTGAGGCATCATCCCGGCTCCTTTTTTTCTGTGACGTTATTCAGAGCATATCAGATAAGGCTGTCGGCGGCAGGCAGTAAAAAACGGCACGGTCGGCGCGGCGTTGTTTACGCAGGCCGGGCCTTTCGGGTAACATCGGAACCCCCTATTTTAAACAGGTATAGCAAGTCTCACTATGACTCAAGTCGCGAAAAAAATATTGGTAACGTGCGCACTCCCTTACGCCAACGGTTCTATTCATCTCGGCCACATGCTCGAGCATATCCAGGCGGATATTTGGGTCCGTTACCAGCGAATGCGCGGCAACGAGGTTTACTTCATCTGCGCCGACGATGCGCACGGTACGCCGATCATGCTGAAAGCTCAGCAGATGGGCATTGCGCCTGAGCAGATGATTGCCGAGATGAGTCAGGAACATCAGAATGACTTCGCCGGTTTCAATATCAGCTACGATAACTACCACTCCACGCACAGTGAGGAGAACCGTGAGCTGTCGGAGCTGATCTATACCCGTCTGAAAGAGAACGGTTTTATCAAAAACCGGACTATTTCGCAGCTTTACGACCCGGAAAAAGGCATGTTCCTGCCGGATCGCTTTGTGAAAGGCACCTGCCCGAAATGTAAATCGCCGGATCAGTACGGCGACAACTGCGAAGTGTGCAGCGCCACCTACAGCCCGACCGAGCTGATCGATCCTAAATCCGTGGTGTCCGGCGCGACGCCGGTACTGCGCGACTCCGAGCACTTCTTCTTCGATCTGCCGGAGTTCAGCGCCATGCTACAGGCCTGGACCCGTTCCGGTGCCCTGCAGGAGCAGGTCGCCAACAAGATGCAGGAGTGGTTCGAGTCGGGTCTGCAACAGTGGGATATCTCCCGCGATGCGCCCTACTTCGGCTTTGAAATTCCGGGCGCGCCGGGCAAATATTTCTACGTCTGGCTGGATGCGCCTATCGGCTATATGGGCTCGTTTAAAAATCTCTGCGACAAGCGCGGCGATATTGATTTCGACGCCTTCTGGCAAAAAGACTCCGAGACCGAGCTGTATCACTTTATCGGCAAGGACATCGTCTATTTCCACAGCCTGTTCTGGCCAGCCATGCTGGAAGGCAGCAACTTCCGCAAGCCGAACAACCTGTTTGTCCACGGGTACGTGACGGTTAACGGCGCGAAAATGTCCAAGTCGCGCGGCACCTTCATTAAGGCCAGCACCTGGCTACAGCATCTGGATGCCGACAGCCTGCGCTATTACTATGCCGCCAAGCTCTCTTCGCGCATTGATGATATCGACCTGAATCTGGAAGATTTCGTCCAGCGCGTGAATGCGGATATCGTTAATAAAGTGGTTAACCTGGCGTCCCGTAACGCCGGATTTATCAACAAGCGCTTTGGCGGCAAGCTGTCCGCCGAGCTGGCCGATCCGGCGCTGTATCAATCCTTTGTGGACGCCTCCGCCAGCATTGCGGAAGCCTGGCAGAGCCGTGAGTTTGGCCGTGCGGTGCGTGAAATCATGGCGATGGCGGACGTAGCGAACCGCTACGTTGACGAGCAGGCGCCGTGGGTGGTGGCGAAGCAGGAAGGCCGCGATGCCGACCTGCAGGCGATCTGCTCAATGGGCATCAATATGTTCCGCGTGCTGATGACCTGGCTGAAGCCGGTGCTGCCTTCGCTGAGCGAGCGCGCCGAAGCCTTCCTGAACCAGGAGCTGAGCTGGGACGGTATTGCGCAGCCGCTGCGCGATCACACGCTTTCCGCCTTTAAAGCGCTGTACAACCGCGTCGAGATGGACAAGGTCAACGCGCTGATCGAGGCCTCGAAAGAGGACGCGGCGGCGGCGAACAAACCGGCGCTGACCGGCCCGCTGGCGGACGATCCGATTCAGGAAACCATCACCTTTGACGACTTTGCCAAAGTGGATATGCGTATCGCGCTGATCCAGAACGCCGAGTTTGTCGAAGGCTCCGATAAGCTGCTGCGCCTGACGCTGGATCTGGGCGGCGAAACCCGCAACATTTTCTCCGGCATTCGTACCGCCTATCCGGATCCGTCGGTGCTGGTAGGCCGACTGACCATGATGGTGGCTAACCTGGCGCCGCGTAAGATGCGCTTTGGCATTTCGGAAGGTATGGTGATGGCCGCCGGCCCCGGCGGCAAAGAGATCTTCCTGCTGTCGCCGGACAGCGGCGCTCAGCCGGGAATGCAGGTAAAATAAGCAACGGAGACGGGCGAAGCGATTCGCCCGTTTTTTTGCGGCCCACTGTGATCTCTGGCACAAATCTCCTGCCGATCGTATGATTAATGCGTTGCAAAACCGGAGCTTATCATGCGTACCGTACTGTTGATCCTCTGGCGCTATCTGCGCGCCTTTCTGATTATCTATCTCTGCCTCTATGCCGGAAACGCGCTGGCGCTGCTGCTGCCGGTCACGATCCCGGGCAGCATTATCGGTATGCTGATCCTGTTTTTTCTGCTGGCTTTTCAACTGGTTCCACCCGACTGGATCAGGCCCGGCAGCCTGCTGCTAATTCGCTATATGGCGCTGCTGTTTGTGCCGATCAGCGTCGGCGTGATGAGCTATACCGACCTGCTCAGCGCGCAGTTCGGCCCGATAGTGGTTTCCTGCGTGGTCAGCACCTTTATTGTTTTGCTGACCGTGGGGCTGGCTTCGCATCAGCTGCATGGCAAAGTGAAAGGAACAGGCGATGAGTGATATCTGGTGGTCTCTGCCGCTGACCATGCTGGTCTTTTTCGGCGCTCGCCGGATAGCGGCGAAGGTGAAAATTTCCCTGCTCAATCCGCTGCTGATCTCCATGGCGGTCATCATTCCGCTGCTGCTGCTGATGCAGATGCCCTACGCCCGCTATTTTCAGGGCAGCGCTATTCTGAACCAGCTGTTGCAGCCCGCCGTGGTGGCGCTGGCGCTGCCGCTGTATGAACAGATGCATCAGATCCGCGCGCGCTGGAAGTCAATTATCGGCGTCTGCTTTATCGGCAGCATGACGGCGATGATCTCCGGTACGGCTATCGCGCTGTGGATGGGCGCCACGCCGCAGATAGCGGCGACGATTATGCCTAAATCCGTGACCACGCCGATTGCCATGGCGGTTTCCGCCACGCTGGGCGGCATTCCGGCCATCAGCGCCATTTGCGTGCTGATTGCGGGCGTACTCGGCGCGGTTTTCGGTCATATGCTGCTTAACCTGCTGAAGATCCGCAGCAAGGCCTCGCGCGGTCTGGCGATCGGCAACGCTTCTCACGCGCTGGGTACGGCGCGCTGCTCGGAGCTGGATTACCAGGAAGGCGCCTACAGCTCGCTGGCGCTGGTGATCTGCGGCATTATCACTTCGCTGCTGGCACCGTTTCTTTTTCCGCTACTGATGCATTTCTGGCGATAAAACTTGCGATGCGTCGCGCATTTTGTGGTTCTCTTTCATAAATTGCATAATCTGTGTGATTATAATCACATACATTAGCCTGGCTGCCCGCCAGAATAAGCGGCCACTTATGCAAGAGAAGCCACTATGCAACCACGTTTTCAAGCGGCTTTCGCCGCGCTGCCTTCCCCGCTGCAGGCGGCGTTGCAGCCTTTGCTGACCGACACCTTTCCCGCTTTTTTTACCCCAGAACAAATGGCCGCCATCAGAACCGAAACCGGTCTGGACAACCGCGAACTTACCTTTGCGCTGCTGCCGCTGGCGGCCGCCTGTGCCGTCGCGCCGCTGTCGCGCTTTAACGTCGGCGCGCTGGCGCTGGGCCGCAGCGGCCATCTCTATTTTGGCGCGAACATGGAGTTTTCCGGCGCGACCATGCAGCAAACCGTCCACGCCGAACAGAGCGCGGTAACCCATGCCTGGCTGCGCGGCGAAAAAGGCCTTGAGGCGATTACCGTCAACTACACGCCCTGCGGCCACTGCCGCCAGTTTATGAACGAGCTGAACAGCGGCACCGCGCTGCGCATTCATCTGCCGGGACGTGAACCGGCGACGCTGGGCGATTACCTGCCAGATGCTTTCGGCCCGCGCGATTTAGCGATTGAGACGCTGCTGCTGGACGAGGTCGATCACGGCCTGACCATTACCGGCGACGCGCTGGTCAGGGCCGCGCTTGAGGCGGCTAACCGCAGCCATGCGCCTTACTCGCAGGCGTTAAGCGGCGTGGCGCTGCAAATGGCCGACGGCGCGATTTTTGCCGGCAGCTATGCGGAAAACGCCGCCTTTAACCCAAGCCTGCCGCCGCTGCAGGCCGCGCTGATCCTGCTGAACCTTGCAGGCTACGACGTGCTGCAAATTCAGCGCGCCGTGCTGGCGGAAGCGCCCGATGCCCGCCTTATCCAGCGACAGGCAACCGCCGCGACGCTTCAGGCGCTGGGCTGCGCGACGTTGCAAACCGTGCCGCTGCGCTGATCCGCTTCGCGACTTTGCAAACCGTGCCGCTGCGCCGATCCGCTTTGCGACTTTGCAAAACATACCGCTGCGCCGATCCGCTTCGCGACTTTGCAAACCGTGCCGCTGCGCCGATCCGATCCGCTACTTTGCAATCGTATCGCTTCGCCGCCGTTTTGCTATTTCGCAACCGTATCGCTTCGTTGCCGCTTTGCCAGCCCGCAAGCCCCGCTGCCGGCTGGCTTTTTATTGCCAAAAAAGTGCCCGCATTTGTTATAAGCTGTTAACAAATGCTGTACTTTCGGATGAATTATTTTAGGATTGGGCCACTACCGATCCCAGTGAGCATTGATTACATGGAACTCGACTACGAAAGTAAACGCCCTCTCTACATTCCCTACGCTGGCCCTATCCTGCTGGAATTTCCGCTGTTGAATAAGGGCAGCGCCTTCTCTATAGAAGAACGCAATGACTTTAACCTGAACGGTCTGCTGCCCGAGACGGTGGAAACCATTGAAGAGCAGGCCCAGCGCGCCTGGCGTCAGTTTCAGGATTTCAAAAACGCCAACGACAAGCACGTTTATCTGCGCAACATTCAGGACACCAACGAAACGCTGTTCTACCGCCTGCTGGATAATCATCTTGAAGAGATGATGCCGATTATCTATACCCCGACCGTCGGCGCGGCCTGTGAACACTTTTCTGAAATCTATCGTCGCGCGCGCGGGCTGTTTATCTCCTATCCGAACCGCGCCAGCATTGAAGATATGCTGCAAAACGCCACCAAGCAGAACGTGAAGGTCATCGTAGTCACCGACGGCGAGCGTATTCTTGGCCTGGGCGATCAGGGCATCGGCGGCATGGGCATTCCTATCGGCAAGCTGTCGCTGTATACCGCCTGCGGCGGCATCAGCCCGGCCTATACGCTGCCGGTGGTGCTGGACGTCGGCACCAACAACCAGCAGCTGCTGAACGATCCGCTCTATATGGGCTGGCGTCATCCGCGTATCACCGGCGAAGAGTACGATAACTTCGTTAATGAATTTATCCAGGCGGTAAAAAGCCGCTGGCCAAACGTGCTGCTGCAGTTTGAGGATTTCGCGCAGAAAAACGCCATGCCGCTGCTGGAGCGCTATCGCGATGAAGTCTGCTGCTTTAATGACGATATCCAGGGCACCGCCGCCGTCACGCTGGGCACGCTGATCGCCGCCAGCCGCGCAGCAGGCAGCAAAATGAGCGAGCAGAAAGTAGTGTTTTTGGGCGCGGGGTCTGCCGGCTGCGGCATCGCCGAGCAGATTATCGCGCAGATGAAATCAGAAGGTCTGAGCGACGAAGAAGCCCGCGCGCGCGTCTTTATGGTGGATCGCTTCGGCCTGCTCACCGACAAGCAGCCAAACCTGCTCAGCTTCCAGAGCAAGCTGGTGCAGAAGAGCGAGGATCTGGCCGACTGGGATTCCAGTTCCGATTCCCTGTCGCTGCTGGACGTGGTGCGTAACGCGCGCCCGGATATTCTGATCGGCGTTTCCGGCCAGCCCGGCCTGTTCAGCGAAGAGATTATCCGCGAGATGCACAAGCACTGCGCGCGCCCAATCGTCATGCCGCTCTCCAACCCGACCTCCCGCGTGGAAGCAACGCCGCAGGATATTATGGCGTGGACCGACGGTGCCGCGCTGGTCGCGACCGGCAGCCCGTTCGCGCCGGTCACCTGGAAAGAGCAAACGTTCCCGATCGCGCAGTGCAACAACTCCTATATCTTCCCCGGCATCGGCCTGGGCGTGATCGCTTCGGGCGCCACCCGCGTGACCGACAGTATGCTGATGGCCGCCAGCCGCGCGCTGGCCGACTGTTCACCGCTGGTCAACGACGGCGCTGGCCCGGTGCTGCCGGAAGTGAAAGATATTCAGGGCGTGTCGAAAATAATTGCGATGGCCGTAGGCAAAGCGGCGCAGCTGGCCGGCGTGGCGGTGGTCACCTCGGAAGATGTGCTGTCCAAAGCGATTGCCGCCAATTTCTGGTTGCCGCAGTACCGTAACTATCGCCGTACTTCTATTTAATACCGCTGACCGGGCGCGCCGTGCGCCCGGTTTTTATCCCCTTTCCACAGCGTTTGACGATTTTGTGCAAAAAGCCGCCAGCCGGTGCGCTACCGCTTGCTTCACCTCGTCGGGTACAGTAGCCTTGAGCCACCTTTTCGGCTTCAGTCTGAGTACCGTACGGCATGATAAAACGCTTGATCTACGGCCTGATTATCATCGTTACCCTGATGGTAATAACCGCGCTCGGCCTGGATCGCTGGATAAGCGTCAAAACCGCGCCTTACGTCTACGATAATCTCAAATCCCTGCCCCATCGTCAGGTCGGCGTCGTATTAGGCACGGCAAAATATTATCGTACCGGCGTCATCAATCAGTATTACCTTTATCGGATGCAGGGCGCGCTCAACGCCTATAACAGCGGCAAGGTTAACTATCTGCTGCTGAGCGGCGATAATGCGCAGCAAAGCTACAACGAGCCGATGACCATGCGGCGGGATTTGATTGCCGCCGGCGTGGCGCCTGCCGATATTGTGCTGGATTACGCCGGCTTCCGTACGCTGGATTCTATCGTGCGCACGCGCAAGGTCTTCGACACCAACGACTTCATCATCATCACCCAGCGTTTCCACTGCGAGCGCGCGCTGTTTATTGCGCTGCATATGGGTATTCAGGCGCAGTGTTACGCGGTGCCCTCGCCGAAGAACATGCTGAATATCCGCACCAGGGAAGTGGCGGCTCGCCTGGGCGCGCTGGCCGATCTGTATCTGATGAAGCGCGAACCGCGCTTTTTGGGGCCGCTGGTGCCGATCCCGGCGCGGCACGAAGTCCCGGAAGATGCGCAGAGCTATCCGGCGGTCACGCCTGAACAGCTGCTGGAGCTGGAACAAAAAATGAAGGCGGATGCCCGTCCGCCAGCGTGACATGCCGCCGTTAACGCACTGATTGTTATGAACCTGCCCGCTTCTTCTGTCAGTCTGTCTGCCGAATAGATCACTAAACGTTAACAGGAGAGACAAATGGATCTGAACTTGAAGGATCGTCGCGTACTGGTCAGCGGCGGCTCGCGCGGCATTGGACGAGCAATTGTGGAATGCTTTCTTGCCGAAGGCGCACGAGTGGAGTTTTGCGCGCGCAGCCCTGAAGGCGTGCAGGAAGCGCAACAGGCGCTGGGTTCACGCGCAAACGGCACGGCGGTCGATGTCACCTCCCCAGAGCAGATGCAAACATGGATTCAGGAAGCGGCAAACCGCCTTGGCGGGCTGGATATTATCGTGCCTAACGTCAGTGCGCTGGCGGCAGGCAGCGATCCGGACGTGTGGCGTAAAGCGTTCGACACCGACCTGATGGGCACCGTAACGATGGTGCAGGCCGCCCTTCCTTACCTGAAAAAATCCTCTGCGGCATCCATAGTGCTGATCTCCAGCGTGGCGGGACGCGAGGTCGATATGTTTGCCGAGCCGTACGGCATCATGAAAGCGGCGCTGATCCATTACGGCAAAACCTTATCGGAACGCCACGCGGCAGACGGCATTCGCGTGAATACCGTTTCGCCGGGCAACGTTTATTTCAGTGAAGGCGTGTGGGGCGATATTGAACGCAACCAGCCGGAAACCTTTGCCAAATGCCTGGCGGCGAATCCGCTGGGAAGAATGGCGACGCCGCAGGAAGTAGCGAAAGCCACGGTGTTTCTTGCCAGCGAGGCGGCCAGTTTCACCACCGGCACTAATCTCCTGGTGGACGGCGGGCTGACCAAAGGCGTGCAGTTCTGACAGGAAAAAGAGAAAGGCCGGGCTGGCCTTTCTCTATAGAAGCACACTATTTCTTGCGGGCGTATTTCAGGGAGTCGAGCGCCACGGCGAAAATAATGATGCCGCCTTTGATAATGTACTGCCAGTAAGGGTTAACGCCGATATAGGTCAGGCCGTAGTTGATAACGGTGAAAATCAGCACGCCCGTTACCACACCGGCCACGGTGCCCACGCCGCCGGCGAAGGAGACGCCGCCTACTACGCAGGCCGCAATCGCATCCAGCTCGTACATAAAGCCCAGGTTATTGGTTGCCGAGCCGATACGTCCCGCTTCCAGCATCCCGCCGAAGGCGTAGAACACGCCGGAAAGCGCATAAATCAGGATCAGGTTGAAGTTAACGTTCACGCCCGACACTTTTGCCGCTTCCGGGTTGCCGCCGATAGCAAAGATGTTTTTGCCAAAGCGGGTCTTGTTCCACAAAATCCAGACAAAGAAGATAGCAATAGCCGCATAGAACGTAATGTAGGAGAGCTTGAAGTCGCCCAGGCGAATAAAGCCCTGCGCAAAGGTCGAGAATTTCTCATCGAACCCGGCGATCGGCGAAGCGCCTACATAGTCGTAATAAAGCGAGTTAATGCCGTAAACGATAATCATCGTGCCCAGCGTGGTGATAAAAGGCGTCACCTTCAGATAGGCGATGATCACGCCGTTGATCAGGCCAATCAGGCCGCCGACAACGCAGACAATCAGGATAACCAGCGGGATCGGCACGGTATCCATATGTGGAAACACCTTGTTGGCGTTATCCATCGCCTGGAGCAGCGTCGCCGCCACTACCGCGGCCAGACCAACCTGACGACCGGCGGAAAGGTCGGTGCCCTGCGTTACAATCAGCCCGGCCACGCCAAGCGCAATAATAATGCGCACGGAGGACTGGGTCAGAATATTACTCAGGTTCATCAGGCTTAAAAATGTCGGATCCTGGAAAATAATAATTGCCAGCAGAACCAGCAACACAACATAGATGCCACCCTCTTTCAGCCAGGTGAGCGCATTCTTCTTATTCACAGCATTCATGGACAGCCCTTACCTCATTAAAGGTGCTTGGATGCTAAACGTAATATTTCGTTTTGCGTGGTAGTTTTGGTTTCGACAATGCCTGCGACCATGCCGTTGCTCATGACCAGGATCCTGTCGGTAATGCCCAGCAGCTCCGGCATTTCGGAAGAGATAATAATGATGCCCTTCTCTTTTTTCGCCAGATCGGAAATCAGCTGATAAATTTCAAACTTTGCGCCGACGTCGATGCCGCGCGTCGGTTCGTCCAGCATTAATATTTCCGGCTGGGTTAACAGCCAGCGGCCAATAATGACTTTCTGCTGGTTGCCGCCCGAAAGCGAGCCGATAGAGGTCGCGTGTCCCGGCGTTTTTACCCGCATGGCATCGATAACCCATTGGGTATCGCTTTTCATCCGGTTATTATCCAGCAGGCCAATCGAGTTTTTATATTTGCGAATATTTGAAATCAGCGAGTTAAAACCGATATCCAGAAACGCATAAATCCCCGTGGCGCGACGCTCCTCCGTCACCAGCGCAAAGCCGTGATTGATCGCTTCGTTAGCCGAGTTATTGTTGATTTTTTTGCCGTGCAGCTTAATGGTGCCGCCGGACTTTTCGCGGATGCCGAACAGCGTTTCCACGATATCGGTACGTTTAGCCCCCACCAGCCCGGCCACGCCAAGGATTTCGCCCTTGCGCAGATCGAACGAAATATCGCGAATAGACGGCTGGCGCAGCGAGGTAAGGTTACGCACCTCCAGGATAGTTTCGCCCGGCACGTTGGACTTATCCGGGAAGCGCTGGTTCAGCGAGCGCCCTACCATCATGGCGATGATCTTATCCATATCCAGCCCTTCCAGCGGCTGGGTAGCGATCCACTGGCCGTCGCGCAAAATAGTAATTTCGTCGCACAGCTGGAAAATCTCTTCCATCTTGTGGGAGATATAAACTATGCCGCAGCCGCGATCTTTTAATTTACGGATAATAGTGAACAGGTGGTTCACTTCTTTTTCCGTTAATGAAGAGGTCGGCTCGTCCATAATGACAATTTTGGCATCATAAGAGAACGCTTTAGCTATCTCTATCATCTGCATCTGCGAAACGGAAAGGTTAATCACTTTGTCGCGCGGATCGATATCAATATCCAGCTCTTCAAAAATGGCTTTGGTATCGCGATACATTTTATCCTGGTCGACGAAAAAGCCTTTTCGCGGATAGCGGCCCAGCCACATGTTATCCATGACCGTGCGCTGTAAAACCAGGTTTAATTCCTGATGCACCATAGATACGCCGTTTTCCAGCGCCTCTTTGGAACTTTTAAAGTCGATCTCTTTGCCCTGAAAAAGAATGCTTCCCGTGTCTTTGCTATAAATACCAAACAGGCATTTTAATAAAGTCGATTTGCCCGCGCCGTTTTCCCCCATCAGCGCGTGAACCGAATGGGGACGAATTTTTAAATTAACGTTATCTAACGCCTTTACGCCCGGAAAGGACTTGCTGACGTTAGTCATTTCCAGCAGATACTGCCCCTGATCGCTGCTCATAATTCTACCTGGCGGATCGTTTTACGATCGGGCCCGTTCTGCGACGGGCCCGGTAACGGACGCGAGTGCGCCCGGAAAGACTTATTTACTGAACTGAGCGAGGTTCTCTTTATCAACCGGCACATAGGCCACGCGCACCACTTTACCTTCCAGCTTGTAGTTGGTGCCTTCGGTCGCCGGTTTGCCCGCCGCCAGGTTTTTCGCCATTTCAAAAGTGGCTCTGGCCTGGTTTTCCGCATCGTTCAGCACGGTGCCTTCCATCGCGCCGGATTTCACCATCGCCATCGCTTCCGGCAACGCATCCACGCCGAAGACCGGTACGGACGTTTTGTTATGCGCCTTCAGCGCTTCTACCGCGCCCATCGCCATCGCATCGTTATTGGCGATCACCACTTCGATTTTGTTGCCGTTCGGGCCGGAGAGCCACGCGTCCATCTTGTCTTTTGCCTGAGCGGTATCCCACATGGCGGTATCCAGATGCAGCTGCTGCGTTTTCAGGCCGTCTTTATTCAGGGTTTCGATCACGTATTTGGTACGCGCTTCGGCATCCGGGTGGCCCGGCTCGCCTTTCAGCAGCACAAACTGCACCACGCCGTCTTTGTTCAGATCCCAGTTGGCATTGGCTTTCCAGTGTTTCTCAATCAGCTCGCCCTGCTTGACGCCGGACTCTTTAGAATCGGTACCGACATAGTAAGCCTTGTCGTAGCTGGCCAGCGCTTTAGCAGAAGGCTCTTTGTTGAAGAAAACAATCGGAATATCGTTGGCTTTGGCTTTACTGATAACCACCGCCGCCGCCGCCGGATCAACAAGGTTAATCGCCAGCGCCTTCACGCCTTTCGCCACCATCACGTCAATCTGATCGTTTTGCGTTGACTGGCTGTTCTGCGAATCGTTCATCAGCAGCTGAATGCCGCTGCTGTTTTTCGCTTCCTTCTCGATATCCTTGCGCACCACGGACATAAAGTTGTCATCATATTTATAAATGGTTACGCCAATGCGGGTATCGGCCGCCTGCGCCGTTGCGCCAAACATCATGCTGGCAACCAGGGCTGTGAGGGTGAATGCCTTCTTCATTGTTCTCTCCGGTTCTTTGTAGGGTCGGTATGCGTGTGCAGCCGGACCGTGTTGTTATTCTGTCCCGGCCAGGCACGGCCATCTTAGTGAAGCAGATGTTAATTAACTGTGAACTTACTCACGGATTGAAAACGGTTACATGGCGGTATCGTTGCGTATAGTGATCGCCGCCACACTTTGGCAGGGCGCGACGGAATGACGGCGCACCAGCGTTGGCATAAAGCAGTGACCGGCCGACTCGTCCAGCAGGCCCGCCGCGCCTTTCAACGCCAGTTCGGTAGCCAGTTTAGCCATGGAAACAATAGGATAGCGGACGGTTGTCAGCTGCGGGTCGGTATAGCGGGAAATGGGGATATCGTCGAAGCCAATCACCGACAGCTGCTGCGGCACCGCAATGCCGTTATCTTTCAGCGCGGTCAGTGCCCCGGCGGCCATGCTGTCGTTATAGGCGAACACGGCGCTGAGGTGGAGATTACGCCCCAGCAGCTCCACCATCGCCGCCTCTCCGCCCTGCATATCCGGCTCGGCGCTGGCGATCCAGCTTTCGGCAGGCTGGGTAGCCTGCTCGGCCAGCGCCTGCCGCCAGCCCGCGCGTCGCTGGTCTGTATCTTCGATAGTATGGCTCGACCCCAGATAACCGATGCGCCGGTGGCCCTGCTGTTGCAACATGCGCATCGCCATCAGCGCGCCGCTGACGTTGTCCAGGCAGACGCAGCGGTGCGCGTAGCCCGGCACGACGCGGTTGATCAGCACCATGCCGGGCACCTGATCCATCAGCGAGGCCAGCTCGTCGTCTGCCAGGGCTTTGGCATGAACGATCAGCGCGCCGCAACGCTGACGGATCAGCACCTCGATAGCGTGCCGCTCTTTGTCCGCCTGATGATAGGAGTTGTTGATAAGTACGTGTTTTTGCATACGCTGCGCGACGGTATCCACCGCTTTGACCAGCGCGCCGAAGAAGGGATCGGAGACGTCCATCACCACCACGCCGATGGTATCGCTGACCTGGGAAGCCAGCGCCTGCGCGTTGGCGTTGGGTCGGTAGCCCAGCTGGCCGACGATGCCCAGCACTTTTTCCCGCGTTTCCTGTGTGACCGCCGCGCTGTGGTTAAGCACGCGTGAAACCGTCGCCACCGACACGCCAGCCTCACGGGCTACATCGCGAATGGTGATCATGGCTGACTGCCTGTGGAAGATAAGGTTTGCATAGCCCTCCCGGATGCGTTGTTTGCGGGGCTATTCTGACAAAGGGCAAGGCAAGACTGCGTGAATCAGGTCACACTGATGAAAACGGTTACATCCCTTTCCGTCACATTTGTGACGCTTATCATTTTTGTAACATTACGTCGCGGCTGCTCAGACGGGTGAGCTGACGCCAGCACCATTCGACCGGCCCCTGGCGGAAATAGCGCAGCCAGCACAGCGAAAAGAGGAGATTTACCAGCCAGACCAGCAGCACTACCACCAGCAGCTGCGGCCGATCGAGCCGGTTGAACCAGCCGAAATGGTTAAAAAGCGTGGTGCAAAGCAGCGTTTGCAGTAAATAGTTGCTCAGCGCCATCCGCCCTACGCTGCTGATGGCGCGCGTGAGGGTAAAACGGGCCAGCGTAGGCCAGAAACCAAAGCAAAGCGCGGCATAGCCGATAGCCTGAAGCGGCGCGCTCAGCTCGCGCGGCAGCTGTAAATAGAACGCTGACGGATAAAATGCCCAGCCGCAAGCCCACTGCAGATAAATGCCCGGTATTTCGATGATGGCCGCCAGCAGCAGCAGGATCAGCGCAGTACGCCGGTAGTGGGTCAGGCTCCAGCGCCCCTGTAGCCAGCCGCTGCGCATCAAGGCGCCGCCAATCAGCATCAGGCCGGCCAGCTGCCAGCCGTACTGCGCCGCCAGCGACAGCAGGCCTGACGAGAGCAGATCGAGACGGTTGCGCACCGCTTCCCAACCGCCGTGGGTTTTCCAGAAGGTTTCATACTGAATATCCGCCGCCCCCGCCAGCCAGGAATTGTTAGGCTGATGGCCCGACAGCAGGCCGAACACCAGCAGCACGCCGCAGCCCACGATATAAAGCATCACGCCGGTATTAAACAGCTGCCGCGTCGAGGAGACGTCGCGGATCATCCGCCAGGCTACCAGCCCAATCAGCCCGTAATCCAGCAGGATGTCCCCTTCCCAGAACAGCAGACAGTGCAGAAAACCGAGCAGCACCAGCCAGCTCAGGCGCGCCTGTAGCCAGCGTTTGCCGCGCGAAAGCAGCAGCTGCAAGCCGCCGCCAAACAGCAGCGCAAACAGCGCGAGGAATTTCAGCTGGGCAAAGAAATCGATCAGCGCCCACGTCCAGGCATCGCCCGGCGTAACGCTGCCCTGCCACGCCGGGTTCAGATAGGCGGCGCCCGGCAGACCGAAGGCGTTAATGTTGAGCAGCAGGATCCCCAGAATGGCGATGCCCCGAATAAAATCCAGCGTCTGAATACGAGGCATCGGCAGGCCCTGACTGTGGTGAAGGGTAACGACTACGACGGCGCGCCGTAGCTTAGCTGTGGCGAACGGCGCGCAGAAACTCCTGACGGGTGTTCTGGCTGGATTTGAACAGGCCGCCCAGTGAAGTGGTGGTGGTGGCGCTGGTCGCATCACGAATGCCGCGCGCTTTTACGCAGTAGTGCACCGCGTCGATGGAAACCGCGACGTTATTGGTGCCAAGCAGCGTTTGCAGCGCAACCAGGATCTGCTGGGTCAGCCTTTCCTGTACCTGTGGACGGGAAGAGAAAAACTGCACGATGCGGTTAATCTTCGACAGGCCAATCACTTTATCTTTCGGGATATAGGCTACCGTCGCTTTGCCGTCGATGATCACAAAGTGGTGCTCGCAGGTGCTGGTCAGCGTGATATCCCGCACCGTCACCATTTCGTCCACCTTCATTTTGTTTTCAATCAGGGTGATTTTCGGGAAGTTGGCGTAGTCCAGGCCGGAGAACACCTCATTCACATACATCTTAGCGATGCGGTGCGGCGTTTCCATCAAGCTGTCATCTTCTAAATCAAGATTAAGCAGCTGCATGACTTCGGTCATGTGCCCGGCGATCAGCCGCCTGCGGGTTTCGTCATCCATATCACGCGCAGGCGAGCGTAGGGGTGTTTCCAGTCCACGCGCAAGCAGCGCTTCGTGAACAAGTGTGGCTTCCTGACTTAACGTAGCCATGGCGATCTATTCTCCAGCAGGTGTAACGCCGGTCCCGACGGGACCGGTACAATTTCAGAGGGCGTATTTTGGTACACAACGCGTCGTTAATCCAGCGAATCAAGCTAAACCACCCTGAAACTGTTTCATGCAGCACCGGGATCGCGCCGCCAGACCAGCAGCCCGGCCACCAGCAGTCCCGCGCCCGCGACGTAAAGCGCTGGCTCAAGGCGATGGGTAAAAGTGGTGGAAAGTGCGGAAACCAGCGGCCCGGCCAGCTGGCCGATAGCGTAACCGGTGGTCAGCAGACCCGCCATATACCGGCTATGGCGCGGCGCCATCTCGCGGGCATATTGCAGCGAAAGCGACACCAGGTTAAGAAAGCCAATGCCCATCAGTATTGAACCGACCACCAGCCCGCTCAAACCCGGCACCACGGCGGCGCACAGCACGCCCAGCGCCTGCGCCCACAGGTTAAACGCCAGCCGCGTATTGGATGAACCGATATGCCGCATAACAATGCCCAGCCCGACGCCTAACACCGCCGTGCCGCCAAAAATGGGCCAGACAAACTGCGCAAAAGCGCTGGCAGGAAAACGGGCCGCCGCCATCTGCGACAGAAACGTGGCGGGAATGATGTAGCCAAAGCCGGCCAGGCTATAGCTCCAGACCAGCTTTTTCAGCCCGCTGGTCAGCACCAGCGGTTCCGGCGTGGTTTCGGGCCGGTGCAGCTCGCCTTTACGCGGCAGGAAACGAAAAATAAGAGAAGCCAGCACCAGCGCCAGCACGCCATAGGCGCACCAGGCCTGCGCGGCGCTGACCTGCTGTGCGTGAAGAAACACGGCCAGCAGCCCGCTCAGAAAGATGCCCATGCCCGGCCCGGCGAAGACGGCGGCGCTTAAGCCGGGACGGCCATATTTATGCAGCTGCTCGTTGCTCCATGCCGCTACCAGCACCATCGCCCAGCCGCTGGCCCAGCCGATCGCAAAGCGCACCACGCCGTGCAGCCAGGCATCGGACACGCAGGCGGAAAGCAGCGTCAGGATCACCGCGCCGCCGATGCCTGCCTTAAGCCTGGCCTCCACGTGCGTGGTCGTCCGCATCGCGTTCCAGGAGCCGCAGAGGTAGCCCAGGTAGTTGAAGGCCGCGACCACCGCCGCGCTGGTCAGCGTCAGCTGATGCTCCGTAATCATCAGCGGCACCTGCGGCGTAAAGGTAAACCGCCCAATGCCCATCGCGACAATCAGCGTAATAAAAGCGCTTAGCGCTACCCGTATTGCCATTTGTTCTCCCTTCCGGCTTTATCCGGCTTGATGAAAGTGTTGCAGTCAGTCTGCATCATGGATAGACTTACAAAAAGTGAATAATACAAACCAACTTGTTTACGAAAAGAGAATAAATGGATCTGACCCAGCTTAAAATGTTCTGCGCGGTAGCGGAGACCGGTTCGCTGGCGCGCGCCGCCGAACAGCTGCATCGCGTGCCGTCCAACCTGACGACCAGGCTGCGCCAGCTGGAGCAGGAAACGGGCATCGATCTTTTTATCCGCGAAAAGCAGCGCCTGCGGCTGTCGCCGATGGGCCATAATTTTTTGTGCTATGCGCAGCGGATCCTGGCGCTCAGCGAGGAAGCGCTGGCAATGACGCACAACGGCGAGCCTGGCGGCATATTTGCGCTGGGATCGATGGAGAGCACCGCCGCTGTCCACCTGCCCTCTTTATTGTCAACCTACCATCAGCGCTATCCTGAGGTCACGCTGTCGCTGGTCACCGGTACCTCGGGTGAAATCATTGAGCAGGTGCGGAAAGGCACGCTGGCCGCCGCGCTGGCCGAAGGCCCGGTCGTGGCCGACGAGCTGAACAGCTGCAAAACCTTTAGCGAGCGCATGGTGCTGATCAGCAACCTGCACCATGCGCCCATTCAGCGCCCTGAAGATGCCGCAGGCGATACGCTGTTCGCCTTCCGTCCCGGCTGCTCTTACCGTCTTCGTTTAGAAAACTGGTTTCGTCAGGCGGGGATTTCACCCGGCCCGTTTATGGAGATCCAGTCCTATCACGCCATGCTGGCCTGCGTAGCCAGCGGCGCCGGGCTGGCGATACTGCCGGAATCGGTGCTGGAAAGGATCGCCGCGCCGGGCCAGGTGCAAAAACATGCGCTGCCTGCGGATATCAGCGAGACCACGACTTACCTGGTGTGGCGTCGGGATGCGTTTACCCCCAACGTCAAGGCGCTGAAGTACCTGATTATAGAGCAATCCCCGGACGATGAAATTCAGCCATAATTAAATGGTTTGAGCGGCGTCAGGCCGCTCGCCAGATCCCTGCCAAATGGCAACCTCTACAAGGAATAAACTGATATGCAGATGATTAAAACTCGCGCCGCTGTTGCCTGGGCCGCCGGCGAGCCGCTGTCGATTGAAGAAGTCGACCTGATGCCGCCGCAGAAAGGCGAAGTGCTGGTACGCATCGTCGCGACCGGCGTCTGCCACACCGATGCCTATACCCTTTCAGGAAAAGATCCTGAGGGCGTGTTCCCGGCTATTCTGGGCCACGAAGGCGGCGGTATTGTCGAAGCGGTTGGCGAAGGCGTTACCAGCGTGGCGGTCGGCGATCACGTCATTCCGCTGTACACGCCGGAATGCGGCAAATGTAAGTTCTGCCTCTCCGGCAAAACCAACCTGTGCCAGGCTATCCGCGCCACCCAGGGCAAAGGACTAATGCCGGACGGCACCACCCGTTTCTTTAAGGACGGCAAGCCGATTTTCCACTATATGGGCACCTCGACCTTCTCTGAGTACACCGTTATCCCGGAAATTTCACTGGCGAAAATCAGTAAAGAAGCGCCGCTGGAAGAAGTTTGCCTGCTGGGCTGCGGCGTCACCACCGGTATGGGCGCGGTGATGAACACGGCCAAGGTAAAAGAAGGCGATACCGTGGCGATCTTCGGTCTGGGCGGCATCGGCCTTTCGGCGATTATCGGCGCGAAGATGGCGAAAGCGGGCCGGATTATCGGTATCGATCTCAATACCAGCAAGTTCGATCTCGCCAGAAAGCTGGGCGCCACCGACCTGGTTAATCCAAAAGATTACGATAAGCCCATTCAGGATGTGATTGTTGAAATGACCGATGGCGGCGTCGATTTCTCCTTTGAGTGCATCGGCAACGTTAACGTGATGCGTTCCGCGCTGGAGTGCTGCCACAAAGGCTGGGGCGAGTCCGTGATTATCGGCGTGGCTGGTGCAGGCGAAGAGATTTCTACCCGCCCGTTCCAGCTGGTGACCGGACGCGTCTGGCGCGGCTCCGCGTTTGGCGGCGTGAAAGGCCGCTCGGAGCTGCCGGGGATCGTCCAGCGCTACCTGGATGGTGAATTCCAGCTGAATGATTTCATCACCCACAATATGCCGCTGGAAGAGATCAACGACGCGTTCGATCTGATGCACGAAGGGAAATCTATCCGTTCCGTGGTGCATTTTTCTAAATAAGGAGACAAGGATGGTATCCACCCTGGAGTTACTGGAAGAACACCGCATGTTTGGCGGCTGGCAGCAGCGCTATCGCCACCAGTCGGCCACGCTGAACTGCTCTATGACCTTCAGCATTTTTTTGCCGGGTCCGAAAGGCGATACCGCCCCGCCGGTGCTCTGGTTTCTGGCCGGGCTGACCTGTAGCGACGAGAATTTCTCGACCAAAGCGGGCGCGCAGCGCGCGGCGGCAGAGCTGGGTCTGGTGCTGGTGATGCCGGATACCAGCCCGCGCGGCGAAGTGGTGCCCAATGACGAAGCCTACGATCTGGGCCAGGGTGCCGGATTCTATCTGAACGCGACCCAGGCGCCGTGGGATGCGCATTTTCGGATGTACGACTACCTGACGGAAGAGCTGCCCGCGCTGATTGCCGGCAACTTTAACGTCAGCGATAAGCAGGCGATTATGGGCCATTCTATGGGCGGTCACGGCGCGCTGATGCTGGCGCTGCGTAATCCGCAGCGCTATGTTTCGGCCTCCGCCTTTGCGCCGATCGTTAATCCAACGCAGGTGCCGTGGGGCGAAAAAGCCTTTACGGCCTATCTGGGCGAGGATCGCGCGCTGTGGGAAGCCTGGGACAGCTGTCTGCTGATGCAGCAGGCGACGCATCCGCTGCCGATGCTGCTGGATCAGGGCGACAGCGATCAGTTCCTCGCCGATCAGCTGCGCCCGGAACGACTGGAAGCGGTGGCCAGCGAGAAAAACTATCCGCTGACCGTGCGCATTCAGCCCGGTTACGATCACAGCTACTACTTTATCGCCAGCTTCGTGGAAGATCATCTGCGCTTCCATGCCCGCTATTTGCTGGCGTAACCCTTCAGGGCCGGGATCTTCCCGGCCTTTTTTTTCTTGCGCTCCCCTCAGGATCCGCCCTGCAATAGCAATACATCCTCCTGTCGGCATGGCCATAACCACTTGTAGTGAAGCCGTAATGGTTATTATAATAATGGTTACTATATGGAGCGGAGGCCAGGGAAATGGCGATTTATATCCATAAGCGCCTGGACAAGATGTTTGCAAAAGCTGGCATTGCAGATACCGACCTTTGTCTGGCCGCAAGGGAGATTGAGTGCGGCAACTATGAGGCAGATTTGGGCGGGGGCGTTAAAAAAAAGCGGATTGCTTTGAATGCAGGCAAACGCGGCGGCGCCCGCACAGTGGTATTTTTTAAAAAAGATAACAATCTGTTTTTTTTATGATGGCTGGCTGAAAGACGGTTCGAAAAAAGCGGCAAAAGAGATTGGCGAGGATGAGCTGGAGATTTATAAGAAGCTCGCCAGAGCTTATTTTAAAGCGGATAAAAACATGCTGGATCGACTGAAAGCAAGCGGGACGTTCAGAGAGGTAAAACAATGAAAACGAAACCGGCCGAGTTACATGAGATGCTTGACGATGCTAAAGAGCTACAGGCGCTGGGGCTAATGAGCAATAACGATGTGCAGGAAATCGCTGCCCGCGTCAGCCTGCGTGAGTTTCGTCAACGTATTGCCGCAGTCCGCACCATGTCCGCCAGCGAAATCAAAGCCGTTCGCGCCCGCTGGGGACTGACCCAGGCCACGCTGGCCTATACGTTGGGCATGACAGTAGACAGCGTTTCCAAATGGGAGCGTGGCGAGATTACCCCAAGCGGCCCGGTTCTGCGCATACTGAACACGCTGGCGGTAAAAGGCCCGGATGTTTTCGCTATTTGAGCACAAACGCAGGGTAAAAATCTGAGCGTCAGGGAATTAACAATGATGCGCCAGACAGAGAGGGAAGCAATGCACAAGAGAGCCGGCAAGAAACCGACTCGTCCATTCAGGAAACCGGCTCGCTGACCAGGCCATCAATCAGCACCTGCGGCGTCCCCTGCGAGCAGCGCTCAATACGGCCCCGCACGCCGTATACCTTCGCCAGGCTTTCCGGTGTAATCACCTCTTCCGGCAGACCGTCAGCAATCAGGCCGCCGTTTTGCAGCATCAGCACGTGCTGACCGTGACGCAGAGCGATATTGATATCGTGCACCACGACTACGGTAACGATATTCCGCTTGCTGGTTTCCCGGCGCACTAAATCCATGACGTGGAACTGATAGTTAAGATCCAGCGCGCTTAGCGGCTCGTCCAGCAGCAGCAGCTCCGGGCGACGGATCAGCGACTGCGCCAGGCCAACCAGCTGCTTCTGGCCGCCGGAAAGCTGATCGAGGTAGCTCAGCGCCAGATGCGCGATGCCCAGCCTTTCCAGCAGCGCCATCACTTCCGCCTCGCTCGTCGCGCTACCGCGTGCGCCGGAAGCGCGCTGGGCGACAATAATGGATTCAAGCACGTGCAGATGCACGCCAGCGGGCAGCGACTGCGGCAGGTACACCACTTTTTCCGCCCGGCGGGCAAACGGCTGGCTCAGCAGCTCCGTGCCGTTCAGCCACAGCTCGCCCTGCGCCTGATTCAGTCCGGCAATCGAGCGCAGCAGCGTGGATTTTCCGCAGCCGTTCGGCCCCAGCAGCACGGTGATTTTGCCTCGCGGCAGCAGCGGCACGTTCAGGTTGCTGATAATCTTGCGTTTAGGATAACCGGCGTGAAAGCCTTTAATAGCTAAACCGTCCATCAGACGCTCCCCCGATGACGCAGAATAATGCTCAGGAAGAACGGCACGCCGACCAGAGAAGTGACGATGCCGACCGGGATAATCACGCCGGGCACCAGGTTTTTCGACACCACCGACGCCATTGACAGCACCAGCGCGCCGGTCAGCGCGCTGGCTGGCAGGTAAAAACGGTGATCCTCGCCAAAGATCAGGCGAGCGATATGCGGCGCCACCAGGCCGATAAACCCGATTGGGCCGACAAAAGCCACCGCCAGCGCGGAAAGCACGCTGATGCGCAGCAGCGTGCCCAGACGCAGGCGGCGCACGTCAATACCAAAACTGACGGCGCGATCTTCGCCCAGGCGCAGCGCGGTGAGCTTCCAGGCGCTCATCATGGAGAACGGCAGAACCAGCAGCAGCGCCAGCGTCAGCACGCCCAGTTTCTCCCAGGAGGCGCGCGCCAGGCTGCCCATCGTCCAGAACACCAGGCCCTGCAACGTATCTTCGCTGGCGATAAACTGCATCATGGATACCAGCGCGTTAAAGGTAAACACCAGCGCGATGCCGAACAGCACCACGCCGGAAGTCGCCACGCGCGTCCAGCGGGTAACGCCGTCCAGCATCAGCGCGGCCAGCAGCGCAAAAATAAAGGCGTTAGCTGAGATAAACCACTGATCCGGGATACCGGGCAAACCGATGCCCAGCACGATAGCCAGCGCGGCGCCAAAGGCGGCGGCGGAAGAGACGCCCAGCGTAAACGGACTGGCCAGCGGGTTATTCAGGATAGTCTGCATTTCCGCCCCGGCCAGCCCCAGCGCCAGCCCGACCACCACTGCCATCAGCGCGTAAGGTAAACGAATATCCCAGACGATAACGCGCGAACCGGCATCCACGCTCTGCGGCGACAGCAGCGTTTGCCACAGCGTTTCCAGCGACAGGCCCGACGGGCCTAAAGTAAAGTCGAACAGCAGCGAAGCGAGGATAGCCAACACCAGCACGCCCATAAAAAACAGGCGGCGGCGCAGCAGATGATGATAACGATCCATCGCGCCTTCGTGCTGTTGGACGCTGGCGTAGCGGTCGGTGTTGTGGGTCACGCTCATGGTTTCTACCTGTCATGGAGTTCGCACCAGGCCGGCTGCAAACCCTGAAAATTAGCAAAGCGGAAAACGTACGGCGCTAACAATAAAGGAAATGATAATAGTTATCAATCCTATATGTAACAGAGTATGTCAAAGAAAAAGGCGCGGAAACCGCGCCTTCACCCTTATTTAAATTTGGGGAACTGCATTTCGCTGTATTTCACAAAGCGCGTGCGCTTCGTCAGCTTGTAGCCGAACCAGATAATCAGGAACAGCGGGATGCCGATATAGGTTGCCGCCGCGCCGTACCAGTCGATGCGATCCGCCAGGAACGCCTGGTAGTTTTGCCCCAGGGTGATGATCAGGCAGAGCACGAAAGCGAAGATCGGCCCCAGCGGGAAGAACTTAGAGCGGTACGGCAGATCGTTGATATCGTAGCCCTGCGAGACAAAGCCGCGACGGAAACGGTAATGGCTGATGGCTATCCCCAGCCAGGCGATAAAACCGGTCATGCCGGAAGTATTCAGCAGCCAGAGATAGACCGTCTGGTTGCCGAACATTGAGGTCAGGAAACAGAGCGCGGCAACCACGGTGGTGGCATACAGCGCATTGCGCGGCACGCCGCCTTTTGACAGCTTGCCAAACATACGCGGCGCTTTGCCTTCGCGCGCCAGCGTAAACAGCATACGGGTCGACGCATACATGCCGGAGTTGCCCGCTGACAGAATAGCGGTGAGGATCACGGCATTCATGATCGCCGCCGCTGAAAGCAGCCCGGCATGTTTAAACACCAGCGTGAACGGGCTGACGCTGATGTCTTTCACATCGTTACGCAGCAGGCTTGGGTCGGTGTAAGGGATAATCAGGCTGATCACCAGGATCGCCAGGATATAAAACAGCAGGATGCGCCAGAAGACCTGACGAACCGAGCGCGGAATATTTTTGGCCGGATCTTCCGATTCGCCTGCGGCGATACCAATCAGTTCCGTTCCCTGGAAGGAGAAGCCGGCAATCATCGCCACGCCGATCATGGCGGAAAAGCCGCCGGAGAAAGGCGCATCGCCGATCTGCCAGTTACCCCAGCCCGCGACCGGCTGGTCGCCGCGCAGAATGCCGAGGATCATCATCACGCCCACTACGATAAAAATCACTACCGTGACCACTTTGATCAGGGAGAACCAGTATTCTGCCTCACCAAAGCCCTTTACCGAGATGTAGTTGAGCAGGAAGATAACGCTCAGAAAGAGTACGCTCCAGATCCAGCCGGGCGTATCGGGGAACCAGTAGGTCATCACCAGCTGCGCGGCAACCAGTTCAATCGCCACGGTCACGGCCCAGTTGTACCAGTAGTTCCAGCCCAGCGCAAAGCCGAAGCCTTCTTCAACGAAGTTGGAGCCGTAGGTAGAAAAGGAGCCGGATACCGGCATAAAGGCGGCCAGTTCGCCGAGGCTGGTCATCAGGAAATAGACCATCAGGCCGATCAGGGCATAGGAAAGCAGCGCGCCGCCGGGGCCAGCCTGGGAGATAGTCGCGCCGGAAGCGACAAACAGGCCGGTGCCTATGGAACCGCCGATGGCGATCATCGTCAAATGACGCGCCTTTAGTTTGCGCTGTAATTCAGGCTGTTGTGTTGTTTTTGTGTCATGATCCATTGGTAAATGCTGTGCTCTGGCTAAAATGAGGCGCGATTGTAACAAACTCCTTCGTCAGAAGAAGTCATTCCGCGACGTTATAAGATAGCTTCATGATCTGCGGCGAATTATTAGCGCCTGATTAAGCCCCGTTTTTCTGACTGCTCCGCTTTATTCCGCGCAGTAGCTTAGAAAACGCAGCAGCGCCTTCGAGAGATGCTTCTGCCGATGATGAATACGGTACAGCGTGCGTTTGAGTTTGGGCAGCGGGATCGGCACTTCTTTTAACGTGCCTGCCGCCAGCTGTTCCGCAATAACCCGCCGCGACAGACAGCTGATGCCCATCCCGTGGCGCACGGCATGCTTGATTGCCTCTGAGTTGCCCAGCTCCAGCGCCAGGCTAAACTGCGGCAGATGCGAAAGCAGCAGATAATCGACGATTTCGCGCGTGCCGGAGCCGTGTTCGCGCAGGATCCACGACGCGGCCGCCAGGCTTTCCAGCGTCACCGGCTGACGCAGAATAGCCGCGTCGGCGGCGGCAAAAACCACCAGCTCATCTTCCAGCCAGGGTTCGCCAACCAGCTCGCTGACGTGGCACGGCCCTTCGATAAAACCCACATCGACGCGAAAATCAGCCACGGCGTTAATCACATCCTGGCTGTTGCCCACGCTCAGCTCCAGCGGCAGCTCGGGAAAGTCGCGCCGCCAGCCGGCAATCATGCCCGGCAACAGATAGTTACCAATGGTGCTGCTGGCGTAAACCCGCAGCGCGCCGTTATCTTCGCGAAACAGCTGTTCGATTTCAGTGGTTTGCTCCAGCAGCGCCACCGCCCGTGGATAAAGCAGGCGGCCGTGCTCGTTAACCACCAGCCGTTTTCCGACCCTGTCGAACAGCTGAACGCCCAGCTGATTTTCCAGATCCGCCAGCGCCGCGCTGACCGCCGACTGCGACAGCGACAGCACCTGCGAGGCCTGAGTTGTCGAGCCGCTTTTCAGCACCTCAGCAAAGACCTCAAGCTGCCTTAATGTGATATGCATTGTTCTTCCTTACTGACTCCATGTCTTCACCAGCCAGATAATCATCGCCAGCCATACCAGCAGCACTATCGCCAGCCAGCCGCCAAGCTTCTTTTTCCTGTGGGCCTGCCGGGCGGTTCGCTGTTGGCTGGCGGCCCTGACCTCCGCCGGCAGCAGGCGCAGCAGCAGCATCATGCCCGACGGCACGATAATAGCGTCGTCCAGTAGCCCAACAAAGGGAATAACGTCGGGAATAAAATCAACGGGGCTTAGCGCATAAACCGCCAGCAGCACGGCCATGCCCTTTTGCCACAGTGGCGTACGCGGATCGCGGCAGGCATACCACAGCGTGACGCCATCTTTTCTGATTACGCTTACCCATCTTGTTAATCGCCTGAACATCCCCGCCCTCTCATATCACTTATTCTGGTTAATTATAAATATATAATCAATTTCTCTTTTAAGCCAGCCTGCGCCATGCTGCGTCTGTCTACTAAGGAGGCTGATATGGCTGAACTGGCATTTCCTTCTTCTCGTCCGCTGCGCTATGGCGCAGGCCTCGGGCTGGCAATGCTGCTGGCCGCTGCTGCCCTTCAGGCTGGCAACCTGCCCGTGCTGAAAACGGCCGGGCTGGGCACCTTAACGCTGGCGATGCTGTTGGGGATCGTAGCAGGCAATACGGTTTATGGCCGCCTGGCTGCGCGCTGCGGCACAGGCGTACACTTTGCCAAACAGCAGCTGCTGCGGCTTGGCATCATGCTGTACGGTTTTCGGCTGACCTTTCAGCAACTTGCCGATATCGGCTTAAGCGGCGTGCTGACCGATCTGCTGCTGCTGACCTCCACTTTTCTGCTGGCCTGCTGGCTGGGCCGTCGCGTGTTGCATCTGGATCGCGATACCGCCTGGCTGATTGGCGCGGGCAGCAGCATTTGCGGCGCGGCGGCGATTATGGCGACGGAGCCGGTAATTAAAGCGGAGCCGCAAAAAGTGGCGGTAGCGGTGGCTACCGTGGTGCTGTTCGGCACGCTCGGCATCTTTCTTTATCCACTGCTATGGCATGAGCTGGCCGCTCTGCTGCCGGGCCTGACGCCGACGCAATGGGGGATCTTTACCGGCTCTACGCTGCATGAAGTGGCACAGGTAGTGGCGGCCGGGCACGCCGTGAGCGCGGAAACGGAGAACGCGGCGGTCATTACTAAAATGCTGCGCGTGATGATGCTGGCGCCCTTCCTGCTGCTGCTCAGCCGTTTCGTGCGTGCCGACGACAGCGGCGGCGGCGAAGTAAGCTTTCCCTGGTTCGCGCTGGGTTTTATCGGCGTGGCGCTGTTTAACTCGCTGCATCTGCTGCCGCCGTCGCTGGTTAGCGGCCTGAACGAGCTGGACAATTTTTTACTGGCCGTGGCGATGGCGGCGCTGGGATTAACCACGCAGTTCAGCCTGTTGAAAAAGGCAGGACTAAGGCCTTTATTGCTGGGCCTGCTGTTATTCATCTGGCTGCTGCTGGGCGGCGGCGCGATAAACCTGGCTATCCAGCATTTGCTGGCATAAATCCGCGCCGTTTCCGGTTATCATGGCCCGCTTTACAGTAAAACCAACAGGAGAGCAGGCATGAAATATATCGGCGCCCACGTCAGCGCATCCGGCGGCGTGGATCAGGCGGTGCTTCGCGCCCATGAAATCGAGGCGACGGCCTTTGCGCTTTTCACTAAAAATCAGCGTCAGTGGCGCGCGGCCCCGCTGAGCAAAGAGGTGATTGCCGCTTTCCGCAACGCCTGCGAAAAATATCACTACAGCGCCGCCCAGATCCTGCCGCACGACAGCTTTTTAATTAACCTGGGCCATCCACAGGAAGAGGCGCTGGAAAAGTCCCGCGTCGCCTTTATCGACGAACTACAGCGCTGCGAGCAGCTGGGCCTGACGCTGTTGAACTTCCATCCCGGCAGCCATTTGCAGCAGATTGACGAGGACGCCTGCCTGAAGCGCATCGCCGAATCGGTTAACGTCGCGCTGGATAAAACCCAGGGCGTCACCGCCGTGATTGAAAATACCGCCGGTCAGGGCAGCAATCTGGGCTTTCGCTTTGAGCATCTGGCGGCCATTATCGACGGCGTAGAGGATAAGTCGCGCATCGGCGTCTGTATTGACACCTGCCACGCCTTTGCGGGCGGTTACGATCTGCGTACTGAAGAAGATTGCGTGAAAACCTTTGAGGAGTTTGGTCGCGTGGTGGGCTTTGAGTATCTGCGCGGGATGCATCTTAACGATGCCAAAAGCGCGTTTGCCAGCCGCGTTGACCGTCATCACAGCCTGGGCGAAGGTAATATCGGCAATACGGTGTTCAGCTGGCTGATGAAGGATGCTCGCTTCGACGGTATTCCGCTGATCCTGGAAACCGTCAATCCTGATATCTGGAAAGATGAAATCGCCTGGCTCAAGTCGCAGCAGGTCTGATCTATAGACGAAAAAAAAGCGCGGTCGCCCGCGCTTTTTTATTATGCCCGCCTGGATCAGGCTTTAGCCATTTCCGCTTCCGGGCGCTTCAGCACCGCGTAAGAGAGTCCGGCAACCAGCGTGCCGACGATAATCGCTATCAGATAGCCCAGCACCGGCGTAATAGCGCCAGGGATCAGCAGCACAAACAGCCCGCCGTGCGGCGCCATCAGCTTCGCGCCTACCCACATAGAGATAGCGCCGGTCAGCGCGCCGCCAACGATACAGCATGGCAGAACGCGCATCGGGTCACGCGCCGCAAACGGAATAGCGCCTTCGGAAATAAAGCACAGGCCCAGCACCAGCGCCGCTTTGCCGCCTTCCTGCTGGCCTTTGTTGAATTTCCGGCGCGCCACCAGCGTAGCGACGCCCATCGCCAACGGAGGCACCATGCCGCCCGCCATAATGGCCGCCATCGGCGCATAGGTTTGCGAACTGAGCAGGCCGACGCCAAACGCATAGGCCACTTTGTTCACCGGGCCGCCCATATCGGTACACATCATGCCGCCCAGTACCGCACCCAGCAGAACCGCGTTACCCGTGCCCATATTGCTCAGCCAGTGGGTCAGCCCCGCCATAATCTGGGCAACCGGGCCGCCAACCACATAAATCATCAGCAGGCCAGTGATCAGACTGGCGACCAGCGGAATAATCAGGATCGGTTTTAACGCCTCCATACTCTGCGGAAGCTTAAGCTTAGCGCTGATAAACTTCGCGGCGTAACCGGCAATAAAACCGGCAATAATGCCGCCAAGGAAACCGGCGTTGATGGTGCTGGCCAGCCAGCCGCCAATCAGGCCAGGCGTCAGACCAGGACGATCGGCAATTGAGAAGGCGATAAAGCCCGCCAGCACCGGCACCATCAGTTTGAAGGCGCTGCCGCCGCCGATTTCCATCAGCGCCGCCGCCAGCGTGCCCTGCTCTTTAAAAGCGGTAATGCCGAAGGCGAAAGAGAGTGCGATGCTCAGGCCGCCCGCCACCACCATCGGCAGCATATAGGAAACGCCGGTCAGCAGATGACGATAGGCGCCTGCGCCCTCTTTTTTCTCGCCCTGCGCCGCTGGCTGACCGCCGCCCTGCGGCTGATAAGGTTTGGCCTGCGCCAGCGCCTTATCAAACTCCTGTGCGGTTTTCTTCAGCGCCAGGCCGGTCGAGGTGCGATACATCGGCTTACCGGCAAACTTAGCCAGATCGACTTCAATATCCGCCGCCACGATAACCAGGTCAGCCTGGGCCACTTCTTCCGGCGTAATGGCATTGCCCGCGCCTACGGAGCCGCGCGTTTCGACTTTCACCCACCAGCCGCGTTTTTTCGCTTCGGCGTCAATGGCTTCGGCCGCCATAAAGGTGTGCGCCACGCCGGTTGGACAGGCGGTAATGGCGACGATGCGTTTTGGCCCGCTGGCAACCGCGTCGGCCGTGTTCACCGCGGCAGGTTTAGCTACGGCGGCAGGCGCCTGCCAGGCTTTCGCCTCGGTTTGCGCGCGGGCCAGCTCTGCTTCCGGCTGGCGCAGCAGCTGCTCCGCCGTGGTCTGATAAACGGTTTTACCCGTCAGGTCGATGTTGGCGGGCTGCGTGTCGCCCACCAGGATCACCTGGTCCGCTTCGGCCAGATTTTCCGTTAGCGTCAGTCCTTTTGCGGCCGCGCTCGCTCTGGTGATATTTTTTGCCAGATGACCGGTAGCCAGTCCCAGCGAAGGATCAAGTATCAGCAGCGTTTTCATTATGCCTCTCCTGCTGTCAGTTAAAAGGTTTCAGGTCGACGCGCGCCATCATCGCGGCCAACTGGGTACGATCGCTTACGCCCACGTTGCTCTGGCTTACGGCCAGGGCTGCTACGGCGGTAGCCAGGCGTAGGGTATGCTCGCTGGATTCGCGCATCAGCAGGCCGTAAATCAGCCCGCCCACCATTGAATCCCCGGCCCCCACGGTACTCACCACCTCACAGGCCGGCGGTTTGGCGATCCATTCGCCTGAAGCGTTAACCCACAGCGCGCCTTCTGCGCCCAGCGAAATCACTACGTGGGCGATCCCCTGTTCACGCAGCGCATGCGCCGCCTCAATCACATCCTGCAGGGTCGGCAGCTTGCGCCCGGCCCAGATTTCCAGCTCGCGACGGTTTGGCTTAACCAGCCAGGGCGCGGCTTTCAGGCCCGCCACCAGCGCTTCGCGGCTGCTGTCGAAAATAATGCACGGGCAGTGCGTGCGCAGCGCGATCATCCACTCCGTAAAGGCATCGGGATTGACGCCTGCGGGCAGACTGCCGCTGACGCAGACCATATCGAACTGGCCCAGCCACGTCAGAGAATCCGTGGTGAAGCGCTCCCAGTCCTGCGGGGTGACGTCAAAACCGGAAAAGTTAAGATCGGTGACCTCGCCATCTTTTTCAGTCAGCTTAACGTTGATGCGGGTCCGGCCTTCGACCACCTGAAAACGGTTAGCAATGCCCAGATCGCTGAACAAATGCTGAAAGCCATCCTGATTCTCTTTGCCCAGGAAGCCGCCAACGGTGACATCGATGCCCAAATCTTTCAGCACTTTGGCAACGTTGATGCCTTTCCCGGCGGCGTGCAGGCCGGTGGTTTTCACCAGGTTGACTTCGCCGCGCTCGATTTCCGGCGTATAGCCCACCAGATCGTAAGCGGGGTTCAGCGTGATGGTTGCTACGCGTCTGCTCATGCCGCCCCCTCGCCTAAACCAGCGCTGATAGCCTCGCCGATCGCATCCAGCGCCGCGCGGGCATCTTCGCCGCTGGCGGTGAAGCGCAGGCGGTGGCCTTTTTTCACGCCCAGCGCCACTACTTTCATCAGGCTGCGGCCGTTAGCCGGCTTGCCGCTGCCGTCAAGGTTGGTCACCGTGACGTCGCAGTTGAATTTTTTAATGACGCTGACCAGCGCCGTGCCCGGACGGGCATGCAGGCCGTGCTCGTTGCGGATAGTAAACTCTTCCGTCAGCGTATCGGCCTGCTCGGAGACTTCGCTGGTCAGCAGCGCCAGGATCCCTGCGGCATCGGCGCTCAGCAGGCGATCCGCTTTCTGCTTAATCAGCAGATCGCTTAGATAGTTCAGCACGTTCAGCGGCTGCTCGTCGGCTACGGCAACCGTCACCAGCAGCGCGGCTTTTTCGCCGTCTACTTCAAAGGGTGTCGCGCTACGGCTTACGGCGACGGCGCTGCCCAGGTTGCCTTCGGTGCTGTCGCTCAGCCAGACGCCCTGCCCTAAATTCAGCGGACGCGAAGCGATAACGCGGCTGACAAAGCTCGCATCAACCGCGCCGGCCTGCTGTAGGCGACCGGCGTTCAGCGCCTGGAGCGTCATCAGATCGGTGGCCGCCACGTCAACTGTGATCAGCGAGGTGTCGAATTTAAATTCCGTTCCCTGCTTTTCCCCCATCAGCAAACCGCGCAGCGTTTCTGCGGAGTCTGTGGTTTTCAGCTGTTCCGCCACGCTGTCATCGCTCAGCACGTGCGTCAGCTGACGCAGCAGCGCCAGATGCTCGTCCGATTTAGCGGCGATGCCGATCACCACATAGGCGGTCTGGTCTTCGCCCCAGGCGATGCCCTGCGGAAACTGATAAACCTGCACGCCGGTTTTCAACACCAGATCGCGCGTGTCGGTCGTGCCATGGGGAATAGCGATGCCGTTACCCAGATAGGTCGAGGTTTGCTGCTCGCGGGCCAGCATACCGTTAACATATCCTTCACCCACGTTGCCGGCTGAGGTTAAAGCGGCTGCCACCTGTCGGATGGCCTCTTCTTTATCTCCGGCCCTGGCACCGGGATGGATTGCATTCAGTTCAAGCTGGAACATAGTTCTCCTCACTGCTTCATTGAATCGTTTCAGCTGGCGGACGGAAAAATAAGCTTTCAGGCCGCTAACTGCCTGTGCAGACGACGCTGAAACGTTTCAATGATTTTGGCCCCGTTCCTGCGTTTATGGCAAGTTTTACTGCCAACGGCATAGCAGATTTTTGAAGCGACGCACACTTCGACTTTTCTTTTTGGGAAAAAGGTCTCATCGGCCGATGGATGGCTGATGCCTTACTTTTAGCCAACAGGCAATTAACACCAGGCGGTCTGTTTTTCCAGATCCAGTAGCCAGACCATCGCCTCTTCCCGACTGTTACGGCACATTTCAGCATCGGGTTTCAGGCTGCCGCAGACCGACGGCCGCAGCGGCGAGGTAAAGATTTTGCAGCGCTGCTGTTCATCCAGCTGAACGCAGGGCGTGTTGGCCGGTTTGCCGTCGGGCATTCCGGGGATCGGTGTGGAAATAGACGGCGCGGTACAGCAGGCGCCGCAGGAAGCTCGACATTGCATTGGTTATCCCCTTTAAGAGACGCGACAATAGCAGGCGCGCAGTGGGAATACTATGGTCGCCATCCCCGCTTTTCTTCCTCGTTCAGCACTTGCCTGAAGCCGTCAGCAAGAGTAATTTGTCGCGAACATTTTCATTGCCCCTTTCATCGAGATAACACAATGCCAAGAGCAAACGAAATCAAAAAAGGCATGGCCGTCAGCCATAACGGTAAGCTGCTGTTAGTCAAAGATATTGATGTCCAAAGCCCCAGCGCGCGCGGGGCTTCTACCCTTTATAAAATGCGTTTTACCGATATTCGTACCGGCATGAAAGTCGAGGAGCGCTTCAAGGGTGACGACATCCTGGAAGCGATCTCGCTGAGCCGTCGTCAGGTTACCTTCTCTTACGTAGACGGTGACGAATACGTCTTTATGGATGACGAGGACTACACGCCTTACGTCTTCAAAAAAGATCAGATCGAAGAAGAGCTGCTGTTTATCCCGGAAGGCGGCATTCCGGGCATTCAGGTGCTGACGATGGACGGGCAAATTTTGGCGCTTGAGCTGCCGCAAACGCTGGATATGGAAATTATCGAAACCACGCCGGGCATTAAAGGCGCTTCCGCCAGCGCGCGTACCAAGCCTGCCACCATGAGCACCGGCCTGGTGATCCAGGTGCCGGAATACCTCAGCAGCGGCGAGCGCATCCGCATCCATATTGCCGAACGCCGCTATATGGGCCGCGCAGACTCATAAAAAGGTATTCGCGCCTGCCCTTATGGGCCACGCAGAATAACAATAACGGCAAGCGCGCCAGTTCTCATAGGCCGCGCAGACTAATAAAACGGCAAGCGCGCCACGCCTCGCCGTTATTGTTATATTATTACACTACTAGCGATAGTTAACGATCAGTATGCCCTGTCGTCGCGCCTGGTCCAGCCATTCAACGTCGATACGGGCGATGCCGGATGGCAGCGTACCGTTGGCCTGTAGCGAGATCGGCGATACTTTTAGCTGGCCGTCGCGATAACAGGTAGCGCTGATTTGATTCTGTTCCTGTTGCACAGCGCAACCCGGCTCCGTGATCGCCCCGGAAAAAGTGATAACGCCGGTGCCTGCGGCTACCGTCGCCAGCGCGCTACCTGCCGGAACCATCAAAAAAAGGGCCAGCGAAAAGTTAAGTTTGCTCATACTTACCTCATTTATTAGCGTCTCTTAATTAACATAGTCGGCAATACGCTTTCCGAAAGCCGATAAGCACAACCGGCCACAACTCAAGGAGAAAATAATGACTCGCGTAAACCTGATTACCGGTTTTCTGGGCAGCGGCAAAACCACTACGCTGCTGCATCTGCTGGCGCAGAAACCACAGGGAGAAAAGTGGGCGGTGCTGGTTAATGAGTTCGGCGAGGTAGGTATAGACGGCGCGCTGCTGGCGGAAAGCGGCGCGGTGCTAAAAGAGATCCCCGGCGGCTGCATGTGCTGCGTTAACGGCCTGCCGATGCAGGTGGGCCTGAATATGCTGCTGAAGCAAACCAGGCCCGACCGTCTGCTGATTGAGCCGACCGGCCTTGGTCACCCTAAACAGATCCTCGACCTGCTGTCTGCGGAGGTTTATCAGCCCTGGCTGACGCTGGATGCCACGCTCTGCCTGCTCGATCCACGTCAGCTAGGCGATGCCCGCATTACGGCTAATGAAAACTTCCGCGATCAGCTCGCCGCCGCCGATATTATCGTGGCCAATAAAGAGGATCGCTGGGATGAGGCCACGCTGGCAGCGCTGCAAGACTGGCGCGCGCAGGACGCTTTACAGCGCCCCATTATTCCCGCGCGTTTCGGCCAGATCGCTGGCGAACTGCTGACGCGTCCACGGTTGAATCAGCAGCCGCTGCCGCAGGCGGCACACCATCATGCCAGGCCCGCTTCGCGACTGGCGGCGCTGGCGCCCGTGCAGAATACGCGCTGGCGGCGTTCGCTGAATCAGGGCCAGGGCTACTATTCCTGCGGCTGGGTGTTTGATGCAGAAACCATGTTCGATACGGTTGGCCTGTTGGAGTGGGCGCGGCTCGCTCCGGTTAGCCGGGTAAAAGGCGTGGTGCGCATTCAGGAAGGCCTGCTGAGCGTGAATCGTCAGGGCGAGGATCTTAATATCGAAACGCGTCAGGCTGCGCCGCCAGACAGCCGGATCGAAATTATTCATGAAGAAGAAGCCGACTGGAACAGCCTCCAGGCATCTTTGTTGAAACTTCGTTTAACTGCTGTTGTATAATGTACGCCGTCACTTCTTCTTAACTTAATCTTAATAAAATGCGTGCTAATCAACTGATCACTATCCTGGTGCTTAACGCGCTGGGACTGGCGCTCTTTTTTTCCTGGTATTTGCCGGAGAATCACGGCGCCTGGTTTACGCTCGATAAAAACCTTTTTTATTGGTTTAACGAGCGGCTGGCAACCAATAAAGCGCTGTTATGGCTGGTTGCTATTACCAACTTTCGCCCTTTTGACGCGGTGTCGCTGCTGGCGATGGGCGCGCTTTATTACAGTTTCTGGCGGCGTGAAACGCCCCAGGGGCGCAGGCGGCTGCTGGCTATCGGCATCGCTATGCTGCTGACGGCGGTGGTGCTGAACCAGCTTGGTCATCTGATCCCGGTTTCGCATCCCAGCCCGACCAAATATTTCCCGGACGTTCATCACGTGACGACATTAACCGGCATTCCAACTAAAGATGCCTCTTCCGATAGTTTTCCTGGCGATCACGGCATGATGCTGATGATTTTTGCCAGCTTTATGCTGCGCTACTTTGGCGTTCGTGCTTTTTTAATTGCCGTGGGGATCGTGCTGATATTCGCTACGCCGCGCATTATGATTGGCGCGCACTGGTTTACCGATGTCGCGGTAGGCTCGCTTTCCGTGGTGCTGGTAGGGACGAGCTGGTGGTTAATTACGCCGGGCAGCGACTGGCTGGTGAATATTTTATATCGTGCTTTACCAGGTAAATATAAGCCGGCTAATTAATTAAGCCGCTTTTTTTACCGTTTTCAGGAAGCAACGAAAAGTGATTTACGCCACTTTCGTTGCTTTTTTATGCGATGTAGCTCTCAAAATCCCACTTTATGCTACAGCTGCCGTGATGTTTGATCCCCAGCGGAATCTTCTGCCTTTAAGAAACGTACAGCAGGATTAAACTGAATTGTGGCTAACACGCATTTTTTAACGCTCTTTTAGCCTTTCACGCCTCAGGTTTTCAGCGTTTGTGCCGATAAAGTGGCCAGACTACGACCTCTCTGTTTCTTATGATAAAAATCAATAAAAAAGTCGTTAAAACCCCTCGCCAGCACGCAGTTAATCGGGTAATCTCATTTCCGATTAGGACAAAGCTGTAAGATATTTCCATTATTTACATTTTAAACTGTGCGCTTTCGCACAATTTGAATTTTGTGGAATTGTTTTGCCCGTGTGCGCTAATTAATCTCGTTCCGTTTCGCATAGCTAGCGACTTCTGTCGTTAAGGACTTCAAGGGATCACAAACATAATGGTCAAGTCTCAACCGATTCTGAGATATATATGGCGGGTATTGCCCGCAGTGGCTTTAGCCACGCTGCTTTCAGCCTGTAGCTCGACGAATACCAACAGCAATGCACAAACTGATACGCATGCAGTTAATGGCCATAACGGCTTTTTACTTCAGGCGTCTCAGGATGAATTCGAACAGATGGTTCAGAATGTGGATATTAAATCCCGCCTGATGGATCAATATTCGGACTGGAAGGGCGTTCGTTACCGTCTTGGCGGTACCAGTAAACGCGGCATTGACTGTTCTGCCTTTGTGCAGACCACCTTTCGTGAACAGTTTGGCCTGGATCTGCCCCGCTCAACCTATGAACAGGAAGACACCGGCAAAAGCATCCAGCGCGGCAAACTGCGCCCGGGCGATTTAGTGCTGTTCCGCGCCGGCTCTACCGGCCGCCATGTCGGCATCTACCTGGGCAACGATAATTTCGTGCATGCCTCTACCAGCAGCGGCGTGATGATTTCCAATCTCAACGACGCCTACTGGAAAAATCGCTATCGCGAAGGCCGCCGGGTACTAAGCCGAACGCAAAGCTGATCCCCCTGAAGTCTGTGCAAAACGGTTCCGAGCCCCGCTATAAGCGGGGTTTTTTATGGGTAAAGGCTGGCTGCTTCCTGGCTCTTCCCCTTTTTCACTAAAGCCCCGTTGGAAAACGGCAAAGAGAGGCCAGCACAAAGAAACCTGTTTCCCGCTGAGCCTGACACTCTTGCTTTAATATTAACTGGCACTAATTTGTTATTAATAACAGACGCACAAATATTTATATTCAAAAGCTTTTTGGCTACATCGGCCGTTCTGATGGTTTGTTTTATTGCGCCCTGCCTGCGCGCACGAGCGAAATAACTGACATAATGCGTTAAAAAACCGAAGCTAATCATAATAATAAGAAGACAAACGGCACTTTCCCGGTATATCCTGCCGGATTGAAACGGCGTCTGTTGTGCAGGACAGCGCAATGACTTAACCGGCACTTTCGGGAGATAAACCCCATGCCACTCTCATCAAGCCTTACGCGGCCACTTCTCAATCCTCGCAAGATTGCCTGCTTCAGCGCGACCCTCGGCTTACTTCTTTTTCTGGCATTTATCATCATCGCGCTGGCCGTTATGCTTCATCGCCGGGCCGACAATCACGATGAAATGGCCAGAAACACCCAGGCCTATGTGCTGACGATGCTCGATGAACTAAAGCGGAAACTGTTGCCGCTACAAACGTCGCCTCGCCCTGCCTGCTCCGCCATAAAAAATGACCTGATTGAGCGCGCCGCCCTGGATGATAATATTCAGGCTATCCTGATGGTTAATCACAATCGGGCATGGTGCTCTTCGCTGGCCGGAGAAACCCAAATCGCTATGCGCCAGTTTTCCCCTACGACGGACACCCGCAAGCCGCTTGATATTCAGCTTGCCGCCGCGCCGCTGACGCCTGATAAACCGGTTCTTCACCTCTGGTTGCAGAATGGCGAGGCAGGCAACGGCCTGCTGGTCACGCTAAAGATTAATCTGACGCCCTGGCTGCTGTATACCGAACGGCAGCATGAGATGTCAGGTATAGCTATCGTGACCGGCAAGCGGGCGTTAACCAGCTGGGAACAGCGCGTAACGGCAACCAGCTCGTTGCCCGACGATCCGTCAAAAACCATGACGCTACCCGGCTATCCTTTACAGTTAAAGCTTTATGGCGGCAGGCTGAATAGTGACGATATTACGCTGGTGCTGCTGGCCGGTTTGTTGCTGAGCCTGACCGGCGGCTTTGCCTGCTATGCCCTGCTCACGCTCTTTATCCGACCGGGCAAGGAAATCCTGCAGGGCATTCGGCGCGGGGAATTCCACGTAGAGTACCAGCCGGTTATTGCCGCGGCGACCGGCCAGGCCTGCGGTCTGGAAGCGCTACTGCGCTGGACGCATCCCGAAGCTGGCGCCATTCCGCCCGACGTTTTTATCCGCTACGCCGAAAACAAAAATTTGATTGTGCCCTTAACCCGGCACCTGTTTGAACTGGTGGCGCGCGATTGCCATACGCTGCAACATGCCGTGCCGGCCGGCATCAATCTCAACCTGAACCTTTCGCCTGCTCACCTGGGCGATAAAACCTTTTTCCAGGACGTTTTAGCGTGGCTGGAAGCGATGCCTAAGGATCACTTCAGCTACGTTTTTGAAATTACCGAACGGACTATGGTAGAAACCCGCAACGCCCAGTCGGTGTTCGACTGGCTGCGCGGCCAAAATATTCGTATCGCGCTGGATGATTTCGGCACCGGACACAGTGCCTTAATTTATCTGGAAAAATTCCGTTTTGACTACCTGAAAATAGATCGGGGATTTGTAAAAAACATCGCCCGCGAGTCGTTTTCTTCGCCGGTGCTGGATGCGGTGCTGGCGCTGGCGAAAAAACTCAATCTGCTGACGGTAGCTGAAGGCGTAGAAACCGGTGAGCAGGCGCGCTGGCTGCGCCACCGTGGCGTCTGTCATTTTCAGGGCTATTTATTCAGCCGCCCGCGTACGGTGACGCAGCTGATTGATTATTTTCAGCATGAGCCCCGCAGCGAACCGGCTGCCGGATGAGTTATTGCGCTACGCTTTTTAAATGTGCTTCGCTGGCGCATTGCGCAATGCTCTGGCAGGCTGGGGATCGCGCTGCGTTTTTTATCAGGATCGGATAATAAGATGATTTTTCGCTGGTTAGCTTTGCTGCTGTTCTGCTGCGCCGCGACGACGGCTCGGGCTGAAGAAATTCATGAGAGCTACGCCTTTGCTCAGCTGGGCGAGCCTAAATATGCCGTGAACTTCACGCATTTTGACTACGCCAATCCGGCTGCGCCCAAGGGCGGTAGCGCGACGCTTGCCGCTATCGGCACTTACGATAACTTTAACCGTTTCGCCTCGCGCGGCAATCCGGCGCAGGGCACGGATACGCTTTACGATACGCTGTTCGTGAACTCAGAAGACGAAGTGGGCAGCTACTATCCGCTGATTGCCGAATTCGCTCGCTACCCGGATAGCTATCGCTGGGTGGAAGTCACGCTGAATCCCCAGGCGCGTTACCAGGACGGTTCATCCATCACCGCAGAAGATGTTGCTTTTACCTTTAATAAATTTATGCAGCAGGGCGTACCGCAGTTTCGGGTGTTCTACAAAGGCGTCACGGTCAAAGCCATTGCGCAGCTGACGGTGCGCTTTGAGCTGCCGGTCGGCAACAAAGATATGATGCTTTCGCTGCTTACGCTGCCCGTTTTCCCGCAGAGCTTCTGGAAAGATCATAATCTCAGCGAGCCGTTACCTGCACCGCCGCCCGGCAGCGGGCCGTATCGCGTGTCGGCCTATAAAGTTGGTCAGTCCGTGACCTGGTCACGGGTCAAAGATTATTGGGCCGCTAATTTGCCCGTCAATAAAGGCCGTTTTAATTTCGATACGCTGCGCTACGACTACTATCTGGATGACAATGTGGCTTTCGAGGCGTTTAAAGCGGGCGCGTTTGACTTTCGTGCCGAAGGCTCCGCCAAAAAGTGGGCCACCCAGTATCGCGGCCGGAATTTCGACAGCCATTACATCGTAAAAGACGCAAAGCCGAATACCGTGGCTACCTCCTCAAACTGGCTGGCGTTTAACGTACAGAAACCCCTGTTTGCCGATCGCCGCGTGCGCGAAGCAGTTTCGCTGGCGTTCGATTTTGAGTGGATGAATAAGGCGTTATTTTACGGCGCTTATAAGCGCACCCGCAGCTATTTTCAAAACACGGACTATGCCGCTACCGACTATCCCGACGCTAAAGAACTGGAAATTCTGGCACCCTTTAAGGGCAAAATTCCTGATGAGGTTTTCTCGCAAATTTATCAGCCGCCTCACACCGACGGCAGCGGGTACGATCGCGCCAATCTGCTGAAGGCCACGGCGCTGCTGGAGCAGGCCGGCTGGACGTTGAAAAATCAGCGCCTGGTCAACGCCAGCGGCCAGCCTTTCACCTTTGAACTGCTGCTGCGCAGCGGCGGCAACGATCAGTGGGTGCTGCCTTTTCAGCACAATCTGGCGCGCCTGGGCATCAACCTGGTCATCCGGCAGGTAGACAGCTCGCAATATCTGGCCCGCATGCGCAAAAGCGACTTTGATATGCTGGTTTCGCCCTACCCGGCTATCCCCTACCCCGACAGCAACCTGCAAATTTACTGGTCAAGCGCCTATGTAAATTCCACCTACAACCGGCCGCATGTCGCCAGCCCGGTAATCGACCAGCTGATTGAAAAGATAAATCAGCATCAGAGCGATGAAGCCGCGCTGCTGCCGCTGGGTCGTGCGCTGGATCGGGTGCTGCTGTGGAACTATTACATGATACCGATGTGGTATGGTGCCAGCGATCGCTATGCCTGGTGGGATAAATTTTCGATGCCCGCCACGCGGCCGACTTATTCTTTAGGCTTCGACAGCTGGTGGTATGACGTTAATAAAGCCGCGCAGCTGCCGGCCCAGCGTCGTTAAGGAGAGCAGTTTGGGCGCCTATTTGCTACGCAGACTTCTATTAATCATTCCCACGCTGTGGGCGATTATTACGATTAACTTTTTTATCGTGCAGATTGCGCCGGGCGGCCCGGTCGATCAGGCGCTGGCCAATATCGAATTCGGCCAGACTACCGGAATGCCGGGCGCCGGCAATACGCCGCAGGCGCAGGGACGCAGCGCGCTGAACGCTCAGCCCGGTGACAGCCAGTATCGCGGGTCGCGCGGGCTGGATCCGGAAGTGGTGGCGGAAATCACCAAACGTTACGGTTTCGACAAGCCGATGTATCAGCGCTACCTGGATATGCTGTGGAACTATGTGCGCTTCGATTTTGGCGATAGCCTGTTTCGCAGCAGCTCGGTTGTGCAGCTGATTAAAGAGAGCCTGCCGGTTTCCGTCTCGCTGGGGCTGTGGAGCACGCTGATTATCTATCTGGTCTCTATCCCGCTTGGCATCCGCAAAGCCGTGCATAACGGCAGCGCCTTCGATATCTGGAGCAGCTCGCTGATTATCATCGGCTACGCCATTCCCTCGTTCCTGTTCGCCACGCTGCTGATCGTGCTGTTTGCAGGCGGCAGCTATCTGGACTGGTTTCCGCTGCGCGGGCTGGTGTCGGCGCAGTTCGACTCGCTGCCCTGGTACGGCAAAATCACGGACTATCTCTGGCATATTACCCTGCCGGTGCTGGCGACGGTGATCGGCGGCTTCGCCACGCTGACTATGCTGACCAAAAACTCGTTTCTTGATGAAATCCGCAAGCAGTACGTGGTCACGGCGCGGGCCAAAGGGCTGGACGAGAGCAAAATTCTCTACCGTCACGTTTTCCGCAACGCCATGCTGCTGGTGATCGCCGGTTTCCCGGCCACCTTTATCAGCATGTTCTTTACCGGATCGCTGCTGATTGAGGTGATGTTCTCTCTGAACGGGCTGGGCCTGCTGGGCTACGACGCCACCATTCAGCGTGACTATCCGGTTATGTTCGGCACGCTTTACATTTTCACCCTGATCGGCCTGCTGCTGAATATCCTCAGCGATATCACCTATACGCTGGTCGATCCGCGCATTGATTTTGAAGGTCGCTGATGAGCCGATTAAGCCCCGTTAATCACGCGCGCTGGCAGCGTTTTCGACATAACCGTCGTGGCTACTGGTCGCTGTGGATTTTTGCCGTTCTGTTTGTGCTCTGCCTTGGCTCCGAGCTGCTGGCTAACGATAAGCCGCTGCTGGTGCGCTACGATCATCGCTTCTATTTTCCGCTGCTGGTGGACTACAGCGAAACCGATTTTGGCGGCCAGCTGGCGACCAAAGCCGACTATCAGGATCCGTGGCTGAAATCCCGCCTGGATAAGGAAGGCTGGGCCATCTGGGCGCCGATCAAATTTGGCGATGGCACCATCAATTTCGCCTCCAGCGTCCCCTTCCCTTCGCCACCCTCGCTGCAAAACTGGCTGGGCACCGATGCTAACGGCGGCGACGTGCTGGCAAGGATCCTCTACGGCACGCGTATTTCGCTGCTGTTTGGCCTGATGCTGACGCTGATGTCCAGCGTAGTCGGCATCATCGTCGGCGCCTGTCAGGGTTATTATGGCGGGCGGGTAGATTTGTGGGGCCAGCGCTTTATCGAAGTCTGGTCGGGGATGCCCACGCTGTTTCTGATTATTTTGTTGTCGAGCGTGGTGCAGCCCGGCTTCTGGTGGCTGCTGGCCATTAACGTGCTGTTTGGCTGGATGCAGCTGGTCGGCGTGGTGCGCGCTGAATTCTTACGCGCGCGCAACTTTGACTATATTCGCGCCGCGCAGGCGCTGGGCGTCGGCGACCGGACTATTATGCTGCGCCATATGCTGCCGAATGCGATGGTGGCGACGCTGACCTATTTGCCCTTTATTCTGTGCGGCTCTATTACCACGCTGACCTCGCTGGATTTCCTCGGCTTCGGGCTGCCGATGGGGTCGCCTTCGCTGGGCGAGCTGCTGCTACAGGGCAAAAATAACCTTCAGGCGCCCTGGCTCGGCATGGCGGCCTTTTTCTCGCTGGCGATCCTGCTGTCGCTGTTGATCTTTATCGGTGAGGCGGTTCGTGACGCCTTCGATCCCAGTAAGGTGCACTGATGTCGTTGCTGACCGTCAAAAACTTAAGCATTGCCTTTCGCCAGGCCGGCGTTGAGCGTCAGGTTGTCGATAATTTGTCGCTGAGCGTCGCAGCGGGCGAGACGCTGGCGCTGGTGGGCGAATCCGGCTCGGGCAAAAGCGTGACCGCCCTGTCGATGATGCGCCTGCTGCCCACGCCGCCGGTGGTCTATCCGCAGGGCGAAATTCTGTTCGCCGGTCAGGATGTACTGAAGGCCGATGAGCGCACGCTGCGCGGCCTGCGCGGCAACCGTATGGCGATGATTTTTCAGGAGCCGATGGTGTCGCTGAATCCGCTGCACAGCATTGAAAAACAGCTGTATGAGGTGTTATCGCTGCACCGTGGCATGCGCGCGGCGGCGGCGAAGGCCGAGATCCTTAGCTGTCTGGATCGGGTGGGCATTCGGCAGCCCGCCAGGCGAATGGGCGATTTTCCGCATCAGCTTTCCGGCGGCGAACGGCAGCGGGTAATGATTGCAATGGCGCTGCTGACGCGGCCTCAGCTGCTGATTGCCGATGAGCCGACCACCGCGCTGGACGTTACCGTGCAGGCGCAGATCCTGGTTCTGCTGAAGGAGCTGAAGCAGGAGATGAATATGGGCCTGCTGTTTATCACCCACAACCTGAATATTGTGCGGCAGCTGGCCGACAACGTACTGGTAATGCGTAACGGCCGGGGCGTGGAGCGCAATACCAGTCGCCAGCTGTTCAGCGCGCCCGAACATCCCTATACCCGCACGCTGCTGGATGCGGAGCCGGAAGGCAGCCCCGATCCTGTCGACAGCGCGGCGCCACCGCTGCTGAAGGTCAGCAACCTCAGCGTCGCTTTTTCCCTGAAAAAGGGTCTGATGCGCCGCGTAGTGGGTGCGCATCAGGCGCTGAAGTCGCTGAGTTTTGAGCTACGTCCGGGCGAAAGCCTGGGGCTGGTAGGGGAATCCGGCTCGGGCAAAAGCACCACCGGCCTGGCGCTGCTGCGGCTAATCGAGGCCAAAGGCGAAATCTGGCTGGGCGACAGACCGCTGCACCAGTGGGATCGCAGGCAAATGCTGCCGGTACGCCGGGAAATGCAGGTGGTTTTTCAGGATCCGAATTCTGCGCTCAATCCCCGGCTGAACGTGCAGCAGATCATTGCGGAAGGCTTGCAGGTGCACCAGCCTGAACTGAACGCGGAACAGCGCGAGGCGCTGGTGATCCAGGCTATGCAGGAAGTGGGACTGGATGCCGAAACCCGTCATCGTTATCCATCGGAGTTTTCTGGCGGACAGCGGCAGCGCATCGCCATCGCGCGCGCGCTGATCCTTCAGCCGCAGCTGATCGTGCTGGATGAACCAACCTCTTCACTGGATCGTTCCGTACAAAAACAGATCCTGGCGCTGCTGAAAAAGCTCCAGCGGGATCGTCAGCTGGCCTATATTTTTATCAGCCACGACCTGCGCGTAGTCAGATCGCTGTGCCACCAGGTGGTGGTGCTGCGCCAGGGAGAAGTCGTGGAGCAAGGCGATTGCGAAACTATTTTTACCGCGCCGAAAGCGCGCTATACGCAGGAGCTAATTGCGCTTGCCTGAGGCCGGGCTCAGGCAGGTATATTTTTAAAGGCTTCAGCAATGCCGACGCCAAAGTTTTTCAGGCGGCAGGTAGTGGCGCATTCATCATTACGCGCCACGAACAGGCACGGCTCGCCTTCCCACTCGACCACGGCGCAGTCGAGCTGAATTTCCGCCAGCGCCTCTTTCAGCATCTGCATGATATCCCAGGCCTGTACGCCCTGATGACTGAGCAGGCTCAGGCCTACCAGGTCATCCTCCGCCTCTGTACCACTGAGCGCACGCGGCTCCAGCCGCTTTCCGGCTCCCCAGCGATAGCTTTGCGGCAGGCGATGCACCACCGAATGTTGTAATCTGTTCACCCCTACTCCCCAGCCCGTAGCCATCATCATTTCTGCCTGTTTCTGGTCGTGGACATACCCCATCTGCGAGGGCTTAGTACCGCCAGTTCGTGATTTTGTTCTCATTTTTACCGCGTCGGCGCCGTAATAACAATCAATTTTGTTGCACAAAAGTAATTTAAGCTTAGTTATTTTTACAATAAGGCAACATTATAGCGTGTATCAGCAGAAAAGCCGGGAAGCAAAGCTTCAGAAAAGCCGGGAAGCAAGGCTTCCCGTTTTGGCGAGGATTAAGCGGGTCAGGCTGTTACGCGGATACGGGCGTCAATGTTATGGCAAGCTGCGCTGACGGCTTTTACGCGGGCGCGTGGCGTAGATAAACAGCAGCACGGAAAACGCGGCGCAGATAAAAATGGAGCCAACCATCGGCCAGGCGCTGGTAAAGGTCATGGTGGAGAGCAGCGCCCCGACCAGCGCGCCCACGCCAAAGCGCAGCGTGCCCGCCAGCGAGGAAGCGGTGCCCGCCATATGCGGAAACTCTTCCAGGATCACCGCCATGGCGTTAGAAGAAACCATCGCCACGCAGCCGATAAACATTGCCACGCCAAACACCAGCGGCAGGAAACCGAGGTTCAGTGCGCTGACCACCACCAGCCAGATGCCCATCGTAAACTGGATCAGCAGCCCCAGACGGAACATCGCCAGCGGGCCGAAGCGGCGCACGCAGCGGCTGTTCAGCAGCGTCATCAGGAACAGGAAAACCACGTTCAGCGCAAAGTAGTAACCAAAATCCTGCGGCGAAATATGGTTCAGCTCGATATAGACAAAGGGGCCGGCGTTAAGGAAAGAGAACATCCCGGCAAAGGAAAAGCCGCTGGCCATCATATAGCTGAACACGCGCTTGTGGCGAAACAGCGACAGAAAGTTGCGCAGCGTGGTGCGCATATTGAATTTTTGCCGCTTATCGTGCGGCAGCGTCTCTTTGATCTGCGTGACCACCAGCAGCGTGGTGACCACGGCGGCCAGCGAGATAGCCCAGAAGATGGCGTGCCAGTTCCACAGCAGCAGCATCCAACCGCCCAGGATAGGCGCCAGCAGCGGCGCGATGGTGGTGACCAGCATGACAAAGGACATCATGCGCGAGAACTCCTCTTTCGAGTAGCTGTCGCGCATCAGGGCGCTGATCACCACGCTGCCCGCCGCCGCCGACAGGCCGTGCAGCAAACGCATAAAGATCAGCTGATCGATGGTTTGCGCCAGCGCGCAGGCCGCCGCCGCGACGGCGAAAATCAGCGTGCCCACGGCTATCACCGGCTTGCGGCCAAAGCTGTCGGCCAGCGGGCCGTAGATTAACTGCCCCAGCGCAAAGCCCAGGATATAGAGGTTCAGCGTCATCTGCACGCTGCCGGCCGACACGCCAAATTCGCGGGCGATTTGCGGAAGCGCAGGCAAATACATGTCGATCGACAACGGCATTAGCATAGCCAGCAGGCCAAGAATAACGACCAGTCCCGCCGACGAGTTCTTTTCCTTACGCATCCCTGTTTCCTTATTTTAATTCTGCGGGCAGTCTCACGCTGGCGATCTCTTCCGCCGTCAGGGCGCGATACTCGCCCGGCTCCAGTTCCTCATCGAGCACGATATCGCCAATACGCTCGCGATGCAGCGCCACCACGTGGTTACCCACCGCAGCGAACATCCGTTTTACCTGGTGATAGCGCCCTTCGCTGATGGTCAGCCGCACCTGATTTTCACTGATGACTTCCAGGCTGGCTGGCTTAGTGAGGTCTTTTTCGTTATGCAGCTGCACGCCTGCGGCGAACTGCTCCGCCGTATCCTCGGCCAGCGCGTTTTCCAGCGTCACCAGGTAGGTTTTTTCACAGTGATGGCGCGGCGAGGTGATGCGGTGCGACCACTGGCCATCATCGGTCATCAGCACCAGGCCGGTGGTGTCGATATCAAGCCGCCCTGCCGCGTGCAGTTTATACGCGGTGGGCTCTTCCAGAAAATAGAGCACCGTTGGGTGATCCGGATCGTCGGTGGAGCAGACGTAGCCCTGCGGCTTGTTCAGCATAAAATAGCGCGGGCCGATCTGCAGCCGTAACGGATTGCCGTCATATTCCACTTCGCTTTCCGGGCTGAGCTTAAAAGACCCTTCGCGCACCACTTCCCCATCAACCGTCACCTTACGCGCGCGCAGCTCGCGAGCGGCAATCGCCCGGCTGACTTCCAGTTGCTGAGATAAAAATTTATCAAGTCGCATTAAATCTGCACTGCCTGTTTCAATGAATGAATTCACCGTTCCTGTAGGGAACGTCAGAAGAGAGTAACAGCAGAAGTATATCGGGAGTTGCGGCTCAGGCACAGAGGCGCGCGCGCACGGAGCGGACTTTCGTGGCATAATGCGGCTTTGCTCGCGGATTTAATCATGTCCTTTACCCTGCGCCCCTACCAACAGGAAGCCGTTGACGCCACGCTCAGCTACTTCCGTCGCTCTCACCAGCCTGCCGTGATTGTCCTGCCGACCGGCGCGGGCAAAAGCCTGGTGATCGCCGAACTGGCACGGCTGGCGCGCGGACGCGTGCTGGTACTGGCGCACGTCAAAGAGCTGGTGGCGCAGAACCACAGCAAATATCAGGCTTACGGCCTGCAGGCCGATATCTTTGCCGCCGGTCTGCAAAAGAAAGAGAGCCGCAGCAAGGTGGTGTTCGGCAGCGTACAGTCGGTGGCCCGCAATCTGGCGCAGTTCGACAGCGAGTTTTCGCTGCTGATTGTGGATGAGTGTCACCGCATCGGCGACGCCGAAGACAGCCAGTACCAGCAGATCCTCAACCATCTGCGCCAGCGCAATCCGCAGCTGCGCCTGCTGGGCCTGACCGCCACGCCCTATCGCCTGGGCAAGGGCTGGATCTACCAGTTCCACTATCACGGCATGGTGCGCGGCGACGAGCGGGCGCTGTTTCGCGACTGCATCTACGAGCTGCCGCTGCGCTATATGATCAAACACGGCTTTCTGGTGCCGCCGGAAAGGCTGGATATGCCGGTGGTGCAGTACGATTTCAGCCGCCTGACCGCCAGGGAAAACGGCCTGTTCAGCGAGGCGGATCTCAACCTGGAGCTGAAGCAGCAACAGCGCATTACGCCGCATATTATTCAGCAGATCGTTGAGTTTGCGCAGGATCGCCAGGGCGTGATGATTTTTGCCGCCACGGTCGAGCATGCCAAAGAGGTGCTGGGACTGCTGCCCGACAGCAAGGCGCTGATCAGCGCCACCACGCCCGCCGCCGAGCGCGATGCCCTTATTACCGCCTTTAAAGCGCGCGAGCTGCGCTACATGGTTAACGTGGCGGTCTTGACTACCGGCTTTGACGCGCCGCACGTCGATCTTATCGCCATCCTCCGCCCTACGGAATCGGTCAGCCTGTATCAGCAGATTGTCGGACGCGGGCTGCGGCTGTGCCCTGGCAAAACCGACTGCCTGATCCTGGACTACGCGGGTAATCCGCACGATATCTTTACGCCGGAAGTGGGCGCGCCCAAGGGCAAAAGCGACAATAAACCGGTGCAGGTTTTCTGCCCGGCCTGCGGCTTTGCCAATACGTTCTGGGGCAAAACCACCGCCGACGGCACCATTATTGAGCACTTTGGCCGCCGTTGTCAGGGCGTGATGGAAGACGACGACGGCGAGCGCGAGCAGTGCGACTTCCGCTTCCGCTTTAAAAGCTGCCCGCACTGCAACGCCGAGAACGATATCGCCGCCCGCCGCTGCCATCAGTGTGACGCGGTGCTGGTCGATCCCGACGATATGCTGAAAGCGGCGCTAAAGCTGAAGGATGCGCTGGTGCTGCGCTGCGCTGCGATGGTGCTGGAAAACGGTCGCGATGAGAAAGGCGAGTGGCTGAAGGCGCGCTATTTCGATGAGGAAGCAACCGAAGTGAGCGAGCGCTTCCGCCTGAGCACGCCCGCGCAGCGCAAAGCCTTCGAGCAGCTGTTTATGCGACCGCATCAGCGAGCGCCCGGCGTGCCGCTCGGCTGGGAAAACGCGGCGGATATCGTAGCGATGCAGCCGCTGCTACGCCATCCCGATTTTGTGGTGGCCCGCAAACAGCGCAATTTCTGGCAGATCCGTGAAAAAGTGTTCGATTATCAGGGCCGTTTTCGACGCGCTAATGAGATCCGTTAGGGCACACGGTGTTTAATGCGTTGCCCGCACCGGCCTTGCCTGCTACAATGCGCCCCGCTTTTGCCGCTGGCGAAAGCTGAACAATCCAACCTGTTGCTGGGTCGCCTGTAGCAGGATAATTACTTAGAAAGAGACTGAACAATGTTCACTATCAATGCAGAAGAACGTAAAGAGCAGGGTAAGGGTGCGAGCCGCCGCCTGCGTACAGCTAACAAATTCCCGGCCATCATCTATGGCGGTAACGAAGCAGCTGTAGCTATCGAACTGGATCACGACTACGTGATGAACATGCAGGTTAAGCCTGAGTTCTACACCGACGTGCTGACTCTGGTTGTTGACGGTAAAGAAACTAAAGTAAAAGTGCAGGCTGTACAGCGTCACCCGTTCAAGCCAAAACTGCACCACATCGACTTCGTTCGCGCTTAATCGCCGACCGATCTCTGTGTGAAGAAAACGCCGCTTAATGCGGCGTTTTTTTATGGGCGTTTGTCAGCAGCGGGCATCCCTGCCGCTGCGCTTATTTGCCGCCGCTGCGACGCTGTAACTGGTCGCGCAGATTAGGCGGCGTGCCTTTGATGGTCAGCGTATCGGTAGCCGGATCCCAGAAAATGCGCTCGCCCAGCAGCATGGCGTCAAAGTTAATGGTCAGCCCGCCGCCGCTGCCGGCGAGCTTCGTCAGCTGGCGCAGCGTGCTGCGATCCGCCGGGAAGCTCTCTTCCAGCTCGTAGCCCTGCTCCTGGGTGAAATCCTGAAAGGTTTTTTCGCCCAGCGGCGCCAGCTCTTTCGACAGGCCTTCCAGCTCAATCTCTTCGCCCGACTGCAGCTGTTCGTTACAGTAGCTGTAAACCTGCTGGCGATAGTTCTGACGCTCGTTTTTATCCAGCGCCGCCTCGGCACAGTAGTCGTCCACCGCCTGGAGCAGACCACGGTTTTGCGCTTTGGTATCCAGGCCCACGCTGGCACCAAGGAAATCCATAAAGAAGTCGGCGACCTTGCGCCCTACTCTGCCACGCAGGAAGGTCAGGTAGCGAGTTGATTCCGGATTGGTTTCCCATTCGGTCAGATCGATACGCGCCACGATATCCGCATGGTTGATATCCAGATAGTGCGTGGTGCTGATATCCAGCTCTTCGTTAACGCGCATGCTGTTCTGGCTGTTCAGCACCGCAACCAGCAAATACTCCACCGCCAGATAGCGATAGTGGGCAAACAGCACGACGCCGCCGTCCGCAAAGGGATACTTAGCGAGTTCGTCGCGTAAACGTCCGGTCGCCGCGCGGCTGAAGGCCAGAAAATCATCCTGGCCCTTCCGGCAGTTGCGCAGCGCGTCGGCCAGCTCGCTCTCTTCATTAAACAGGCCGTAAGCCTTGCTTTTGGCGCTGTAGACGCGATGCAGCTCCTCCATCATCGCCGTAACCGGGCCAGTGGCCGGCAGCAGCGACTCCCGCAGCACCAGCTCCAGCGTCTGCTCGTCACGCTTAATCATCTGATGAAGGGCAATCTGCTCGATATCCAGACTCATGTAAACTCTCCTTTAAACTTAAGCGCGTATTCAATCACCGAGCGTGGTCGGGATCAACAGGCAACAACATTAACCTTTTCCACATGATAAAATTGCAGAAAGAATCGCGCTTTTACGGTAAGATGCCGCCTTTTAATACTCGATAAATTTGACGCTATGCCACAATCATCCCGTTACAGCGACGACCGCGTGGAAAAACTCCTCGCCGAAATGGTCAACGTGCTTGAAAAAGACAAGGCGCCCACCGATCTCTCTTTGATGGTGCTGGGCAATATGGTGACTAACCTGCTGAACACCAGCGTTGCTCCGGAGCAACGCCGCGCGCTTGCGCGTTCATTTGCCGAGGCGCTTCAGGCTTCGGTACGTGAAGATAAAGCACACTGATGTGATCCCGCTATGGTAACAAGTCAGCCGCGCTACCGTGATAAAGTCTCCCAGATGATTGGCTGGGGGCACTGGTTCGCCCTGTTTAACATTATCTTTGCCCTTATCCTGGGTAGTCGCTATCTGATTGTTGCCGACTGGCCTGCCTCGCTGGTCGGGCGTATCTATGCGTTTACCAGCTGGACAGGCCATTTTAGCTTTATTGTTTTCGCCGCCTATCTGCTGATTGTTTTTCCCCTGACGTTTGTGGTGATGTCGCAAAGACTGCTGCGCTTTCTTTCCGCCATCATCGCTACCACCGGGCTGACGCTGCTGCTTATTGACAGCGCGGTGTTCGCCCGCTTCCACCTGCACCTTAACCCGGTCGTCTGGGAGCTGGTGGTCAATCCCGATCAAAGCGAAATGGCACGTGACTGGCAGCTGATGTTTATCAGCGTACCGGCTATTTTCCTGGTCGAGATGCTGTTCGCTACCTGGAGCTGGCAAAAGCTGCGCAGCCTGAATCGCCGCAGCTTTGGCAAGCCGCTGGCCGTGCTGTTTATCGTCACGTTCTTTGCCAGCCATTTGATGTATATCTGGGCCGATGCGAATTTCTATCGCCCTGTCACCATGCAGCGTTCCAACCTGCCGCTCTCTTATCCGATGACGGCCCGCCGCTTTCTGGAACGCCATGGCCTGCTGGATGCGCAGGAGTATCAGCGCAGGCTGGTGCAGCAGGGTAATCCGGAGGCGCTTTCGGTCGCCTATCCGCTGAACGATATTACTTTCCGCGATGGCGGCGCCCGCAGCAATCTGCTGATCGTCACCGTGGACGGCCTGAACGAGGCCACGATGCCGAAACAGCTGCCGCATCTGGCCCGGTTCGCTCAGGACAACGTGCGTTTTACGCAGCATTTCAGCGCGGGCAGCCAGGCCGACAGCGGTCTGTTCGGCCTCTTTTACGGTATTTCGGCAGGCTATATGGACGGCGTGCTCTCTTCGCGCGTGCCTTCGGCGCTGACGGATGCGCTGGCGAAACAGGGTTACCAGTTTGGCCTGTTTGCCAGCGACGGCTTTGCCTCGCCGCTCTATCGTCAGGCGCTGCTGGCGGACTATTCGCTGCCCACTTCAGAAAGCCAGTCCGATGCACAAACCGTTGCGCAGTGGCAACGCTGGCTGGAGACGCAGAAAGCGAAAAGCGCCCCCTGGTTCTCCTATCTTTCTTTGTCCGGCGGCAAAAACGCTGGCGTGGCGAAAGAAGCGGCACGGCGCTACGCGCGCAGTGCGGCAGAGGTGGATGGGCAAATCCAGAACGTGCTCGCCACGTTACAGGAGAAAGGCCTGCTGGATAATACGGTGGTGGTGATCACGGCGCAGCACGGCGTGGCGTTGAACGACGATGACGATATGGGCAACCGTGCAAACCTACAGGTGCCGCTGGTGATCCACTGGCCGAATACGCCATCGCAGCAGATTGATAAGCTGACCAGCCATCAGGATATTATGACTACGCTGATGCAGCGGCTGCTGCACGTGCGTACGCCAGCTTCTGATTATTCGCAGGGCGAAGATCTGTTTGCCGTGCGCCGCAGCCATAACTGGATAACCAGTATGCATGACGGCCAGCTGGTGGTGACTACGCCGAACCTGACGCTGGAGCTGAACAGCAACGGCAGCTATACCGCCTGGGATGCTCAGGGCCAGCGGTTGAAAGATCACAAGCCGCAGCTGACGCTGCTGTTGCAGGTGCTGACGGAAGAGAAACGCTTTATCGCTAACTGAGGCGCGGGTTTTAAAGATTATTTCCCGCGCCCTGCTCTGCGTAAACCAGACGGCAACGTTGGCTATTTTCATAGCAGTCAACGTGTTAGCCGCTTGCAATCGTAGCGAATTTGCGTACTATTAGCTCACGCGTCGGCACGTAGCGCAGCCTGGTAGCGCACCGTCATGGGGTGTCGGGGGTCGGAGGTTCAAATCCTCTCGTGCCGACCAAATACATACTCTGTCAGTACCGGTTACTGATGGAAACCCCGCAAGAACCCGCATTCTCTTTGAGCTTGCGGGTTTTTTGTTGCCTGTAGGTAGCGGGATTTAACGTATACAAATGGATTTTTTAAGATCGGCCTGGAGAGGCTCACAACTCTGTCCGACCGGGCAACGAACTGCTCCTGACAGGTGTAAGTCGTTTCGTTAATAGTCACTATCTGTACACTCATCGCCACGCTGTAAGGATTTATTTGCATCGTAATGCACAAAAGTAAGGCTTATTTACGGTCAATCCACAGTAGTATGGCCTGGCAAAGGCATCACTACTGTGTCTGTCAGTCAGGGACTCATTTTGGGATCAGGATAGTACAGAGCGCTTGATAAGCCTGTCCTCGTATGATGTACATTTTTCCAAATGCCTCGCTCATCAGTCCCTTCCTGGTCAGTTTCTCTTCAAATATCCTACAAACTGCCCTTGCTTCATCAGAGCGACTTTACCGCTCTTATAGATAATCACACTAAACAGCCCTTGCTGATAGGCTGTAGCCTTCTCTGTGATTTCATCTACAGCCGCTGGTTTTCCGTCTACAGTGACAATCCCTAAGCTGTCCCTCTTAACAATGACATCATACCCTTTCCACTGCGCAACCTTACCAGCAGGAACGGGATGATTGGGCGTAGGAGATGCACAGGCAAAGTTAACTATATTCATGGAAATAGCGACTATAAGTAAAAGTTTTTTCATTTTTTATCCATCCACTCTCTGACAAGATGAGAAGCAGCAAAGCCAGCAATACCACACACGGCAAAAGCTATCCAACAGAAACTAAGATCCGCGCGGCCCTCTCAACAATAGACAGATCCTGTCCTCACGCTGAGGCCCGTCCGAAGGCCTCCGAACAGATGCCCCGGGATGGCTGTGATACCGGGCCTGATTTCAGAACACTTCAATGTAATCGAAGAGATCGGCGCGGGCCAGATCGCGAGTTTTGTAGATCCTTTTCTTATACGCTCTTTTTTCAGTAAATCGAAGAACGACTCGGCCACCACATTATTCCAAATATTGTCATGCCAGCTCATACCCGGTGCAAGGCTGTTAGCCCGGCGGCACTCTTTGTTATGAGAAAATCCTGACATATTAATTTCATTAACTGAATGATATCTTTGAGAATCCCTGAGCCAACGTGACTGATAGCAATGGCCAGCTATACGGGCGGTTACAGCAGTGACCGGGCACAGGGAAAACTAAAGCGGTTTTAACTCTCATTCTTTCAGGAAAACTGACTATGACGGTGAATATAAGCGGCAAGAATACCCAACGGCACGTGGCCATTTTTAACTGCGCTGAACAAGGACACGTCAACCCGACCCTGGGGCTGGTCAAGGCACTGGTCGCGCGGGGCTACAGGGTCAGCTATACCACCTCGCCAGAGTTTTCCTCTCTTGTCGCTTCCTGCGGCGCCACGCCGGTTCTGTTTGAACCCACTTTTACTAAAGAGCAGCCACGACCAGAGGAGATGGGCTACGTTGTCCGCGAGCTGGCACGGGAAGCACAGGCGACCTGTCGCCCTTTGCTGGCGGCCTTTGAGAACGACCGGCCCGACATTATCGCCTACGGCCCGCTTAGCTGGCTGGGCAAGATATTCGCCCATCTTTGGCAAGTTCCGGCCATCAGCCTTAATCCTACCCACGTCAGCTATCAGGGGCAGTCCGAGGAGTGGCTGGGCCTGTCGGGCGAAGAGTGGCCCTGCATACCGATTCTGGAAAAAATGCTGCACGACAATAATTTGAACGTGGATCTTCGTGCCATCCTGGCTGCCCGCGATACTGCCATTGCCTTTATTCCGCGCTCTTTTCAGGAAAAACCAGACACTATTCCCCCTGGCGTAACCTTTGTCGGGCCCGAAATCAGGCCACTGGCCGCGCAGCCTGGCTGGCGACTAAAAACAGCAGGACGGCCGGTTGTCGTCATCTCGCTGGGTTCGGTTTATACGCATCAGACCGCCTTTTTCCGCACCTGCATTCAGGCTTTCACCAATAGCGAGTGGCATGTCGTAATGGCTATTGGCCGCTATGTCGATTCTGCCCAGCTGGGAGAGCTGCCCGCCAATATTGAAATTCACCGTCAGATACCCCAGCTTGATGTGCTACAGGCGGCAAGCCTGTTTATCACCCATGCCGGAATGAACAGCCTGATGGAGGCCGTTTATTTCGGGGTGCCGATGATAGCCGTACCGCAGCAGGCCGAACAACGCCTCAATGCCCGGCGGATTCAGGCGCTGGGCATAGGAAAATATTTGCCTCGGGAAACCCTTTCTGCAGCCAGTCTGCTTATGGCATCGCAGGAGATAAGCGCCGATCCGGCCTGTCAGAGAAACCTGGCCGTCTTACAGCAAGAAATCTCTCAGGCAGGCGGTGCCAGCGCTGCCGTAGACGTGTTCGATCGGATCATGGCAGCAGGTCAACACGCCGCCTGACTGGCTTTTAAACCGCTGGTGATGGCCCGCAACGGTCTGACGGCCTGAACTGATGGGCAGACGTCAGGCTTTTATAGATAGATCAAAGCCCCTCACAGGGCTGTTTTATCGCAAATGCATTCAGGGGCTGAAAATGACCAGAAGGGAAAAGCCAAAAGCGTGCGGCTGATATCAACGAGGTGGTAAACGCAGCGTAACCAAGACTGTCCTCGGCCCCCCCGTTAGCGCCTCTCTTTAACCTTATCTGTTTCCTCCTTTGCTGAACATCTACGCGTGACCGCATGCTGTTGCCTGCCCGCAGATAACGCCCCAGGTCTTTTGGCCAGCGACGTCGCCGCAGGATATAGCCTTTTCTAAACCTTCAAACTATGTAAAAAGTGTGATGACGATCACTTTCGGATTGAATTTTATGCGGCCGGCTCTAGAATGACGCGTTTTGAGTTTTGCGGAGCAGAAGCCTATGACTGATATGAACACCGTTACCGTTTCACGCAAAGTTGCCTGGTCACGCGTTCTGGCTTTGGCTGTTGCTGCGTTTATCTTTAATACCACGGAATATATGCCTGTTGGCCTGCTGTCCGATATCGGCCATAGCTTCGGCATGGAATCGGCGCAGGCGGGCATTATGCTGACCATCTATGCGTGGATTGTGGCGCTAATGTCGCTGCCGCTAATGCTGATGACCAGCAATACCGATCGGCGCGTGCTGCTGATTGCGATCTTTGGCCTGTTTACCTTTAGCCATGTATTGGCCTTTTTCGCCTGGAGTTTCGACGTGCTGCTGCTGAGCCGCGCGGGCGTAGCGCTGGCCCATGCGCTGTTCTGGTCTATCACCGCATCGCTGGCGGTCAGGCTGGCCCCGCCGGGTAAAAGAGCGCAGGCGCTGAGCCTGATTGCGACCGCTACCGCGCTGGCTTCCGTGCTGGGCCTGCCGTTGGGCAGAATTATCGGTCAGGCATTCGGCTGGCGCAGCACCTTCCTGGCCATTGGCGTCGGGGCTTTAGTGCTGCTGGGTCTGATTTTAAAAATTATGCCGCGCGTGCCGTCGGAGCATACCGGTTCGCTGAAAAGCCTGCCGGACCTGCTGCGCCGCCCTGCGCTGGTGGGCCTTTACGTGCTGGCCGTCGCCGTGGTGACCGCGCACTTTACCGCGTTTACCTACATTGAACCTTTTGTCGAGAAAGTAGCCGGATTTGACCAAAGCTTCGCCACGCTTCTGCTGCTGATTTTCGGCATTGCGGGCATTACCGGCAGCATTATTTTTGGCAAGAGCGGCGAAAAACGCCTGTCGCCGCTGCTGACCGGCTCTATCGCACTGCTGTCGATCTGCCTGCTGCTGCTGGCGTCGGTAGCGGCCAGCAAGGCCGGTCTGATTGTGCTGGGGCTGTTCTGGGGCATGGCCTTTATGATGATCGGCATGGGGATGCAGATGAAAGTGCTGACGCTGGCACCGGACGCCACCGATGTTGCTATGGCGATGTTCTCCGGTATTTTCAATATTGGCATCGGCGCGGGCGCGCTGCTGGGCAATAAGGTTAGCCTGGATCTTTCCATGTCCTCGGTGGGCTATATCGGCGCTATACCTGCCGTCGCGGCGCTGGTGCTGGCGGTGGCGATCTTCCGCAAGACCAAAGAGCAGCGGTCTACCCATGAAGGCAGCGTGATTACCGAAGTGAAATAAACTCAGGGCGCAGTCATCTGCGCCCTTTTTTACGGCTTTACGGCCGCTGTGCCCTCTCTGCCAGCAACCGCCCTGCCCGTTCGCGCTTAGCCGTTGGGCAGTGCCTTCTTTTTCCCTCGGAACAGAATAAGGTTCCTCAGCGTATCTCTGACGGCCGGTTCAATGTATTTAGTGATCAGCCAGGCAACCAGGTAAAGCGCGGCGACTACCGCTATCGGCATAAAGACCATCACGTAATCGCTGCTGATATGGCGCTCCAGCTTCCTTAACGTAGCGATCAGCATGTTTTCATGCAGCAGATAGATGGTGTAGCTGATAAAGCCGGTGAGCGTCAGGAACTTTCCTGACAGCAGTCGTTCCACAAGCCGGCTGTAAAAGCTGACGATAAACAGCGCCAGCATCAGCAGCAGCGGTAAAATAACGATATAGCCATTGTTTTTGATGTAATAACTGAAGTTAATCAACACCGCCACCAGCACCAGTGCGTAATGGAATTTGGCGTCGCGCTGATGCAGCCGCTCATACACCAGGCAACCGATCATAAACCATGAGTAGTGGATAAAGCCGAACTTGGAGATAAAATCCGCAATGGCCGGATGACCAATCATTTTGAAGGCGGAGGCGCCCGCCACCAGAAACATCGGCACCAGCAGCGAAGGCAGGCAGTATTTTCTGCCCAGCGTAAAGTAGACGGCACCGATAAAGATATAAAACGCGGCTTCAACGTAAAGCGACCAGAACGATCCTTCCAGCGGTTTAAAGGCCACACCGGTCAAATACTGGAGTATCTCCGGACTGATAAAAGTCAGGCCCGGAATGGCATTGGCCGGATGCGGGACGCCGAGCGGTCTTTCGCTAAATAAGCTGGCCGTAGCGAAGATCAGCAGCGTCACTATCAGCATGGCCGGGAAGAGCCGCAGCCAGCGCTTAAACATAAAGTTTATAAAGCTTTTTGATTTATCCAGGGTCATAAAAATAACGAACCCGGAAATCATAAAGAACAGCGGCACGCCCAGATAGCCCCAGGCGAATAAAGGAAAATCCTTAGTAAACGAAACGTACCCCAGGTATTCAGGCCATCTGGCCCAGGCATGAAAGCCGATCACCAGCAGTATTGCTAGTCCCCGCATTCCATCCAGGTGTTTTATTCGCGTTTCCATGGTGACCTCTGATAGCCTAAAACAACAAAAGCGGCAACATAGCACTCATAAACAACACTTCACACATGGGAGGAATCTTAGAAAAGGATGCGGCATAAAAGCTGGCCGCCAGAGAAGCAGGGTTGTAAAAAAAATCACCTTAATTTTAAATAACTTACAAAGTATAACGAAAACGAGCATAAGGTGACGTCTCTTACCGGAAAGTTCTGAAAAAGCTTTGCCTGTCTGTAAACGTTTACAATTCAGCCTTTTTGCCCACCGCCCAGCTTATTCAGATAGTGAAAGTAACCATTTTCCACACTTGAATATCGCGCTAATTAATTATTATCAGAAAGTACCAGCCAGTGCTTACTGAGATATCAGCCAGATCAAGGCGGTATGGTGGTTCAGCGCTGACTGGCCAACAGCCTGATACAGCCGCGTATAATTACTTACAGCCTTCGGGGCTCAGGCTCAGGCGTCAGGCGTCAGGTGTCAGGTGTCAGGTGTCAGGTGTCAGGTGTCAGGTGTCAGGTGTCAGGTGTCAGGTGTCAGGTGTCAGGTGTCAGGT
>NZ_JBLFFM010000004.1:66932-209143 GCF_051400835.1 Erwinia artemisiae | reverse complement strand
GTCAGGTGTCAGGTGTCAGGTGTCAGGTGTCAGGTGTCAGGTGTCAGGTGTCAGGTGTCAGGTGTCAGGTGTCAGGTGTCAGGCCAGCATTTTCAGCGCGCTGCGATCCTGAGGCCAATTATAAATCATTAAAAAGTCGCTAATTTATCTTCAATGCGTTGACCAGAAAGCCTCTACGAAAGCGCTTCCGTCATAAAGCACACTTCTTGCCGGCCCGGTTGGCATTAGCCTTAATCTTAAAGCCAGACGCTGCAACAAAACTGTCATCTTCTTGACATAGGCTGACCCTACACTTTTTGAGGCAGTAACAGGTAACCCAATGGCAATCATTAAGGCAAGAAATTACAGGGACGCTGAAGAGATGCTGCAGTCCGGTATCAGCAAGGTTGAACTGGCCTATGACATTGACAGCGATGATTTTTTTCGATTCGCCAGCCACTGGTGCGATCGCGGCGCGAAGATTTCCCGCGGCAATAAGCACTTTGTCGTTTCACTGAAAGGGCTGCACATTCCTCCCAACAAGTAATCTGCGCCGTGCTTTACTCTCGGTACGCTAACCTGCTTAAATCCTCTTTTTGATTAACAGGCAGAAGAAATGCGTTCTGATTGGCTCAACAGACCGGCACAGAGCGAACCGGCGTTTTTGTCGGGCGCCACCTTACCCAAAGATCGGTTTTTAACCGCGCCCGTCAGTTCCCGACTGGCAGAACATCCTGATGTTCTGCTGGTACAGGCCCGCTACGATCTGGCTTATTACAGCGACCAACTGTTCACCGACTATCGCCTGCCCTTCCCTGCTCACCTGAATAAAGCCGTGGCGAAACGCCGGGCGGAATACCTTGCCAGCCGCTTGTGCGTGCGTGCAGCGCTGCGTCAGTTTGGCTTTGACGACTTCCTGTTGACTAACGATGCCGACCGCGCGCCGGTCTGGCCAGAAGGAATAGCGGGTTCCCTTTCGCATACCCGCGCCTGCATCAGCCTCCTGCTGGCCGATAAGGTGACGGGAAAGCAGCCCGGCGTGGATTGCGAAGAGATTATGCGGCCCGAAGCGGCGGAAGAGATGCGTGAGATGATTATTAACGAGCGCGAACACGGCATTTTACAGAGCAGCGGCGTGCCGTTCGCGACCGCGCTCACCGCCGCTTTTTCCCTCAAGGAGAGTCTGTATAAGGCGCTGTTCCCGCTTTTCCGCCAGTTTATGCATTTCAACGAGGCGGAAATCATCGCTTGCCGGGCCGGACTGACCAACGTCACGCTGCGGTTGAACCGGGCCTTATCGCCAGGCTTTCCCGTCGGCACGCTGTTTACCGGCCGCGTGGCGCTGGCTGAAGAGCAGCTGACCAGCTGGGTCATCGTCACGCAGGCGGCCGATACGCCCACTGGTCCTTATTAAGCCATAGCCTCAGGCTGGCTTATCCATTTTTTAGACAGCCTGAGTGACGGCAAGCCGGCGTCGGCAGGCTAGTCGGTGCCGGTGCGTTTTACCGCATCCAGCGTAGCCTGATCGCGCGCTTCGCCGATCAGCTCGCTTAGTTTGCCTTCACGCATTTCCAGCAGCCTGTCGGCGTGCAGAAAATAGTGGTCGTCATGGCTGATGGCAACAACGGTTTTGCCCATCTCTTTCAGCCACGGCAGCAGCTCGCGGTAGAAGATGCGGCGGAAATGCGGATCCTGATCGGCGGCCCATTCGTCCAGCAGCAGAATGTCGCGCTGCTCCGCCGTAGCAAGCAGCATCGCCAGACGCTTGCTCTGCCCTTTCGACAGTTTAAGGTTCAGCACCCGGTTGCCTTCCAGCTTGAGTTTATCCTGCATATGCAGGCGCTCCAGCCACAGCTGTACCTGAGCCGGATCGGCCGGCTCGCCGCTGGCGTCGATCAGGCGGTCAAACAGGTGAACATCGGTAAAGACGGCGGAGAAAAGGCGTCGATAGTCCGCCATCTCCGTTGCCGCCACCGGCACGCCGTCCAGCAGGATCTGCCCGGATACCGGCTGATAAAGGCCGGTCAGCAGCATCGCCAGCGTGGATTTACCGCTGCCGTTGCCGCCGATCAGAAAGACCAGCTCGCCGCGTTTCAGCGTCATGTCGATCGGGCCGACGGCAAAGCCGCCGTCGCCATAATGAAACACCACGTCACGCAGCTCCAGCGTTTGCCACGCACGCGCGGCGGCGGGCTGCGCAAAGCTTTCCTGGTAAGCCGCCAGCCTGAAGGTGTGGAGCTTGTTAAAGGCAACCTGGGCGCTCAGCAGCGTAGGCAGCGCGCCGACGGCGGAAAGCAGCGGCGTGCGCAGGAACAGCAGCGTCAGCGAATAGGTCGCCGCTACCGCCGTATTCGCCCAGCCCAGACCGTTAGCCATAAAGAAGACCAGCCCGATGGCGCCCAGCATCATGATATTCGACCAGTTCACCGCGCTGAGATGGAAAGTATCGGCGCGCACAATATGGTGACGATATGCTCGAGCGTCTTCCTGATAAACCGTCTCGTAAATTTGCTGCGCGCGCTGGCGGTTAAGCGCCAGCTCTTTGCGCCCTTCGATAATGGTTTGATAGTCGGCGTAAAGCGCGTCTTCAAGCTCGCGCAGCTTCGCCAGATGGCGATAGACTCTGGAGACCAGCAGCCAGCCGCCGACGATGGTGATGGTCAGCCAGAGGGTAGTGATCAGCAGCATTTTCGGCGACAGCCACGCCAGGTAAGCGGCCGAACCTAAAGTCAGGATCACGCCCTGGATCAGCTCGGGCAGGCGCACAAAGGCAAGGGTAATGCTGCGGACGTCGCTGGTCAGCGCGGCCAGCAGCTGGGCGCTGCCGATCTGTTCGATACGTTCGATCTGCGTATCCAGAATGCGTCGAATAAACTTACCGCGCAGCCGATAAACAAAATGGTGGCCAAGCAGCGTCAGCGCCAGCTGCGAGGCCAGGGTCACCGCCATCAGCAGCAGCAGCAGCCCAAGGAAAGACGGCAGCAGCCAGGTACCGGCGTTCAGCGAAACAATCAGCTCGCGGTTGATAAAAGCGATCAGCCCGATACCGAGCGCGGCGCTCAGCAAACTGAGGCCAATAACCAGCACAAAAGGCCAGCGATACTGGCGGTAAACGACGCGAAGCAACTCCATGACACTATCCCATTATTCTGAGCAGCCTGCAGTTTAATGAGAAGCGGGACGATAGCAATAATAATTCTCGTTTACCGAAAAGCGCGCCGGAAGGTCAGATTATAGCGAAATGCGCCGGTGGCCGGATGGCTGCCCGCTTTTAACGGCAGGATGCCGTGATAGCGCAGGCGCGACGGCCCGCCCCATACCACCACGTCGCCATGCTCCAGCAGCACGCGCTGCACCGCGTCGCCCCGCTCGAAGCCGCCAAACTGAAACACGGCGGGCAGGCCCAGCGAAACAGAGACGATAGGCTGGCGCATATCCTGTTCATCCTTGTCCTGATGCAGGCTGAGCTTCGCCTCCGGCGCATAGCGGTTAATCAGGCAGGCATCGGGCTGAAAATGGGGAAAACCGGCCTCTTCCGCGCAGGCCACCGCCAGCTGATGGAAGCGATCCGGCATCGCCGGCCAGCGCTGGCCGCTAACGCTGTCGTATTCGCTGTACTGATAGCCGCGCGCGTCCGTCGACCAGCCGAAATCGCCGCAGTTGGTCATCGCCACCGACATGCGGTGTCCGCCCGGCGTAATGCGGTGATGAAAAGGATTCTGCGCGGCGATATCGTCAACCAGCGCCAGCAGCGCTGCCGCCTCGTCCCGCGCGCGTCGACGCAGGATAGCCGCGCCTTCCGCCAGCGGCTCCAGCCAGGGCGCTTCTTCACTAAATAAGTCCAGCATAATGGCTCCTTAGCGGGCCGTTGCCCGTGAGTAAATGCCGCTATTGCGCTTCCGGCAGCAGGAAGGCGCTGAACTGCGGCGACATCCAGCTGCTAAAGCCGTTGCCCTGCTTCACGATCAGATAAACCGCCAGCTGTTCGCGCAGCGCCAGCGCCTTCGCCTGCTCTTCGCCAAGCACCATCAGGCCGGTATCCCAACCGTCTGCTTCCAGCGCGGTGGTCGCGATCACCGTTGCGGAAACCAGCTTGTGCTGGATCGGCTCGCCGGTGGTCGGATCGATCACATGCGAAATGCGTTTGCCGTTCAGCTCATAATAGTTGCGATAGCTGCCGGAGGTACTGATACCGTGCCCCTGCAGATCCACTACCGCCTGCACCGCGTTTTCTTTATCGGTAGGCTTCTGGATCGCTACTTTCCACGCCTTGCCTTCGGCGTTTTGGCCGCGCGTCAGCACCGCGCCGCCAACGGAAACCAGGTAATTATTGATCCCTTCTTTTTCCAGCAGGCGCGCCAGATGATCGGTGGCGAACCCTTCTCCCATGGTGGACAGATCGACATAAAGATTCGGCAGATCCTTTTGCAGATAAGCCCCTTCGCTGCGCTGGATAACGCGCAGATGTTGCAGGCCGGTCAGCGCGCGCGCCGCCGCAATCTGCGCCTGCGTCGGCACGGTGGCTGGCTGCTTAACCGGCCCAAATCCCCACAGATTGACCAGCGGCCCGACGGTGATGTCCATTTTGCCGTGCGTTTTCTGGCCGATGCGCAGCGCCATAGTGACGATGTCCGCCATGTTGTCGCTGACCGGCTGCGGGTCGCTGCCGCGATACTGATTAAAGCGCGAAAGCACCGAATCGGCTTTCCAGGTCGACAGCTCCCGATCGTCATTATCCAGCTGCTGCTGCACCGCTTTTTGCAGATTTTCTTTCAGGCCGGGGTCAATGTTGGCGAGGCTAACCCTCCAGAATGTTCCCATAGTGCGTCCTTCCAGCACCATGGCTGACGCACCAACGGTTTCACGATGACGGTCACAGCCGGAAAGCAGGATAAATGCTGCCATAACAGGATAGTACAGCCATTTCTTCTTCATATTACGCAAATTTCCCTGCAATAGTTTTGGTCCTGAAAGCGTGAAAATGCAGCATGGCGCCGGACCAGGCGGGGTTGATCTTCTGACGGATGCTACTCAGTATACCCATTGAACCCACTTTACCGCGGCGCTTTGCCGCAATAATGGAGGTCTTTATGATCTACTTTCTGCTGCCTTTCGTCTGTCTCGCGCTGATTATCTTTTCAGGCTACAAGCATTACAAGCAGACGCATACCAGACAGCTCAATCGTCCACGTTTTCGCTGAGAAAGTGGTCAGGGAGGTACGCTAAGCGCAGGGAAACGGCGAAGAGTTAAGAAGCGGGAGCGCATGGCGCGCTCCCGCGTAAATCAGAACTGGTATACTAAGCCCAGCGCCACTACGTCATCGGTGTTGATGCCGGCAGCGTCGGTAAAGTTGTTGTCATCAAGCAGGTTGATCTGGTAGTCAACGTAGGTAGACATGTTTTTGTTAAAGTAGTAAGTCGCGCCTACATCCACATATTTTTTCAGGTTCTGCGTGCCGTATCCTTCGATATCGGAGCCGCGAGAGCTGACGAACGCCAGAGACGGACGCAGGCCGAAGTCGAACTGATACTGCGCCACCACTTCCCAGTTATCCGCCGTGTTGGCGTAACCGTAGATGCTGTCGTCGCTTCTGCTGTCGCCAAAGCGGGTTGCGTTGTAAGAACGGGTATACATCGCCGCCAGGTAGATGTTGTTAGCATCATATTTCAGGCCGCCGGTATAGGCTGTTGCCTTGTCGCCGTTACCCAGAATGCCGTTGGTGTTATTGTTCTGTTCGTTGGTGCGGTCAGAGCTGAACATCGCCGCGCCGATACCGAAGCCGGAACCCAGATCGTAAGTGGTGGACAAACCCCAGCCGTCGCCGTTGCGCGCCAGCACGTCACGTCCGTCCAGCTCGGTGCCGCTGTTGTTTTTGCCCTGATACTGGATAGCGAAGTTCAGGCCTTCAACCGCACCGAAGAAGTTGTTGTTGCGGTAGGTCGCCAGGCCGCTGGAGCGCTGGAACATAAAGTTGTCCGCGCCGTAGGTGTCGCCGCCGAACTCCGGCAGCACGTCGGTCCATGCGCCGATATCGTAAGCCACGCCGTAATTACGACCATAGTCCAGAGAGCCCGCATCGCCGAATTTCAGACCGGCAAAGCCAACACGCGTGTAGCTGTCTGCGGTGCCTTCATTTTCCGTGGTGTTCAGCGCCGCCTGGTATTCCCACTGGCCGTAACCGGTCAGCTCGTTGCTGATTTGGGTTTCGCCCTTGAAGCCGAAGCGCAGATAAGACTGGTCGCCATCGGAGCCATCGTTATCAGAGAAATAGTGCAGGCCGTCTACTTTGCCAAACAGGTCGAGCTTGTTCCCGTCTTTATTGTAGATTTCTGCCGCGCCGGCAGAACCTGCGATCAGCATGGCCGGAACGACCAGGGAGAGAACGCGAAGTTTCATTTTGTATTACCCTCTTGTTATATGCCTTATTTACCACTGCGTGCTGAACGTCGAAAATTCAGTCGGCACCCTCATGGTAGAGCGCGGACAGTAATAATCTATAAAGAAAATGCTACTAAATTTCCGAATGTGTTTCATTTTGTAATTCAAATATTACAAAATGATAATAACCGAGAACTTTATGGCCGCACGCAGTGATAAAAAATAACGCACTTAATGTCAAGTAATAGCTAATCTTTGAAGATTCATATGGTTATGTAATGTTACTTGTGTGAGCACTGAATGATAAAAAGGCGTAGCATTTTGGTTTATAATAACCGGGCTATCATCATTTTATTTCATTATTACCTTCATTCACCCCGAATGTTTTGTTTTACCCTATTTTTCGGCCGAACCTTGTGTTCGGCTTTTTTTATGGCCGCTATATGCAGAACGCCTCGCTGTTTCTACGGTTATAATTAAGGCCAAAAAAAACCGCTGAACGGCGAATGATAAAAGTTTATTTCATTCACTATTCAGCGGCGTAAGTAATTATCTTTCGCGCAGCGACTCTTTAACCTTATTCAGCGGCTTAACCAGGTAATCCATGACGGATTTCTGGCCGGTTTTAATTTCAACGTTCGCCACCATGCCGGGCACGATAGGGAATTTTCTGCCGGCCTTATTGACCAGCTCCGCCTTCTGCGTACGTACGTAAACGCGATAGTAATACTGGTCGCGTTTAACCTCGTCCTGCAGCGTATCCGGCGAAACCGTCTCCACTTCGCCATCCAGATTGCCGTAGATAGAAGAGTCGTAGGCGGTGATTTTGACCACCGCAGGCAATCCCGGACGGATATAGGCGATATCGCGCGGGTTGATGCGGGTTTCAATCAGCAGCTGATCCTCCAGCGGAACAATCTCCATCAGCTTACCGCCCGGTTGCAGCACCCCGCCGACGGTGGTGACCTGGATATCTTTGACGATGCCGCGCACCGGCGAATAGAGCGTGGCGCGCGTCAGCTGATCCTCTTTACCGGTCAGTACCTGGAGCTGAGCATCCAGATCGGCATTGTTTTTAACCTGTTCCTCGCGCGCGCGTACCGCGTAATCATTTTTTGCCTCGTCGATCTTACCGCGCAGATCGCTAATCTGCCGACGCAGCCGGATCACCTCCACCTGCCCCGCCGCGCCTTTCGCCACCAGCGGCTCGGTCATGCGCAGCTCGTCCTGCACCAGCTTCATCGACTGGGTAAGGTTGCTGACCGTTTCCGTGAGGTTGCGCCGACGCGACTGGAAAAGCTGCGTCTCGCGCGCCACCAGCTCCGGCTCCTTGAGCGTTTCAGCGCTGAACGCCAGCGGCGCGCCGGTCAGTTCAGCACGCAGTCGTTCCGCCGAGGCGCGCAGCGTACGGGCTTTAGCTGCCGCCTCGCCAAAATTGGACTGAAAGCGTGTGGGGTCGAGACGGCCCAGCACCTGGCCCTTTTCGACGATATCGCCTTCATGCACGTTCAGCTGATTGACGATGCCGCCGTCCAGGCTGTCGATAATCTGCGCGCGGCTGGACGGCGTGACTTTACCGGTGCCGACCGTGACCTCGTCCAGAATGGCGAAATGCGCCCAGACAAAAAAGATCACCAGCGCGGCGGTACAGAGCCAGATAATAGCCGAGGTGCGCTTTTCGTTACGTTTCAGGCTGCGGTCGATCAGTATCAGGCTCATGCTGCGTCCCCCTGTCCGCCGGTTTGCTTCGCCGTCTGCGCGGCGGCGGCGCGTAAAATATCATCGCGCGGGCCGTCCGCCACGATGCGCCCGTTATCCATAACGATAATTCTGTCCACCAGCTTCAGCAGCGCCGGACGGTGCGTGACCAGCACCAGCGTGCGGCCCGACAGCCAGCCCTGCATCTGCCGGATCACATACTCTTCCAGCGCTTCATCCATCGAGGCGGTCGGCTCGTCCATCAGCACCACCTGCGGCTGCCGCAGGATCATGCGGCTGAGCATCACCATCTGCCGCTGCCCGCCGGACAGGCCGCGCCCGCCCTCGTTGATAATACGGTCAAGGCTGGACGCATCCTGCTGCACCAGGCTCAGCGCGCCGCTGACCTTCAGGGCCTGGAGCATTTCCTGCTCGCTGGCGTGCGGATTGCCCAGCATCAGGTTTTGCCGCAGCGTGCCGAAAAACAGGCGCGAGTCCTGCGACAGCCAGCCCAGCTGACGACGCAGATCTACCGGATCGATGCGCTGAACGTCCACGCCGTCGACGATCACTTTGCCCTGCGTTGCCCGCGCCTGCCCGGCCAGCAGCTTCAGCAGCGTGGATTTCCCCGCGCCGACCTTGCCGAGGATCGCCACGCGCTCGCCCGGCTTGATTTGCAGCTGGTTGATGGTCACCACGTTTTTAACGTTTTCCTCATCGTAGCTGTACTGCACGCCGCGCAGATCGTAATGGCCGGTCAGCGTCGGACAGTGCGCCATTTCGCCCTCTTCCGGCTGATCCAGCGGTTTTTTCAGCAGCTCATCCAGACCCGCCATCGCGGTTTTGGCATGTTGCCAGCGCGAAAACACCATGGTCAGCTGCATCAGCGGCGCGATGGTGCGCGATGAGAGCAGACTGCTGGCGACCAGCGTCCCGGTGGTGATATCGCCGTTCAGCACCAGGTAAACGCCGAACACCAACATGCTGGCATAGGTCAGCTGCTGCACCGTCGAGGCCCAGCCGGTCAGCCTCGCGCCCCACAGCCTTTGCTGCATGCCGATAGTGGCGCTGACCTCATGCGTCTGCTCCCACTGCCGCTGGAAATAGGGTTCCGCCTGTAAGGATTTGATGTCCTCGATGCCTTCGATGGTTTCCACCAGCACCGCGTTGCGCAGCGCGCCCTCGCGTAGCCCCTCTTTCGCCAGCTTCGCCATCGGGAACTGTACCAGCAGCCCCGGAATAACGATCAGCGGGATCGCCAGCAGAGGAATAATCACCAGCGGGCCGCCGATAAAGCCCATCAGGCATAAAAACAGGATCACAAAAGGCATATCCGCCGCCGCGCCCACGGTAGTCGAGGTCAGCAGCTCGCGAACCTGATCGATTTCACGCAGCTGCGAGATAAAAGACCCGGTGGATTTTGGCCGCGCTTCGTTGCGAATATTCATCGCACGCGCGAACAGCATGGAGGAAACTTTCAGATCGATGCGCTTTCCCATCAGATCCGAAACCTGGGTGCGCATCAAACGAATCACATATTCGATGGCGGCGGCAATCAGCACGCCGGCGAACAGTACCCACAGCGTCGGCTCCGACTGCGCCGGGATCACGCGGTCATAAACCTGCATGGAGAAAAGGATGCCGGCCAGCGCCAGCACGTTGCCGACCACCGAAGCCAGCGAAATCTCCATGATGCGGCGGCCCATGCCGCGAAAGTTTTCCCAGAACCAGTGCTTTTTGTACGGCTGCACAAATTCGTCGATGCGCGCGTCGCGTCCGCGCGCCGCCACGCCGACAATGCCGACCTGCTCCTGGCTTTGCGCCAGCAGCAGCGCCAGCTCGCTTTCCCGCACCACGTCGCCGCCGTCGCTCAGCCAGTAGCGCGCTTTGCCCTCCGTATCGATGGTTTCCACCACCACCACGCTGCCGTTTTCCATAATCAGCACCACCGGCGTCACCTCCTGCCGCCAGCGAATTTTATCGCGCGGCATCATGGTCAGATGCAGGCCCAGCAGGCCCGCCAGCCGTTCCAGCTGCTGCGCGGGGGTAAGATGCTCAAACCAGCGCATCTGCTGGCGCAGCGTGGAACCATCCGCCGGTTTGCCAAAGCGCGCCGCCACGCGCAGCATGGCGTCAATCCAGTTTTCAGTGCTAGCGGTTTTGGTCATAAATACAGCCTTATCTTGTTTGGCATCAGAGCGATGGCAGGGTTTGTCCGCTGGTGGCTTCACGATCGATGCCCATAATATCCAGCAGGTTGTCGACGGCGGAAGCGTAGCGCACGGTGGCGTCCCAGCCGTCGTAAAGCGCGGTCAGACGGCTGCTGTCAGCCTGAAAGACATCCTGCTCAACGCTCAGTAAATCGTTGAGGCTGCGCTTATTTAATTTGTATTCGTCGGCGTAAACCGAGCGGGTGTGAGCGGCGCTGCTCAGCTGCTGCTCGCCTGCCGTCTGGCGCTGCTGCGCGCCAATCATGTCGGCATAGGCGGTGGAGGCGCTCTGATTGATATCCAGCTTGGACTGTTCGACGGCGGCCTGGGCCGCTTCGCGGTCGCCTTCCGCCGCGCGGGTTCTGGCGTTGACCAGACCGCCCTGATAAAGCGGCGCTTCTACCTGAAGCTGTAGCTCGTCGTCCCAATAGGATCGGGTGGCGTTTTCATAACGCGTGCGGCCCGCCTGCACTTTGATGGTCGGCCAGTGGTTAGAGGACGCCTGGCGAACGCGTTCGATCGCCGCTTCCTGTTTGGCCTGCGCGCTGCGCACCGCCGCGCTTTTTTCGTAGGCGATCCTGTCCAGCGTGATCTGCTGATTCAACAGCGACTGCGGCAGCTCCGGCAGCGCGCTGGGCACCACGCCGGTCAGCACCGTCAGCTGCGCCAGCGCAGAGCGTTCTGAAGCGCGGTACTGCTCCATCGTCGCGTGCATCCCGGCGATGCGGGTTTCCGCCTGTAGCACGTCCGACTGCGAGCTTAACCCCGCGTCGGCGCGCATATGGGCGATGTCCTTGACATGTTCCAGCGAGGCGACGTTGTTTTTGGCCGCCTCCACCAGCGCCCGGTAGCGTTTGACCTGCAAATAGGCCTGTAGCGTATCCTGCGCCACCGTGGTCATGGTGTCGTAAAGGGCGAAGCGATAGGCTTCAGAGAGGTGATGCTGTTCGTCAATAGCGCCGCCGGTGCGGCCAAAGTCATACAGCAGCTGGCTGAGGGTAATGCCGCCAGAGCCGTTGTTGTTGAGGCTGCCGGAGGAGTCGGTGGTGTGCGATCGTCCACCGGTCGCCGCCAGGGAAATTTGCGGATACCAGGCGCTTTCGGCGGCATCCAGATCGGCCTCGCCCACGCGGATTTGCGCGGCGGCCTCGGAGATTTTTGGGTTGCGGGCAAAGGCCCGGAGGATAGCTTCACGTAGCGTCAGCGTTGAGATTTGCTCCTCGGTGGGAGCGGCACGCCAGTTAAATTCCACTTTCTGCTGCTTTGCTGCCAGCGCATTCTGTCCCACGGTGCCGCACAGCGCGGCCAGGCACAAAGATACCCACACTTTCTTCATCCTGGTCCTCTCTTCCTTCTTCCTTTTTGGTGAAAAAACGGCCGGTGCGGCAACCCCGCGCCGGCCTGTTACGTCAGGCAGTCTGTACCTGTAGATTATGTTGAATTAAGACATCCGCCAGCGTGCCTTCATGGCTTGCGGAGGAATTGTGATAGAGATCAAACTGCTGACCGGCGATCGTCTGCATACCGGCCTCGTTCCAGACGCCGCCTTCGGCGGTGCTCAGCGTCACCGCGCTGCCGTCCGCGCCTTTGATGGTCAGCGCCTCGCTGGCGTTGTCGGTCAGCGCCAGCAGATCCTGTTGCCCCAGCGTAAGGCTGTTGCTGCCGGAGGTGCCGAGGTCGATCGTTTCAACGCTGCCAATCTTCAGGCCCAGCGAGGCGAAATCCAGCGCTTCGTGCGCACCGCCCAGCACCAGCGTGTCGTGACCGGCGCCGCCGTTCAGATTGCTGAGCAGATTCAACGTGGAGAGCGTAAAGGTGTCATTGCCCTCGGTGCCAGCGGTGGGAGCAACGCTTTCGACGTGGCTGGCTACGGCCGGTTCGCCGCCGGTAGCGCCGCTTTCCGTTACGGCTGCCGCGCTGCTCTCGTGCGCATCCGTGGCGCTGGCGTGACTAACGTCATCCAGGGGATTAGCCTCCGCAAGCAGGCTAAACGTACTTTGATCGGCCGTTTCTACTGTGGCTGGCGCATCCGGCAGAGTGACGCTATCCCGCGTCTCATACCAATGGCCCGCCGCGTCCTGATAGGAGACGTAGAAGCCAGGCGTAGAAGAAATGGAGGTATATTCGCTTACCGGCACCTCGGAGGTGAAAGTGCCGTCCGCCGCCACGTTGATATCATAGTAATTAAGCAGCTCGCCGCCATAAAACGACAGCTTGTCTACGGGGAGCGGTTCGGTCACCGTGCCGCTGATAAGGTAGTAAGCATTATCGTCGTGATAAACAACATCTTCTGGCGTCAGCGCGTTAAACGTCAGCACGGGATCGCTACTGTGAAAATGCGACAGCAGCAGGACGTCGCGGCTGGCGCTGGCATTGCCGCCCGCGCTTTCAACGCTGACCTTAAGGTTATAGTAGCCGTCCGCCGTCGCCTCTATATCCGCTGAAGGGATCGTGGCCATCCAGTGATTGGCGTAGACATAGCCAGTATAGGTTTTGTCGGCCAGGGTAATGGTAACTTCGGTGTCCGTATGCAGACCCCAGCTGTCGCCGTGCAGCTGGACATCATTCTGATAGTTGGCGTAATCAACGATATCGTTGATTTCCACCGTATCCATGGTCAGCGTTGGCTGCACGTCCGCCGCATAAAGCTCCACACTTAGCGACGCGCTGTGTTCATGCCCGGCCGAATCCTGCACGCTGGCGAGTATCGTGGTATTACCGGCGGTCAGCTGCTTAGCGTCGTTCTCGTACAGCCAGGTTGTCCATTCGCCGTTCTGCCCTACAATAACCGAGCCGAGTGCAAGCGAGCCGATGGACACGGTAACCCTGGCCCCCACCTCGCCGGTTCCCCTGATGGCGTAATCATCGGTAAGGGTGTTGAGATTGACGCGGTTGTCGTCGGAGAGGCTGTTAATGGTGACGGTCGGCGACGTGCTGCCGCTGTAAAAGTCCAGCGTCAGTGAACTGGAGCCGACGTTTTTCGCCATGTCCGAAATCGTGGCCTGTAGCGTGTAGTCGCCCGCGGTCAGCTGCTGCGCCTGCTGCGGCGTCAGCGCCGCCTGCCAGGTTCCGTCAAAGCCGACCGTGGTGTGCCAGGTCAGCGCGCCCAGCGTCAGGGTCAGCGCATCGCCCGCATCGCCCGTGCCGGTAAAGAGATAATTTTCGGCGATCTGGTTGAGATTGATGTGCGTCCCGTCAGCAGGGGTGTCGATAGCCGTTTGCGGCGTGCTGACGTCGGTAAAGAAGTAAGCCTGGGTGCTACCCGTTTCGCCTTCCGCGTTGCTGGCGGTCACGGTGATCCAGCGCTTGCCGGTATTAAATTCGCTGTGCAGCAGCGTTTCGGTATTCAGATCCAGACGCCAGTTCCCATCGTTGGTCACCGCGGCCTGGTAGTCCACGCCGTTGATATTCACCGTAACCGTCTGGCCGCTGCCGATCGCGCCGGTCGTGCCGACCAGGGCCTGACCGTCAAGTTTTTCACTGCGATTCAGCCAGCCATCGCCAAAAGGCGTATTGATAGTGGGATGCGGCACGGCGGTGGCGGCCAGCAGCACGCCGCTACTGTCTGCTTCAGGCTGGGCAGCTTGGATCGCCTGCCCGGCGGTCGCGGCTGCGGCTGCGGCTGCGGCGGCATCGTCGGCGGAAACACTGTCAACAGCCGCAGCGGGCGTCACCGCGCCGTTGTAAAACGTAATATCCTGTGTCTCCGTGCCAACGTTTTTCGCCGGATCGGTCACGCTGGCTTTCAGCGTATAGTTGCCCAATTGCAGCTGCTGCGCCTGCTGCGGCGTGATGTCTACCCGCCAGGTGCCGTCGAAGCCGACCAGCGTCTGCCAGGTCTGGGTGCCCAGCGTCAGCGTCAGTCCGTCGCCCGCATCGCCCGTGCCGGTAAAGGCCAGGCCGTTTTGCCGGGCGCTATTCAGGTTGATATCCGTGTTCGACAGCGTATCGACGCTGACATGCGGCGTACTGATATCGGTAAAGAAGTAGGCGCCGGTCTTCCCGCTTTCGCCTTCGGCATTAGTGGCGTAGACGTTAATCCAGTGCTTGCCGGTAGAGAAATCAGTGCCCATCAGCTGGGCGGAGGTCAGCGCCAGGCTCCATTTACCGTCGTCCGCCACCGTTGCCTGATAGCGGCTGCCGCTGATATTGATCGCTACCTGTTGACCGCTGCCCGTCACGCCCGTGGTGCCGCTCAGCGTTTCGCTATGGGTTTTCTCATCGTGATTCAGCCAGCCATCGCCGAAAGGTACGGCAATAGTTGGCTTCGGCGTAGCGGTCGCGCCGCCGCCCGTTTCCGGCGGCGTGGTGCCTGGGTTATCCGGCGGCGTACCGCCCGTTGGGTTTTCTACCGGCGGAACAGGAACCGGCACTTCCGCGCCACCGCCGCCCGTGCCGACCGGCGTCTCCAAATCGGTGGTAACATAAATCTGCTGCTCGAACCAGTTGCCCGCGCCGTCCTGCACGCCCAGCACCAGCGCGTTTTGCCCATGCTGAGTATGGATATCCTGGGAAGTGAGCTGCACGCTCCAGCTGCCGTCCGCATTCAGCGTGCCGGTACGGTAGCTTTCGATCTCGCCCTTAACGGCAAACATGGTCAGCGGAAAAGGCGTTTGCATCGTGCCGGTCACGGTGTAGATCGGCTCGCCGTTTTGATAAGTCACGTCGGCCAGCGTCAGCTCATCGGTGGTGACCAGCGGGATGCTGCTGTTGTAGTGGCTGATAAGCAGCAGATCGCGCGTGGCGCTGACGCTGTTGCCGCTGGCGTCGGTGGCGCTGACGGAAAAGGTGTAGCTGCCGTCTTTGATCGCCGCCAGATCGCTGTCACCAACCTGCACCGACCAGACGTTGTTATTGACGTAGCCGGACCAGGTTTTACCATCCAGCGTCAGCTCTACCCGCGTGCCGGAGGCCAGCTGCGTGCTGGTGCCGGTAATTTCGACGCCGTAAACGCCCTCTTTATAGTTAACCGCGTCATCGCCAGAAACCGGATTGATGGTCAGCGTCGGCAGTGTGGTCGAGGCTTCTGCGGTAACAGCGCCGGTGCCAGGCGTTGGCGTTGGCGTTGGCGTTGTGGGAGTGGTGGTGACGGCCGCTGCTACGCTATCAACAGGCACGGCCATATTGTTAACAATCAGCGTGGAATCCACTGTTTCGACGGCTGCCGGCACCGCAGCCAGCGTCGGCGTCAGTGTGACGGTTGTTTCAGCCTCATCTGCTTCGTTTGCGAACAGCGCCTGCTGCTGCGTAGCGCCATCCTGAAAAATCAGCTGGCTTTGCGATTGTGGATCGGTACTAAAAAACTGCTGAAAACGCGAGACGCCGCCATCCTGATGCAGGATCAAATCGCTGCCCTGCCTCTGCCAGGCAAAAACCTGAGAAGGCGCGCCCTGTAAGGTGACGATACTGGGTTCGCTGAGGGTGTAAGCCTGTGAATCGTTTTCGACGAGCAGTGTTTCACCGCTTGCCAGCGACACGATATTGACGCGGCCTGAGCCTGAATACGCCATAAAAATCCCCTTGTGCACCAGTTAAATGAGTAAAGTGACGCCGCGTAAAAGTAAAGATTTACTTTACTTAAAGCGGACATGCAGCGGCCAGCGCCTCAAAAAAGGTGCCAGGCCAGACCCGGTGCTTTCTGGATTTAAAAAATAATCCACAACAAGGCTAATGGTAAAAAAAATTTCCAAAAAAAATGCTAACGACAAGGCGAGGATTTTATTTCGCCGGCAAAAAAAAACAGTACCACTCTTTGCCATAACCGAGATTCGGCCCGACTTACCACTTTTTACCTCAATAACTTATCGTCAAAAAAAGGCGAGCAGTCGACGCTGGATAGTGGATAACCTAGTCCGCTAATACACACTTTACTACTGGCGTAAATCTGGAAAGTGGTGCCAAACGGCAATTTTTTCTTATTAATGTCTTTAACGTCACTTTACGCAAAAATGACAAAACCTCGCCATTCTTTATTTTCATTTATGCTTTTTTTGTTGTTACAAATGATAAACCCTCCTTAACGTTAACCTCCCTGCGCGAGCCATACCGCCCTCGCGCAGGGAAGGTCTTGTTATACCAGATGAACCTGAAGATTATGCTGGATCAGCACATCGCCCAGGGTGTTTGCCGCATCCAGCGCCGAGTTGTGGTAAACGTCGAATACCTGCCCGTCTACCGTACGCTGCGCAGTGGCAGCCCAGGTGCCGCCGTCGCCGTTAGCCAGCGTGACCTGATCGCCGGTTACCCCCTTGATCATCAGATCGTCAGTCTGTTTATCGGTAATATTCAGCGCCTCGTTGAGATCCAGCTTGACGCTGTTGGTGCCGCTTTGCCCTAAGTTGATGATTTCGATATGCTCTACCTTCAGCCCGAGCGTGGTGAGATCCAGCGTCATATGCTCGCCGTTGAGCACCAGCGTATCGGTACCTGCACCGCCATCAATATGCGTAAAGTTCAGCGTATTAAGCGTTACGGTATCTTCGCCGCTGCTGCCCGCGACTGACGCCCCCTCTACCGTCTGACCATCCGCCAGCGCTGCGATTAACCCACCGATGCTGTAGCTGCCGTCATCGGCTACGGCGGTCGTAGCGGATGCATCCGCTGTAGCCGTAGTCTCTGTCGTGATGGCCGCCGCCGTGGTGGTGGCATCTGCCGTGGTAGTGGCATCCGCCGTACTGCCGGCCGTCGCACTGTCCGACTCGCTGCTTGCCGTGTTCGCCGTCGCCACCTGCGCGGAAGCCGCAGTCGCAGTGGCGTTGCCGGTATCGCTGGTGTCAGCAGCAGCAACAGCAGTAGCATCATCCGCCGCCATCGCCAACAGCGCCGTTGCCGCCGCCGCAGAAGAGGTGCCGGCGACCGGCAACAGCGATCCTAACAGCAGCGTCGTGCTGGTGGTGGCGCGGTTGCCTGCCACATCTGCTGCGGTCACGGTAACGATAGAGTTCAGGCTTAGCGAGGTTAACAGGCCGCCGGTGAACTTCACGCTATAGCGGCCAAGCGCATCCGTGGTGGTGGTCTGCGTTGTGCCGTTCAGCGTGACGTTCAACGGGGTGCCCTGCGCCAGGTTCAGCGTGCCGCCGGTCACGGTCAGGCCTGTTACCAGCACGCTGACCAGGCTCAATACCGGATCGACGCCAATAACAGGCAGATTATGCGTGACGGCGGTAAAGGTATTGCTGCCGGTCGCGGTGTTGCCTACCACATCAGATACGGTAGCCGTGACGGTATAGCTGCCGTCGGCGATGCCTTTCAGCGTGGCGGAAGGCACGGTAACGTTCCATGCGCCTGTGGATCCCACCGTTGTAGTGTAAACGTTGCCCGCGATGTTAACCGTCACCCTGCTGCCGACCGCATTGACCGAGGAGCCGCTGATAGTAGCCGGCGTATTAGCTTCGCTCAGGTTAAGATAGTGGTCGCCGCCAAACATCGTACTGTTATTAATAGTCACGCTCGGCAGCGTATGGGTTTTCACCACAGCCGTGCTGGAGCCGGAACCGGTGTTGCCTATCGCGTTAGTCACGTTGGCGGTAACCGTAGCGGTGCCGTCCGGCAGCGCGGCCAGCGTCGCGGCAGGCACCAGTACGCTCCAGGTGCCGTTCGCGCCGACGGTGGTAGTTAACGTCGATGTTCCTACACGCACGTTCAGGAGCGAACCTTCGGCATTGGTGGAAGTACCGGTAATGGTTTGGGCAGTTTGCGCATCCACCGCGCTTAGCAGACCATCGCCAAAGATGCTGGAAATGGTGACCGAGGGCGGCGTCTGGGCGTTAACAACCAGCTGCCCGGAATTGGTCGCCACGTTGCCGTAGCTGTCCGTTACCGAGGCGTTAACCGTCAACGTACCGTTAGCCAGCGCGCTGAGATCGGCTTTCGACACGCTCAGCGCCCAACCGCCGCTGCTGTTAACCGAGGTCGTATAGGTTTTGCCGTTCAGCGTGACGGTGACAACAGAGCCGGATGAGACGTTACGCGCTGTGCCGCTGATAGTCTGTACGGTATTAATATCGTAAGCGCTAAACACGCCGTCTCCGAATACCGTGTTGACCGTCAGGGATGGCGTGGTCTGAATACCGACCCGTGCGCCCGCGCTGGCGCTGGCGGTGTTACCGACCACATCGGTCACGGAGACACCGACGGTAAGATTACCGTCCAGCAGCGTGCTGAGCAGAGCAGGCGACACCTGGGCGCTATAGGCGCCGTTCGCACCGACCGTGGTGGTAACAATGGTGTTGCCGAGGTTGATGGTAACGGTCGATCCCTGCGCCACGTTGCTGGCCGTCCCGCTAATCGTCTGCGTGACCAGCGATTCCACCAGGTTCAGCACGCCATCACCGCCAAACAGCGGGTTCAGCGTCACGGTCGGCAACGCATTGACCCCGACCGTTGCGCCAGCGTTGGCAGTAGTGGTATTGCCCGCGCTGTCCGTTACGCTGACGCCCACGTTCAGGTTGCCGTCCAACAGCCCTTTCAGGATTGTCGGCGTTAACGCTACGTTAAAGCTGCCGTCCGCTGCCGTAGCGGTAACAAATTGCGTCCCGGCCACGTTAACCACCACCCGCGATCCCGGCTCCGCATTAGCGACGGTACCGCCAATGGTCTGACCCAGCGCCGCATCCGCCGCGTTAAGCAGGCCATCGCCAAACAGCTGCGCGATATTGACTACCGGCGCGGTCAGCTTGGTTACCAGGTTGCCGGTGGTGGTGGCGATGTTGCCTGCCGCATCGGTCACGCTGGCGCCCACGGCCAGGGTGCCGCTGGTCAGCGTGCCGAGAATGTCTGGCGTAACCGTCGCGGTAAAGGTGCCGTTCGGTCCTACCGTCGCCTGCACCGTAGAGCTGCCCAGCGTCAGGTTAATAATTGAACCGGCCGCCACGTTATTGGCCGTGCCGCTGATGGTCTGATTAACCAGCGCATCGGCGATATTCAGAATGCCGTCGCCAAAGATTGGGTTAAGCGTAATGGATGGCTGGGCGGTAAAGATACCGATGGTGGCCGATGTTGCCGAGGTGTTCCCCGCCGGATCGGTCACCGAGACGCCCAGCGTCTGGTTGCCGGTGGTCAGCGCCGCCAGATCCAGCGGCGGAATAGTCACGTTCCATGCGCCACCCGCCTGAAGCGTGGTCTGGTAGGTTTTGCTGCCCAGCGTCACGGTAACCGTAGAGCCGACCACGCCGTCAATCGTGCCGCCAACCGTCTGCGCCAGCGCCGCTTCGGCGATGTTCAGCAGGTTGTCGCCGCCAAACAGGCCGGTGATGGCGCTGATGGTCGGCGCTTCCAGAATGGCGGTAACGGTTTCGCCCACGGTGCGGGTGTTGCCCGCACCATCGGTCAGCACAAGATTCAGCGAGGTATCGCCATCGCTTAACAAACCGAGCAGGCTTGGCGGTACGACCAACGCGAAGCGTCCATCCTGACCAACATCCGCCGTCAGCGTCGTACCGCCCAGCGTCAGCGAAACGGTCGCGCCAATCCCGGCGGAGCTGGCCAGACCGGTAATGGTTTGCGCTACCGTGGTGTCGACCGCGTTCAGGAAGCCGTCGCCAAAGACGGAATCCACCACCAGATTCAGCGCCGCGTTGACCACTTTATTTACCGTCAGCGTGGCGTCGGTGGCGTTGCCCGCGGCGTCGTTAACCCGCAGGCCGAACACCAGCGTGCCGTCGGTGAGGCTGCCCAACACCTCCGGCGTCAGATCAAGGCTGAAGGTGCCGTCGGCATTGACCAGCGCCGTGGCGATTGGCGCGCCGTCACCCAGATAGAGGCCGATAGTCTGGCCTTCGGCACCGCTAGCTGTTCCCGTCACTACCTGAGTGGTCAGGATATCCGCAGCGTTCAATACGTTATCGCCTACCAGCGCGTCCACCGCAATCAGCGGCGCGCCGGTGTCTACGGTAAAGTCGCGCGTAATGGTGCCGGTGTTGCCCGCCGCATCGGTCAGCGTGGCGGTCAGAGTTTGGCCCGCCTGGCCCAGCGCCTGCAAATCACCTGACGGCAGCGTGGCAGACCAGCTGCCGTCCGCCTGCACGATGGCCGTATAGGTTCTGTCATTCAGCGTAACGGTTACCGCTCTGCCCGCCTCGCTGGCGGAAGCCGTTCCGCTAAGCGTTTGGGCAGCCACCGCTTCCGCGCTGTTCAGCACGTCGTCACCGGTAAAGGCATTAATGGTCAGGACAGGCACGGAGCGATCCACCAGCACCTGGCTGGTCGTTTCCAGCGCAGTGCCCTGATCGGTCGTCAACGTCGCGGTCACGGTGGCGGTGCCGTCGGCGATATTTTCCGCCGTGTTCGGTACGGTGATGGTCCAGGTGCCGTCGGCGCTATTGACCACGGCCGTCCCGGTCTGCGCCACGCCGTTGATGCTGACCGCTACGGTTCCCGTTACCGCGCCGCCATCAGCAGGCAGATTGGCGAACGTTCCGCTCAGCGTCAGCGTCGCGCCGTCCGTGCTGTTGATGATGTTGTCGTCGGAAAGCGGCGCCAGCGTCAGCAGTGGCGTATCAGGTATCGTCAGATCAACCGTAACCGAAGCGGTCGCGGTACCGGTATTGCCTGCAATATCCACTACCGAGGCGCTAATGGTGCCGGTATCGCCGGTCGTACCCAGCTGCGCCAGAACCTGCGGCGTCAGGATAACCGACCAGCTGCCATCGGCGGCCACTATGCCGTTCACGGTCGCCGTGCCGATAGTTACCGCCACGGTCTGGCCCTCGCTCGCGCCGGTGGTGGTACCGCTCAGCGTTTGCGTCGTCAGGCTTTCCTGGTAGTTCAACGCGCCATCGCCGGCAAGCGGCGCAAGGGTAATGGTTGGCAAGACCGTGTCAACGATAAAGCTGCCCGTCGCCGTCGCGGTGTTACCACCGATATCCGCCGCCACCACGGTATAGTTTTGCAGTCCCTGATCCAGCAAGCCCAGCTGAGCGGTGGTCAGGGGCAGCGTCCAGTTACCGTCGACATCTACCGTCGCGTCGTAATTGGTGCCGCCCAGCGTAACCGTCACGGTCTGGCCGTCGCCTGTCAGCCCTGTGGTGCCGCTAAGCGATGCGCCCGCCGCCACGTCTGCGGCGTTAAGGTAAGTATCGTCAAAAGGCACATCCAGCGTCGGCGCCGGCGCGGTTAGCGCGGCGGTAAAGCCAAGCGAACTGGTGTTAACGTTACCCGCAGCGTCAATCACGGTAACGTCCACGGAGTGTTCACCGTCCGCCAGCGAGCTCAGCGCACCGGCCGGCAACGCTACCGCCCAGTTGCCGTTAGCGTCCACTGTGCCGGTGTAGGTAATACCAGCTACGTCGATTTGCAGCTGCGCGCCCTGATTCGCGCCGGTTACGCCCGTGGTGCCGGCCAGGGTGACAGGCGCGCCAGCCTCAGCGATATTCAGAATACCATCGGTAAACAGCGGCGAACTGACGGTTGGCTGCGGCAGCACCAGCAGCGCGTTGAAATCAAGCGCGGCCGTGTCAGCGTTGCCTGCAGCATCGGTCGCGGTGACCGCCAGGGCATGGGTGCCGCTGCCCAGCGCGGTCAGCTGTGCCGAAGTCAGATCGAGCGTCCAGTTGCCGTTGGCGTTAACCGTCGCCGTCAGCGGCGCACCGCCGTCGATAGCAACAGTGACCGTCTGCCCCGCCGCAACCAGCCCGGTGTTACCGCTCAGCGTCTGCGTGGTGGCGGCTTCGGCCACGTTGAGCAGGCCATCGGCAAACGGCAGATCGATGGTGACCGCCGGCAGCGCGTTAACGGCGACCAGTGCCGAATCGCCGGCTGTCCCGACGTTGCCCACGGCATCCGTGACCGTAACCGTAATCGGCAGCGTGCCGTCCGGCAGCGCAGAGAGCACGCCAGCCTCCAGAGGCAGCGTCCAGTCACCCGTAGCCGGATCGACGCTCGCCTGGTAAGCGGTGCCGTTGATATCGACGCTAACGGTTTGCGCACCGGTAATGCCGGTGGTGCCCGCCAGCGTCTGGCCCGCTGCCGCCTCGGCGGCGTTTAATACGCCATCGACGAAAGGCTCGGTCAGCGTCGGCGTCGGCAGACCGGTAACGATAGCGGTATAGGCCAGCGAATCGGTGCTGCTGTTGCCCGCCACATCGGCAACCGTCACGTTAATGGTGTGCTCGCCGTTACCCAGCGTGGCCGCCAGCGCAGGCGTCAGCGTGGCCGTCCAGTTGCCGTTGTCGTCGACCGTAGTGGCAATGGCGTTACCGTCGATATTCAGCGTGACCGTCTGGCCCGCGCCGGTAATGCCGGTGGTGCCGTTAATCAGCTGATCGACGCCCGCTTCGCCAGCGTTGAGCAGGCCGTCAATAAACGGCGTATTGATCGCGGCCGTCGGCAGCGTCGTGACCAGCACCTCAACGCTGGCTTCGGCCGTCGCCGGGTTGCCCGCCGCATCCGTGCTGGCTACCGTCAGCTGATAAAGCCCGTCGGTAAGGGCAGTAAGCGCGCCTGCCGGCACGACGGCGCTCCAGGTGCCGTCCGCATTGACCGCCCCGGTAAAGGTTTGATCGCCAAGCGTGACCGTTACCGCCGTGCCGACGGCAAGATTGGTCGCCGTGCCGCTCAGCGTCTGTTCCGCCGCCGCTTCGGTCGCGTTGACCAGACCGTCGATGAACGGCGTATTCAGCGTCAGCGTCGGTAGCGTATTCACCGCCACGGTCAGGTTGGTGACGCTGGTAGCGACGTTGCCGCTGGCATCGGTTACCGCCACGCTGAGCGGAGTCGTGCCGTCGCTCAACGCCGACAGATCGCCACTGGCGATAGTCAGGCTCCAGTTGCCGTCCGCATCTGCCGTGGTTGCGTACACCTTGTCGTTAAGGGTGACGCTCACCGGCAGACCCGCATCGGTGGTGCCGCTAACCCCCAGACCGGCCGCCGCTTCTGCCGCGTTCAGCACGTTATCCACGCCCGCGCTTAACGCTACGTTCAGCACCGGCGCGGCGGTATCAACGGTAAAGTTATCCGCTGTCGTCGCCACGTTGCCTGCCACGTCGCTGCCGCTGGCGGTCAGCGTATTGGCGCCCGGCGTCAGCGCCTGTACCGCAGCCGCCGGCACGGTAGCGCTCCAGTTGCCGTCGGCGTCAACGGTGCCGGTATAGGTCGCACCGTTCAGCGTGACCGTCACGGTTCCGCCTTCCGGGATGCGCTGGCTGGAGCCGGTGATCAGCACGTCGCTCTGCGCTTCCTGATTATTGATCACATCGTCGCTGGTGACCGGATCGATAGAGATAGTCGGCAGGCTGGCGGCCTGGGCAACCACGGTGAACTCCGCGAAATTGCTGCCCGTGTTGCCCGCCACATCGGCGACCGTGGCGGTCAGCGTTTGCGCGCCGTCAGGCAATGCGCCGAGATCGGTTGCCGGAACCGTTGCGGACCAGCTGCCGTCCGCCTGCACCAGCGCCGTATAGGCTACGCCGTTAAGCGTGACGGTCACGGTCTGCCCGGCCGTCACGTTGGTGGTGGTGCCGGTAACGGCCAGATCCGCGCCCGCTTCGCTCTGATTAAGGTAGTTATCGCCGCTGATGGCATCCAGCGCCACGGTCGGCTGGCTTGCCAGGCTGGCATCGACCACGACCGTCAGCGCCTGAGTAGACACGTTGCCCGCCGCATCGGTCAGGCTGACGCTCACTGGATAAGTCCCGTCCGCAATGCCCTGAGTGACGCTGGCGGGCAGATTGACCGTCCAGCTGCCGTCGCCCTGCACCGACTGTTGATAGTCGACGCCGTTAAAGGTGACGGTTACCAGCTGGCCCGCTTCGCTGGCTGAAGCAGTGCCCGTAATGGTTACCGGCCCTACGCTTTCCGCCGCGTTGATAATGTTGTCGCCCGCGACCGGATTGACCGTCAGCGTTGGCGCAGTCAGATCAACGCTAACAGAAGTCGTCGCGGTGCCCGTATTGCCGATGGCATCCGTAGCGGTCACGGTGATGCCCTGAACGCCTTCGCCCAGCGCCTGTAGCGTGGCGGCGCTGACCGGCAGCGTCCAGTTGCCGGCGTTATCCACCGTGGCGGTGTAGTCCGTTCCGGCAATATTGACCGTTACGGTCTGGCCTGCGCCGGTCGCCCCGGTCGTGCCGCTCAGCGTCTGATCGCTCTGCGACTCGGTAAAGTTGACGTAGCTGTCGATAAATGGCGTATCCAGCGTTGGCTGTAGCGCCACGGTCGACAGCGTGATATCGGCAGCGGTTGAAGCCGTGTTGCCCGCCGCGTCGCTAAGGGAAACGGTAACAGGATAAGTGCCGTTCGGCGACGCCTGAAGCAGACCGGCCGGCAGCGCAAGGCTCCAGCTGCCGTCCGCCGCGATGGCGGTGGTGTAAGTCTGGCCGTTCAGCGAAACCGTGACCAGCTGACCTTCTTCCGCGCCGGTGCTGCCGCCGCTGACGGTGATATCCGCCGCTGCTTCGCTACCGTTGACCACGCCGTCGCCCGCCACCGGATTAAGCGTCAGGGTCGGCGCGACGGTATCCACGGTGACCGGTACCGCCACCGTGCTGGCGTTGCCGGCCGCATCGGCTACGGTAACCTGTAGCGCGTTTGCGCCCTGCGGCAACGCCTGAAGTTCAGCGGTCGGGATAGTGACGCTCCAGTTGCCGTTCGCGTCTACAGTGCCGGTATAGGTGGTATCGCCCACTGCCACGGCAACGGTTTGCCCGTCGCCCGTTACGCCAGTAGAACCGGTCAGCGTCTGATCCGTCGCCGCCTGTGCGCCGTTCAGCACGCCGCCGTTAAATGGCGTATCCGCCGCGACCGCAGGCAAATCGTTGACCTGCACGTTCAGCGTAGCGGTGCCGGTTGCCGTAGCACCGCTGGCATCGGTCGCGGTGACGGTCAGCGTGTTAGCACCGTCCGCCAGGCCAGCCAGCGAGGCGGCCGGGATCACGGCGTTCCAGGTGCCGCCGGTGCCGACCACGCCGGTAAACGTTTGTCCGTTAAAGGTGACGGTCACTGGCGCGCCCTGCGCCAGGCCGGTGGTGGTGCCGGTAACAATCAGCGCATCCTGGGCTTCCGCAGCGTTCAGGTAGCCGTCGGTGCTGAGCGGATCGAGGCTGATGCCCGCCGCCGTGCTGTCCACGGTTACATCATGACTGACGGTGATCGGATTGCCCGCCGCGTCGCTGACCGCCACGCTGAAGGTCGCCGTGCCGTCAGCCAGCGTCGCCAGCGCGGAAGAAGGGATCGCTACGCGCCATGCACCGCTGGCCAGCACGCGCGTGGTGTAAGCCACGCCGTTAAGCGTGGCGGTCAGCTGCTGCCCAGCCTCGACGTTAGTGGTCGTACCGCTGAGATATTGCGTAGTCTGCTGTTCGGCGCCGTTAAGCGTATCGTTGCCGGTGAAAGGATCGACAGAAAGGGTTGGCAGCGCGGCCGCGCTGGCTTTAACCGTCAGCGGGCTGTCGGCGGTTGCGCTGTTGCCTGCCGGATCGGTCACGGTAGTGGTGATCACATAGCTGCCGTCCGCCAGCGCGGCCAGATCGGCTGCCGGCACCGTTACCGTCCACTGGCCATCCGTGCCCACCGTAGTGGTGTAGTCGATGCCGTTCAGCGTCATCACGATAGCGGCATTGGCGTCGCCTGTGCCGCTAACGGGCAGATCGCTGCCCTGTTCCGCCGCGTTAAGAATGTTGTCGCCAGCGATAGCGTTAACCGCAACCGCAGGCGGCAGCGTATCCACGCTCAAGGTCAGCGGAGCAGTCGCCGAGTTGCCCGCCGCATCGCTGACGGCAACGGTCGCCAGGGTATCGCCCTGCGGCAGCGCCTGTAGCACTTCCGGCGACAGAACGACGCGCCAGTTGCCGTCGCCGTCAACGGTACCGGCATAGGTATTGCCGTTAATGGCGATGCTGACGTTCTGGCCGTCGCCCGTGAGGCCGGTCGTACCGGTCAGCGTCTGCGCCGCTCCCGCCTCGCCTGCATTCAGCGCGCCGTCGGTAAACGGCGTCTCGATAGCCAGCGTCGGCAGCGTGGTCGCCACGTTCAGCGTCGCCTCGTTGGTCACGGCGTTGCCGTCCACGTCAGGCACGCTGGCGCTGACGGTCGCCGGGCCTTCAGGCAGCGCCGCCAGATCCGCCGCCGGTACCGTCAGGCTCCACGTACCGCCCGTCGTTACCGTAGTGGTGTAGTCAATGCCGTTCAGGGTCACCGTCACGGTATTGCCTTCCGGCACGTTAGAAACCGTGCCGCTCACGGTCAGTTCGCTTTGCGCCTCCGTCGCGTTCAGGTAACCGTCATCGCTAAGCGGATTAATCGCTACAGAACTGATATCGGTATTGACGCTAAAACTGCCGCTGGCGGTAACCCCATTGCCCGCCGCATCGCCTACGGAAACGCTATAGGTCTGCGTGCCCGCCAGCTCTGCCAATACGGCAGCAGGAATAGTAACGCTCCAGGCACCGCTATCCTGCACCAGACCGCTGTAAACCGAGCCGTTCAGCGTCACCGTCACCACCTGGCCCGCCTGGACGTTAGTGGTGGTACCGCTGATTGCCTGGCTGACCTGCTGCTCTGCGCCGTCCAGCACGTTATTGCCTGCAAAATTGTCCAGCGTCAGCGTTGGCAGCGTAGCGGCATCGGCCACTACCGTCAGCGTGCTCTCCTGAGTCGTCACGTTGCCTGCCGCGTCGGCGGTCGCTACGGTCAGCGTGTAGTCGCCGTTGGCCAGCCCGGCCAGATCCGCAGCCGGAATAGCCAGCGACCACTGGCCGTTAGCGCCTGCCGTGGCGGTGTAGTCCGTGCCCTCCAGCGTGACGGTAACGGTTGAACCGTTCTCTGCCGTGCCGCTAACGGTCAGCGGCTGCGCCTGCTCTTCGGCGTTCAGGATACCGTCGCCGCTCAGCGGATTAACCGTCAGCACAGGCGTGCTGACATCCACAACCAGCGCGCTGGTTTGCGTGACGGCGTTGCCCGCCGGATCCGTCGCGGTGACGGTGACCGGATAGCTGCCGCCGGTTAAAGCAATAGTCGCCGTCGCGGGAACCGTAACCGTCCAGTTGCCGTCGCCGTCTACGGTGGCGGTATAGACGCTGCCGTTCAGTGCCACGCGCACGCTGTCGCCCGCTTCGCCGGTGCCGGTAATAGCCAGCGGCTGACCCTGTTCGGCGGCGTTCAGGAAGTTGTCTTCAGCGATAGCCGCGACGGTCAGAACTGGCGCAGCGGTATCTATGGTAATGGCGTGAGGCAGCGACAGGCTGCCGCCGCTGGCAGGCGAGGCGGTGACGGTCAGGGTGTAATCACCGTCCGCTACGCCCGCCAGCGCCGCGGCCGGGATCGCCGCGCTCCACAGGCCGTTTGCGCCCACGGTCGCCGGATAATCCGTGCCGTTAAAGCTTACGACTACCGTGCTGGTGTCATCAGGCACGCTGCCGGTCACGGTAAAGCCCTGGGCGGCTTCGGCGGCGTTGATTAAATCATCGCCGGAAACGGCATTGATAATCAGGGTCACGTCTACCGCCGTATCCAGCGTCAGCGTGGTGTCCTGGCTCGCGACGTTGCCCGCAGGCGAGGTCGCCGTTACGGTCAGCGTATTAGCGCCTTCCGTGAGGTTAGCCAGCGTGCTGGCCGGTACGCTAATCGTCCACTGTCCGCCAGTGCCGACGGTAGTGGTATAGGTAGCGCCGCCCAGCGTAACGGAGATAGTGTCGCCTTCGCTGCCGCTGCCGGTAATGTTCTGCGCCTGGCCCTGCTCGACCTGGTCAATGGTGTTGTCGCCAGTGACCGGATCCACCGTAAAGGCTGGCGTCGCGGTATCCACGGAAAGACCCAGGTTTTGCGTAGCGGTATTGCCAAAGGCATCGCTGGTGCTGACCTGAAGCGCATAAGGGCCGTCGGCCAGCGCCGCCAGATCGGTCGCCGGAACGGTTACGCTCCAGCTGCCGTCCGTATTGACCGTGGTGGTATAGGTTACGCCGTTCAGCGTAACGGTAACGTCATTGTCAGCCGTGCCCGTGCCGCTGATAGCCAGCGCTGCGCCCTGCTCGTCGGCGTTGATAATGTTATCGCCGCCTGCGACCGGATCCAGCGTCAGCGTTGGCAGCGCAGTGGCCACGGTGATAACTGGCGCTGGCGTAATGGCGGAAACGTTGCCCGCCACGTCGGTGACCGTCACCGTCACGGCAGACTGTCCCTGTGGCAGCGCCTGAAGCACCGCCGGCGCCAGATCCAGCGTCCAGACGCCGGAGCTGTTAACGGTGGCGGCATAATCGGTGCCGCCGATGTTGACCGTTACGGTCTGACCAACGCCTTCCTGCCCCGTGGTGCCGGTCAGCGTCTGTGTGATGCCCGCTTCCTGGCCGGTCAGGGTGCCGTCAATAAACGGCGTTTGCAGCGTGGGATCCGGCACGCGATCGACGTACACGTTCAGCGTGTTTTCGCTGGTCACGGTATTGCCGTTCTGCGCGATAACGCTGGCCGTCGCGGTTTGCGGCCCTTCCGCCAGCGCCTGCAAATCTGCTGCCGGGATAGTCGCCGTCCAGCTGCCGTTTGCCGCTACGGTGCCGGTGTAGGTTTGGCCGCCGAGCGTAAAGGTGACCGTGCTGCCAGCGGCCACGTTCGCCGTAGAGCCGGTAACGGTCAGATCCGTCTGCGCCTCAAGCGCGTTCAGATAGCCGTCGCCGCTGAGCGGATCGAACGCCACGCTGCTGAGCGTACTGTCGACGGTAAAGGTTTTGGCAACGGTACTGCTGTTGCCTGCCAGATCGGCTACGGTGACGCTGAGCGTCTGCGTGCCGTTGGCCAGCGCGCTCAGATCGGCGGCCGGGATCGCCACCTGCCAGCCGCCGCCGGTTTGCACCGTGGTCACGTAATCGGCACCGTTAAGGGTCACGGTGACCGTTTGCCCCACTTCCGCATTGGTTACCGTCCCGCTGAGCAGCTGGTCGGTCTGCTGTTCCGCGCCGTCGATAATATTGTTAGCGGTCAGATCGTCAACGGCAATAACCGGCGCGCTGGTATCCACCACCAGCGGCGTGCTGGCGGTGGTCACGTTACCGGCCGCATCGCTGGCGGTAACGGCAAGCGTATAGTTACCTTCCGCCAGCGTATTCACCGCCGTGTTTGGCACGGTCAGCGTCCACTGACCGTTAGCGCCAACAACAGTGTTGTAAACGGTGCCGTTCAGCTCGACGGCGATAGTGTTGCCGGTTTCGCCCGTGCCGCTGACCACCAGCGGCTGGCTGGTGTCGGCAGCGTTAAGATAGCCATCGCCGGAGACGGGGTTCACCGTCAACGCTGGCGGCGTCAGATCCACATCCAGCGTGCGGGTCAGCGCAGAGACGTTGCCTGCCGCATCAACCACGCTGACCGAAACAGGATAGCTGCCGTCGGTTAACGCCAGCAGCGCCGCCGCCGGCAGCTCAATGCTCCAGCTGCCGGTGCCGGTCACCGTCGCAGTATAGGTGGTGTTGTTCAGCACCAGCGTGACCACGTTGCCCGGCTCGCCATCGCCCGTTACCGTCAGCGCCTGGCCCTGCTCCGCCAGGCTCAGGCGGTTATCTTCCGCCAGCGCATTCAGCGTCAGCGTCGGCGTTGAGGTATCTACGGTAAAGGTATTGGTCAGTGAAGAAGTATTGCCAGCCGGATCGGTGGCGGTCACGGTCAGCGTGTTATCGCCCTGCGGCAGGCCTTGCAGCACCGCATTAGGCAGCGTGACCGACCAGTTGCCGTCCGCATCCACGTTTGCCGTATAGGTGATGCCGTTCAGCAGCACGCTAACGGCCTGGCCGCTGCCGGTAATACCGGTCGAGCCGGAAAGGGACTGGTCGCTGAGCGCCTCCGTGCCGTTCAGCGCACCATCGATAAACGGCTCGTTCAGCGTCACGGTAAAGTCTGGATTAATAGCGGAATCCAGGCTCTGCGTGGTAGCGATCTGGTTGCCGTTAACGTCGGTCGCCGTCGCGGTGATCGTCTGGTTGCCGTCAGGCAGGCCGCTCAGCGCGCTGGCCGGAACGGTCACGCTCCAGCTGCCGTCATTATTGGCGGTGGTTTCATAATCCGCATTGTTAAAGCGCACCAGGATGCGCGCACCAAAGGCGACAAAGCGGGTGCTGCCGTGGATCACCAGCGGGTTTTGCGCTTCGACGGTGTTGATAGCGTTATCATCGCTGATGACGCCAATAGCAATTGAGCTAAAGGTATTATCGATGGTATAGCCGCTGGTCGCCGTGGCCGGATTGCCCGCGACGTCGGCCACATCAACGGTAAAGGTTTGCGTGCCGTTGGCCAGTCCGTAATAGGCCGTAGCCGGCACCAGCACGCTGTAGCTGCCGTCCGCCTGCACGGTACCCGTATACTGCGCGCCGTTCATGGTCAGCGTAACGATCTGGCCTGCCTGAACGTTGGTCGTGGTCCCGGTAACCAGCTGATTGAGATCCTGCTCCGCGCCGTCCAGCACGCCGTCGCCCGTGAAGGCGTCTACGGCGATCGTTGGCTGCGCGCCCGCGCCCGCCACTACCGTCAGCGGTTGCAGGCTTGACGTAGCGTTGCCCGCGCTGTCCGTGGCCTGCACGCTCACCGCATAGGTGCCGTCCGTCAGCGCATTGACGTCGCCAGCAGGCACGCTGACGCTCCAGTTGCCGTTGGCGTCGGACACGGCGTTATAGGTAACGTTATTAAGCGTAACGACAATCGCCGATCCCGCATCGGCCGTGCCCGCTACGCTGAGCGCGGCGTCGTGTTCCGCCGCGTTCAGATAGCCGTCGCCGGAAACCGGTGCAATGGTCAACGCAGGCGTCGCGGTATCCAGGGTTACCGGCGTCAATGAGGTGGTCTGGTTACCACCCGCGTCCGTAGCGGTCACGGTAATATCATATTTACCGTCCGGCAGCGACTGTAGCGCGGAAGGCGAAATCGCCAGGCTCCAGTTGCCGTCCGCATCCGCGCCGGTCAAATAAGTGACGCCCGCCAGCACTATGCTGAGCGTGCTGCCCGCTTCCGCCGTGCCGCTCACGGTCAGCGGCTGGTTCTGCGCCTGCGCGTTAATCACGCCGTTATCGCCCGGAATGGCGACGTCCAACGCTGGCGCGGCGGTATCGACCACGATCGGCGTGGTTGAGCTGGCCGTATTGCCCAGCGAATCCGTAACGGTAACGACAATATCTGCGGTGCCGTCCTGTAGCGAGGCCAGCGCCGGCGGCAGCAGCGCCACGCTCCAGCTGCCGGTAAGGGTATCGACGGTAGCGGGATAACTTACGCCGTCAACGGTTACCGTTACCGCCTGATCCGGGAAGTTGACGCCGGTATTGCCCGTCAGCGTTTGCGCCGCCGTGCTTTCAGCCGCGTTCAGCACGCCGTCGCCAAACGGCGAGTTAAGGATGATTTCTGTCGGGAACGACGTACGCACGTTCACGTCGCTGGTGCCGGCGATCGGATTGCTGTTGGCGTCCGTGCCCGTCACGGTAACGGCATAGCTGCCGTTGGCAATGCCGGTCAAGGCGGCGGCAGGCACGGTTACCGTCCAGCTGCCGTCCGGATTAACCGTAGAGGCGTAATCCACGCCGTTAAAGGTAACCGTCAGCGGCGTGGCGGCGGCAAGGCCAGCGCTGCCGCCGCTGATAACCAGATCCGCCTGCGCTTCTGTCGCGTTAATAGCGTTATCGCCGCTGACCGGCGCAATAGCCAGCACGGCCACGGTGTTATCGACGGCCACCGCAAAACTGCCGGTGGCGTTGCCGGTATTGCCCGCCGCATCGCTGACGCTAACGGTATAGTTTTGCGTGCCGTTCGCCAGCGCCGTTAGCGTGGCCGCAGGCAGCGTGATATTCCAGTTGCCGCCCGGCTCAATGCTGCCGGTAAAGACCGTGCCATCCGCCAGCGTGAGCGTGACGGGGCTGCCCACGGCGACGTTGGTAGCCGTGCCGGTCAGCACCTGATCGACCGTAACTTCTGCGCTGTTCAGCGAGCCGTCGGCGGTGAGTTCATTAACCGTCACGATCGGCGTGGTGGTTGCATAGGTTACAGTGGTATAGGTCTCGCTGGCGTTACCGGCCGCATCGGTGGTAACGACGGTGACGACGTAGGTGCCGTCAGCAATGGCGGCCTGGCTGTCCGGGCTTAACGTCGCCGTCCAGGCGCCGGTAACCGGGTCGACAGTGGCGGGCACGTCAACGCTGTCAAAACGCACCAGCACCGTGCTGCCCGGCTGGGTGGTGCCGGTAATAACCAGCGGCTGACCAACTTCGCCCGCATTCACATAGCCGTCACCGCCCAGCGGATTAACCGTCGCCGTCGGCGGCGTGGCGTCCACGGCCAGCGGAATATTTTGCGTGGTGCTGTTGCCGTAACCGTCGGTAGCGACCACGCCCAGCGTGTAATCACCATCGGCAAGCTGTTGCAGATCGGAAGCCGGAATATTCACGTTCCAGCTGCCGTCCGGGTTAACGGTGGTGTTATAGGTCACGCCGTTCAGCGTGACGGTGACGCTCTGACTGTCAGCGCTGACGCCGCTCAGGATCAGCGGCTGGGTCACATCGTCCTGGTTCAGCGTCGCATCCGGTGGCGTAACGGTAAGAGCTGGCGCGGCGGTCGCTACGTTTACCGGCGTGGTCGAGGTGCTGCTGTTGCCTGCCGGATCGGTAATCACTACGGTGATATCGTTGCTGCCCTGCGGCAGGTTTTGCAGCGAGCCGGCTGGCAGCGTCACGCTCCAGCTGCCGTCGTTGTTGACCGTGCCGGTATAGTCCGTGCCGCCTATTGTCGCTGTGACCGACTGGCCTGCGCCCGCCACGCCGGTATTGCCGGTCAGCGTCTGATCGGCGCCCGCTTCACTGCCGCTGATAACGCTGTCGCCGAAGGGCACATTAAGCCCGGCGTTCGGTTCGGTGGTAATAACGTTAAGCGAAGCGGCAGAGCCATTTTGTACGACGGTGCCGTCCGCCAGGGTGGCTGACGCGATAATGAGATTCTGACCCTGCGACAGCTGTTGCAGATCGGCGGCGGGGATGGTGGCGCTCCAGCTGCCGTCTGCCGCCACGGTGGCAGTATATTCGCGCCCGCCCAGCGATACCCGGATAACCGTGCCGGCAGGAAGATCGGCTGAAGAGCCGGAAACGGTGAGATCGGACTGCGCTTCGGTAATACTGAGATAGCCGTCGCCGCCCGGCGCATTAACGCTAATGCTGCCGATGCCAAAGGCTGGTACGGTGAAATCGTGCGTGGTGGTTGCCGCCGCGCCCGCCGCATCGGTAACGGTGGCGGTAATGGTCGTGGTGCCCGCCGCCAGCGCCTGTAAGGCGCCAGCCGGAACGGTCACGCTCCACGCGCCGCTGCCGTCAACGGTGGCGGTGTAGGTTTGGCCGTTCAGGGTAACGGTAACGGTCTGGCCCTGCTGCACGTTGGTGGTGGTGCCGCTGATGATCTGCGCCTGCTGCTGCTCGCCGTTGTCCAGCACGTCGTCGCCCGCAAAGGCGGCGATGGTGATGGCCGGAGCGGTAGCCGGGGCGCTAACGGTGAAATCGTGCGTGGTGGTTGCCGCCGCGCCCGCCGCATCGGTAACGGTGGCGGTAATGGTCGCGGTGCCCGCCGCCAGCGCCTGTAAGGCGCCAGCCGGAACGGTCACGCTCCACGCGCCGCTGCCGTCAACGGTGGCGGTGTAGGTTTGGCCGTTCAGGGTAACGGTAACGGTCTGGCCCGGCTGCACGTTGGTGGTGGTGCCGCTGATGGTCTGCGCCTGCTGCTGCTCGCCGTTATCCAGCACGTCGTCGCCCGCAAAGGCAGCGATGGTGATGGCCGGTACGGTCGCCGGGGCGTTAACGGTGAAATCGTGCGTGGTGGTTGCCGCCGCGCCCGCCGCATCGGTAACGGTGGCGGTAATGGTCGTGGTGCCCGCCGCCAGCGCCTGCACGGCCGCAGCCGGAACGGCCACGCTCCACGCGCCGCTGCCGTCAACGGTGGTGGTGTAGGTTTGGCCGTTCAGGGTAACGGTAACGGTCTGGCCCTGCTGCACGTTGGTGGTAGTGCCGCTGATGATCTGCGCCTGCTGCTGCTCGCCGTTATCCAGCACGTCGTCACCTGCAAAAGCGGCGATAGCGATGGAAGGCGTGGTCGGCGTGACCGCACCGGCCTCTACCGTAAAGATTTCAGCGGTGGTCGCCGTGGCGCCTGCATTGTTGGTCACGCTGATGGTCAGCGTATTGCTGCCTTCCGGCAACGTAGCCAGCGCGGCGGCCGGTAAGGTGATGCTCCAGCTGCCGTCTGCCCCGACCGTGGTGGTATAGGTCACGCCGTTGAGCACGACGGTAACGGTGTTGCCCGCTTCCGTGCCGCTGGTGGTGCCGTTCAGCGTCTGGTCAGAATTTTTTTCCGCCGTCGACAGGGTATTATCGCCGGTTAACGGATTGACGGTAAGGGATGGCGCTACTGTCACTGCATCATCACCGCCGCCACCGCCACCGCCGCCGCCCGCCAGTGCGGCGACGCCTGCTGCGCCAAGACCAAGCGCGCCAATACCTGCGGCGGTGATAACGCCGGTGGTAGCACCGGTATCAGCCAGCAGCAGCGGTTCCAGCGAGCCAAGCGACTCATACTGTGGCGTAATCGCTACCACCGCCTGCGCATCGGCGAATTCGTTGGTGACCGGGAAAAGTGCGTGCTCAGGCGGATTGACGCCGTCATCAAAAACCAGCTCGCTGTGATCGCCGTCAACGTCATCCAGGAAGAATTGCTGATAGCGTTTAACGCTGCCGTCACGCATGTGGACGATGAGATCGTTACCCTGGCGTTCGAACTCGGTCACCATGGCGCGGGTTCCATGAATGCGGACTACGCTGGGTTGATTCAGGAGGATGGTATTGTTGGAATTCCCTGCTGCGACCTGAGAAAGAATGCTGCCATCGTCGCGCGAAAGTATTTCCACGCTGCCATCAGTAAGCTGAGCCATAGTAACCTCGTGTACACCAGACATTGGATGTTTCGCACGTAAACATGAAGAAAACCTTCAGCTTTACGCGCAAAGTAATAGATCGCCTTACCCGAGGGCAGGCGGCTTTACCTGGTGCAACGACATTTCCGGACGGCGTAGAAATGTTAAAAACAATCTAAAAAGAGGCGCTGATACGCTATTTTTTTTAACTTTTATCTTTCTGATAGTATGAAAAACCCCGCCACTCGCCTTGATTAATATTTATCGACAGGATAAACATAATTTATAATTTGACTTAGTTTACAATTCTGGAAACTGTCAACTATCAAGTAAAATTGATGAAATAACGCATTAATAAATTGATTTAACTTAAGGAGTTTTTTTAAGGAAGTGTAAAAACTGTAACAGTTTCCAGAAAATTTTCTGCTGCTGCTGCGGCTCGTTTTTTTTGACCGCGCGCAAATTTTCATATCAGCGTGCAGAAATCGGCAAAGGCAAACGGCAGGGGCAGTACAAAAAAACAGCAAGAGCGTAAAGCGGAGCTAAAGCGCGTCAAAACGTTTTTTTTACCTTTAGCCAATGATTTGAGTTAAGCGAAGATCGCGCGCTATCCACCAGGAGTTATCTGTAAAATCACCTTTAGCCTCAATATTTGATTAACAGGGGCTTTTTTTCAGGTTATTTAACACAAACGCCCGCGTCGCTGTGGTTTTGTCGCGATATAATATGCGCCTTGCCCGTGGCGCGTTCTTCTTTAATTTAGCGAAATGTGATAAAAAGTAGTGTTTACCGCGACAAGCTTTTAACGGAACCTATGACGATTCAGGATGCCAGACCCGCAAGCGCCTGCGCGCTGGCAGCACCCCACGCGATTTCTTTGTTTACGCGCGCGTGGCCGCACAACAGATCCGTGTGTTCCCATGAATCGCCAGGCAGCCACTGCCCGTCTTCCGTTGTCTCATCCGGCCTTTTGTTCGCGGCTTGCCTTTACCTGTGCCTGACTGATGGCTCGTTAACTGGGGTTCCACGGCTATGATGCCCTACAAATTTCCACTGACTTCCGGTAACGTCACCCGGTTTTTCGTGATGTTTATCCTGGTACTGCTGTTGGCATCCGGATTTATGATCCACAACGCCGTTAACGCCTGGCTGACCGATAAACGCTATGCGATGGCGGATATCGCTCACGTTATGCAGAAGCGTATCGACACCTACCGGTTCGCTACCTGGCAGATTTATGAAAATCTTGCGGCCAATGCCGCAGGCTCGCCGCCGAACAGCCTGCAGGAAACCCGCCTGCGTCCCGATGTCTATTATCTTGAGAAAACCCGCCGTAAAACCGAAGCGCTGATTTTTGGCTCGCACGACAGCAGCACGCTGGATATGACGCTGCGTATGTCTAACTATCTGGATACGCTATGGGGCGCCGAAAACAGCACCTGGTCAATGTATTTTCTCAACGGGCAGGATAACAGCCTGATTTTAATTTCGACGCTGCCGTTAAAAGATATGGCGACGCGTTATAAAGAGAGCGCCATCAGCACTATTGTCGATGCGCGCCGCGCGGAGATGCTCCAGCAGGCCAACGCGCTGGACGAGCGGGAAAGCTTCTCGCCGCTGCGCCGCTTTACCTGGCAGAATGACCACTATTTTACCGTGCGCACCACCTTTAACCAGCCGGGCCACCTGGCCACCGTGGTCGCCTTCGATTTGCCGATTAACGATCTGATCCCACTGAATATGCCGCTGGAAAATTTCCAGCTGAAGCAGGATATGGCCGGTACCGGCAGCAGCGCCAGCGTGAATGAAGACAGTACGCACAGCACTAAAGTCACGCTGCTGAATCCCAATGTAGAAATCGCCGCCTCGCTGACCAGCACGCCGTTGCAGCTGGTTTATCGCGTGCCGATCCTCGGCCTGATCGCCGACACGCTGCGTAACCTGATGTGGCCGCTGCTGGCGAATTTTGTGCTGCTGCTGCTTTCGCTGGCCGGTCTGCTGCTGCTGCGCCAGCAGTCGCTGCGCCCAAGCGAAAACCAGAGCGCCGAACTGGAGTCGCTGCGCATCCTCAACGAAGAGATTGTGGCCAGCCTGCCGGTTGGCCTGCTGGTGTATGACTTTGCCAGCAACCGCACGATTATCAGCAACAAAATCGCCGAGCACCTGCTGCCGCATCTCAATCTGCAAAAGATCATCAATATGTCCGATCAGCATCAGGGCGTGTTGCAGGCTACCGTTAACAACGAAGTTTATGAGATCCGCCATGCGCGCAGTATGCTGGCAGCCAGCACCCAGCTGTTTATGATGCGCGATCAGGATCGCGAGCTGTTGGTGAATAAAAAGCTGCAAAAAGCGCAGCAGGTGCTGGATAAAAGCCACCAGACGCGTCAGCAGCTGTTGCAGAATCTGGGACACGCGCTGAACCGGCCGCTGGGCGATGTGATCGGCCATTTGCAGGCTATCGAATCCGCGCAGCCTGGCGAGCAGCTGGAAGACGCGCTGCAGGAAGCGCAGGCGCTGCGTCGGCTGGTGGATGATATCGTGCTGTTAAATCGTCTGGAAACGCACGACTGGGCGCCGGACGCCGAAGCCTTTAACCTGCAAAGCGTGCTTGATGAGCTGGTGACCGAGGCCCTGCCCTCGCTGCGGCGTAAGGGTCTGAAGCTGGTGGTCAGCAACCGTCTGAACAGCGACGAGAACCGTTTTGGCGATCGGCGCGCTATTTACAAAATCCTGACCACTCTGCTGCACTATTCCATTACCAGCACCAGCTGGGGCCGCATCTCTATTGAGGTCAGCCATCCTGCCGATCGGCCGGACAGGCTGGCGATTGAAATGGTGGATACCGGCGCCGGACTGACGGTGGACGAGATGGGCAACACCGATTTTCCTTTCCTCGGCGAAACCAGCTTTGACCGTTTTGGTCAGGCTTCGGGGCTGGCGTTTTTCCTTTGTAAGCAGCTGTGCAAACAGCTTGGCGGGCATCTTGAAATTGTCGCGCGTCCCGATATCGGCACCCGTTACAGCATCCAGGTTCATGCGCCGCAGGAACATCAGCAGGCTCAGGAAGAGAAGCTGCTGGAAGGTCTGACCGCGTTAATTGATATCAACGTGGATGAGGTCAGAAAAATTGTGGTGCACCAGTTAGAAAACTGGGGCGCCAGCTGTATTACGCCGGACGAGCGCTTTTCCGGACAGGATCACGATGTGCTGGTCACGGACGACCCGGCCAGCCTGACGGCCTGGTCGCTGCTGCTGACGGATGATGAGGCGGGCTACACCGCGCTTTCCCGCGATCGCTTCAGGGTGAATTTCAATATCAGCAGCGCTATGCAGGATGCGTTACTGCAGCTTATTGAGCTTCAGCTGGCCCTGGATGAGACCGAAGAAGAGGAGACGCCTGCGCAGCTGTTCGCGCCAGGCTATTTCCAGCTGTTTGTTGAGACAGTACCAGATGATGTAAAGAGATTGTATAATGAGGCAGCAGAAAGGGACTTGAGTTCGCTTGCTCAGACTGCGCATCGCCTGAAGGGTGTGTTTGCCATGCTTAATTTGACACCGGGCAAGCAGCTTTGTGAAACGTTAGAACAGCACATAACCGAGTGTGACAATTCAAACATTAAAAATACCACCAGTGAAATTGACCGCTACGTCAACGAACTGCTGCAGCAAGGTAACCAATAATATGAACAACCTGAACGTAATTATTGCCGATGACCATCCTATTGTTCTGTTCGGCATTCGCAAGTCACTTGAACAGATTGAATGGGTCAATGTTGTCGGTGAGTTCGAAGATTCCACAGCATTAATCAACAGCCTTTCCAAGCTCGACGCCAACGTCCTGATCACCGATCTGTCGATGCCTGGTGAAAAATATGGCGACGGTATTACGCTGATTAAGTATATCAAGCGTCACTATCCGGACCTGTCGATCATCGTTCTGACCATGAACAACAACCCGGCCATCCTCAGCGCCGTGCTGGACCTGGACATTGAAGGGATCGTGCTGAAACAGGGCGCGCCAACCGACCTGCCTAAAGCGCTGGCCGCACTGCAAAAAGGCAAGAAGTATACGCCGGAAAGCGTGGCTAAACTGCTGGAGAAAATCAGCGCGGGCGGCTACGGCGACAAGCGCCTGTCCCCGAAAGAGAGCGAAGTGCTGCGCCTGTTTGCGGAAGGTTTCCTGGTAACCGAAATCGCCAAGAAGCTGAACCGCAGCATCAAAACCATCAGTAGCCAGAAGAAGTCGGCGATGATGAAGCTGGGCGTGGATAACGATATCGCGCTGCTGAACTATCTTTCATCCGTCAGCACCATGCCGGTGGATAAAGACTAAACCCCCAAGGCTTGTCCTGAGCCTGGCTCCCGCCAGGCTTTTTTTATTGTCCGCGTTACCCTTCCCGGCTTTTCCTGACCCGATCCGCGTAAAACGCCAGCGTCTGCTGTAGCGTGTCCAGCGTAACCGGCTTCGACAGACAGTTATCCATACCCGCTTCCATGCAGCGCTGTTTTTCTTCCGCCAGCGCGTTGGCGGTGACGCCGACCACCGGGAAGGTCAGGCCCAGCTGCCGCAGGCGCTGCGTCAGGCGATAACCGTCCATATTCGGCATGTTGACGTCGGTCAGGACAATATCAATCTCGTTGCGGCTCAGCACGTTGAGCGCATCCACGCCATCCTGCGCCGTTTTCACCCGATAGCCCAGCGAGCCAAGCTGATCGGACAGCAGCATGCGGTTGATAGGATGATCGTCCACCACCAGGATAAGAATATCTTCGTTGGTGACGCTTTTCTCGTCCGTTTCCGGCAGCTCTGACGAAGCGTCCGGCATCTCTACTTCAACACGATAGATGCGTCCCAACAGCGCGGGCAGCTCGTGCGGCGTGGTGGTGCCGTAAACCCAACGCCCCGGCGAGAGCTCCTGCGGGCCATCGTTATGGCTGCCGTCAAAGCGGATAGTCGCCCGGTGCACCTGCTGACTCTGGAAGTCGTAATCGGTCACGATCACGTCATCCGGCTCGCAGCGGCTTAGCTCATGCAGGCGCTGCACCTTCAGGCCGTGCCCGTCGAGCAATTTTTCCAGGAAAGCGGCCAGCGCCTCGTTACGCAGTTCCAGCCAGCAGGTTTTGCCTTCCAGGCCTTCGTGCCGCTGTGGGGTTTTCACCTTGCTGTTATAAAGCGGAATGCGCACGATAAACTGGCTGCCCATTCCCGGTTCGGAATCGACCTCAATATCACCGTCCATCATATTGATCAGCTTTTCACAGATAGCCAGCCCCAGGCCGGTGCCCTGGAAATTACGCTGCACGCCGGTGCCGACCTGGAAGAACGGATCGAACAGGCGGGTGATCTCTTTGGCCGGTATGCCCACGCCGGTATCACGCACGCGGAAAGCCAGATAGCCGTCTTTAACGTAGGCCTGCAAAATAATGCCGCCGGTGTGGGTAAACTTAATTGCATTGTTCAACAGGTTAGAGATGACCTGCTGAAGGCGGATCGGATCGCCGTCCAGCGTGACCGGCACGTCGCTGTCGATAAAGCACCAGAGCGTCAGGCGTTTTTTCACCACCATCGCCAGATAGTTAGAGGCGATATGGGTGATCACCTCGCGCGGCGCGAATTCCCGTGGTTCAATACGCAGCTGCTCGGACTCAATTTTAGAGAAGTCGAGAATATCGCTGATGATTTTCAGCAGCAGGCTGGAGGAGTTATTCATCGCCGTGACCAGCGACTCTACGCCTTTCGGCAGCGCGCGGGTTTGCAGCAGATCCAGGTTGCCGATAATGCCGTACAGCGGCGTGCGCAGCTCGTGGCTGACCGTGGCCAGGAACATGGATTTCGACTGGCTGGCCTGCTCGGCAGCCTGTGCCATTTCCTGTAGCGACTCTTCCATTTTCACGCGTGCGCTGACGTCCACCAGCACGCAAATCGCCACGTTTTCGTTGCGATAGCGCGAATGCACAAAGCTGATTTGCAAATTGGTATTGCTGCCGGTCAGCACGTCGACAAAGTTAACCTGCTGGCCGCAAATAATTTCGGTCAGGCGCTGCCTGTCTTCCTGCGTCAGCATACTGAGGTAGTTATGTGCCAGCTCGTTGCTGAGGATATTGGTGCCGTCGCTGGTGCGCAGGATGCAAATGCCGACCGGAGCAGAGGCGACGATTTTACGGTTAAACTGCTCGTGCTCTTCCAGGCGATGGGCATTATCTTCGGCGGGCAAAAACATGCGCCGCTCAAACAGCCAGGCCAGCGTAAACAGAATAATGGCGCTGATGACGTTCAGCAGGATGGCATTGATGATCAGCATTTTCAGCTTTTCGACCATCTCGTTGGTCTGCACCGAATAGACCATGGTCAGCGAAGACGGCGTCAGCGTTTTTTTCAGCACCAGCTGTTTGTAGCCGTTGATATAGCCGAACCAGGTGCTGTCGTCGGGCAGATCGTCCAGCGATATCCGGCTGCCGGGCCGGGAAGAGGTCAGCACGCGCTGATTGTCTGCGTCCAGCAGCATAGCGTTGACCGGGAAGCTGCCCGGCACCACAAAATCATCCAGGCGGATGGTTTGCTCAATACCCAGCAGCGCCGCCATTTTGCTGGCGACATACACCGGCGTCACCATATAGTAGTAGCCCGTACCGGGCTGGCTGGCCGGCGCGATCCAGAAGAAGCTGTTTTTGCGCTCTTCATCATTGCCGCTGCGGTATTTCAGGATGCGTTCGTGCAGCGCTTTCAGCGCGCGCTCGCGGTCGGCGGAGGCGTTGCCGACGCCAAAGTCTGCCAGGCACAGGCTTTCACCGCCAATAAAGAACACCCTGTTCAGCTCATAGGCGGAAGCGAAATTGGCTTTCCAGTAGTGCAGGAAATAGCTCAGCGACTCCAGCGAATTGCGCCAGACGTCGCTCATGGCGCTACAGTCAGAGTCGGAATAGAGCGGATAAAACTGTGGCAGCGCCGTTTTGCCGGGAAAAACGCCGTTGAGCACGTCAAGGCCATTGGCGGACGCGTTCAGCCGGTTCTCGGCGATATATTTCAGTTCTCGCGTAACGTCTGTGGAATGGCGAATATACCATTGCGCCTGCTCAAAGCTGGCGTTGAACTCCTGCCGTACCTGCGCCTCTTTCTCGTGCAGCACGTTAATAATATAAAAGGTGGTGAGCAGCGCACCGAGCGTCCAGAGCATCAGCGCCAGCGCCCGGAACAGATAGCGAGAGATCCTTAACGTTGTTCTGAACGAGACTAAATATTTCAAACGGAACCTACAGTGGCGGCTGGTCGGGATGACAAATACGATCCCGCTACAGTACCGCCAGAGCCGTTAAAAAGCCAGTTACCCGTACGCTCAACGCGCTGTTTTCTGCGTAAAACGCCGCGCTTACTTAAGACTTTTCCGGATAACCGTCAGCGGAACGGCGACAGGCCGCAAAAACGTCGCTTTTTTGCGCCAGCGCGGCCAGTTTCTCGGCAGATTCATTCATACAACCCAGCGATAGCGCAATAATCTCCTCTCTGGAAGGTCGGCGCGCGCTCTGGCTTTGCGCTTTTTGATTTTTTCTCGATAACATAAATAGCCTCCTGCACATATGTCTGATGATAAAGATAACCGGCCGCCTCTGCGTGCCGGATAAGAAGACGATGATACAACCTGCCCAGCTTTTTCCGGATCGCCACCGCTACCAGCATCATCGGCCGATGCCGTTGCGAAAAATCCTCTATGGCGGCCCCAATTCCCTGCACCATAAACTTCTCCAGCTCGCTACGCGTAAAGTTCATGCCGCCGTCAGGCTTAAAACGTCCCTCTTTGCCTGGCAACAATAGCGCATCGTGCGGATAAAAGCTTACTATCCAGGCGAAATTTTCAACATAATCATGCGTCCAGTTTCCAGTAAAAAGAAAGTACATTGCCCTGTGTAATGGATTGATCTCAACAATGTATTCCCGTTTTCTTCCGTCCCGCTTAATTACGCTGACCAGATAACATCCTCCCCTGCCCGTCAGCGGAGAAAAATAACGTTCGGCTTTGATTTGCATGGCAACCCTCCGTAGTTCGCCCTGCGTGTATAGCAATCCTCTTCGCCGCTGTCCGTTTCGGACGCCAATCCTGCGTAGCGTCTTCCGCATTTTCTTCGGCGCATAAAAAAAGGCCGGTTCACTGAACCGGCCTCTGGCACCTTAAGCGGAAGAAATTACTCTTCTTCGTCGCCTTCCGGCGCGTCATCTTCCATCACTTCCGGCGCGATGTCCTCGTCGCCTTCGGCCACGCTGCCGTCGATAGCATCCAGCTCTTCTTCAGCAACCGGCTCGGCCACGCGCTGTAGGCCCACCACGTTTTCATCTTCCGCAGTACGGATCAGAATAACGCCCTGGGTGTTACGGCCAACCACGCTGACTTCAGACACGCGGGTACGCACCAGCGTACCGGCATCGGTGATCATCATGATTTGATCGCTGTCGACCACCTGCACCGCGCCGATAACCGGCCCGTTGCGCTCGGTGACCTTGATCGAGATAACGCCCTGGGTCGCACGAGACTTGGTCGGGTACTCGCTGTTGGCGGTACGCTTACCGTAGCCGTTCTGCGTCACCGTCAGGATAGCGCCGTCATCACGCGGCACGATCAGCGAGACCACACGATCGCCTTCCGCCAGCTTAATGCCGCGCACGCCCGATGCGGTACGGCCCATCGCGCGCACCGCGTTCTCGGCGAAGCGCACCACTTTACCCGCCGCAGAGAAGAGCATCGCTTCATCGTTGCCGTTGGTCAACGCCACGCCGATCAGCTCATCGTCTTCACGCAGGTTGACGGCGATAATGCCGGCGCTGCGTGGACGGCTGAACTCGGTCAGCGCGGTTTTCTTCACGGTGCCGCTGGCGGTCGCCATAAAGATGTTCCAGCCTTCCGCGTATTCACGCACCGGCAGAATTGCGGTGATGCGCTCGTTCGCTTCCAGCGGCAGCAGGTTGACGATAGGACGTCCACGCGCGCCACGGCTCGCTTCCGGCAGCTGGTAGACCTTCATCCAGTAGAGACGACCACGGCTGGAGAAGCAGAGGATCGTATCGTGGGTGTTGGCCACCAGCAGGCGGTCGATAAAGTCTTCTTCCTTGATGCGTGCTGCCGACTTGCCTTTGCCGCCGCGACGCTGCGCTTCGTAATCCGTCAGCGGCTGATATTTCACGTAGCCCTGATGCGACAGGGTCACGACCACATCTTCCTGGTTGATCAGATCTTCAATATTAATATCGGCGCTGTTGGCGGTGATTTCCGTGCGGCGTTTGTCGCCAAACTGGTCACGCACCAGCTCCAGCTCTTCGCGGATCACTTCCATCAGGCGCTCTGCGCTTTCCAGAATGCGGATCAGCTCGGCAATTTGCTCCAGCAGCTCTTTGTACTCGTCCAGCAGCTTTTCGTGCTCCAGGCCGGTCAGCTTCTGCAGACGCAGATCCAGGATCGCCTGGGCCTGCTGTTCGGTCAGGTAATACTGGCCGTCGCGAATGCCGTACTCTTCTTCCAGCCACTCCGGACGCGCCGCGTTGTCGCCCGCGCGTTCCAGCATGGCGGAAACGTTGCCCAGCTCCCACGGACGCGCCACCAGACCCGCTTTCGCTTCCGCTGGCGTTGGCGCGTGGCGGATTAGCTCGATAATAGGATCGATGTTGGCCAGCGCGATCGCCAGCGCTTCAAGGATATGCGCGCGATCGCGAGCCTTGCGCAGTTCAAAGATAGTCCGGCGCGTCACCACTTCACGGCGGTGGCGAACAAAGGCTTCCAGAATATCCTTCAGCGGCATGATCTTCGGCTGGCCCTGATGCAGCGCCACCATGTTGATGCCGAAAGAGGTTTGCAGCTGGGTCAGCGAGTAGAGGTTGTTCAGCACCACTTCGCCTACCGCATCGCGCTTCACTTCCACCACGATGCGCATCCCGTCTTTATCGGACTCATCGCGCAGCGCGCTGATCCCTTCCAGACGTTTCTCTTTCACCAGCTCCGCCATTTTCTCGATCAGGCGCGCTTTGTTCACCTGATAGGGAATTTCGTGGATGATGATGGTTTCGCGGCCGGTTTTAGCGTCCACTTCCACTTCGCCACGCGCGCGGATATAGATTTTGCCGCGCCCGGTACGATAGGCTTCTTCGATGCCGCGACGGCCGTTGATGATGGCGGCGGTCGGGAAGTCAGGCCCCGGAATGTGTTCCATCAGCCCTTCAATGCTGATGTTCTCATCTTCGATATAGGCCAGACAGCCGTTGATCACTTCCGTCAGGTTGTGCGGCGGAATGTTGGTCGCCATGCCCACGGCGATGCCCGAAGAACCGTTAACCAGCAGGTTCGGGATCTTGGTCGGCATGACTTCCGGGATCTGCTCGGTGCCGTCATAGTTCGGCACGTAGTCGACGGTTTCTTTTTCCAGATCCGCCAGCAGCTCGTGAGCGATTTTAGACATGCGCACTTCGGTATAACGCATTGCCGCAGCGGAGTCGCCGTCAACGGAACCGAAGTTGCCCTGGCCGTCTACCAGCATGTAGCGCAGCGAGAAAGGCTGCGCCATACGCACGATAGTGTCATACACGGCGGTATCGCCATGCGGGTGATATTTACCAATAACGTCGCCGACAACACGGGCTGACTTTTTATAAGGTTTGTTCCAGTCATTGCCCAGCACGTTCATGGCATAGAGCACGCGACGGTGTACTGGCTTCAGGCCATCGCGGACGTCTGGCAATGCACGGCCAACGATGACCGACATGGCATAATCAAGGTAAGAGTTCTTTAGCTCTTCTTCGATATTGACCGGTGTGATTTCTCTGGCCAGGTCACTCATGGAGGCGCTTTCCTTCTAAATTATACCCGGATTTAAAGGTGCGAAAGTATATCACCTTTAGGCACTATGGTGAACGGAAAGCGTCGTTCCGCCCGCTTTAATCGCGCGCTTTTATCCTGTCGGCCGTTCGCCTGCGGAAAGATGTATACTGAAGCCAAACTTCCAGGGAGTAAGAAACAATGAAGGCAGAGCAAAACAGCGCCACGGCTAACGTGGATCATCAGGAAATTGCCAAGTTCGAGGCGGTCGCGTCGCGCTGGTGGGATCTGGAAGGCGAGTTTAAACCGCTGCACCGCATTAACCCGCTGCGCCTGGGTTATATCGCTCAGCACAGCGACGGCCTGTTTGGCAAAAAGGTGCTGGACGTCGGCTGCGGCGGCGGCATCCTGGCGGAAAGCATGGCGCGTGAAGGCGCCGAAGTGACCGGCCTGGATATGGGCGCGGAACCGCTGGAGATCGCCCGTCTCCATGCGCTGGAAAGCGGCGTGAAGGTCGACTACGTACAGCAAACCGTTGAAGAGCATGCGGAGCAGTTCGCCGGTCAGTACGACGTGGTGACCTGTATGGAGATGCTGGAGCACGTGCCGGATCCGCGCTCGGTGGTGCACGCCTGCGCGAAGCTGGTTAAGCCCGGCGGCGAAGTGTTCTTTTCCACCCTTAACCGCAACAGCAAATCCTGGCTGATGGCGGTGATCGGTGCGGAGTATGTGCTGCGCATGGTGCCGCGCGGTACGCACGATATTAAAAAGTTTATCCGCCCCGGCGAGCTGCTGAACTGGGTTGATGAAACCTCGCTGCGCGAGCGTCATATGATTGGCCTGCATTACAATCCGCTGACCAACAAGTTCAAGCTGGCGCCGGGCGTCGACGTTAACTATATGGTGCATACGCACCGCCCTGCGGAATAACGCCTCTTCCCTTAAGGACGCTGTTTCTTAAGGGAAATTTTTTCCTGCCTCCGCTTTGGCTGCACTTCCCTTCTCGCACCGCACTTTTTGTCCTTCTGCCTTTGCAGGAATTTCTTATTAGCTTCGGCGTAAATTTTATTTCGTGCCTGCGTCGCTTTTTTCGCCATTCGTCAGGATATTTTCAGCATCTGAAGTATACTTTTTGGCCAAAAAAAAAGGCGGCGGATCAAGGGTGCGCAAAGATCCCGCATTCAGGAAAAATAAGAAAAAATTTCTCGCCCTGTTGACATGGACCCAGGGCCTTGAGAAACGCGGACTTAGGAAAACGGCCAGCCCGCGATCAGTAAAATTGCCGCTGCGTCAAGGCTTGTTAAGATCGCAGAAATTACTAAAATAACCACCATATTGTTATCAATACTTCATCCACCCCCTATATATAGTGTTTATCCACAGAGTTACTCACACGTGAGCAGTCTGTGTATAAACGGGGGATATTTTCGATCTCACGGACAGGATAAAAACGCCACATGAATCAGAGCCTGCTTGTCACTAAACGCGATGGCCGCACCGAACGCATCAATCTGGATAAAATCCACCGCGTGCTTGACTGGGCTGCAGAAGGTCTGCAAAACGTTTCCGTCTCTCAGGTTGAACTGCGTTCCCATATCCAGTTTTACGAAGGCATCAAGACCTCCGACATCCACGAGACGATCATCAAGTCTGCTGCCGACCTGATCTCCCGCGATGCGCCGGACTATCAGTACATGGCCGCGCGCCTGGCTATCTTCCACCTGCGTAAAAAAGCCTACGGCCAGTTTGAGCCGCCGAAACTTTACGATCAGGTGAAGCGCATGGTCGATCTGGGTAAATACGATCGCCACCTGCTGGAAGACTACAGCGTGGAAGAGTTCGAGCAGATGGACGGCTTTATCGACCACTGGCGCGATATGAACTTCTCCTATGCCGCCGTTAAGCAGCTGGAAGGCAAATATCTGGTGCAGAACCGCGTGAGCGGCGATATCTACGAAAGCGCGCAGTTCCTCTATATTCTGGTGGCGGCCTGCCTGTTCTCCGGCTATCCACGTGAGACACGTCTGGATTACGTAAAACGTTTCTACGACGCGATTTCTACCTTTAAGATTTCCCTGCCGACGCCGATTATGTCCGGCGTGCGCACCCCAACCCGCCAGTTCAGCTCCTGCGTGCTGATCGAGTGCGGCGACAGCCTGGATTCGATTAACGCCACCTCCAGCGCCATCGTGAAATATGTTTCCCAGCGCGCCGGTATCGGCATCAACGCTGGCCGCATCCGCGCGCTGGGCAGCCCGATCCGTGGCGGCGAAGCCTTCCACACCGGCTGTATTCCTTTCTACAAGCATTTCCAGACGGCGGTGAAATCCTGCTCGCAGGGCGGCGTGCGCGGCGGTGCAGCGACGCTGTTCTACCCAATGTGGCATCTGGAAGTAGAAAGCCTGCTGGTGCTGAAAAACAACCGTGGCGTGGAAGGCAACCGCGTGCGTCACATGGACTACGGCGTACAGATCAACAAACTGATGTACACCCGTCTGCTGAAGGGCGAAGAAATCACCCTGTTCAGCCCGTCCGACGTGCCTGGCCTGTATGACGCTTTCTTTGCCGATCAGGAAGAGTTTGAGCGCCTGTATACCAAATACGAGAAGGACGACAGCATCCGCAAGCAGCGCGTAAAAGCGGTAGACCTGTTCTCACTGATGATGCAGGAACGCGCCTCAACCGGCCGTATCTATATTCAGAACGTTGACCACTGCAACACCCACAGCCCGTTCGATCCGGCTATCGCGCCCGTGCGCCAGTCCAACCTCTGCCTGGAGATTGCGCTGCCGACCAAACCGCTGATGGACGTCAACGACGAGAACGGCGAAATCGCGCTCTGTACGCTGTCGGCGTTCAACCTTGGCGCCATTGAAAGCCTGGACGATCTGCAGGAGCTGGCCACGCTGGCAGTGCGCGCGCTGGATGCGCTGCTGGACTATCAGGATTACCCAATCCCGGCCGCCAAACGCGGCGCGATGGGCCGTCGTACGCTGGGTATCGGCGTGATCAACTTCGCGTACTATCTGGCGAAGCACGGCGTGCGCTATTCCGACGGCAGTGCCAACAACCTGACGCACAAAACCTTTGAAGCCATTCAGTACTACCTGCTGAAGGCCTCCAACGAGCTGGCACAGGAGCAAGGCGCCTGCCCGTGGTTTAACGAAACCACCTATGCGCAGGGCATTCTGCCGATCGACACCTACAAGAAAGATCTGGATGCGATCAGCAACGAGCCGCTGCACCTGGACTGGGAAGCGCTGCGCGAGGCGATTAAAACGCACGGCCTGCGCAACTCCACGCTTTCCGCGCTGATGCCGTCAGAGACCTCTTCGCAGATCTCCAACGCCACCAACGGCATTGAGCCGCCGCGCGGCCATATCAGCATCAAGGCTTCCAAAGACGGCATTCTGCGTCAGGTGGTGCCGGAGTATGAGCGTCTAAAAGATCAGTATGAGCTGCTGTGGGATATGCCGAATAACGACGGCTATCTGCAGCTGGTCGGCCTGATGCAGAAGTTTATCGACCAGGCGATTTCATCGAACACCAACTACGATCCGACGCGCTTTGCCAACGGTCGCGTGCCGATGAAACAGCTGCTGAAAGATCTGCTGACCGCCTATAAGTTCGGCGTGAAAACGCTTTATTACCAGAACACCCGCGACGGCGCGGAAGATGCTCAGGACGACCTGGCGCCATCCATTCAGGATGACGGCTGTGAAAGCGGCGCCTGCAAGATTTAACCAAAGCGGGGCGAGCTTCGCCCCCTGATTTTACGTCGGGCCGGGTTTTCCCTGCCCTTCCTCACTGGATAATGTCATGGCTTACACCACGTTCTCGCAAAATAAAAACGACCAGCTGAACGAACCGATGTTTTTCGGCCAGCCGGTCAACGTCGCCCGCTACGACCAGCAGAAATACGGCATTTTTGAAAAGCTGATCGAAAAGCAGCTCTCCTTTTTCTGGCGTCCGGAAGAGGTGGACGTGTCGCGCGACCGCATCGACTACCAGGGCCTGCCGGACCACGAAAAGCATATCTTTATCAGCAACCTGAAATACCAGACGCTGCTGGATTCCATTCAGGGACGTAGCCCGAACGTGGCGCTGCTGCCGCTGATTTCGATCCCCGAGCTGGAAACCTGGGTCGAGACCTGGGCGTTTTCTGAAACCATCCACTCGCGCTCTTATACGCATATTATCCGCAACATCGTTAACGATCCGGCGGTGGTGTTTGACGATATCGTTACCAACGAGCAGATCCTGTCGCGCGCCAAAGATATCTCCGGCTACTACGACGATCTGATCGAGATGACCAACTACTGGCATCTGCTGGGCGAAGGCACACATCAGGTCAACGGCAAAACCGTGACCGTTAACCTGAGAGCGCTGAAAAAACAGCTTTATGTCTGCCTGATGAGCGTGAACGCGCTGGAAGCGATCCGCTTCTACGTCAGCTTTGCCTGCTCGTTTGCTTTTGCCGAGCGTGAACTGATGGAAGGCAACGCGAAAATCATCAAGCTGATTGCCCGTGATGAAGCGCTGCACCTGACCGGCACTCAGCATATGCTGAACCTGCTGAGAAGCGGCGAAGACGATCCGGAGATGGCGGAAATCGCTAAAGAGTGCCAGCAGGAGTGCTACGACCTGTTTGTGCTGGCCGCGCAGCAAGAGAAAGAGTGGGCGGAATACCTGTTCCGCGACGGCTCGATGATTGGCCTGAACAAAGATATTCTTTGCCAGTACATCGAATACATCACCAATATCCGCATGAACGCTGTGGGTCTGGAGCTGCCGTTTAAAACCCGCTCTAACCCGATCCCGTGGATCAACTCCTGGCTGGTTTCGGACAACGTGCAGGTTGCGCCGCAGGAAGTAGAGGTCAGCTCTTATCTGGTTGGGCAGATCGATTCCGAAGTAGGCGAAAACGACTTCGACGACTTCCAGCTGTAACATGCGGATGTACGTTACCCTCAGCGCCTGCGGCACGCGTCTGGAATGCGCTGAGGATCACCCTAACCTGCTGACGACGCTGGAAGCCCACAACTATCAGGTGGAGTTTCAGTGCCGTGAAGGCTACTGCGGCTCCTGTCGTATGCGCCTGGTAAAAGGGGAAGTCAGCTATGCGGAGAAACCGCTGGCCTTTATTCAGCCGGGAGAGATCCTGCCGTGCTGCTGCAAGGCTAAAGGTGATATTGAGATCGAGATCCTGCACCTTTAGTTGTACGCTGAATAACCGCGCCCTCCGGCGCGGTTTTTTTAGCCTCGCTGCGTCTCCACCACGTCAATCCAGCCGTGGCCGCCCGTAACCTCCAGACCATCCAGCCAGCGCCGCAGCATATTCAGCGCCATCATGGCAGAAACGTCCTGACGCGCCTTCAGCCCGTGCCGGTTGTTGCTGAACTTTACCCGCTGGCTCCAGCAGCCCTGCGGCGTAAAGAGGGCAAAGCCGAGGTGATTTTCTTTTTCTGCGCCAACCACCAGCGCCAGATCGGCTTTATCCGCTTCGGCTAACCGTTGCGCGCGCTGCATCAGTTCAGCCAGGCTTTCATCCTGTGACGGCAGCACGTTGCCCGCCGCCAGCGGCGCCTGTACCGAGGCGAGCTGATACTGCACCAGTCCGGCGGTAAATTGTTCGCTGACCGCCAGGCGATGGGTCTGTTCCTGCAGGCGACGCGACAGCTGCGCGGGCAGCCCTTCCGTACCTTCAAAAATCGTGCTTTCGCCAGCGATCTCGCGCACCTGCTGCCAGAACTGCTCCATCTCAGGCAGCTTAGAGGCCGGGCCATTCAGCTTCAGCTCGATAATCGGCATTGAGGCGCGGTATCCCATTACCACGCCTTCCGGCAGCGGCAGCGGTTCGATTTCTGACGCCAGATCGCTTTCTCCGCGACCAAAGGTAGTCAACCGCAGGCATACCGGCGGGTCTGACACCGGGAAGCGAGCTTTAAGACGAGGCAGAATTTGCTCCTCGACCATTCTTTTATATTCTGACGGCACGCCGGGGGTGAAGAAGATCCAGCAGCGGTTGAGCTGAAGCGCAAAACCGCAGGCGGTGCCGATCGGATTGTCAATCATCTCGGCGCCCGCCGGGATTTCCGCCTGCTTGCGGTTGCTGTCGGCCATTTTGCGGCCGCGTCCGGCAAAAAACGCCTCCATCTTCGCCAGCCACTCTTCCTGCATCACCAGCCCGACGCCTGCCGCTTTCGCCGCCGCAACCGCGCTTAAATCATCGCTGGTCGGCCCCAGGCCGCCGTTGACGATCAGCACATCCGCCACCTTGCTGCGCTCGGTAAGCACGCTGACCAGCTCTTCCATACTGTCGCCAACGGTCTGGCGGCTCGTCATGGGTAATCCCTCTTGAAACAACAGTTCGGCCAGCCAGGCCGCATTGGTATCCACGATTTGCCCGTGCAGCACTTCATCGCCGGTAGACAGCATTTCCACTCTGATCATGTTCTTCTCCGCATTGTTCAGACCTGTTTAACAGTATGAAGCCTCACGGGAAATTACAACGTCATTTCACCATCAATACGGCAAATGGCAGCAATAGCTAACGCCAGATTGCCGTCGATTAACCGAAGCGGGCAATATAGCCCACACAATAGCCAGTGCCGATTGAAAAAGAAATTTTGAAAGGTATCACTTCAGTTAACGAGGATATGCGCTCATGACCAAAAAAGGACTCACCACCGCCTCAGGCGCGCCAGTCGCCCATAATAATAATGTAATGACTGCCGGACGCCGCGGCCCGATGCTGCTACAGGACGTTTGGTTTCTGGAAAAGCTGGCCCACTTCGACCGCGAAGTGATCCCGGAGCGCCGTATGCACGCCAAAGGCTCCGGCGCTTACGGCACCTTTACCGTAACTAAAGATATTACCCGTTTCAGCCGGGCGAAGATTTTTTCCGAAGTGGGCAAAAAAACCGACCTGTTTATGCGCTTTTCTACCGTGGCCGGCGAGCGCGGCGGTGCCGATGCCGAGCGTGATATTCGCGGTTTCTCGATGAAATTTTATACCGAAGAAGGCAACTGGGATCTGGTCGGCAACAACACCCCCGTTTTCTATCTGCGCGATCCGCTGAAGTTCCCCGATCTGAACCACGTGGTGAAACGCGATCCGCGTACCAACCTGCGTAACCCAACCTACAAATGGGATTTCTTCTCGCAGCTGCCAGAGTCGCTGCACCAGCTGACTATCGACTTCAGCGATCGCGGCCTGCCCACTTCCTATCGCCATATCCACGGTTTCGGCAGCCACACCTATAGTTTTATCAACGACCAGCAGGAGCGCTTCTGGGTTAAATTCCATATGCGCTGCGAACAGGGCATTCAGAACCTGATGGACGATGAGGCCGCGCTGCTGATTGGTCGCGACCGTGAAAGCTCGCAGCGCGATCTGTTCGACGCCATTGAGCAAGGCAACTTCCCGCGCTGGAAATTCTTTGTGCAGGTTATGCCGGAAGCCGAAGCCTCCTCCACGCCTTACAACCCGTTCGATCTGACCAAAGTCTGGCCGCACGCCGACTATCCGCTGATTGAAGTGGGCGAGTTTGAGCTGAACCGCAATCCGGACAACTACTTTGCCGAAGTGGAACAGGTCGCCATGAGCCCGGCTAACGTAGTGCCCGGCATCGGTTTCTCGCCGGATCGGATGCTACAGGGTCGCCTGTTCTCCTATGGTGACGCGCACCGCTATCGTCTGGGCGTCAACCATCATCAGATCCCGGTGAACGCGCCGAAGTGTCCCTTCCACAACTATCATCGCGACGGCGCGATGCGCGTGGACGGCAACAGCGGCAACGGCGCCACCTACGAACCCAACAGCTTTAACGTGTTCCAGGAGCAGCCCGATTTCAGCGAGCCGCCGCTGTCGCTGGAAGGTGCAGCCGACCACTGGAACCATCGCGAAGATGATGACTACTTCACCCAACCGCGCGCGCTGTTTAACCTGCTGAGCGAAGAGGAACACCAGCGGATGTTCCAGCGTATCGCCGGAGAGCTGCGTCAGATACCGGAGTTTATCCAGCAGCGCCAGCTCGCGCTCTTTTATCAGGTGCATCCGGCCTACGGCGCAGGCGTGGAACAGGCGCTGAAAGAAGCAAAACAGGGCTAAATGTCGGGCCGTCTTTGGCCTCGATAGCGTCAGTCAGCATAGCCATGCCGGGATATTTTCCCGGCATTATTGTTTGATGACCAACTTAAAAGCCTGCGGGTGTATTGCCGTTTTTTACAGCAGCACCACAGCGGTAGAGGCTGAGCGGACAGGCGATCGCGCATGGACGCGCGAAACAAGCCTGGATAGTCGTATTCACGGCATCTCCGTGTTCCGCTCTGTCTCTGCGGCTATTCACCCAACGAAGTAGCGAACTGACGGCTGAGCATAGTTTTGTCAACAGTCAGTAATGCCGGAATTTGTTCCGGCATTACTGTTTTTCCTGCCGTAACACCCACTCCGCCAGCTGCCTGCGGGAAGGCTTGATGCCGCCGCCGCTCAGCTTCGGCAGTGTGTACCAGCGCACCGGGCGTTGAAACCCGGCCAGATTTTTTGCCGCCCAGTCCTGCAGCGGCGCGAACGAAGACGTGCCCTTGAGCGCCACCAGCGCAACCGGCCGGTGACCATACTCCTCATCAGGCTGCGGCACGATAAAAATCTGCTCCACCGTTTCGTGCCGGGCCAGCACCGCTTCCAGCTGTTCGGGCTGAATACCTTCCCCCGCCGAGAAAAACAGATTGTCCAGACGCCCGCTAATCAGCAGATTGTTACCGCGCTGCACACCGCCATCGCGCGTGTGAAACCATCCTTCCTTATCGGTAAGCGGCAGCAGCTTCCCGTCCTGCCAGTAGCCGCAGGCCAACGCCTCTGAACGTAGCGTAATTTCTCCCTCGTTTAGCCTGATGCTATGACCGGGCAGCGGCTCGCCGACGCCCGGCTCGCCGTCCGCCCTTTTCGCCGCCACGGTCGAGGCCGTTTCCGTCATGCCGTAGCCGCACCAGCAGGCGATGCCGCGCGCTTCCGCCTGAGCGGTCAAGGCTGGCGGAATAGCCGCCCCGCCAAGCAAAACGGTGCCCAGCCGCAGCGTCGGCTCCTGCAGCAAACGCCAGAGCTGCGTAGGCACCAGCGAGGCAAAAGTCGCTTCCGGGCTGATTTTGTTATCGCTGAGCACCAGCCTTGCGCCGCGGTAAAGCCAGCGCCAGAAAATGCCCTGGCCGGAAACATGAAACAGCGGCAGCGAGAGCAGCCAGCTGTCGTCCGCCCCAAAGTTCAGCCTTGTCGTTACGCCGTGCGCGCTGGCGAAATGCGCGTTAAAGCTGTGTGCAGCGGCTTTCGGCAGGCCGGTGGAGCCGGAGGTTAACGTCAGCGTGGCGATGGCGTCGCGCTGCCAGCGGGCCGGGATCGGGCCAGCTTGATTGATTGTCTTTAACGCAGGGATATTTGCTGGCCCCTCGCCGTTCAGCGTCAGCGCATAGTCCATATTTAACGAAGGCAGCAGCGCGGCAGTCTGCCAGGCCGGCAGCCGGGGATTGACAGGCAGCAGGCGCGCGCCGCAGCGCAGCAGCGCCAGCCAGGCCAGCACGGCCCGTTCGCTGTTGGCGGCCTGTAACACCACGCCGCTTCCGGCGCTTACGCCCTGCGCGTGGAAGCCTGCCGCCAGCGCCTCGATTTGGTCTGCCAGCTGCGCCCAGCAGTAGGCGCGATCGTCAACCGTCAGCGCGAGGCGAGTCGGCGCCAGCTTCGCCCAGTACAGCCATGGCCAACAGTCAGCGCTCAGCATACTTCCTCCAGGTCTTTAGCAGGCGTCAGCGGCAGCCAGGGCCAGCAGCCTGAAGTCAGCATACTCCCTCCAGGTCTTCAGCAGCCGTCAGCGACAGCCAGGGCCAGCAGTCAGCGCTCAGCATACTTCCTCCAGGTCTTCAGCAGCCGTCAGCGGCAGCGGCGACCCCGGCCAGGCGCGCACCAGCTGCTGCTGCATTAGCGAAAGCGTATCCAGACCGGGCGCGACGCCAGGCGTCAGCCAGCTGGCTATCCGCGCCAGCTGCGTCAGGCCCAGGCTCGACTCCACCGACGAGCTAATCACCGCCGTCAGGCCGGCCTCGCTGGCTCGGGCGATAGTTTCGCAAACCGTCGCCAGGCTGCCGACAAGCGTTGGCTTGATCACGATAGCGCGCAAATGGGGTTCCGCCGTCGGGACGTACCCTGGGCTTCGGCTGCTCTCATCCCAGGCCAGCGCGATGCCCGTTTCCTGCGCAAAGAGACGTGAATCCTCCTGCGTTCGGCACGGCTCCTCGATAAAAGCGATACGCGAGCGCAGAGTCTCCGGCACAAAACGGGCGAACTGCCTGGCTTTCTCCAGGCTCCACTGCTGGTTCGCATCCAGCCGCAGCCTCAGCGTCGGTACCGCTTCCAGCAGCAGCGATGCGGTTATGCCATCGCGCACCGCTTCGTAAAGGCCCACTTTCAGCTTGGCTACCGGCTGCGGCCGCTGGTTAAGCTGAACAATCAGCTCGTCGGGATCGCCTGTGCACAGCATCGCGCCAGAATAGTTGCCCGCTGACGGCAGCAGGCCAGCCAGTTCCGCCAGCGCGCAGCTGAGGCCAAACGCCACGGAAGGCGACAGGCCGTGCTCTTTTGGTAATGGCGCTGAGGACGAAAGCGATGGCGACACGGGCGTCAGCAAGCCGTGTCCCGTTTCCGCGCCCGATCGCCAGCCTTGCAGCCAACGCAGCGTTTCAGCCTGCGCCTGCGCCGCCGTTTCCGTACTGAAGCCGGGCAGCGGCGCTATCTCGCCCCAGCCTTCCCGGCCCGCCTCTTCCAGCCTGACCAGCAGCCCGTGGCGCGATGCTACCCGCCGATCGCGCAGTACCACGCCCGCCGTCACTAGTATGTTGTAATTAAAGAGCGTCGCCCGGCGCATCAGGGATTTCGCTTAAAGCGGCTGAAATCCGGCTGCCGCTTCTGATTAAAAGCGTTGCGCCCTTCCTGGCCCTCTTCCGTCATGTAGAACAGCATGGTCGCGTTGCCCGCCAGCTCCTGCAAGCCTGCCTGGCCGTCGCAGTCGGCGTTCAGCGCCGCCTTCAGGCAGCGCAGCGCCATCGGGCTGTTTTGCAGCATCTCACGACACCAGCGCACCGTCTCTTTTTCCAGTTCAGCCAGCGGCACGACCGTATTAACCAGGCCCATTTCCAGCGCCTGCTGCGCGTTGTACATCCGGCACAGGAACCAAATTTCACGCGCCTTTTTCTGACCAACAATGCGCGCCATATAAGACGCGCCCCAGCCGCCGTCGAAAGAGCCGACTTTGGGGCCGGTCTGGCCAAACTGCGCATTGTCCGCCGCTATCGTTAAATCGCACAGCATATGCAACACGTGCCCGCCGCCGACCGCGTAGCCTGCCACCATCGCCACTACCGGCTTGGGACAGGTGCGGATCTGACGCTGAAAATCCAGCACGTTAAGATGATGTACGCCTGCCTCGTCGCGGTAGCCGCCGTAGTCACCGCGAATTTTTTGATCGCCGCCGGCGCAGAAAGCCTTATCGCCCGATCCGGTAAGGATAATGACGCCGATTTGCTCGTCGTGCCGCGCGTCGCTCAGAGCATACAGCATCTCCTTAACGGTTTGCGGCCGAAAAGCGTTGCGCACCTCGGGCCGGTTGATGGCGATCCTGGCGATGCCGTCCGACGTTTTGTGATAGAGGATATCGCTGTAGTCGCCACATGGCCGCCACTCTGTCGGCGCATACAGCATCGCTTCATCGGGATAAATCATGATTTCTCCTTAAACGGGGTTGAGCTTTTGCGCCAGGGCGGCGGCAAAGGCCTGTGGGCAGGCGCGATGGGCGTTGTGACCCGCCGCCGGGATAGTGGTAACCGGCAGCCCGGCCCCGGCGGCCAGACGCTGAAATTTGAGGTCGTGCTCGCCGCAGAGATAGTGGAAAACAGGAAGGCGCTGGATTTCCGGCAGCAGATACGGCTGGCGGGCGAGGGAGGTATTGAGCAGCATAGCGGCCAGCGCCTGCGGATCGTTATCGGCTCGCAGGGCGATCAGCTGTTGCCGCTGCGGTTCGCGCAGATCGGCAAACACCGGCTGGCGATACCACTTATGCAGCGTGTCGCCCAGCGGCTGCTGGCGGAACAGGCTGGCCCAGTGGCGATCGTCAGCCAGCCGCTGCGCCCGCTCATGGGGCGACGCCAGCCCGAAGTGAGCGCCTTCCACCACCACGCCAGCCAGCGACGAATCTGCATAGCGGCAGGCGTGATACAGCGCCGCGCGGCCGCCGAGCGAATAGCCGATCAGCCAGTAGCGTTGAATGCGATGCTGTCGCAAAGTGGCGTTCAGCCGCGCCGAAAGCTGTTCAAAACCGCTGACCTGCTGCGCCCGTGAGCCGCCGTGTCCGGGTAGGTCAATGCTCAGCTGCGGCCAGTCGCGGAAAAAATCCTGCACCGGCTGCCATTCCCGACCGCTGCCCAAAAAGCCGTGCAGCCAGACCAGCGTCGGCCTGTCGCTGCGGTGTTCGCCCTGCCAGCGCGCGTGCAGCATCATTTTCGCCATGCTCCGGCGAGCCACGGTGCGCCCGCCTCAACCTTCAGCTCAATCAGCGTGGCGGTGGTGCTGCGCCAGCCCGCTTCAACAGCGGCCTGCAGCGATGGCCAGTCTTCCGGCTGACGGTAATCCAGGCCGAACATAGCGGCGGCGCTGGCGAAACACGCCTGCTGCGGCAGGGTGAAAAAGCGCGCCCGCTCGTTTTCAGGCGTCGGCAGCAGGGAAAAAATCTGTCCGCCGCCGTTATTGACCACAATCAGCACCAGCGGCCCGGCGGTCAGCGCCAGGCTGTTGAGGTCATACAGCGCCGAGAGATCGCCCACTATCGCCAGCAACGGTTTGCCGCTGCCGCGCTGTACGCCGGTCGCGGTGGCAAGTAGCCCATCAATGCCGCTGGCACCGCGGCTGGCATAGACGGGATAGCCAGCAGGCAGTCGGGCAAAGGCGTTGGCCAGCCTGATGGTCAGGCTGTTGCCCAGAAACAGCGCGCCCTGCTCCGGCAGCAGCTCTGCCAGCCGCTGCGCCAGCTGCGCTTCACCAAAATCCTGTAGCCTTTCGGCGAGCGCTGCATGGGTTTCCAGCGCCAGCGCCTGTAGAGAAGGCAGCCATGCGGGTTGCGAAACGGCTTGATGCGCGACAAGCCATTTGCCGATGTCGGCCACTATGCGCTGACTGCGATGATGGGCGGGATCCAGATGGCCGGGCAGCGGATCGATGAGCCAGTATGCCGCCGGATCCGCTGCCGCCAGCCAGCTGGTCAGCCTTTTCCCGGTAAGCCGGGCGCCAAACTGAATAAGGATTTCCGCCCGATCGAGCGCCTGCCGCGCATGTTCCTCCTGGAGCCAGAGTTCGCTACAGGGAAACGGCGCGCCGGTATGGGACTGTATATCCGCCAGCAGCGGCCAGCCCAGCGTCTCTGCCCATTCAGCCAGCGCCACGCCCTCCTGCGCCGTGATTTTGCCCGCGATAATCAGCCCACGCTTTTGCCGCCAGCGCGGCCAGCTGTCGAGCACAGGCGTGGCCCGCTCCGCATGGATGTTCAGCCAGGGCGTGTCTTCGAGCCACCATTTGCCCAGCGCATCGTGCCAGGTCTGGAACGCCGAGGACGCTTCGCCGTATAAAGGTTCGGCAAAAGGCACGTTGATATGTACGGCGCCTGTAGGATGCTGTTGCAGCAGCGCATCAATGGCCGAAACCAGCCAGCGAGACGGAATATCTGCAGAGGGTCGGGGAAGATCCAGCGCGCCGCCGACGTGGCTGGCGAAAATACCGGGCTGGATGATGGCCTGATTGGCGCCGCAACCGATGAGTTCCGGCGGGCGATCGGCGCTGAGCACGATAAGGCGTTCGCCGGTCAGGCTGGCTTCGATCACGGCGGGCGCAAGATTGGCGACGGCGGTGCCTGAAGTGACGATTATCGCTACCGGACGCTGCGTCGCTTTCGCCAGGCCCAGCGCCAGATAGCCGAGGCCGCGCTCGTCAAAGTGGGTATGACAGATCAGGTTGCCCGCGGCGGCTTCCAGCGTCAGCGGCGCGGATCGGGAACCGGGTGCAATACAGATGTGCTGCACGCCATGACGGCTAAGGGCTGCCAGTATAACGGCGGCCCAGCGGCGGTTGAAGATACTGTGCGACATCACCCACTCCAGATCAAACAAGCAGCGGGCAGTATAAGAGCGCCCAGGTGGGCCGATTTTGATTTAGGGCAGGATTAACGTGTTATTTTCACTTTGGCAACCTGGGCGGCAAAAACAAAACGGGCACCCTGAAGGTGCCCGTTATTACTGGCGTAGCGCCCGGCGTTATCGCTTAGCGACGCGCCAGCAGCAGTCCTACCACCAGGCCCAGCGTAGCGCCTACGCCGATGCCCTGCCACGGCTTCTCATGAACATACTCATCAGCACGGCTGGCAACTTGTTTAGCGCGATGGTAGTAGTTATCTGAGGCGTTGCTGACGCGTGCTTTAACGTCGTTCAGCGATTTTTCCGCTTTGGCTTTCAGCTCAACATATTTCTGATCGGCCGGATCGCCAGATGATTTCAGCACTTCCTCCAGCGTTTCGGTCAGCAGAGCCAGATCGTCATCCAGGCGGGTGTCGAGTTCTTGTGGGTCAGTTGTCTTAGCCATAACATCTCCTTGTGCGAATAATACCTTTAACTATAGACACTTTTTGCCGCTTTGCTTGTTTATCCGCCCAGGAATCGGCTGATATTGATTCCCGTTAAATGCCTGCTTTTGTCAGATTTATCTGCTAAATTTTGCCTGAATGAATTTCTGACGCCACACGCTGTCGTAACTCCCTGTGACCCGCTCACAATTCAGCTAAAACAGGCTCTTATAGCCACAGATCTAGCGCAGTTTTTACAGTTCCGTTCAGCAAAGGATATGACTCTGGCATGAATCGAAGAATGTTTATGAAGGCGTCAATGGCTTTCGCTACGGTAAGCGGGATGTCCGGTTTATCGACGTTGTTTGCACAGGCCGCCTGGGCCGACACCGATATCGCCGACGGCTCGGCAAAGCGTTTCGATTTTGACGTGTTGCAAAAAATGGCCGCAACCCTTGCGCAGAAACCTTACGGCGGCGCGCCCGCTCCCCTGCCCGAAACGCTGGCCACCCTGACGCCGCAGGCCTACAACGAAATTCAGTACGATGCGAATCATTCGCTGTGGAACGGCAACGCCGATCGCGAGCTTGACGTGCAGTTTTTCCACGTCGGCATGGGGTTTAAACGCCGTTTACGCATGTTCTCCGTGGATGCCGATCGGCAGGCGCGTGAAATTCACTTCCGCCCCGAGCTGTTTAACTACAACGACGCCAAAGTCGATACTAAACAGCTGGAAGGCAAAACCGATTTAGGCTTCGCCGGTTTCCGCGCGTTTAAAAAGCCGGAGCTGGCCAGCCGTGATATCGTCTCCTTTCTGGGCGCCAGCTACTTCCGCGCGGTTGACGATACTTATCAGTATGGTCTTTCCGCACGCGGCGTGGCTATCAACACCTTCGGCAGCAAAGAAGAGTTTCCGGACTTTACCGCCTTCTGGTTTGAAACGCCAAAAGCCGATGACACCACCTTCACCGTCTATACCTTACTGGACGGCGAGAGCTGCACCGGCGCGTTTAAATTTATTATTCACTGCGAAGAGAAACGCGTAGTCATGGAGGTGGAAAACCACCTTTATGCCCGTAAAGATATCGACCAGCTGGGCATTGCACCAATGACCACCATGTTCAGCTGCGGCACCAACGAGCGCCGCATGTGTGACACTATCCATCCGCAGATCCACGACTCCGATCGCCTGGCGATGTGGACCGGCAGCGGCGAGTGGATTTGCCGCCCGCTGAATAATCCACAGCGGCTGACGTTTAACGCCTATCAGGACGAGAACCCGCGCGGCTTCGGCATGTTGCAGCTGGATCACGACTTTGAGAATTATCAGGATGTGATCGGCTGGTACAACAAGCGTCCGAGCCTGTGGGTGGAGCCGGTCGGCAAGTGGGGCAAAGGCGCAATTAACCTGATGGAGATCCCGACCACGGGCGAAACGCTGGATAATATCGTGTGCTTCTGGCGTCCTACAGAAAGCATCAAGGCCGGCAGCGCGCACAGCTTCAGCTACAAGCTTTACTGGAGCGGCCTGCCGCCGGTTCACAGCGATCTGTCGCGCGTGAAGGCAACCCGCACCGGTATGGGCGGCTTCCCTGAAGGCTGGGCGCCGGGCGAGCATTATCCGGACGTCTGGGCACGCCGTTTTGCGGTGGATTTTGTCGGCGGCGATCTGAAAGCGGCCGCGCCAAAAGGCATCGAACCGGTGATTACGGTCACCTCGGGCACCGTTAAACAGGTCGAGATCCTGTATGTCGAGCCGATTGACGGCTATCGCATTCTGTTTGACTGGTATCCGAACAGCGATTCCGTCGAGCCGGTTAACCTGCGTTTGTTCCTGCGCACCAAAGACCAGACGCTGACCGAAACCTGGCTCTATCAGTATTTCCCACCGGCGCCGGATAAGCGTAAATACGTTGATGACCGGCAGATGACGGCGGGCTAAACGTTAACAGGCGAGGAACTCCTCGCCTTTTTTATCCCTGTTCAATTCAGGCAAATGGCACAGGGGTACTCGCAAAAGCCGTCCGGCTAATTTCTGTTACCTACAAAGAAAGTCCTGTGCCGACATCAGGCTACGATGCCTGGCGCGAGAAGAACGGCGCTGCCTGCTGTAGAAAAAATCGGACAGCATTATCCCATCGGGTAGCGCAAGCCAACCTGACGCCCCTGCCTCACGCCCGGTTGAGCTAAGTAATTCTAAGCCAGCCACTCCGTATCGAGCTTGCTGGCCTCTGTCATCAATCCGATCGCCAATATCCGCAATGGAAAATTGTATATACAAAAAATCCTTTAAATTTGGTATTAAAATAAGAAAACCACTTGAAATGGCTATAAAGTGGACTTATCTTGTATATACAAAAATCAGGGAAGAAGGATGAAACATCATGGAGCTGATGATTTCTCAGAAAATCAGGCTGAAACTGTCTGAAAAAAAGCCTCCCGTAACGGAAGATGAAATAATCCAGTGCTTTTCCAACAGGGACGGGCATTTTCTTGAAGATAACAGAGAGGATCATCAGTCAGATCCTCCGACGCGTTGGTTTATTGCTGAAACGGATTATGGAATAAAACTCAAAGTGGTTTTTATCTTTTATCCGGGTAGAGGGGTAGCTATCAGGACGGCCTACGCCCCTAACGATGACGAAATACGCATCTACAACAAATATGGATACGAAAAACTATGAGTAACAACGTTAACAAGCCAGACCAAAACGCCTCTCTCATCGCCTCAACGGATGCCGCATGGGAAGAAGGCGTGCTTGGGCGTAGCGAAGCGCATGTTAAAATTTCCAGCGAGGCAAGCGCTGCGGCGTTTGAAAAAGAGATTAATGAGGCGCTTGAGCTACAGCCCATCTCAATACGTCTTAACAAGTCGCTGATTGAAGATCTCAAAATGATTGCAGAGCTTGCGGGGTTGGGCTATCAGCCGCTGATCAGGCAGGTGCTGACAAGATTTACCGACTGCGAGAAAAAAAGAATTTTACGCCAGGTTCACTCTGAAGAGATGAAAAAACAGTCCGGCAAGAAAGCAAAAAAAGTGGCGTGACCCGCCCGGATAGCCCTGCTAACGCAGGGCTTGCCACCGCTGGCAAACGTCAGCAGCCGACGTGCTGTTAAGAAGCCATTGTTAAGGCGTCTTTCCGCTCTCTTACTTATTTGTGTATCCGCGCCCTTTCCATATCCACATGCGGGATGCCGTCTTCCGGATAGACCTCGCCCGTCGGCTTAAAGCCAAACTGTCCGTAAAAATCCTGCAGATGCGCCTGAGCGGATAAAAAGATGTCGTGCTGCGGCCAGTGGCGCTCGCAGTCAACAATCGCCTGCTCCATCAGCCGGTTGCCCAGCTTCAGGCCTCGCGCCTCGCCAGAGACGATCACTCGCCCAATCTTCACCGGCTCCTCGTCGTTTTTTGGCGCAAGCAGGCGCGCATAGGCCAGCAGCTGGTTATTCGCTATGCCCAGTAAATGACGGTTCTCACCGGCCAGATCCGCGCCGTCCACGTCCTGATAAGGACAGTTCTGCTCGACGATAAACACCGCATTGCGTAACGCCAGGATCTGGTACAGCTGAGTTGCATTCAGCTCGCTATGATGTAGATTCTGCCAGCGGATCTCCATTTTCTTTCTCCCGATGTGCGTCAATTTTGTGACTGTCGGGTGAGGGATACTGCCATTCCCTTCCGCACAGGCTAAGGTTTTATATGACAAAAATAACCGATCATAAAGAGTATTTCGATACCTGCTTCGACAGGCAGGCGCTGCCGTCCGCCTGTTTTGAAGGCGTCATTTTTGAAGGATGCGACTTCAGCCACTGCAACTTTACCGCCGCCAGGTTTATCCGCTGCAAATTTATTAACTGCCGCTTCGACCAGTGTAATCTCAGCGTGATGGAAATGCCCGATTCGCGTTTTAACGAGGTCAGCTTTACCGAATGCAAACTCAGCGGCACAGACTGGACGCGCGCTTACTGGCCCGCTTTTAATCTGGATCACGAGCTGCGTTTTACGCAATGCCTGTTGTCCAACGCCTCCTTTTTCGGCCTGACGCTGCAAGAAGTGAAAATGATGGAGTGCCAATTGCATGACGTGGATTTCAGAGAGTGCGATCTGAGCAAAGCCGAAATACTGAACTGCGATCTGGCCGGAAGCTTGTTTAACAGAACCAATCTTCAGGCGGCGGATTTGACCGACTCGCGCGATTTCTCCATCAATGTACTGAACAATTCGGTGGCAGGCGCAACGTTTTCCCGTCTGGAAGCGTTAAGCCTGCTGGAAAGCCTGGGCGTCAACCTGGTGGACTGAAGCCTGCCCGGTTGCGCACAAAAAAATCCCGGCCTGTCAGTCAGGAGCCGGGATTTTTTAACAGCCTGCTGAGTTACATCAGCGGCTGCGCCATCTGCACCAGCGAGATCAGCGGCTGCGGATAAATACCCAGCACCAGCACCAGAATCGCCGAGATCAGTACAACCACGCCGCCGGCGGTAAAGGCCCAGTTAGCTGGCGTATCGCGCTGCAACAGCTCCGGTGGGTTCAGATACAGGCTAACGGTCACGCGCAGATAGTAGTAAAGGCCGATTGCGCTGCCTACCACTACCGCACCAGTCAGCCACCACAGCTGCGCGCCCACGCCTACGGCAATCACGTAAAATTTACCGATAAAGCCCAGCGTCATTGGGATACCCGCCAGCGACAGCATCATTACCGTCATCACCGCCGACAGGATCGGACGGTGCCAGAACAGGCCGCGATAGGAATACAGCGAGTCCGCGTCCGGGCCGCGATACGGGCTGGACATCAGGCTGACCACGCCGAAAGCGCCCAGGCTGCTGAACAGATAACCGGCCAGGTAAACGCCCACCGTTTCCAGCGACAGCTGATGCGTCTGGATAGCAATCAGCGCCACCAGCAGATAGCCCAGATGCGCAATGGAAGAGTAGCCCAGCAGACGTTTGATATTGCTCTGCGAAATCGCCATCAGGTTGCCGAACAGAATCGAGGCAAACGCGATAATCGCCAGCACCAGACGTACCGCTTCGCTGTCGGCGGCCGGCGCGTACAGGAACAGGCGCATCACCACGCCGAAAATGGCGATTTTGCTGGCGGTCGCCAGGAAGGTCGACACCGGCGCAGGCGCGCCCTGGTAGACATCCGGCGTCCACAGGTGGAAAGGCACCAGCGACAGCTTAAAGCCCAGGCCCACAATCATCATGCCCAGCCCCGCCAGCAGCAGCGGCTGTTGCAGCATTGCGTCGTTCAGGCTGCGGCCCAGCGCAATAAAGCCCAGGTTGCCGGAGTTGGCATAAAGCAGCGCCATACCGAACAGCAGAAAAGAGGAAGCCACAGCGGACATAATGGTGTATTTGATGCTGGCTTCCAGCGAGCGCTTCAGCTGGAAGGCGTAGCCCACCAGGCCGAACAGCGGCAGGGAAATCAGCTCAATACCGATAAACAGCGAAGCCAGGTGATTAGCGCTTGCCAGCACCACGCCGCCCAATGCTGCAATCAGCACCAGCAGGTAGAACTCTTCCTGGTTATCCGGGTAGTTGGTCAGCCACGGATAGGCGAAGGTGCAGGTTGCCAGGCTGGCTAAAATCACCAGGCCGGTATAGAGCATTGAATAGCCATCGACGCGCAGCAGCGGCGTCACGTCCATCGCGCCCGCGTGTCCCACGAACCAGAGTGAGAACAGCGCCAGGTTCAGCCCTACTACCGCCAGCGTGGCATTGACGAAGTGGTTGCGCCGCCACGCAATGGAGAGCATCACGACTACCACCGTCAATCCGACGATCAGCATGGGCAGCAGCGCGATCAAATGTTGAGGAGTTATTGTCATGGCGAATTACGGCCTTGTAGTTGAAATTGAAGCGGTAAACCACTGCTGAATATTGCTCATTGCAGCATGTGAGGTGTCCAGAATCGGCTGTGGGTAAACGCCCAGCAGCAGCAGCAGAACCACCAGCACCATAATCATCAGGAACTCGCGCGGCGACATCCCCCGCAGCGGCGTTTCTGACTTCGGTGCGCCGTAATAGGCCCGCTGCATCATAATCAGCGAGTATACGGAAGCGAACACCAGACCAAAGGTAGCAATGACGATGATCACCGGCACCGACTGGAAGCTGCCGGTCAGGATCATAAATTCGCCAACGAAATTACCCGTGCCCGGCATCCCCAGATTCGCTACGGCAAAGAACAGCGACAGACCTGGCAGCCACTTGATGCGCGCCCACAGCCCGCCCATCTGACGCATATCGCGAGTGTGCAGACGCTCATAAAGCTGGCCGCACAGGATAAACAGCGCTGCGGCGGAAAGACCGTGCGCAATCATCTGCACCACCGCGCCCTGGAAAGCGAGCTGGCTGCCGGTATAGATAGCAATCAGCACAAAGCCCATGTGCGAAATAGAGGTGTAGGCGATCAGGCGTTTGATGTCGTACTGCGAGAAGGCCATCCAGGCACCGTAGAAAATCCCGATAATCCCCAGCCACATCGCAATCGGCGCGAACTCGGCGGACGCGTTCGGGAACAGCGGCAGCGCAAAGCGCAGCAGACCGTAAGCCGCCGTTTTCAGCAGAATGCCCGCCAGGTCAACGGAACCGGCCGTCGGGGCCTGACTGTGCGCATCCGGCAGCCAGCCGTGCAGCGGCACCACCGGCATTTTCACCGCGAAGGCGATAAAGAAGCCCAGCATCAGCAGATACTCAACGGTGTTGCTCATTGGCGTTTTCAGCAGATCTTCGTAGTTAAACGTCCAGACGCCCGTGGCGTTGTAGTTAACGAAGACCAGCGCCAGAATCGAAATCAGCATCACCAGGCCGCTGGCCTGAGTGTAGATAAAGAACTTGGTGGCCGCGGTGATACGCGTTTTCCCGTCCGACGCCTTGTGTCCCCACAGCGCGATCAGGAAGTACATCGGCACCAGCATCATTTCCCAGAAGAAGAAGAACAGGAACAGATCGATAGCCAGGAACACGCCGATAACGCCGCCCAGGATCCACAGCAGGTTCAGGTGGAAAAAGCCCTGCCATTTCTCAATTTCGTTCCAGGAGCAGAGGATAGCCATCACGCCCAGCAGGCCGGTAAGCACCACCATCAGCAGCGACAGGCCGTCCAGCGCCAGATGCACGTTGATACCGAAACGCGGTATCCAGGAAACCAGAAACTCGGATTGCCACTGCGGCAGCCCGGCGGCCTGGGTCAGCGAATAGCCGCCCTGCAGCCAGAGCTGTAGCGAGAGCGCCAGCGTCAGCCCCATCGAGATCAGCGCTATCCAACGCGGCACCTTGCTCCCGAAGCGTTCAAACTGCCAGCAAAGCAGGCCGCCGATGAACGGGATGAGTATAAGCCAGGGTAATAACATGGCGGTTTTTTCCCTTCTTTTGTCCCCGTTTGGGCTATCTTGCTCGGTATTTTGATTTCCGGCAGTGCTCACAATCCTCACATACTAAAGTATGCTGCGGTTGCTGCGCGCTGGCGAAAACCAAACTCCCGTCGCCGATGACGCCCATTTATCAGGGGAATATTTTCAAAATATTTTCATTGGGTTGGAGCAAACCGCCCCACCCCGCTCACAAACTTTTAGACCACCATCAACAGCGCGAGCACCACGACCGCACCGACGCTCATCGAAGCGACGTACCAGCGCAGATAGCCGTTTTCGCTGACCACCAGCCCTTTGTTAGCCAGGCGGGAGAACAGGGCCGGGATATTCATCAGCGCATTCAGCGGATCGCGTGACAGGGCCCAGGCGACGAACAGATAAGGCTTGACGAAAATTTTGTCGTAAAGCCAGTCGAAGCCCCAGGCGGCGAACCACCAGGTGGTGAAGAATCGGCCAACCGCGCTGCCAGCGATGCTGTTAACCAGCGAGCGTTTGCCCAGCCACAGAAAGGCCGCCAGCAGGATGCCGATAATCGCCACTACGCCAGAAGTGATTTCCAGCGTCAGCACGCTGCCGTGCGCCAGCTCGGTGGTTTCCGGCAGCACGCCGCGCAGCGGAGGAACAATCAGCGCACCAATAAAGGTGGAGAGGATCAGCAGCACAATCAGCGGCAGATGGTGCGTAATGCCTTTGCCTGCGTGCGCGTGAATTTTCTCTTCGCCGTGGAAGGTAATAAAAATCATGCGGAAGGTGTAGAGCGAGGTCATAAAGGCCCCGACCAGACCGGCCACCATCAGATTAATATGACCGTTCGCCAGCGCACCCGCCAGGATCTCGTCCTTACTGAAGAAGCCAGCGGTGATCAGCGGCAGCGCCGACAGCGCCGCGCCGCCTACCAGGAAGCAGGCATAAACCAGCGGGATGCTTTTGCGCAGGCCGCCCATTTTGAAAATGTTCTGCTCGTGGTGGCAGGCCAGGATCACCGAACCGGACGAGAGGAACAGCAGCGCTTTAAAGAACGCATGGGTCATCAGATGGAAAATCGCCGCATCCCACGCCTGCACGCCAAGCGCCAGGAACATGTAGCCAATCTGGCTCATGGTGGAGTAGGCAAGCACGCGTTTGATATCGGTTTGCACCAGCGCGGCAAATCCCGCCAGCACCAGCGTAATCGCGCCAATAATCCCCACCAGGTGCAGCACTTCCGGCGTCATCAGAAACAGACCGTGGCTGCGGGCAATCAGATAAACGCCCGCCGTTACCATGGTCGCGGCGTGGATCAGCGCAGAGACCGGCGTCGGGCCTGCCATCGCATCCGCCAGCCAGGTTTGCAGCGGCAGCTGTGCCGATTTACCTACCGCGCCGCCAAGCAGCATCAGCGTCGCCCATTGCAGCATAGGGTTATCCGCCGCAAAGTGCGCAGGCGCCAGCTCGACCATCTCACGGAAGTTCAGCGTGCCCAGCTCGTTGTAGAGAATAAACAGCGCAAACGCCAGGAAGACGTCGCCGACGCGCGTGATGATAAAAGCTTTCATCGCCGCCGCGCCGTTGTTCGGGTTGGTATAGTAGAAACCGATCAGCAGGTAAGAGCAAAGCCCCACGCCTTCCCAGCCCAGATACATCAGCATCAGGTTATCGGCCAGCACCAATACCACCATGCTGGCGATAAACAGGTTGGTATAGGCGAAAAAGCGCGAGTAGCCCTCTTCGCCGCGCATATACCAGGAGGCGAACATATGGATAAAGAAGCCAACGCCCGTGACCACCGACAGCATGGTCAGCGACAGGCCGTCCAGCGTCAGGTTGACTTTGATATCAAAGTTGCCAACGTGCATCCAGGTCCACAGCGCCTGATTAAAAACAGCCTGGCCCTGCGCAAAGAAATCCAGTCCGGCATAGAGCGTGACCAGCGCGGCCAGCCCTACGGAGCCCATCCCTACCGTAGCGGCCAGATTTTCTGACCAGCGGCCGCGCGAAAATGCCAGCAGCACGAAACCGATCAGCGGGAATAAAATAGTTAAATAGAGAAGATTCATCCGCGCATCTCGCTCACTTTATCAATATTGAGGTTCTGGCTGCGACGATGCAGCTGCAGCAGCAGCGCCAGGCCAATACTTGCCTCGGCAGCGGCCAGGCTGATCGCCAGGATATACATCACCTGACCGTCCGCCTGTCCCCAATAGCTGCCCGCGACCACAAACGCCAGCGCCGCCGCGTTGATCATGATCTCAAGGCTGATCAGCATAAACAGCAGGTTGCGGCGGATCACCACGCCGGTCAGGCCAAGCACAAACAGGATGGCCGCCAGGATAAGCCCGTGTTGCAAAGGGATCATGCGTTTTCCTCCTTCTTCACCGCATCAGGGCGATTGCTTAACACCTCGCCCGGACGCTGTTCGCGACCGATATGGTAAGCCACCACCAGACCGGCCAGCAGCAGCATGGAAGCCAGCTCCACCGCCAGAACGTAAGGGCCGAACAGGCTGATGCCGACCGCTTTGGCATCGATCATCGTGCCGTCAATGCCCTGGTCATTAATAGTCAGGATGGCGTAAACCATCACCACCAGCAGCAGCAGCGACAGCAGACCGGGGCCGAACCAGACGCCCGGCTTCAGCCACTCGCGCTCCTGCGCCTGCACGCTGTCGCCCAGGTTTAGCATCATCACCACAAACACGAACAGCACCATGATAGCGCCCGCATAAACGATAATTTCCAGCGCCCCGGCGAAATAAGCGCCCAGCGAGAAAAACACGCCCGCCACCGAAAGCAGTGAAATAATCAGATATAACAGCGCGTGGACCGGGTTGGTGTGGGTGATAACGCGCAACGTCGTCAGCACGGCCACCAGTCCGCAAAGATAAAACGCAAATTCCATGCCTGGCTCCTTAAGGTAACAAACCCTTGACGTCGATGGGTTTGGCTTCGCTTTCCGCTTCACCTTTGTCTTTGCCTTCGATCGCCATGCCCGCCATCCGGTAGAAGTTATATTCCGGATATTTGCCCGGCCCGGAGATCAGCAGGTTCTCTTTTTCATAAACCAGATCCTGCCGCTTAAACTCGCCCAGCTCGAAATCAGGGGTAAGCTGGATAGCGGTGGTCGGACAGGCTTCTTCACACAGGCCGCAGAAAATGCAGCGCGAGAAGTTGATGCGGAAAAACTCCGGATACCAACGGCCGTCCAGCGTTTCTGCCTTTTGCAGCGAAATACAGCCTACCGGACAGGCTACCGCGCACAGGTTACAGGCCACGCAGCGCTCCTGGCCGTCGGGATCGCGGGTCAGCACGATGCGGCCACGGTAGCGAGGCGGCAAATAGACCGGCTCCTCCGGGTACATCTGCGTTTCACGCTTGGCAAAAGCATTCGATCCGATCAGGACGATACTGCGTACCGTGGTGCCGAACCCTACCAGAATATCTTTTATTTTCATGGTAATAACCTCTTACTGCGCGTTGTACAGAATCACTGCGGCAGTCGCCAGCAGGTTCAACAGCGTCAACGGCAGACATACTTTCCAGCCGAACGACATCACCTGGTCGTAGCGCGGACGCGGCAGCGCAGCACGGATCAGAATAAACATCATCATGAAGAAAGCTGTTTTAATCGCGAACCAGAAAACGGGCGGCAGCCACGGACCGTTCCAGCCGCCGAAGAACAGCGTCACAATCAGGGAAGAGACGGTTACGATACCGACGTATTCACCGACAAAGAACAGGCCGAACTTCATACCGGCGTATTCGATGTGGTAACCGTCGGCCAGCTCCTGCTCTGCTTCCGGCTGGTCAAAAGGATGACGGTGACAGACCGCGACGCCCGCAATGGCAAAGGTCAGGAAGCCAAAGAACTGCGGAATGATGTTCCACAGGTGCTGCTGGCTGTTGACGATATCCACCATATTGAAGGAACCGGCCTGCGCCACCACGCCCATCAGCGACAGGCCGAGGAACACTTCGTAGCTCAGCGTCTGCGCCGAGGCGCGCATCGCGCCCAGCAGCGAGTATTTGTTATTACTCGACCAGCCCGCAAACAACACCGCGTACACGGCCAGACCGGCCATCATCAGGAAAAACAGCAGACCGATATTCAGATCCGCGCCCATCCAGGTCGAGGTGACCGGCACAATGGCCATTGCCAGCAGCAGCGAGGTGAACGCGATCATCGGCGCCAGCGTAAAAATCACGCGGTCGGTAAACGGCGGCGTCCAGTCCTCTTTAAAGAACATTTTGATCATGTCCGCCACCAGCTGGAGCGAACCGCCCCAGCCGACGCGGTTTGGCCCGTAGCGGTTCTGGAACAGGCCCAGCAGGCGACGTTCGCCAAAGCTCATAAAGGCGCCGCAGCCTACCACCACAAACAGGATCACCAGCGCTTTGCCGACGGCAATCAGTACATCTGTAACTTCCGGTGTCAGCCAGCTCATTGTGTTGCCTCCTGCAGATCCTCAATACTTGCCCCCAGCAGGAACGGCGGTACGCCCGGCAAGCCCAACGGTAAACCCACCTGCCCTGCCTGCAAGGCGGTCGAGAAGCGAACCGGCAGACGCAGCGTTTCGCCCGCGCAGCGGAAGGCGACCGTAGCGCCTGCGTTGACGCCCAGTTTCGCCGCGTCTTGCGGGTTAACCATCACGTAAGGCAGCGGCATACGCTGCTGGAATACCGGTGAACGCTGGGTCATCTCTTCGCTGCCGAACAGATGGAAGTAAGGCGCGACGCGCCAGCCGTTCTCTTTGCCCGCGAAGGCTTCCGGCACGGCGGTGAACCATTCCAGCTGGCCTTCGCCCGGTTCGAACAGGCGCACGCCCGGATCGCCGAAGCGCAGTTTGCCGCCCACTTCGTCCTGAAACTTATTCCACGCCTGCGGAGAGTTCCAGCCTGGCGCCCAGGCAAACGGGATCTGCGAACGAGGCGCATTCGGCTGGTTGTTCCCTTCCATAGAGAAGGCGAACATGGTGTCTTTATCCTGCGGCTGACGCGGTTCGTGCACGCTGATATTGGCGCGAGCCGCGGTACGGCCGCTGGCGCGGATCGGCGAGCGGGCCAGTTTCTGACCGCGAATACGGAAGCTGGCGTCCGGCGCGGCGGCCTTGATCCCGGCCAGCTGCGGCAGTGCCGCCACGCAGGCATCGATCACGTGATCGAGCTGCGTCCAGTCCACTTCGCGGCTGCTGATGGTGCTGGCCAGCGAGTGCAGCCAGCGCCAGCTTTCCAGCATCTGGATTTTGTCATCGTAGTAGGACGGATCGTAAACCTGGAAGAAGCGCTGCGCGCGGCCTTCCTGATTGACCACGGTGCCGTCGCTTTCTGCAAAGCTGGCGGTGGAAAGGATCAGACCCGCTTTCTCGGTGGTCGCCGTGCGTTGATGATCGATAACGATCACGTTCGGCGTGTTGGTCAACGCCGCATCGACACGGGCTTTTGGCGCATGGCGAAAGAGATCGTTTTCCATAATGATAACGGCATCGGCAGAACCACTTGAAAGCTCGTCGAGCGCTGCATCCAGCGGCTTGCCGCCGATCATGCCCAGGCCCACGCTATTGGCTGCGCCGGATAGCAAAGTGATACCCACGTCCGCGCCGCGTCCTTTCAGCGCTCTGGCAACGTTAGCCGCCGCCTGGATCATCGCCTCGCTGCCCGCGTGCACGCCGGAAATAATCAGCGGTTTCTTCGCGCCGGCCAGCGCCTGTACCACTACGTCGATCTTACCGCTCAGTTCACGATCGAGACCGTCTACCGCCGGCGCCGTTTCATCCAGCGCGTTAGCAATAGCGAAGCCCAGACGCGCCTGATCTTCCACCGGTGCGCGATAGCTCCAGGCGGCGATGTCGTCCAGACGGGTTTCGTCTACGTTGGTGACAAACAGCGGATGTTTGGCGTGTTGGCCGATGTTCATAATCGCCGCAATCTGCCAGTCGGCCACTTTCTGCGCCGCCGCCATTTCGCGCGCTTTGCCCTTAACGGCCTGGCGCACGGAGAGCGCGATGCGTGCGCCGACCTGGGTCAGATCTTCGCCCAGCACCAGCACGGCATCGTAGCTTTCGATTTCGCGCAGCGCTGGCGTATGGATACCGCCTTCGCGCAGTACTTTCAGCATCAGTTCCAGACGCGCCTGCTCGCCAGCCGGAATACCGGTGGAGAAGTTCTCGGCACCGACCAGCTCACGCAGCGCGAAGTTGCTTTCAACGCTGGCGCGTGGCGAACCGATACCAATCACTTTTTTCGCCTGGCGCAGCACGTCCGCCGCGCCCTGCATCGCCTGCTCGGCGTTGAGCGCGATCCAGTCGTCGCCGCGACGCTGCATCGGCTGGCGCGGACGATCCTTCAGGTTGACGTAGCCATAGCCGAAGCGGCCACGGTCGCACAGGAAGTATTGGTTTACGGTGCCGTTATAGCGGTTCTCAATACGACGCAGTTCGCCGTAACGCTCGCCGGGGCTGGTGTTGCAGCCGACGCTGCACTGCTGGCAGATGCTTGGCGCGTACTGCATATCCCATTTACGGTTATAACGCTCGGAGTGCGTTTTATCGGTAAATACGCCGGTAGGGCAGATTTCCACCAGGTTGCCGGAGAACTCGCTCTCCAGCACACCGTCTTCCGGGCGACCGAAGTAGACGTTGTCATGCGCGCCATACACGCCCAGGTCTTTGCCGTCCGCGTAATCTTTGTAGTAGCGCACGCAGCGATAGCAGGCGATACAACGGTTCATTTCGTGCGAGATGAACGGGCCGAGATCCTGATTGCGGTGGGTGCGTTTGGTAAAGCGGTAGCGGCGGAAGCTGTGGCCGGTCATCACCGTCATATCCTGGAGATGGCAGTTACCGCCCTCTTCACAGACCGGACAGTCGTGCGGGTGGTTGGTCATCAGCCACTCCACCACGCTTTCCCGAAACTCTTTCGCTTCGCAGTCATCAATAGAAATAAAGGTGCCGTCGGAGGCTGGCGTCATACAGGACATCACCAGGCGACCACGGGTATCTTCGGCATTCTGGAATTGCTTTACCGCGCACTGGCGGCAGGCACCGACGCTACCGAGCGCCGGATGCCAGCAAAAATAAGGAATATCAAGGCCGAGCGAGAGGCAAGCCTGTAGCAGGTTGTCCGCGCCGTCGACGTCGTATTCTTTACCGTCTACATGAATTGTAGCCATAGTGAAATTGCTCAAGTAAGGCTCGAAACCGAGCGTTAAACACAATTCTTTAAATAACCGTCTTACCTGACGTTGTAGCGGTGTTAGCGGCGTTCTCTTACCCCGGTCACTTACTGAAGTAAGCTGCCGGGGATGCGTTCTCTTGCTGCCTGGCTACAACGCCAATTAATTTGGTTATTTCGCGCATTTCTTTGTTTGCACGGTATTTTTACCAGCGCGCCTTCAACAGGTTCGCCTGGATACCGGCGATCGCGTGCGCGTTGCTGTAAACCTGCGGCGCCATGCCGGCTTCAAATTCTTCACGGAAATACTTGATGGCGCTCTGCAGCGGCTCTACCGCGCCCGGCGCGTGCGCACAGAAAGTTTTGCCCGGCCCAAGCTGGCGGCAAAGCTGCAGCAGGGTTTCGATATCGCCCGGCTGGCCTTCTTTCCGCTCCAGCGCGCGCAGGATTTTTACGCTCCACGGCAGGCCGTCGCGGCACGGTGTACACCAGCCGCACGACTCGCGAGCAAAAAACTCTTCCAGGTTGCGCACCAGCGATACCATATTGATTTCGTGGTCGACCGCCATCGCCAGCGCGGTGCCCAGACGGCTGCCCGCTTTGCCAATGCTGGCGAACTCCATCGGCAGATCCAGATGCGATTCGGTCAGGAAGTCGGTGCCCGCGCCGCCCGGCTGCCAGGCTTTAAACTTCAGGCCATCGCGCATGCCGCCCGCGTACTCTTCCAGAATTTCGCGCGCCGTGGTGCCGAAAGGCAGCTCCCAGACGCCAGGGTTTTTCACCCGGCCGGAAAAGCCCATCATCTTGGTGCCGGTATCGTCGCTCTTAGAGATGTTCTTGTACCAGTCGACGCCGTTGGCGAGGATTGCCGGCACATTGGACAGCGTTTCCACGTTATTGACGCAGGTCGGCTTGCCCCAGACGCCTGCCGAAGCAGGGAAAGGCGGCTTGGAGCGCGGGTTAGCGCGGCGGCCTTCCAGCGAGTTGATCAGCGCGGTTTCTTCACCGCAGATATAGCGGCCCGCGCCGGTATGCACGATCAGCTCGAAATCAAAGCCGGTGCCCAGAATGTTTTTGCCGAGATAGCCCGCTTCGGTCGCTTCCGCGATGGCGCGACGCAGGTTGACGGCAGCTTCAATATATTCGCCGCGCAGGAAGATGTAGCCGCGATACGCTTTCAGCGCGAAGGCGCTAATCAGCATCCCTTCCACCAGCTGGTGCGGCATTTGCTCCATCAGCAGACGGTCTTTATAGGTGCCCGGCTCCATCTCATCGGCGTTACACAGCAGGTAACGAATGTTCATGGATTCGTCTTTCGGCATCAGGCTCCACTTCAGTCCCGTGGAGAAACCTGCGCCGCCGCGCCCTTTCAGGCCGGAATCTTTTACCAGCGCCACGATTTCGTCAGGCGCCATGCCCTTCAGCGCTTTTTCCGCCCCGGCATAGCCGTTTTTGCTGCGATATTCATCGAGGAACACCGCCTGCTTGTCGTCGCGCATACGCCAGGTCAGCGGGTGCGTCTCTGCAGTACGAACAATCTCTTTAATGGTCATTGATACTGCTCCAGTAACGTGACGACGTTTTCCGGCGTGAGATGCACATGCGTGTCCTCATCCACCATCATCGTCGGGCCTTTGTCGCAGTTGCCCAGGCAGCAGGTCGGCAGCAGCGTAAAGCGGCCGTCCGGCGTGGTCTGGCCCGGCTTGATGTTCAGGCTGGCTTCCAGCGCTGCCTGAATACCCTGATAGCCGGTGATATGGCACACCACGCTGTCGCAGTAGCGGATCACATGGCGGCCAACCGGCTGGCGGAAGATCTGGCTGTAAAACGTGGCTACGCCCTCTACGTCGCTGGCCGGAATGCCCAGCACGTCGGCAATGGCTTTGATAGCGCCATCCGGCACCCAGCCACGCTGTTTCTGCACGATTTTCAGCGCTTCAATCGACGCCGCCCGCGCATCTTCGTAATGGTGCTTTTCCTGTTCTATCGCATCATGCTCTGTCGCACTCAGGACGAAAGCATCTGAAGGCTCGATCGTTTCGATCGCAATTCTTTGATCGTGCATAATTAGCGGTCCACGTCTGACATAACAAAATCAATACTGCCGAGGTAAACGATCAGATCGGATACCAGGCTGCCGTTGATGACGGAAGGGATCTGCTGCAGATGCGGGAAGCTAGGCGTGCGCACGCGGGTGCGGTAGCTCATGGTGCTGCCGTCGCTGGTCAGATAATAGCTGTTGATCCCTTTGGTAGCTTCAATCATCTGGAAAGACTCGTTGGCCGGCATCACCGGACCCCACGAAACCTGCAGGAAGTGGGTGATCAGCGTTTCAATATGCTGCAGCGTGCGCTCTTTCGGCGGCGGCGTGGTCAGCGGATGATCGGCTTTAAACGGCCCTTCCGGCATGTTTTTCAGGCACTGTTCCAGGATGCGCATACTCTGCCGCATCTCTTCCATTTTCAGCATAACGCGGGTGTAGGCGCAGCTGATGCCGTCACCAATCGGCACTTCAAAATCAAAGTTTTCGTAGCCGGAGTAAGGACGCCATTTGCGCACGTCGAAGTCCAGACCGGTTGCGCGCAGGCCCGCGCCCGTGGTGCCCCATGCCAGCGCCTCTTCCATGTTGTAGGCGGATACGCCTTTGGCGCGGCCAATCAGCACGGAGTTTTTCAGCGCCGTCTGTTCGTAGGCCTTCAGGCGCTTCGGCATCCAGTCAAGGAATTCGCGCAGCAGACGATCCCAGCCCTTCGGCAGATCGTGCGCCACGCCGCCGATGCGGAACCACGCCGGATGCATACGGAAGCCGGTAATAGCTTCCACCACGTCATAAATTTTCTGGCGGTCGGTAAAGGCAAAGAACACCGGTGACATCGCCCCGACGTCCTGAATAAAAGTAGAAATATAGAGAAGGTGGCTGTTGATACGGAACAGTTCGGAAAGCATCACGCGGATCACGTCAACGCGCTCAGGCACTTTAATGCCCGCCAGCTTTTCTACCGCCAGCACGTAAGGCATCTCGTTTACGCAGCCGCCAAGATATTCAATGCGGTCGGTATAGGGGATATAGCTGTGCCAGGACTGGCGCTCGCCCATCTTCTCCGCGCCACGATGGTGGTAGCCGATATCCGGCACGCAGTCGACAATCTCTTCGCCGTCCAGCTGCAAAATAATGCGGAAAGCACCGTGCGCCGAAGGATGGTTAGGGCCCAGGTTGAGGAACATAAAGTCCTCGTTGGCGGTGCCGCGCTTCATGCCCCACTCTTCCGGTTTGAAGGTCATCGCCTCCATTTCCAGATCTTCTTTCTGCTTGGTCAGCTCGAAGGGATCGAATTCGGTAGCGCGCGCCGGGTAATCTTTACGCAGCGGATGACCTTCCCAGGTTTGCGGCATCATGATGCGCGTCAGGTGCGGATGGCCGTCAAACGTAATACCGAACATCTCCCAGGTTTCGCGCTCGTACCAGTTGGCGTTGGCGAAAATTTTGGTGATGGTAGGTACATGCAAATCGTTTTCGGACAGCGCCACCTTGAGCATAATGTCGCGATTGCGCTCAATGGACAGCAGGTGATAGAAAACGGAAAAATCCGCCGCTGGCAGTCCGTCGCGATGCGTGCGCAGGCGTTCGTCCATACCGTGCAGATCGTACAGCATGACGTAAGGCTTCGGCAGCTTGCGCAGAAACTCTACAATTTCCAATAATTGTTCGCGTCTTACCCAGACCACCGGAATGCCGGTGCGGGTTGGCTGAACGGTAAAGGCATCTGGCCCAAAACGGTTACGCAATTCGCCGATCACCGGATCATCCAGGTGATCCCGGGTTTGCCATTCTGGCTGAGCGAGATCTTGCGTGGTTAAATCTGTCATAGGTCGTTCACCATGTGGGCCTGTCGACAGGCACTCAGTATTGGCGTCAGAACAGGCCGCCCGCGTATTATTTTTTTCTGCGTGCTGTTTGGGCCTTGTTCATTAACTCTTAAATTTCGTCCGGGGTGCGCAAGTTGGTGACCGCAATGCGTTCGCCCTGCTTCCTTTCACGTTCGGACTGCATGTTGGCTCGATAAACGCCCTGATCGCCGACCACCCAGGAAAGCGGACGACGCTCTTTGCCGATCGATTCCTGGAGCAGCAGCAGAGCCTGCATATAGGCTTCGGGGCGTGGCGGACAGCCGGGAATATAAACGTCAACCGGCAGGAATTTATCCACGCCCTGCACCACGGAATAGATATCGTACATGCCGCCCGAGTTAGCGCAGGCGCCCATCGAAATCACCCACTTGGGCTCCAGCATCTGGTCGTAAAGACGCTGAATAACCGGTGCCATTTTGGTGAAAGGCGTACCGGCTACTACCATGAAGTCGGCCTGACGAGGCGAGGCGCGGATAACTTCGGAACCAAATCGCGCCACGTCGTGCACGGAGGTAAAGGAAGTTGTCATCTCTACGTAACAACAGGAAAGGCCGAAGTTAAACGGCCACAGAGAGTTTTTACGTCCCCAGTTCACCATATCGTGCAGAGCATGTTCGAGCTTGCCCATATAAACGCTTTGATGAACGTGCTTTTCCAGCGGGTCGGTGACGATCTCCTGCTTCTGCAGCGGGTAGCGATCGTTATCGCCGTTCGGGTCTGCGCGGGTTAGCGTATAATCCATTGTTATGCCTCGCTTTTACTGCGTGTGACGATGGGAATGCGAAACGGTAGTGGTTTTGGCTACCACACGGCGAGGTGGGGGTGCCCAGTCCAGCGCGCGGATCCGCACCAGATAAACCAGTCCGGCAAGCAGTACCAAAATAAAGATGGTGGCTTCGATAAAGCCGATCCAGCCGCTTTCGCGGATGGCGGTCGACCATGCATACAGATAGAGCGCTTCCACGTCGAAAATGACGAAGAACATGGCGACCAGGTAGAACTTGGCGGACATGCGCATCTTGGCGGTGCCGACCGGCGCGGCGCCGGACTCAAAAGGGGTATTTGTGTATCTTCCGCGTGCTTTTCCGCCCAGAAACCACGCTCCGGCTAACATTGCACAGCACAGACCGATGGAGACGATCAGAAATACGGCAAACGCCCAATGATGAGCGACGACTTCAGTGGTTGTTGACATACACTCTGCTTAACTCAATAAAGGGCGTCAGGGGGCTGCTCTCATGCACGGCAGTTGGCTGAAGCCTCGATTCACGGGAAAAAATAAAAAACCAGATAAACTATGCTGTCTTTGTTGATTAAGCAGCAATTTTATGGGGTTTTTTACTCCTTTATATAACCTTCTGTCAACTTTCATAAAAGTATCCGTAGGTTATTTTACACAAGTAGCATTTATTTAACATTTGATGCGCAAAGATTGCGCTAAATCGTGTCAGTGACCGACCCTGCACTAAAGTGTAGCGGGTATTTCCCTGCACGGATCGCGGTTTTAACACAGGCTATTCTGGCAGGAATTGCCTGCATTTCCTTCCCCTTACAAGGGTTATTTTTTTGATCCAGCACACGGTTTTAGTCTTTATGAGAAAAAAATAGCCAGGCAGAAGTGAGCAAAATCAATTCAATTTGATTTTTAATTTTTTCACGATGCCGGATAAGGTCAACAAACGGCGTTGGCGCTTTTTAAAACACCAGCATAAAAAAGACCAGGAGAAAAACGCGGGAGAAAGGAAATTAAGGCATAAAAAAAGCCCTCCGAAACACTAACCGTTTCGAAAGGCTTTTTTAGACAACTCTGCTAATTTTTGTGAATATTAATCAGGATGTTAGAGAAACCGAATTATCACTCGTCTTCATCTGCAAAAGCGGAGCGATCCTGACCCGTAGCGGTCAGATTGTAGGGATCGTTGCTCGACTCCATGGCGTTGAAAATAGCCAGCGCCAGTTCGTTGTCGCTTTCCGGATTGCGGCACAGCAGGTATTCCGTATCCGGCAGCATCGGCAACCCTTCGGCTGCACCCATCACGCGGAGTTCCGGGCTCATCATCTCTACCGGACGAGCGGTCACGCCCAGACCCGCTTTAACGGCGGCGCGGACGGCAGCCAGCGTAGAGGCCACATAAGAGATGCGCCACGGGATACCCGCTTCGTTAAGGTGATCAATAGCCATATCACGATAAGGGCTTGGCTCGTCCAGCAGCACCAGAGGAATTGCTTCTCCGCGCTGGAACACGTAATCGGCCGCACAGTACCAGAGCGTGGGCGAAGTACGCAGGACCTGCCAGGTAAAGTTCATCGGGCTGGAAGTGGTTACCACCAGGTCTACTTCTCCCTGGTTCAGCATTTCCATCATAAATGGATTACGCTTGACGCGAACATCGATAGCCAGCTTCGGATAAACCGAGGTCACGCGGTTGAGCAGGAAAGGCAGAATGGTGTCTGACGTATCGTCAGAAGCGCCGATAGTCAGCACGCCCTGGATATTGCTGTACATCAGCGAGGTGCAGGCTTCATCGTTAAAGCGCAGGATTTTTCTGGCGTAGCCCAGCAGCTGAATACCGTGCTCGGTCAGCAGCTTATTACGGCCATGCCGGGCGAACAGCTCTTTCCCTACCAGCTGCTCCAGACGCTGCATCTGCTGGCTGACAGCAGACTGCGTACGGCATACTGCCGCCGCGGCAGCGGCAAAAGTATTCAGATCGGCGACGGCCACAAACGTTCTGAGCAGATCGAGATCGAGATTAAGAATTGGACGATTTGCACTGGTCATGTTTTCTTCACTTTTATAAGATTTTTAAGATACTACTATCCTGGTGTTATTATCTGCTTTATCAATAAGATAGAGAGACAACCGTAGGCAATGCGACCCGTTGGCTCGTCATTGCCTTAATCACAAACGCGTTATCCCAGCGGCCCAATATGCCCGACTGATGCCGTTGCAAGGCCGCTGACAGATTTATACGTTTGGTACTTCAGCGTGCGTCAGGTTACCTGCCGCCACACCCTGTTACCGTCCAGCCGCCCGCTGGATTAGCCCGGCGCTGTTAGTGTAAGACAACCATAAAAAATCAAACAGCCAGAACACTGTAGTCACAGTGGAATAATAATAAACAAAGCTTAACATTATTGGCGATAAAACGCGCTAAATATTGTTCCGGAAACAGGCTCGTCATACGTCCTTTTTCCTGAAGGATATCCTGACATACTGTCGATTACTTTTTAAGCCCAAATCCGATTATTCTTATCAGTAAAATAATTTTTTATTGTGGATCGCACCTTCTGCTCGCTTTGCACCATAAAAATTTATCAATTAGTAACAATATATCAGCAACGACTGCTCTCCCGTTAAGGTTCTGTCGCTTTTTGTCACCGTCGCCTGTTGCTGCGGTGATGGGCAACCACTGACCAGCCAGTTAAGCAAAGCTGAATAGTTTCATGCGGTGTCAATGCATCTTATTTTACCTAATCGTTACAAAAATGGCCTTCTTGCTTGCAAAAAAACGGGCTTTTTTACACGCTCCTGCACCCAATGCAGGCGTAAGTTTTATTAAACCTTCTCCTGGAAAAAGCGTCGAACCTGAACGGGCTTTGCTGCTGTGCCGTTCAGACAACGCGCAGGCGCGCCGGGCAAACCCGCTATCGGGCTTCAAAAGCGCTGGCGAGAGGAGTACATTGTGCGGGTTTACTTTTCCACGGCAGGAATGCGGCTCAGCCAAAGGCGAATGAAATGACCCCAATTGATAAATCCAGCAAGCTCGATAACGTTTGTTATGACATCCGAGGCCCGGTATTAAAAGAAGCCAGACGCCTTGAAGAAGAAGGCAATAAAGTCCTCAAGCTCAATATTGGCAATCCTGCGCCTTTTGGTTTTGAAGCCCCTGACGAAATCCTGGTCGATGTTATTCGCAACCTGCCGAGCGCGCAGGGTTACTGCGACTCTAAAGGTCTCTATTCGGCGCGTAAAGCTATCGTGCAGCACTATCAGGCTCGCGGCCTGCGCGAAATCACCGTCGAGGACGTTTATATCGGCAACGGCGTTTCCGAACTGATCGTGCAATCGATGCAGGCATTGCTGAACAGCGGCGATGAGATGCTGGTACCGGCGCCCGATTATCCGCTATGGACGGCCGCCGTTTCGCTTTCCAGCGGTAAAGCGGTGCACTACCTTTGTGACGAGTCGGCTGGCTGGTTCCCGGACCTGGACGACATTCGCAGTAAAATCACTCCGCGCACGCGCGGTATCGTGATTATTAACCCAAATAACCCAACCGGCGCAGTTTACAGCAAGGAGCTGCTGCTGGAAGTCGTGGAGCTGGCCAGACAGCATAATTTGATCATTTTTGCCGATGAAATCTACGACAAAATCCTTTATGACGCCGCTCAGCACCACTCTATCGCCGCGCTGGCGCCGGATCTGTTAACCATTACCTTTAACGGCCTGTCAAAAACCTACCGCGTGGCGGGGTTCCGCCAGGGCTGGATGGTGCTGAACGGGCCGAAAAAACATGCCAAAGGCTACATTGAAGGGCTGGAAATGCTGGCCTCAATGCGCCTGTGCGCTAACGTGCCTGCGCAGCACGCCATTCAGACCGCGCTGGGCGGCTACCAGAGCATCAGCGAGTTTATCGTGCCGGGCGGCAGGCTGTATGAACAGCGCCAGCGCGCCTGGGAACTGATCAACGATATTCCGGGCGTCAGCTGCGTCAAGCCGGACGGCGCGCTTTATATGTTCCCGAAAATCGATGCCAAAAAATTCAATCTCCATGACGATCAGAAAATGGTGCTGGATTTCCTGCTGCAGGAAAAAGTGCTGCTGGTGCAAGGCAGCGCCTTTAACTGGCCATGGCCGGATCATGTGCGCATCGTCACCCTTCCCCACGTAAACGATCTTGAAATGGCTATCAGCAAGTTCGGCCGTTTCCTGGAAGGCTATCGCCAGTAGTCTGATACCGAACCGGATCGGCCAATATCGCTGCATTCTGTAAACTACCGTGATGCCAGAGCGGAATACTTACCGCTCTGGTCTTCAGGCACAGGAAACCGTCCGATGAATCAAAGTCATTTTTTCGCCCATCTCTCCCGTCTTAAACTCATCAACCGCTGGCCGCTGATGCGCAACGTGCGCACGGAAAACGTTTCCGAACACAGCCTGCAGGTGGCGATGGTGGCCCATGCGCTGGCGGTGATTAAAAATAAAAAATTCAACGGCAACCTTAACGCGGAACGGATCGCGCTGATGGCGATGTACCACGACGCCAGCGAAGTCCTGACGGGCGATTTGCCAACGCCGGTAAAGTATTACAACGCGCAGATCGCCAACGAATATAAGAAGATTGAAAAGATAGCGCAGCAGAAGCTGGTCGAGATGCTGCCCGACGAGCTGCAGGATGCCTGGCGACCGCTGCTGGACGAGCAGCAGCGCAGCGAAGACGAGACGGCTATCGTCAAGCAGGCTGATGCGCTCTGCGCCTACCTGAAATGTCTGGAAGAGCTGGCCGCCGGTAACCATGAGTTTCAGCTGGCGAAAGCCCGGCTGGAAAAGACCCTGACTCAACGGCGCAGCCCGGAAATGGACTATTTTGTAGAGGTCTTCGTGCCGAGCTTCAGCCTGTCGCTGGATGAAATCAGCCAGCAATCGCTATAGCCGCGATTAAAACGGGAAGAGCAGCGGCACCAGCAGCACGCTGACCACCATAATCAGCAGCGTAAAAGGCACGCCCGTTTTGACAAAATCGCTGAAGCGATAGCCGCCCGGCCCCAGCACCAGCGTGTTGACCGGACTGGAAACCGGCGTCATAAAGGCGCTGGAAGCCGCTACCGCGACAATCATGGCGAAAGGATAAGGCGAAACGCCCATTTGATGCGCTGCGGCGACGCCGACCGGCGCCATCAGCACCGCCGTGGCGGTATTAGAGATAAACAGACCGATAGTCGCGCACAGAACAAACAGGCAGGTCAGCATGACGTGCGGCGTATAGCCGCCGGCCAGATCCATCAATCCATCGACAATCAGCGTTATTCCCCCGGTTTTTTGCAGCGCCAGCGCAAACGGCATCATGCCCACAATTAAAATAATGCTCGGCCAGTGGATCGCCCGGTAGGCGCTTTCCATATCGATGCAGCGAAATTTACCCATCAGCAAACAGGCAATGAGCGCCGCTATGGGATTGGGGATTTCCTTGGTAAGCATCATGGCAACCATCAGCGCCAGGCAAAAAATGGCGTGCGGCGCCTGGCTGCTGGCGGGCGCGACGTCTTTAACCTCAGCAGGCAGGCTGAGCAGCAGCACGTCCCGCTTTTGTAGCTGCAGCTGAGTGATTTTTTTCCAGTCGCCGATCACCAGCAAACAGTCCCCCAGCTCCAGCGGCAGATCGCTCAGTAAGCCTTCCAGTACCTCGCCGCGACGGCGGATGCCGATCACGCTCACGCCGTAACGCGTACGGAACGAGCTTTCCCGCAGCGTTTTGCCCTGCAGTTCGGAATCGGGAAAAATCAGCACTTCCGCCATGCCGACATCCTGCGCCCGATCGGAAAAGTATTCGCCGCGCAGGATCATCGGTTCCAGCCGGTATTCGCTGCAAAATTCGCGGATATCGATATCGGCGGCGGACATATCGATCAGCAGCACGTCGCGGGCGCGAAACTGCGTCATGCCGGTCACCGGCACCATCACCCGCCGGAATTTGCGCCAGCGCTCCAGCCCAACCACGTTAATGCCGTAGCGCTCGCGCAACCGTAAATCGTCCAGCGGCTCGCCAATCAGCGGCGAACCGGGGTGCACGGCCAGGCGGCGCGCTCTGCCGCTCAGCCTGTAATCCCTGATCAGATCGCGGAAAGTGCGTTCCTGTCCTTTTCTGGCCTGTTTGTTTTCCGCCGCGCCCAGCCAGAAACGCGCGACAAGCATATAGCCGATACCCAGCAGCAGCGCGACCAGCCCGATCGGCGTGACGTCGAAGAAGCCGAAACCCGCCAGCCCTTCCCGCACCAGCTCGCTGTTGATCACCAGATTGGGCGCCGTCGCGACCAGCGTCAGCATGCCGCTGATCAGCCCCGCGAAGCTCAGTGGCATCATCAGCCTGCCCGGCGAACGGTTCATCTTCGCCGAGACGCTCATCACTACCGGGATAAAAATCGCCACCACGCCGGTAGAGCTCATAAACGCGCCCAGACCGGCTACGGTCAGCATCAGCAAAGCCAGCATTTTCGCTTCGCTGCTGCCCGCCATTTTCATCAGCCAGTCGCCCATTCTCAGCGCCACGCCGGTACGAACCAGCCCTTCACCGATCACAAACAGCGCCGCGATCAGCAGCACGTTAGCGTCGCTGAAGCCCATCGTGGCTTCCTGCAAGGTCAGCGTGCCGCTAAGCACAAAGGCGATAATCACCAGCAGCGCCACAACATCCATACGTACCTTGCCGCTGACAAACAGCGCGATCGCCATTGCCAGCAGGCTCAGCACCCAGATAAGCTCGTTATTCACATCCGCTTCCCGCTTATGAGCAAAACTGTCGGGAGGATGCCATAAAAAAGCCCCGCGGATGCGGGGCTAAATCATAAGTTAGTGCTTTCGATGCACGTCGATGGTGCCGTCACCGTTTTTATTGATGATCAGCTCCTCCAGCGAGCTGAGCTGCATGGCGACCTCTTCCAGACGAGGTGAACCGGCAGGGGCGTTGACGGCAATCACATGGCTGCCCGCCGCGAGGCCGGAAAGGATACCCGCAGCGGCGTCTTCCACTACCACGCACTCTTCTGGCTCCAGCTCCAGCAGCTGGGCGCCCAGTAAATAGGCATCCGGTGCCGGCTTACCGTTTTGCACGCGTTCAGCGGTGACGAATACCTCCGGTTCCGGCAGGCCAGCCGCCTTACGCCGGGCAGAAGCAACGGGAACAGAGCCGGACGTAACGATAGCCCACGGAATATGCAGCTCGTTAAGCGTGGCGAGCAGTTCCTGCGCGCCCGGTAAAGCTACGATGCCGTCAGTATCTTCCGCTTCGGTTTTTTCCAGCGCCAGAAACTCCTGCTGGATGGCCTCTTCAGACGCGCCGGCCATAAAATGACGCAGTGAGGTGATAGCCTGCTTGCCGTGGATAAAATTCAGCACCTCATCCGCTGCGATGTTGTGCCGCGAGGCCCAGTTTACCCAGGCGCGTTCGACTACCGGGAGAGAGTCCACCAGCGTGCCGTCCAAATCAAACAGAAAACCTTTACACTTCACTACATGTTCCTTCTCAGGCGTTGATGATTTGCGCGATCTCGTTCGCGCTCAGATGATACTGCCTTGGGCAAGTGTGCCATACGGCCAGCATCCGTTGATACTTTTCCCACATCGGCGTCTGGGCGTTAAAGCCGTGGCTGCCCGCATCAAACTGAGTATAGCGGCCTTCAATCTGTACCATAAACCGCACGTAGCCAAGGAATCGCGCCTCGGTAGCGGCGTCGAAGCCTAAAAACTGCAGGCGACGCGCTTCGATTTCGCCGGGATCTTTCAGATTTGTCCAGGACACATGCAGCGCGTGGTGCATCTCCATAATATCAATCAGCGTACGGCAGACGGATTCCGGCAGCTCGCCGAATTCGCGATCCAGCTCGCGCATTTGCAGGCCATAGCCGCGTTCGACGATCGTTTGCAGACGACGATAGCGCTCAAGATTATCGGGATCCAACAGGCTCATCAGCTTGTACTGGTTAGAAAGGATTAAACGCTGCGCATGGCTCATTTCCATCATCAACTCCTGGTGTCACGGTGGACAAAATGAAAGGATGGCGCAAGGATCGCATAACGCGCTGTGGCGAGGCACAGCAAACCGCTACTTCTTTGATGCAGGGCAGTTTTTCGCCGCCGCAGCGGCGAAAACCGTAGAACTCAGAGATCGTCGAGGAAAGTTTTGTCCAGCTGACCGAAAGCGCGCTTCAGCACGTCGGCGAGAGCCTGGTAAGTAGGTTTGCCTTCAACAGGCGCCAGCGCCTGGCCAGCGGCCTGAAGTTTTTCGCGCACTTCATGAAACCAGCTAAGCAGCGTGGGTGGCAGCGGCGTGGCGGAACGTTTGCCCAGCCACCACAGGCCCTGCATCGGCAGGCTACAGGCGAACAGCGCGGTGGCGACGGCAGGCCCAAGCTGGCCCCCCAACGCGATCTGCCAGGTCATGGCGAAGACGGCCAGCGGCGGCATAAAACGGATGCCGAATCGCGTCGCCGTGGTGACTCTGTTTTCCGGAAACAGAGGGGCAAGACGCTTGTCGGCTGGCCACGTCTTCATATAATGCTGCCCGTTCTGAAACAGCTTGACCCAACCGACAGTGCCGGATTCATTTGCCATGGTTGACCTCAACTTCACGGATAAAAATTAAACAAAAAATACCACGTAACAACTTTACCTTACAGCCTTCAAAAAATTTTGTCTTTACAAGGCACTCTGGTTATCCTGTGCGCGATTGTTGAATGGCTGTTACATGCTTGCTGCGATTCTGCTGAGCTCACACGGGTCGGCCCGCACAAATTCAAAAAATCTTTGGGTTTTTATGAAATTTTTTTGCTTTCGGACAAATTATGCCGACAGCATGATGTTCATCATAATGTACCAGCTTTCATGCGCTACGCTGATAGTCTGATTGAGTTTTTTTTCGCCACCCTCAACCAATAGGACCTACCATGTCGAGTAAGTTAGTTCTGGTTTTGAACTGCGGTAGCTCTTCGTTAAAATTCGCCATTCTTGATCCCGCAAACGGCGACGAATATCTTTCCGGTTTAGCCGAATGTTTCCACCTGCCCGAAGCGCGCATCAAGTGGAAACTGGAAGGCGAAAAACAGGAAGCGGCCCTGGGCGCTGGCGCAGCTCACAGTGAAGCTCTTAACTTTATCGTTAAAACTATTCTGGCACAAAAACCAGCGCTGTCTGCACAAATTACTGCAATAGGTCACCGTATCGTGCACGGCGGCGAAAAGCTGACCCAGTCCGTGGTGATTGACCAGGACGTTGTTCAGGGTATTAAAGACGCCTCTTCTTTTGCGCCGTTGCATAATCCGGCGCACCTGATCGGTATCGATGAAGCGATGAAAAACTTTCCGCATCTTTCCGATAAAAACGTGGCGGTGTTCGATACCGCGTTTCATCAGAGCATGCCGGAAGAGTCTTACCTGTATGCCCTGCCTTATCATTTATATAAGGAACACGGCGTGCGCCGCTACGGCGCTCACGGTACCAGCCACTACTACGTCACGCACGAAGCGGCCAAAGCGCTTAACAAGCCGCTGCATGAACTGAACATCATTACCTGTCATCTGGGCAACGGCGGTTCCGTCAGCGCAATTCGTAACGGCGAGTGCGTGGACACCTCTATGGGCCTGACGCCGCTGGAAGGCCTGGTCATGGGCACCCGCTCCGGCGATATCGATCCGGCGATTGTGTTTTTCCTGCACGACACGCTGGGGATGAGCGTTGACGCCATCAACAAAATGCTGACCAAAGAGTCCGGGCTGCTTGGCCTGACCGGCGTGACCAGCGACTGCCGCTACGTGGAAGAGAACTACACCACCAAAGAAGATGCTAAGCGCGCGATGGACGTTTATTGCCATCGCCTTGCCAAATACATCGGTTCCTATACGGCGCTGATGGAAGGCCGGCTGGACGCGGTTATCTTTACCGGCGGCATTGGCGAAAACGCCGCAATGGTGCGCGAGCTGACGCTGAAAAAACTGGCGCTGCTCGGTTTTGAACCCGATCATGAGCGTAATCTGGCCGCTCGCTTCGGCAAAGCGGGTTTTATCAATAAAGAAGGCACCCGACCTGCTATTGTCATCCCGACTAACGAAGAGCTGGTGATTGCGCAGGACGCCAGCCGCTTAACCGCTTAAGTGCACACCGTCAGCTCAGGCTGACGGTGCTGTTTCAGACATCAGGAAACCCACCGCCGCTGTTTTTCCGGCAGTTATCGCTAAAGCATCGGCATAACGGGTCTAATTATGAGAGGTTTACCTTGTCTCGTACCATAATGCTCATCCCTACCGGCACCAGCGTCGGTCTTACCAGCGTCAGCCTTGGCGTTATCCGCGCGATGGAGCGTAAAGGCGTCCGTCTCAGCGTGTTTAAACCTATCGCCCAGCCGCGTACCGGCGGCGATTCGCTTGACCAGACCACGCTGATTATCCGTAAAAACTCCGCGATTCCGGCAGCCGAACCGCTGCAGATGAGCCGCGTGGAATCGCTGCTCGGCGCTAATCAGCAGGACGTGCTGATGGAAGAGATCATCGCGCGCTACCACGAGAACACCAAAGATGCAGAAGTGGTGCTGGTGGAAGGCCTGGTGCCGACGCGCAAGCATCAGTTCGCTACGGCGCTGAACTATGAGATCGCCAAAACGCTGAACGCGGAGATCGTTTTTGTGATGTCGCCCGGCAACGATTCGCCGGAAGCGCTACAGGAGCGTATCAAGCTGACGCGCAGCAGTTTCGGCGGCAGCAAAAATAAAAATATCACGGGCGTGATCGTTAATAAGCTGAACGCGCCTGTTGATGAACAGGGCCGTACCCGTCCCGACCTTTCCGAAATTTTTGATGACTCCACCAAGGCCAGCATTGCCAATATCGATCCGCAGCAGCTGGCCGTCAACAGTCCGCTGCCGGTGCTGGGCTGCGTGCCGTGGAGCTTCGATCTGATAGCTACCCGCGCTATCGATATGTGCCACCATCTTAATGCGCAGATTATTAACGAAGGCGATATTGCCACGCGCCGCGTGAAGTCGGTGACGTTCTGCGCCCGCAGCCTGCCGCATATGCTGGAGCATTTTCGTCCCGGCTCGCTGCTGGTGACCTCCGCCGACCGTCCTGACGTGCTGGTGGCTGCCTGCCTGGCGGCAATGAACGGCGTGGAGATCGGCGCTATCCTGCTGACCGGCGGCTATCAGATCGATGCGCCTATCCAGCGCCTGTGCGAACGCGCCTTCGCGACCGGCCTGCCGGTGTTTATGGTGAAAACCAATACCTGGCAGACCTCGCTGAGCCTGCAAAGCTTTAACCTGGAAGTGCCCAGCGACGATACCCAACGCGTTGAGCGGGTGCAGGAATACGTGGCCAGCCATATCAGCGCCGACTGGATTGACTCGCTGACCGCCGCCTCCGAGCGCAGCCGCCGCCTGTCGCCGCCGGCCTTCCGCTATCAGCTGACCGAGCTGGCCCGCCATGCCCGCAAGCGCATCGTTCTGCCGGAAGGCGACGAGCCGCGCACCGTTAAAGCGGCCGCTATCTGTGCCGAACGCGGCATCGCTACCTGCGTGCTGCTGGGCAATCCGGATGAGATCCAGCGCGTAGCCGCAGCCCAGGGCGTCGAGCTGGGGAAAGGCATCGAAATCGTCGATCCACAGCAGGTGCGGGAAAACTATGTGCCTCGCCTGGTGGAGCTGCGTAAAAACAAAGGTATGACCGAGGTTGTGGCGCAGGAGCAGCTGGAAGACAACGTGATGCTGGGCACCATGATGCTGGAAAGCAGCGAAGTGGACGGTCTGGTTTCCGGCGCGGTGCACACCACGGCCAACACCATTCGTCCGCCGTTACAGCTGATTAAAACCGCGCCGGGCAGTTCGCTGGTCTCTTCGGTGTTCTTTATGCTGCTGCCGGAGCAGGTGCTGGTGTATGGCGACTGCGCCATCAATCCGGATCCGAATCCGGAGCAGCTGGCTGAAATCGCCATCCAGTCCGCCGATTCCGCTACCGCTTTCGGCATTGAGCCGCGCGTGGCGATGATCTCCTACTCGACCGGCAACTCCGGCGCGGGCAGCGACGTGGAAAAAGTGCGCGAGGCTACGCGCATCGCCAAAGAGAAACGCCCGGATCTGGTGATCGACGGCCCGTTGCAGTACGACGCTGCGATTATGGCCGACGTCGCCAAATCCAAAGCGCCGGATTCACCGGTCGCCGGTCGCGCCACCGTGTTTATCTTCCCGGATCTGAATACCGGTAACACCACCTATAAAGCCGTACAGCGCTCTGCCGATCTTATTTCCATCGGGCCGATGCTGCAGGGTATGCGCAAGCCGGTTAACGATCTGTCGCGCGGCGCGTTAGTAGACGATATTGTTTATACTATCGCCCTGACCGCCATTCAGGCGAAACAGGCCGAAGGTTAATACGCACTTTAAATTGAAGCGGATCGAAAGGTCCGCTTTTTTTTTCGGAAATAAAAAAGTCATCCTGGCGAAATAACATTACCCCCGGTATTTGCGCCCGTCCTGAAACATTCATTTTTACGCAAAGAATAAACACACAACCCTCTGATATAAAAAATAAAAATTCTGAATAAAATTATTCCTGGTAGAATCCAGGTTCCGGTGCCAGGCTTATCATGGCAAGAGACAGAGTCTTTTTGATAATAATGTCTTCAGGAACAACACCTATATCAGGCAAGGGAGTTCTCTCATGAGCGATCACCAAGTTCATCCGGTTTACAATGAAGTAAATAGCGGCATTCCGCTAAAGCGTATTTCATGGAGCGCTATTTTCGCAGGCGTGATCCTTTCCGTGGTTATTTATTTGCTGCTAACCATTCTGGGTACGGCAATTGGCGCGACCACGATCGATCCGTTAAAAGAACAAAATCCGCTTGAAGGCCTGGGCACGGGCGCCACTATCTGGACAGGGCTGAGCATGCTGATCTCTGTCGGTGCGGGCGCCTATATCACCGGCCGCCTGGCACAGCGTGAAGGCGCGCTGCACGGATTACTGATGTGGGCCGTGAACACGCTGGTTTGCGTGTGGCTGTTCGCTATTGTGCTTAGCAGCGCCGTTAGCGGTACTGCCAGCGTGATCGGCTCCGGCTTCAACATGCTGGGCAACGGTATTTCCAGCGTAGCGCCTTCTGTAGGCCAGAACATTAAGCAGAAACTGCAGGAAAACAATATTGACCTGAACAATCTGCAAAACGAGCTGGAAACCACGCTGCGTCAGACCGGCAAGCCAGAATTGCAGCCGGAAAAACTGCAGCAGGACGCTAATAAAGAAGCCGATACCGCGCAAAATCAGGCTGAGGACACTGCCAAAGATCAGCAGAATGCCGATACCGATTTAGCCAGCTGGTTCTCAGGTGTCGTGCAGCGTAACCAGGCTACCCTTCAGGCTGCCGACGTTGACGCGCTGAAAAACATCGTTAAAGCCCGTACTGGTAAGAGCGATCAGGAAGTCGATCAGATCGTTGCTCAGACGCAACAGAGCTACGAGCAGGCTTACCAGAAATATCAGGAACTGAAAAAACAAGCGGAGCAGAAAGCCCGTGAAGCCGGTGAGCAAGCCGCCGCCGCTACGGCAAAAGCCAGCTGGATCGCCCTGATCACGCTGCTGGTGGAAGCCGCGATCGCAGGTTGGATGGGTATGCTGGGTCGTAAAACACAGCCCCGCCTGGCCGTACGCGAAACTCGCTAATCACCAGTGCTAAAAAGGCCGCTTATGCGGCCTTTTTTTTTAGCGATTCTGCTCGCCGTTGCGGCTCAGCCACAGCGACAGCGCTTTCAGCGAATCATCCGTAAACTCGTCGCAGCGGCCAGTGATCTCTTCCGGCGTCATCCAGAATATCTCTTCGACCTCTTCTTCCTGCATCGCGAACGGGCCGTGAGACACGCAGCTAAACAGGCCTCCCCACACGCGACAGTGCTGGTCTTCATAATAGAACAGACCATGCTCCGCAAAAGGCACAGCGGCAATGCCCAGCTCTTCTTCTGCTTCCCGACGCGCCGACTCCAGCATCTCTTCGCCGCTTTGCACTACGCCGCCAGCGGTTGCATCCAGCATTCCCGGCATAAAGTCTTTGTTCTGCGTCCGGCGCTGCACCAGGATCTTGCCTGCGCCGTTATGCACCACGATATAGGTGGCGCGATGACGTAAACATTGCGCCCGCATCTGCGCCCGGCTGGACTTCGCGATTACCTCGTTATCTTCGTTAACGATATCCACCCACTCCGTGCCGCTGTCTTGCTCCACCATCCCCAACCCTTACTTTTCTGGCGCCTTCGCGCTCGTTGATGCCTGCCCGCGCAGTCTGCCACGGGTCGCCTTAAGATACTGATCCCGCTGTGTCATTCTGCGGTATCTTTAGAAGATTCAGACAGCCAAAGCTGCACCGACGCCCGCTGCCACTGAAAATGAGCGTAATCCGCCACGCGCGCCGGTACGCTGTCGCCATGCAGCGCCAGCCTGTTAATCATTATCGCTAAATCCGTATCCGCTATCGACCACTCGCCAAAAAGATTCTGCTGGCCCGACGGCAGCAGCTTTTCAACGGCGCTTATCAGTTTATTAGCGGAGCGCTGCGCCGCCGTCGACAGCGGCGCAAAGGTTTCGCCAGCAAACAGAACTTCCGTGGGGCGCTCCTGGCGAAGCGGCAGAAAATCACTGCGCAGCCAGGCCTGGATCTCTCTGGCCCTGGCGCGCTTTTCCCGGCCCTGCGGATAAAGCCGTTCAAACTCCGGCGCAGGAAAGCGCTCCTCCAGATATTCGGCGATGGCGGAGGATTCAGAAAGCATAAAATCATCAAGTTGCAAAGTGGGCACGCGGCGCGTCAGCGACAGCGCGCCATAGCCCGCCTCAAGGTGCTGGTCGCTGGCCAGATCGACACGCTTTACTGAAAAAGGCACTCCCTTTTCGCTGAGCGCCACAAAAACAGACATCACATAGGGACTAAAAAAACAGGCATCTGACCACAAAACAACGTTGGGATAATTCATCCTCGGTTCCTTATCAGGCGGCGTCTGCAACCTGTTTACCCATTTTTTTAACAGAAGGCAATCTCTCCTGACCGGCGTCGGTTACTTTGCCGACGCGCGTCGCGCTTTCCCGTCAACTTCGCCTAAGCTTATGGCATTGACGACACCCTTTGAGGAGAAAAAAATGCACATTTTACTCACGGGCGGCACCGGTCTGATCGGCAGCCATCTGATCCCTCGTCTTCTGTCCCGGGGCGACAGCGTGAGCGTGGTCACGCGCGACGTCGTCAGCGCACGGCAGAAACTGGGGGAAAAGGTTAGCCTGTGGTCCGGGCTGGATCAGCAGCGTAACCTTGACGGCGTGGATGCCGTTATCAACCTGGCCGGCGAGCCTATCGCCGACAAGCGCTGGACCGAACAGCAAAAGCAGCATCTTTGTGAAAGCCGCTGGCAGATGACCGAAAAGCTGGCCACGCTGATCAATGCCAGTACGACCCCGCCGAAAGTTTTTATCTCCGGTTCGGCAACGGGGTTTTACGGCGATACCGGCGATGTGGTGATCACTGAAGACGATCCCGGCCATGCGGAATTTACCCATAAGCTGTGCGCGCACTGGGAAGCGCTGGCGATGGCGGCCGACAGCGACAGAACACGGGTTTGCCTGCTGCGTACCGGCGTCGTGCTGGCTAAAACCGGCGGCGCGCTGAGCAAAATGAAGCTGCCCTTCAAACTAGGCATCGGCGGCCCCCTTGGCAGCGGACAGCAATATATGCCGTGGATCCACCTGGACGATATGCTGAACGCGATCCTGTGGCTGCTGGATAACCCGGATCTGCGCGGGCCGTTCAATATGGTTTCGCCCTACGCGGTACGCAACGAGCAGTTCGCCGCCATGCTGGGTCATGCGCTGCACCGACCAGCCTTTATGCGCACGCCCGCCAGCGCGATTAAGCTGATGATGGGCGAATCCGCGGTGCTGGTGCTGGGTGGTCAGCACGTGTTGCCGAAGCGGCTGGAAGCGTCAGGCTTCAGCTTTCGCTGGTATCAGCTGGACGAAGCGCTGGCGGACGTGGTGTAACGGCCCTATTTCAATGCGCCCGCTAAAAACTGCTGCAGCCGCGGACTTTGCGGATGGTTAAACAGCACCTCCGGCGGCCCCTGCTCTTCTATCCGGCCCTGATGTAAAAAAATCACGTGGCTGGAGACGTGGCGGGCAAATTCCATTTCGTGCGTCACTACCACCATGGTTTTGCCCTCTTCCGCCAGCTTTTGCATAATCCGCAGAACTTCGCCCACCAGCTCCGGATCGAGCGCCGAGGTTGGTTCATCAAACAGCAGCACTTCCGGCTCCATTGCCAACGCGCGGGCAATGGAAACGCGCTGCTGCTGGCCGCCGGAGAGATGCACCGGATATTTTGCCCGCGCGCGCTCGTCGATGCCGACCTTATCCAGATAGCGAATGGCCCGCGACTGCGCGTCGGCCTTGCTCAGGCCCAGCACCTGGATGGGCGCCTCCATCACGTTTTGCAGCACCGTCAGATGGCTCCAGAGGTTAAAGTGCTGGAACACCATCGTCAGGCTGGTGCGCAGCGCCCGCAGCTGCTCTTTATTGGCGACTTTTAGCTGGCCGTCGGTGTCGCGCACCAGATTAATCAGCTGATTATTAACGGCAATAGAGCCTTCGCTCGGCTTCTCCAGAAAGTTAATGCAGCGCAAAAAGGTACTTTTCCCCGAGCCGGAAGAGCCAATAATGGTGATGACATCGCCCGCCTTTGCCTGAAGCGAGACGCCCTTCAGCACTTCATGATCGCCATAGCGTTTATGCAGCTCGGTGACGTTTAGTTTATTGGACATAGGTCTACTCAATGGGTCGATGAAGGTTTCATATGCGCCAGCCAGCGTTTTTCCGCCCTGCGGAACAGGCTAATCAATACATAAGAGATAATCAGATACAGCGCCGCCGCGATGCCGAAAGCAACGAAAGGCCGATAGGTGGCGGAGTTGATATCGCGCGCGACCTTCAGCAGGTCGGGCACGGTCGCGGTAAAGGCCAGCGCCGTAGAGTGCAGCATCAAAATTACCTCATTGCTGTAGGCGGGCAGCGCGATGCGCAGCGCCGAAGGCAGAATAATGCAGCGATAGAGCTTAAAGGTAGAGAAGCCATAGGCGCGCGCCGCCTCGATTTCGCCATGCGGCACGGCGCGGATGGCGCCAGCGAAAATTTCCGTGGTGTAGGCGCAGGTATTCAGCGTCAGCGCCAGCAGCGTACAGTTCAGGCCGCTGCGGAAAAAGGTATTCAGCAGATCGTTGCCTTTAACCACGTCCAGCGTATACATGCCTGAGTAGAACACCAGCAGCTGGACATACAGCGGCGTGCCGCGAAACAGATAGGTAAACAGCCAGACCGGAAAGCGTACGGCTTTAATGGACGACACGCGGGCGATCGCCAGCAGTATCGCCAGACAGCCGCCCAGCGCCACGGAGATAATCAGCAGCCAGAGCGTAATCGCCACGCCGGAAAAGCGGTAGCCGTCCGTCCACAGCAGGGCCTTCCAGTATTCCTGCAAAATGTCGATCATAAGTCCGCCCTTTTCACGCCCACGGAGTAGCGACGCGTAAGCCACCACAGCACGCCGTTAGAAAGCGTGGTGAAAATCAGGTAAACCACACCGGCGACGATGGCGAAATAAAACGGCTGCCAGGTGCTTTTGCCCGCCAGCTGCGTGGCTTTTACCACATCCTCCAGCCCCAGCAGCGACACCAGCGCGGTCGCCTTGAGGATCACCTGCCAGTTGTTGCCGATGCCGGGCAGCGCATAGCGCATCATCGCCGGGAACAGGATGCGGCGGAACGTTTGCGACGCGGTAAAACCGAACGCGGTGGCCGCTTCGATTTGCCCTTTCGATACCGCCATAAAGGCGCCGCGAAACGTTTCCGTGAAATAGGCGCCGTAGATAAAACCCAGCGTAATAATGCCCGCCGTCATCGGATCGATATCAAACTGGCTGAGGCCCATCAGCTCGGTAACCTGGTTAAGCGCGATTTGCAGCCCATAGAAGATCAGCAGCATCAGCACCAGGTCGGGCACGCCGCGGATTAGCGTGGTGTAGCCTTCAAACAGCATTGCCAGCGGACGACGGCCGGAAAGCTTTGCGCCCGCGCCAATAAGGCCCAGCACCACCGAAAGCAGCACCGAACAGAGCGCCAGCTCCAGCGTCACCATCGCGCCTTTGAAAATGATTGCAGAGTAGCCATACAGCATAAGCAGTTTCCTGTCTGATTTAAGGCGTTTGCCCCAACGCCGGGGGCAAATCGGGAGCCGCCAGCGCCGCCCCCTGACAGGTTTTCTTAGCCGCCGTAGACGTCAAAGTTAAAATATTTTTTCGCCAGCTTGTCATAGGTGCCGTCCTGGCGCATCGCCGCCACGGCTTTATCGATAGCGGCTTTCAGCTCGGTGCTTTCTTTCGGCAGCCCCATACCTGTGCCGACGCCAAAGATTTTTTCGTCCTTCACTGCCGGGCCGGCAAAAGCGTAGTCTTTACCAACGGGCTGCTTGAGGAAGCCTTCGCTGGCGGCCACTTCATCCTGAAACGCGGCGTCGATACGTCCCGCCGTCAGATCCTGATAAACCAAATCCTGATTGGCATAAGGCGTTACGGTTACGCCCTGCGTGCGCCAGTACTGGTTGGCATAGGTTTCCTGCGTTGTGCCCTGCAGCAAACCAATAGTTTTGCCCTTCAGCGACGCCACGGTCGGTTCGATTTTGGCACCTTTAGGGGCGATCAGGCGGGCGTTGGCGGCATAAAGTTTTTCAGAGAAGGCGATTTCCTGCTGACGCTTTTCGGTAATAGAAAGCGAAGAGATAATCGCATCGATTTTTTTCGCCTTCAGCGACGGGATCAGCGCGTCGAAATCGCTTTCGACGAAGGTACATTTCGTTGCCATACGCTTACAGATCTCGTTGGCAAGGTCGATATCAAAGCCCACCAGTTCGCCCTGCGCGTTTTTGGATTCAAACGGCGCATAGGTTGGGTCGGTGCCGATACGCAGCGTTTTGGGCACGGCGGCCAGCGCGCTACCGGCAGAGAACGCCAGCAGCAGAGAAAGAGCCATCACCTGCTTCTTCATAGATTATCCTCAGAGTCACTTTTATTATGGAGGGGCCAGCGTAAAGACGTGCAGCTTTCATGCCACCTTTACCAGAGGGTCACGAAAGCGCACCGGCGCATAAAGAAGTTAAAAAAACGCGACCCGACAGCAGGATTATGGAAGAAGAATGCCTCGCTTTGGTGCATTTTCTGCACGCAAAGCGTGTTTATGGGAGCGGGCGCACCAAAAAAGCGCAGGAGACAGGCTTCTATGCACCCTGCCAGCGCGTGAAAAGATCGTTATCCAGCTCGATATCAAACTGATCCAGCACGCGGTTGACCGTCTGGTCAACGATGTCCATGACGTTCTCAGGACGATGATAGAAGGCCGGTACGGGCGGCATGATAATCGCGCCCAGCTCCGCCGCCGTGGTCATCATCCGCAGATGCCCAAGATGCAGCGGCGTTTCCCGCACGCAGAGCACCAGACGACGACGCTCTTTCAGGATCACGTCCGCCGCACGCGTCAGCAGACCGTCGCTGTAGCTGTGGACGATGCCGGACAGCGTTTTCATTGAACAGGGCAGGATAGCCATTCCGTCGGTTTTGAACGAGCCGGAAGAGATGCTGGCGGCGATATCCCGCGCGTCATGCACCACATCCGCCATCGCCTGCACGTCGCGCACGGAATAGTCACTTTCCAGCGCCAGCGTCTGCCGCGCGGCCTGGCTCATCACCAGATGCGTCTCCACCCCGTCGACCTGTTGCAGTATCTGGAGCGTGCGAATGCCGTAAATTACGCCGCTGGCGCCCGAAATGCCGATGATAAGTCGTTTCATAATAATCCTTAACCTTCCTGGGGCCGGCCCAAAAAAAATGGGCCGGAATAGCTTCCGACCCATGATACCAGGAAAGCGGCGAGCGCATCAGCCCTCGTTGTGCATTTCCAGGTTTTCGACCTCGTTCTGGCGCGCCAGCGCTTTTGCATCGTCGTTGCGCAGCGACTGGATATGCTCCAGATAGCGCTGATCGACATCTTTCGTCACGTAGACGCCGTTAAACACCGAACATTCAAACTGGGCAATATCCGGATTTTCTTCGCGCACCGCTTCAATCAGATCGTCCAGGTCCTGGAAAATCAGCGCGTCGGCTTTGATCAGCTTGCAGATCTCGTCCACTTCTCGCCCGTGCGCAATCAGCTCGGTCGCGCTTGGCATATCGATGCCGTAGACGTTCGGGAAGCGGATTTCCGGCGCGGCGGAAGCCAGATAGACTTTTTTCGCCCCGGCTTCGCGCGCCATTTCGATAATCTGTTCCGACGTGGTGCCGCGCACGATGGAATCGTCCACCAGCAGCACGTTCTTACCGCGAAACTCCGCGCGGTTGGCGTTCAGCTTGCGGCGCACCGCGCTGCGGCGCTGGTGCTGGCCCGGCATAATAAAGGTGCGGCCCACGTAGCGGTTTTTCACAAAACCCTGACGGTAAGGCTTGTCCAGAATGCGCGCCATCTCCAGCGCGATATCGCAGGAGGTTTCCGGGATCGGGATCACCACGTCAATATCCAGGTCTTCCCATTCGCGGGCGATCTTTTCGCCCAGCTTGGTGCCCATGCGCACGCGGGCGCTGTATACGGAAATTTTGTCCAGGAAGGAATCCGGGCGGGCAAAATAGACGTACTCGAACAGGCACGGGTTGCATTTGGGGTTTTCCGCGCACTGACGGGTGAACAGCTGCCCTTTCTCAGTGACGTAAACCGCTTCGCCCGGCGCCACGTCGCGCAGGAACTCAAAGCCCAGCGTATCCAGCGCCACGCTTTCGGAAGCCACCATATACTCGCTGCGGCCGTCCTTCATTGCGCGCTTGCCGATAACCAGCGGACGGATGCCGTTGGGATCGCGGAAGGCGACCAGGCCGTGGCCGATAATCATCGCTACGCAGGCATAAGCGCCGCGCACGTGCTGGTGCACCGCCGCCACCGCCGCGAAGATGTTCTCCGCTTCCAGCGGATAGTGCTGAAAACGATCCAGCTCGGTGGCGAAAATATTCAGCAGGATTTCCGAATCGGAAGTGGTGTTCACGTGACGGCGGCCGCTTTCAAACAGCTGCTTGCGCAGCTCGTGGGCGTTGGTCAGGTTACCGTTGTGCGCAAGCGTAATGCCGTAAGGCGAGTTAACGTAGAAGGGCTGCGCTTCAGAAGCGCTGGAGCTGCCGGCGGTCGGGTAGCGGACGTGGCCGATCCCCATATTGCCCTGCAAACGCTGCATATGGCGGGCTTCAAAAACATCGCTCACCAGGCCGTTTGCTTTACGCAGGCGGAAGCAGTTCAGGGCATCAATGGTAACGATGCCTGCGGCATCCTGGCCACGGTGCTGCAGCACCGTTAACGCATCATAAATCGACTGGTTGACCGGCATAAAACCGGCGATCCCGACAATACCGCACATGTGGTCATTTCCTCATAAGCCGCAACCCCGGCTCAATTACCGGGGTAAAAAACTCGACGTGCTTTTCAGGTAGTCAAAAAACCACCTGATTATATAGCTAAACTGGGGAATCAGCTGGGACTGCTGCCAGTCCGGGCTTTTGGAAAAGCCGGTGAAGGTATCAAGGAAAAACAGCATGGCCGACACAATCAGTACGCCGCGTAATGCCCCGAAACAGACTCCCAGCACCCTGTCGGTTCCCGACAGGCCGGTTTTTTCAACCAGCGAGCCAATCACATAGTTGACTATCGCGCCGACAATCAGCGTGGCGATAAACAATGCCGCGATGGCGATTCCATTTCGAACCAGTTCGTCTTCAAAACCTGTGAACCAGACAGCAAGGAAGGAGTAATAATGACTGGCGACAAAAAATGCGCAACCCCAGGTGACGAGCGAAAGTGCTTCCCGAACGAACCCGCGGATCAGGCTGACAAGAGCCGAAAAACCAATAACCGCAATAATGACGTAATCTATCCAGACCATGAACTCTTCCAGCGACTGTGCCTCTGATCAGGCTGCATCCCTCTGCTGTCTGCCGCGTCGGCACGGGCAGCACAGGGACACAACCTGAGTTCGGGGCGAATTCTAACAGAAAAAGAAAACGTTTGCGTAGCTTTTCCTTAACCGTCCTGATGAAAACCGGGCGTGAAAAAAACCAGCGCAAAACCTGCAGAGATAACGGGAAAACAGGCTGGCCGACTCGCCCCGGCAACTGTTTGATTTACTTTGCTTTACGGGCTGCCGCCTCGCCTGAAACGGCACGACGACAGCCCGATTTCAGCGCCTGAAAGGCGCCGTCTCTTGCTGCGATAGCAACAGCCTAACGTGCGCTATAAGGCTTTACCACGCCGCTCAGTCCGGAGATGCCTTTCAGCTCGCCCACGGCGGCCTGCATCTTCGCTTTTGAAGCGTCCGGCCCGACATAAACGCGGGTAATCTGGCCCTGCACTGGCGTTGACGGCACCGTAAAGGCGCGATAGCCGGAAAGGCGCAGCGAGGCGACGATTTCGTTAACCTTAGCGGCGTTCTTCAGCGCGCCCAGCTGCACGACCCACGCCTGACCTGCCGGCGCGCTCTCCTGCTGTACGGGCTTCGGCTCCGGTTTCGGTTCCGGTTTGGTTTCCGGCTTCGCTACCGGCTTAGGTTCCGCCTTCGGCTTCTCTACGGGTTTTGGCTGCGCTTTGGGTTTTTCGACCGGTTTTTCCGTCACCACATGACTTACCGGCGGCGGCGACACCACGGTCGGCTGGTTGCCCGCCTGCGGCGCGGTAGAGCCGCTTTCAGCCTGCGAGGTATTTTCATTGGTCTGGCCCGCTATCGCTGTGCCTGCGCCTTCCGGCGGCTGGGCTGGCAGCGACTGCGTGACCGGCGGCACCATCTCCGTTTCCTGCTGATCGCCAGGCTTAGGCACCAGCGGGATCGCGGCGAACTCTTCTTTATAGTGCTTTTTCTTACCGTCCAGCAGGCCCGGCAGCACGATAACGCCCAGCGCCACGATGATCACCGTTCCGACCAAACGATTTTGAAACTTACTTGCCACTGCCACTCTCCGTTTCCATCGTTTCCATTACCTGCGCTACGGTGTGGAAAGAACCGCACACCAGCACGATATCCTGCGGCCCGGCCTGTCGCCGCGCCTGGTCAAACGCCGCCGCCACGCTGGCACAGGCCTGCGCGCCCGGCAAATGCGCCAGCAGCTGCTCCGCGCTTGCGCCTCGCGGCCCTGCCAGCGGCGCGCAGTACCAGTAGTCGACCTGCGGCGCCAGGCAGGCCAGCGTCCCGGCGATATCTTTGTCGTGCAGCATGCCGACCACCGCATGGACCTTTCCGGCTTTCGGCAGCTCGCCCAGGCGTTCGGCCAGGTAGCCAGCCGCATGAGGATTATGCGCGACATCCAGAATAATGCGCGGCGATTGTGCAACGGTCTGAAAACGACCGGGCAAAATCGCTTTGTCCAGCTCGTAAAGCGTGGCGTCATCAACTTTTAACGATGATGCGCGCAGCGCGGCCAGCGCGGTGGCGGCATTCGGCAGCGGCACCTGCGGCATCGGCAGGCCGTTCAGCGTGCCCTGCGCGTCGGTAAAGCTCCAGTCGTGCTCGCCAACGCGGTAAGACCAGTCGCGACCACGCTTCAATAACTGCGCGCCCAGCTCATCGGCCACTTCGCCAATGGTATGCGGCATATCAGGTTCGCCAACGATAGCAGGCTTGCCGCCACGAAAGACGCCCGCTTTTTCGCGGCCAATGCTTTCACGATCCGGGCCAAGCCAGTCGGTATGATCGAGCGCGATGCTGGTGATTACCGATACGTCGGCATCCACGATATTGGTCGCGTCCAGGCGGCCACCCAGCCCCACTTCCAGGATCGCCACATCAAGCTGCGCACGCTTAAACAGCCAGAGCGCGGAAAGCGTACCGTACTCGAAATAGGTCAGCGAAGTGTCGCCGCGCCCTTTTTCAATATCGGCAAATGAGGCGGTATGCTCCGCTTCGGCCAGCTCAAGCCCCTGAATGCGCACGCGTTCGGTATAGCGCACCAGGTGCGGCGAGCTGTAGACGCCGACGCGATAGCCGGCGGCCATCAGCAGCGTTTCCAGCGTCCGGCAGGTGGTGCCTTTGCCGTTGGTGCCGGCGACGGTAAAAACAAACGGAGCAGGTTTAAGAAGGTCAAGCCGTGCGGCGACGCGCTGAACGCGCGCCAGCCCGAGTTCGATAGCCTGAGAATGCAGATTCTCAAGATAATGAAGCCACGTGGCCAGAGGCGACGTGGCTTGAGGAAGAGTATCCATGTATCCCGTTCACAAGTTACGGTTCATTGGTGAAAGGGCGACGCGCGCCCTTTCGGACATCGGTCAGGCTTCAGGGCTTTGTGGCGCCTCTTCCACCTCTGGCACGCGCTCTTCCTGCGGCGCCGGCAGATTCATCATCTTCGCCAGCACGGAGGCGAGCTTAAAGCGCATCACCGGACGGCGCACGATCATGTCGATAGCGCCCTTCTCGATTAAAAATTCGCTGCGCTGGAAGCCCGGCGGCAGTTTTTCACGCACGGTCTGTTCGATCACGCGTGGGCCGGCAAAGCCGATCAGCGCTTTAGGCTCGGCGATGTTCAGATCGCCCAGCATGGCGAAGCTGGCGGAAACGCCGCCCATGGTCGGATCGGTCAGCACGGAGATATAAGGCAGACCGCGCGCCTGCATTTTCGCCAGCGCGGCGCTGGTTTTCGCCATCTGCATCAGCGACATCAGCGCTTCCTGCATACGGGCGCCGCCGGAGGCGGAGAAGCAGATCAGCGGGCAGTTGTCTTCCAGCGCCTGCTCAACGGCACGCACAAAGCGAGCGCCAACCACGGAGCCCATTGAGCCGCCCATAAAGGAGAACTCAAACGCGGCCGTCACAACCGGCATGCCGTGCAGCGTGCCTTTCATCACAATCAGCGCGTCTTTCTCGCCGGTGTCTTTCTGCGCCGCGGCCAGACGATCCTTGTATTTTTTGGAATCCCGGAACTTGAGCACATCTTTCGGCTCCAGCTCGCTGCCCAGTTCGGTCATCGAACCTTCGTCCAGCAGGCTGTGCAGACGGTCACGTCCGTGCATACGCATATGGTGATCGCATTTCGGGCAAACTTCCAGATTGCGTTCCAGCTCGGCACGGTAGAGAACCTGGCCGCAGCTGTCGCATTTGGTCCAGACGCCTTCCGGAATGCTGGCTTTGCGCGATGGGGTGATTGTGCTCTTGTTGAGAATTCTTTCAATCCAGCTCATTGATGACCTGTTATGTTGTTTATTGTGCTAAATCAGATACTTAACACAGATTATCGCCTGAGAATTAGGCGGTATTACATCATAAAACCGTTTTGCGCGCTACCAATTCGTCAACGGCCCGCGTTTCCCTTTTGCACCACCGCGCACGGGCGGGCCGGGCTGTTTATTTATCATGCCGCGAAGCGGTCAGCAACGACCATGAAAACGTATTTTATGAGCAAAAGCATCAGGAAGGAACTCGTCCGCCGCCGCTGCCGGCGGACGGACGATAACAGAGAGGCTATTGCGGCTTCTGCTGACGCGCCGCGCGGCGATGACGTAACACTTCCACCACGCCTGGCAGAACCGAAACCAGAATAATAGCGACGATCAGATAGTGCAGATTTTGCTGGATAGCAGGCAGGTTGCCGAAGAAGTAGCCGGCATAAGAGAACAGCACCACCCAAAGAATACCGCCCGCCACGTTGAACAGCGCAAAATGGCGATAGGACATTTTGCCCATACCGGCGACGAACGGCGCAAATGTGCGGACTATCGGCACAAAGCGCGCCAGGATAATCGTTTTGCCGCCGTGACGCTCATAGAACTGATGCGTTTTATCCAGGTAGCTGCGGCGGAAAACTTTTGAGTTCGGATTGCTGAACAGCTTATTGCCGAACAGGCGTCCGATGGTGTAATTCACCGCATCGCCGACAATCGCCGCCACGCAAAGCAGCAGCGCCATCACGTGCACGTTCAGCGCGCTGTCCGGGATAGCCGCCAGCGCACCCGCCACAAACAGCAGCGAATCGCCGGGCAGGAAAGGCGTCACCACCAGCCCCGTCTCGCAAAACAGAATCAAAAACAAAATGGCATAAATCCAGACGCCATACTGTGCAACCATCGCCTGCAGATGCACATCAATGTGCAAAATAAAGTCGATGACGGTGTGAATCACTTCCATACAGGTTCCTTAATGCGTTAATCCTCGAGGAATAGCGGCCCCATCGGCGGACGGGGTAAATCATAACGTTCCGGGTAATCGACCGCGACCAGATAAAGCCCTTCGGCCCGCGCCGTTGCCGCCGCCAGCGTGCGATCTTTCGCCGCCAGCAGCTCGGCCATCCAGCTTTCCTGCTGATTTCCACAGCCTATTTCCATCAGGCTACCGACAATGTTGCGCACCATATGGTGCACAAAAGCGTTGGCTTTGATATCCACCACCACGTAAGCCCCGTGACGGCTGACATTAAGGTGTATGACGTTGCGCCAGGGCGTGCGTGACTGGCACTGCACCGCGCGAAAAGAGGTAAAGTCGTTTTCGCCCAGCAGCGCCTGCCCTGCCCGCTGCATTTTTTCCACATCCAGCGGATGGTAAAAATGCGTTACGCCGCCGTGCAAAATCGCCGGACGCAGACGACGGTTATAGATGACGTAACGATAGCGCCGCGCCGTGGCGCTGAAGCGGGCGTGAAAATCGTCCGCAACCGGCTTCACCCAGCGCACGGCGATATCGTCCGGCAGGTTGGCGTTGACGCCCAGCGTCCAGGCGGCATCTTTACGCAGCGAGGTGGTTTCAAAATGCACCACCTGGCCAGTACCGTGCACGCCCGCATCGGTTCGGCCTGCGCAGAACACCACCACCGGATGATCGGCCACTTTAGAGAGCGCTTTTTCCAGCTTCTCCTGCACGCTTCTGACTTCCTGCTGCCGCTGCCAGCCGTAATAGCGGCTGCCGTCATACTCAATGCCCAGCGCCAGTTTGTACGTTTGCGGCGCCGACATTACCAGAAGTACTCCTGTACCAGTTTCTCAGCGGTTTTCACCGCCATCAGCGCGCCGCCAAAGCGTACGTTGTCCGCTACCGACCAGAATTGCAGCAGCTCCGGGATGCCGTAATCGTTGCGCACACAGCCCAGGCTGAGCAGTGCGCTGCCCGATGCGTCGCCGACCTGCGTCGGATAGTCGTTTTCATCGGAAAGCGCGATATCTTCCGCCTGCATCAGCGCTTCGCGCGCCTCTTCCGCCGACATCGGGCGCAGGTTTTCCACGTGCACAATTTGCGCGTTGCCGTAAAAAACCGGCGCCTGAACGGTGGTGACCGAAATCGGCAGCCCTTCATCCTGCAGCACTTTACGCACCTGATCGATCAGGCGGCGCTCCTGCAGCACGCTGCCTTCGGCGTCCGGCAGCAGCGGCAGCATGTTGAAAGCCAGCTGGCGACCGAAGAAGTTCTCTTCCGCCGGCATCCCGTTCAGCAGCCGCGCGCTTTCGCCCGCCAGCGAGTCCACGGCGGCCTTGCCGTGTGCCGAAGCGGCAATCAGGCTGGTCACCTGCAAACGGCCCAGGCCCGCCTGATCCACCAGCGGTTTGATCGCGCAGAGCAGCTGGCTGGTGACGCTGTCGGCCACGCTGATGATATTGCGGTTGCGGTAGTCGGCCAGCACCTGCGGGTTCACGTCCGGCACCACCAGCGGTACGTCCGGCTCCAGCGCGAAAAGATCGCTGCTGTCGATCACCAGGCAGCCCGCGCTCGCGGCTTCTTCGGCATAGCGCGCCGAGGCTTCGCGACCGGCGGCGAAAAAGGCCAGCTGCACCTGCGACCAGTCGAACTCGCTGGCGTTGTTAACCAGCAGCGTTCTGCCTTCAAAACGCAGGTTTTCGCCCGCGCTGCGTTCGCTCGCCAGCAGATACAGCTCACCAACCGGGAACTGACGCTCGGCCAGTAATTCCAGTACTGCTCCCCCTACTGCGCCTGTCGCGCCCAGTAGCGCAATATTCCAGCCGTCAGACATGTTGGTTTACTCCAGATAATGTACATAAAAAACAGAGGGCGGTGACGACACCGCCCGACGATTCAGAATTGTTCGTAGCGGGCGTCGCGCCCTTACGTGGGGGCGCGACGCCTGAAATTTTTAGCAATCGGCCTGCCAGTACGCGCTGAAACCCAGCGCCGACAGCAGCGTCGCGGTGCTTTCGCTATTGCACTGCACGCGCAGCGAAGACCATTCGCGACGTTCCAGATAATTTTTGCGCAGGCGATCGAATTCACCCGGTACGTCCGCCACTTTTCGCAGCGGCGCGTCGTCGCGGCGCACATCATACACCAGATGCACCAGTCTTTTCAGCGTCGGCTGATCCAGCTCGCCGCGCAGCGTGATCAGGCCGAATTCCGGCGCGGGCAGCAGGGTTTCCAGCGCCACCTGCTGCGGGTTGCCTAAAAACTGCGTCCAGGCTTCAAATACCTGGGTGGTGCCGCGCGCTTTCCCTTCCAGGGTGTAGCCCGCGATATGGGCGGTGGCGATATCCACTTTTTCCAGCAGCGGCAGGGAAAGCTCCGGCTCCGGCTCCCACACGTCCAGCACCACGCTGAGATCGCGGCGCGTTTCCAGCACCTTCAGCAGCGCCTGATTGTCCACTACCGGCCCACGGCAGGCGTTGATCAGAATAGCGTTGGGTTTCAGCGCCCGCAGCAGCGCCTCGTCGGCCAGATGCAGCGTTTTGTAGGCGCCCTGCTTAAACAGCGGCGTGTGGAAGGTCAGGATATCGGCTTCCGCCACCAGCTGTGAAAGCGGCAGGAAGTCCCCTTCGTCGCCTCGATCGGCACGCGGAGGATCGCAAAGCAAAGTGCGGATCCCCAGCGCGGCAAGACGAGCCTGCAGGCGCCCGCCGACGTTGCCGACGCCGACAATGCCGACGGTGCGATCTTTCAGCGCGAAGCCGTCGCGTTCCGCCAGCAACAGCAGCGCAGAGAAAACGTATTCCACCACGGCGATGGCGTTACAGCCCGGTGCCGCCGAAAAAGCGATCCCCTGTTGTTGCAGAAAAGCCTCATCAATATGATCGGTGCCTGCCGTGGCCGTGCCGACAAATTTTACCGGCTTGCCGTTTAACAGCTCCGCATTGACTTTGGTCACGGAGCGCACCATCAGGCCGTCAGCGTCATCCAGCTCGGCCTGCGGGACGGGACGGCCGGGAACGGCCACTACATCGCCCGTGCGGCTAAACAGTTCGCGCGCATAGGGCATGTTTTCATCAACGAGAATTTTCACAATCGGGGTTCCTGCTCGGTAACAGTGAGGGACGTTATTCTGCCATAAAGCCGGGAAAGGGATAAGCCCGTGGTGCGGCGAGCCAATAAGCCGCCCTATTTAAAGATCATTTTTGCATAAGGGTTTTTGCGACAGGCCGCCAGCCGCTGGTAAAATGCCAGGCTAACACGTAAGTCCGTAACGGCCAGCGTTAAATGATTGAGTCCTTGAAGCATTATCGGCTACTGATTGATGCGTGTAATCAGCACGCGGGTGTTGTGACAGGCTTTGTCCTGACACACTTCGCTAAACCACAGCTGGCCGCTGTCGCCCACCATTACGCCCTGATCCCTGGCGAACAGATCTTCATATTTCTGCGCGATAATGACGCGGCTTAAATCGGGCGTGAATACGCTGCCGTAGTGCTTCTTTAACATTGCCGCAGTGCGATAGGTTTTCGCTTTCCCTTTTAAACCGACCTCAAGCGGATAAGCAATCATCGTCGCCACTTTGGCTTTGTCTTTTGCCGCCACCGCCTGTTGCAGTTCGCCAAGAAAATCCTGGTATTTCTGATGGGAGCCAAACAGAAAATCCAGACGCTGATCCACTTCCTGAGCCGTGGCTGCATAAGCGTTCCCCATGCCGAGAAACAGGGATAGCAGCAGAATAGCCAGCCGGGTATACATAAAATTCTCCTTGAAAAGCGGCCTGTGCGCCGCGCTAACTTTAGGCTTAAGTCGGCAGCCACGTCAAAGACAGAGCGCGGTCAAGGGCGATCGAAAATGGCCGCCAGCGACGCCTCTTCCAGCTGTTGATACAGCGAAAACTCGTCGATAACCGCGCAGCCCAGCGCCTGCTCAAAGGCCAACTGATTGGGATGGCCCTTGCCCGCTGCTCCCCTTTCGCTGCCCAGGTTCGACTGGAAAATGCCCGCGGCGCTGACCGGCAGAAAATCTTCATAAACCACTGGCCTGGCCTCTATGGTGCCGTCGTCGATCAGGCTTTGCAGCTGCTCACGGCTGGCCTGCTCCGGCAGCGTCGCGCCCGCCGACAGCCGATAGCTAAAATAGCCCAGCTTCTGCCGACGCAGCTCGTGTATATCGTCCGGGAAAGCGGCAAAGTTCGCGGCCAGCCCGGCGGCTTTATCCCCCGCCGTCGGCTGTTGCAAAAGCCGATCGTAAAGCGCACGGCCTGCGGGCGTCAGCGCCAGCCCGCGCTGCTCGATTTCACCAAAGCGCGCGGTGTGCCTGCCCTCGCTGTTGTCGGTAAAGGTGATTTTTTCGCTCAGCGCCTTAAAGCTGGTCTGACGCAGCAGAATGGGCACGCGACGCGGCGGCGGCCCTTCAATGCTCTCTTTCGGCACGATCTGATAAGCGGGCATCTGCCGCTGCACGGCGTCAATATCCAGCGTGCGCGGCGTAAGGTGGTTAATGTGCGGCCCTTTAAAAGAAACCACGTCCGCAATCAGGCGGTGCTGATCCAGCAGCGACTGATAAGTTGCCCCGTCCACCTGCGCTTCGCTGTGCCACTGAAAGGTTTTCAGCGCTTCGGCGACAAACTCATCCGCCTGTGCGGCGGTTAAGCCTTGCTGAGCATGGCCGATCTCAAGCAGTTCCAGCAGACGCGGCGTAAAGATATTCCGCTGGTCGAGGATCTGGCTCACCTTCTGCTTCAGTCCGTCATCATCGATCAGCTCCAGGCGCAGCAGTGAGGTAAACACGCGGAAAGGATTATATTGCAGCGAGCGCGCGTCGACGGGGCGAAAAGCGGTAGCGTGCACCGGCACGCCTGCCGCAGAAAGATCGTAATAGCTGACCGGATACATGCCCATTACTGCAAACAGTCGGCGCATGGTCGCCAGCTCCTGCGCTTTGCCAAGGCGGATAGCGCCGTGCCGTTCAACGGCCAGCCGGTTCAGCTCCGGCGCGCTGTCGGCGTCCGCAAAGGTCTCGGGATGGGCCTGCAAATAGCGGGCGTTCACCTCTTTCACTAACTGCAACAGCGTGCGGTACTGCGGCACTTCCTGCTGGTACATCAGCGACATCGCTTTGGAAAAGGCGTCGCGGATCGCATCGGGTGAACTAAACCGGGTCATAGTCTGGCCTTATGATAGAGGGCGCCTAAACAGCGAAAGCCTTTCTTCAAGCATAGCGCCCGGCGGCCGGTTATTCGCCCTGTTTTTCGCCTGTTTGCGCAGCGGGCCGGCAGCTAGTCCGCAGCCGGCTTGCAGCCATTAAAAAATCCATTCGCAGGAATGGCTCAGACTGCTGACAAAGCCAGAGGGTTCGTACGGCCTGGATTTTTTGCCGCGAAACGGCAGCTTCACAGCAGCAGAGGCTGAACGGCCAGCCGTTCGCGCATGGATGCGCGAAACGAGCCCCCGTGGACGAGTTGTTCCGGCCTCCGCTGCTTTTCACCGGCCTGAACGCGACTTGATGACAGAGGATGATTTTGTCAGCAACCTCCGTTAACGCATCGTTTGCACCGCGCGAGGCTGCATTTTGCCGCTGCCGATTTTTTGCGTCTGCGCCGTGCGCCTGCGCGTGACAATAAAACTCAGCATCAGCACGATAGCGGCCACGGCGGCGGTCATCAGCGTTTCATAACGATAATCGGGCGAAATAAACATATAGCCCAATACCACCAGAATAATGCCGATGGTAAACAGCGTCAGCCACGGAAACAGCCACATCTTAAATTCCGGCGTCCGGCCGCTGCGTTCCAGCCTGCGGCGCATAATCAGCTGGGAAACGGCGATAACCAGATAGACCAGCAGCGCGATGGCGCCGGTGGTGGAAAGCAGAAAGTCGAAAACCCTGCCGGGAAAAGCGTAGTTGGCGAAACAGCCTGCAAAACCGGCCAGCGTTGAGCTGAGTACGGCAACGCGGGGCACGCCGCCGGCGGAAATTCGCGCGCCGGCCCGCGGCGCATCACCACGCTGCGCCAGCGAGTAAAACATGCGGGAGGCGGTATACAGCCCGGAGTTCATGCAGCTGCATACGGCGATAAACACTACCGAGCTGACCAGGATACCCGCGCCCGGCAGATGCAGCACGTTCAGCGCGTATTGAAAGGTTCCCTGTTCTTTCAGTTGTGGATCGTTCCAGGCGACCAGCGACACCACCAGGAAAATCGACAGCAGATAGAACAAGGCAATACGGTAAACCACCAGGTTAGTCGAGCGCCGGATCTGCTGCCCCGGATCCTTTGTCTCGGCGGCGGCAATGGTCACGATTTCCGCGCCAAAGAAGGAGAAGATGGTGATCAGCACGCCGGAAAGCACCGCGCCGCCGCCGTGTGGCATAAAGCCGCCGCTATCCCACAGGCGCGACACGCCGCTGACGTGTGCCAGAGGCCAGTAGCCCGCGACCGCCGCGATGCCCACCGCGATAAAAGCCAGGATAGCCACCACTTTAATCAGGGAAAACCAGAATTCGAACTCGCCGAAGTTTTTCACGTTGAAAAGATTGGTGCAGGTCAGCAGAGTCATAATAGAGAGTGTGTAAACCCAGGCGGGCACGGCGGGTAAAGCGGTATGAAGGATGTTCGCGCCGGCTATCGCCTCCACCGGGATCACCAGCACCCAGAACCACCAGTAGAGCCAGCCAATGGTAAAGCCTGCCCAGGGGCCAAGCGCCCGTGAAGCGTAGGTGGAAAAGGAGCCGGAGTCAGGCTGCATAACCGCCATTTCTCCCAGCATTCTCATCACCAGCAGCACCAAAAAACCCGTTAATATATAAGAAATTAAGATAGCCGGCCCTGCGGTGGCAATGGCGCTGGCAGAGCCGATAAACAGACCGGCGCCGATAATCCCGGCGATGGAAATCATGGTGACCTGGCGACTGGATAACCCATCGCCCAGCGTGGATGGCGGTTTTGCTGAATAACTCATCGTAATTCCTGCCTTAGCGTAGTGGACGTTAGCGCTTAGCTCGTGCAAATTCCTTTTTTCAGTTTTGCCGTCATAAAACTGTCATTTCCTGAATTAATTCTGGACGTTGCCGAAAAAGGAGTAAAAGGCTTCAGGCCGTTTTGCCATAGCCTTTTCTTATTTCCGCCTGGAGGGTTTTACGCAGTGACGCTTTACTATGCAGAGAAGAGGCAGGAGAGAAATCAGGCAGCGGTAATAAAGGTTATTTATTTGTAGCCGCAGACGGGTACACTCTCGGCTCTTATTACTGATTCAGGCTCGACAATGAATTTTCTTTATCCTTTGATGGCGGTGTTGATCTGGTCGTTTAACGCCATCGTCAGCAAAGTCTCGGCGAACGTTATCGATCCTGCCGCTATTTCCTTTTATCGCTGGCTGATAGCGCTGGTGGCGCTGACGCCCTTCGTGCTGCCTGCGGTATGGCGCAACCGGACGCAGGTCAGGCAGCAGTGGTGGCGGCTGCTGACGCTGGGTCTGCTCGGCATGGTGCTTTATCAAAGCCTTGCCTACTATGCCGCGCACAGCGTCAGCGCGCTTTCGATGGGTATTCTGGTTTCGCTGATCCCTCTGCTGACCGTGCTGATCAGCATTGTGCTGCTGAAAGTGGCGCCCACGCTGGGCATTCTTATCGGCAGCGTGCTCTCTTTTGGTGGGCTGGTGTGGCTGATTAGCCAGGGCAGTCCCGAACGGCTGCTGACGCAGGGCATGGGCACGGGCGAGCTGATGCTGTTTGCCGCTTCCACCTCTTACGCGCTGTATGGCGTGCTGACCCGTCGCTGGGCGATCCCGCTGCCAAACTGGCAAAGCCTGTACGTGCAAATTGTGTTTGGCGTCATACTGCTGCTGCCGGGCTTTTTACTGGCAAAAGATGTGGCGCTGAACGCGCATAACCTGCCGCTGGTGCTGTTTGCCGCGCTTCCGGCTTCTATTCTTGCGCCGTTTTTATGGATCCAGGGCGTGATGCGCATGGGCGCCAGCACCGCCTCGATTTTTATGAATCTGACGCCTGTCTTTACAGCAGTTATCGCCGTGCTTTTTCTGCATGAAAAGCTGCACAGCTATCACTTTATCGGCGGCGGCGTCACGTTATGCGGCGTGATCCTGGCGCAGCGGCTGCGTACGCCGCTGCGGATCGGCAAAACAGCGCGCGCGACGGCGGATCCCTGAAAAATAATCCGCCGCGCGGCGCGCCGCTACTACCTATCGCGTAACGGGATTGTTATCATAGCCAATCCCCCTTTTTTCCGGCGCTTTCCGGACAGTGTTGAGTTAAGGATTTTGCCATGCAACCTCTTAATGGCCCAGGCGCGCCATTACCCGGCGAACGAGCGACGGTCGCTGATACCGGCCGAACCGGACCGGGCGATCAGCCGCTGACCCCTGCTCAGCGCACCACGCTGGAAAGGCTGATTGTCAAAATCATGTCGCTCAGTTCGCTAAAGGCCCCGGAGCTATGGGCCGGACTGCGTCATGAAGTGGGCGTGAAGAACGATGCCGGTCTGCTGGCGCGTCATTTTCCGGCGGCGGAGCAGTTTCTTAATACGCGGCTTGCGCAGGTGCAGAACACGCACGCGACCCGACAGCTGTTTCAGCAGCTGAGCGATTTGCTGCCTGCGGGCAATAATCGCCAGGCGGTGAGCGATTTTATCCGGCAGCAGTTTGGTCATACGGTGCTCAGCTCGCTGAATCCCGATCAGCTGCGACAGGTGCTGACCATGCTGCAAAATGGCCAGATGGCGATCCCGCAGCCGCAGCAGAACCGCGTCACCGATCGCTCGCTGCTGCCTGCGGAGCACCACGCGCTCAATCAGCAGGTCGCTCGCCTGGCTGCCGTTACCGGCGAACAGCCGGTGAAGCTGTGGACTTCCGTGCTGAAGGTGGTCAACCTGCACAGCGGCGATCCCATTCCTTCACGCCTGTTCCCGCTGCTGACCCAGTATCTTCAGGTTAGCCAGACGCTGAGCCAGCAGCCTGCCCCGACGCTGCATACGCTTCTCGCCTCGCTGAAGGTGCCTTCCGATCATGCAGAGCAGCGCATGCTGGAGGAGGCCAGCCAGCAGCGCTTCCAGCTGCCGCCGCAGGCGATCCTTACCGCAGCCCAGGCGCAGGATTTGATGAATCTGCTGTTTGCGCGGCGGGCCGAACGGCTGAAGGAGATGCCGCTGGCCGACAGCGAGATCCATCCGCAGCCGATTATTTCCGGCTACGTGCCGCCGGTGCTAAGGCCGCTGGCGACGCGTCCGGCCGTAACCGCTTTTGCCGCGCTGGTGCTGTTTATTTTTCTGCTGTGGCTGTTCCTTTAGGCTTAACAGCCGCACGCCTGTAAATCCTGTTGCGGCCAGCTGCCCGCTTCTTCTCCTTGCGCGACCGGATGACGGTCGCGCAGCCAGAAATCCAGCCCGCCAATCAGCTCTTTAACCCGCAGTCCCGCCGAGGCCAGTTTCCATGCGCCTTTGGTCGAGCCGTTGCAGCCAATGCCGTCACAGTAGGTCACGTAAACTTTGCTGCCGTCCAGCGCCGCCAGCGTTTCTGCGCTCATGGTGCGGTGAGGAAAGCTTATCGCGCCGGGAATATGCGCGGCCTGATACTGCTCTGCCGCACGGGTATCGATCACCACGATATCGGTAATGCCGTTGGCGAGATCCTGCGCCAGATCCCAGGCATCGCTGTAGTAAGCCAGCTTTTCGCGTAGCCATGCTTCGCTGCGTGCGGCGTCAGGCGGTGGAAATTGTAAAACGGCGGACAGGGTCATCATGTGTACTCCTTTGCTTAAGGTCTGCCTGATGATAGGGTAAAACGGCCTTAAAAAGGATACCCATTTTAATCAGGTGATAAGACCATTATGCCGCTGACCAACGTGCCCTTAATCCAGCTGTTCGCCTCGCAGCAGGCCCGCACCCGACGGGACAGGCTATGCGCCGCCTTGCGTCAGCTCATCACCGATGGCACGCTGCGGCAAGGCGAGCGGCTACCCTCTTCCCGGCTGCTTGCCGTCGATCTGTCGCTGTCCCGAGTGACGGTGGAAGCGGCCTATGCGCAGCTGGAAAGCGAAGGCTGCCTGCTGCGGCACAGCGGCAAAGGCACTTTCGTCGCCGCCGATCTGCCGGCGCCGCGACGCCCCACGCCAGCGTCATCGACAGCGGCTCCCGCGCTCTCGTCACGCGGCAGCAACATTGTCGCCTCTGGCGGCTGCGACGATCCGCTTTTTCCCCTGGCTTTTGCCGCCGGTTCGCCGGATCTGCGGGCTTTTCCTCACGCTATCTGGCGGCGGCTGGTGGCGCAGCGGCTGCGCCATACGCCGGAAAAAATGATGGGCTATGGCGCGCCGCAGGGGCTGGCTGAACTGCGTGAAGCGGTGGCGCGTTATCTTGCCCAGGCGCGCGGCGTGCGCTGCGATGCCGGACAAATTATCATCCTGACCAGCTCGCAACAGGCGCTACAGATGCTGGCGATGCTGCTGTGCGATCCGGGCGATACCATCTGGCTGGAAGAGCCGGGCTATCGCGGCGCTTATCATGCTTTCAACAGCGCGGGCGCGACCATCGGCACGCTGGAGCTGGACGACGAGGGCGCAAAAATACCCGACCGGCCAGCGGCGAAGCTGATCTACCTGACCCCATCCCATCAGTATCCCACCGGCGCGACCATGAGCCTGACGCGTCGTCTGGCCTGGCTGGCGTACGCGCGCGCCCACGGTAGCTGGCTGATTGAGGATGACTACGACAGCGAATTTTATTACGGCGCACAGCCTGCGCCCGCGCTTCAGGGGCTGGATAAGGCCGGGCGCGTGCTCTACCTCGGCACCTTTTCCAAAACGCTGTTCCCTTCCCTGCGGCTGGCTTATCTGGCGGTGCCGCCCGCGCTGGTTGACGCCTGCTGCCGGATGCGCAGCGTGATGGACGGACACAGCGCGCAGCTGATGCAGGCGGTGACGGCGGATTTTCTCGATCGCGGCCATTTTCAGGCGCATCTGCGGCTGATGCGCAAACTTTACGGCAGCCGCCGCGAACTGCTGCTGACAGAGCTGGCGACAAAGCTGGGAGACAGGCTGCATCCGCTGAGCCACCAGCATGGGCTACAGCTGACGGCCACGCTGCCGGACGGCGGCGAAAAAAAATTAACGCGTCAGGCTTTGCAGGCAGGCCTGGTGCTGCCGCGCCTGTCGCCCCTGTATCAGGGAGATGCGCAGCAGGAAGGCTGGCTGCTGGGTTTTTCCGCCCTGGCGCCAGCAGAGATTGTCAGCGCGGTGGAAAAGCTGGCCCGTGTTTTTGCAGGCTAACGGCTTCCGCTTTCTCACGCGTTTTCTGACTGACGCGGCCTTCGCCATTCAGCCCGCGCGAAACGGTGGATGTCCCTGCGCCCTCAGCCGGGCGATATGCCTGATGATCATCCGGCTACAACGCTTCTGTGATTACGGCGGAGTGGGAAGGTTAACGTATTTGACGCTAACGCCTGGCCTTACGGCATGGCTGCTAACCTTTGTCTCTGGCGAGGCTTATCTTATACATCGGCATACTGCGGCCATAAAAAAAGGATGCCCTTGCGGAGCATCCTTTTATGAAATTGCTTACTGATTACAGCTTGCGCATCACCAGCGTGGCGTTGGTGCCGCCGAAGCCGAAGCTGTTGGACATCACGGTAGTCAGCTGCTGCTCGGTTGGTTTGGTCACGATGTTCAGACCTTCCGCCGCCGGATCCAGCTCTTCAATGTTGATGCTTGGCGCGATAAAGCCGTGCTCCAGCATCAGCAGCGAGTAAATAGCTTCCTGCACGCCCGCCGCACCCAGAGAGTGGCCGGTCATGGCTTTGGTGGCCGACATCGCCGGCGTGTTGTCGCCGAAGACTTCGCGGATGGCGCCCAGCTCTTTCACATCGCCTACCGGCGTAGAGGTGCCGTGCGTGTTCAGGTAGTCAATTGGCGTATCCAGGCCGTGCATAGCCAGACGCATACAGCGTGCTGCGCCCTCGCCTGATGGCGCTACCATGTCTGCGCCGTCGGAGGTGGCGCCGTAGCCAACCACTTCTGCGTAGATGTGCGCGCCGCGAGCCAGCGCGTGCTCCAGCTCTTCCACAACAACCATGCCGCCGCCGCCTGCGATAACAAAGCCGTCGCGGCTGTTGTCATAGGTACGGGACGCTTTTTCCGGCGTTTCGTTATATTTGGTGGACAGCGCGCCCATCGCATCGAACTCGCAGGACATTTCCCAACACAGCTCTTCGCCGCCGCCTGCAAATACCACATCCTGTTTGCCCAGCTGGATCTGCTCAACGGCGTTGCCGATGCAGTGTGCCGAGGTCGCGCAGGCGGAGCTGATGGAGTAGTTTACGCCGTGGATTTTGAACGGGGTCGCCAGGCAAGCGGAAACGCCGGACGCCATCGCTTTGGTCACCATATAAGGGCCGACGCCGCGCAGGCCTTTGGCGCGCATGCCGTCAACGCTGGCCACCTGGTTGATCGGCGAGCCGCCGCCGGAACCGGCCACCAGACCCACGCGCGGGTTGTTCTGGTATTGTTCAACGGTCAAACCGGAATCTTTTACCGCTTCCAGCATAGAAATATAGGCATAAATGGACGCATCACTCATAAAACGCAGGGTTTTGCGATCGATGAGGCTGGAGATTTCGTCTTTATCGAGTTTGACGTTGCCCCAGACGTGACTACGCATACCGGAATCTTTCAGCTCCTGAGAGAAGGTAATGCCGGAGCGGCCTTCACGCAGGGATGCAAGGACTTCCTGTTGGTTATTACCAATGCTGGAAACGATACCCAGGCCAGTAATCACTGCACGTTTCATTCAATACCTCGTTAACTACTTATATTAGGATTCGACACGCACTTTAGCGTACAGTTGTAAGCCGAACAAGTCCAACCAGCGCCTGATTTTTGTAAATTTGCGTAGGCGTACCCCCAGAGTTACAATCGCCGCACCGCGAGATAACTGAGCTTTTGCCGTGAACAGCGCCCCAATAGAGTATGCAGAACTAAGCTGGAATGAACAGGGTACACCTGTATCCCGAACCTTTGGCGACGTCTATTTTTCCGACGCAAACGGCCTGGAGGAAACGCGTCACGTGTTTCTTGGCGGCAACGGCTTGCCCGACCGTTTTGCGCACCATTCTCGCGACCTGTTTATCACGGCGGAAACCGGTTTTGGCACCGGCCTGAATTTTTTAACGCTCTGGCAGGCTTTCGAGCGCTTTTGCGCCGAGCAGCCGCAGGCTCGTTTGCAGCGCCTGCACTTTATCAGCTGTGAAAAGTATCCGCTCAGCGTCAACGATCTCGCCAGCGCGCATCAAAGCTGGCCTGAACTGGCAGCATACGCGCGCGCGCTGCGCGAACAGTGGCCAGCCGCCCTGCCCGGCTGTCACCGGCTGCTGCTGGCCGAGGGTCGCGTCACGCTCGATCTCTGGTTCGGCGATATTAACCAGCTGATCCCGACCTTCGATGACAGCCTCAATCATCAGGTCGACGCCTGGTTTCTGGATGGCTTTGCGCCGTCGAAAAATCCTGACATGTGGACGCCGGCACTGTTCGCCTGCATGGCGAAAATGGCGCGTCCCGGCGGCACGCTGGCCACCTTTACCTCGGCAGGCTTTGTGCGGCGCGGATTGCAGGAGGCGGGTTTTACCGTCGGCAAGCGTAAAGGCTTCGGCCCCAAACGGGAAATGCTGGCGGGCGTGCTGGAGAACGCTATCGACGCGCCAGCCGAAGCGCCGTGGTATCACCGTCCGGCGGCGGAAGGCGACGACATTGCGGTAATCGGCGGCGGCGTGGCCAGCGCGCTGCTGGCGCTGGCGCTGCTGCGTCGCGGTAAAAAAGTCACGCTCTACAGCGCCGACGGCGAACCGGCCCGGGGCGCTTCCGGCAACCGCCAGGGCGCGCTTTATCCGCTGCTGAACCATCACGATCCGGCGCTGGCGCGCTTTTTTCCGGCCGCATTTACCTTTGCCCGTCGTGTTTACGATAGCCTGCCGGTCGCGTTCGATCACGAGTGGTGTGGCGTTACCCAGCTGGGCTGGGATGAAAAAAGCGCGGACAAAATCACTAAAATGCTGACCATGCAGCTGCCGGAAACCATCGCTCGCGGTGTGGACAGGCAGGAAGCCGAAGCGCTGTGCGGGGTGGAAACCGGCTTTGGCGGCATTACCTATCCGGCTGGCGGCTGGCTCTCACCCGCCCAGCTGACGCCTGCGCTGTTTGCGCTGGCGCAGCAGCAGGGGCTGATTACGAGCTGGCATCACAGGCTGACCGCACTGTCCGCAACACCGACGGGCTGGCAGCTCGATTTTGCCGATCGGCCCGCGCAGACTCACCGCAACGTGGTGCTGGCGACCGGCCACGCGCTGACCGCGCTGCCGCAGAGTGAAAAGCTGCCCGCCTATGCCGTCAGCGGCCAGGTCAGCCATATCCCGACTACGCCCGCGCTGGGCCAGCTTAAACAGGTTTTATGCTACGACGGCTATCTGACGCCGGTTAATCCGCATAATCAGCAGCACTGTATCGGCGCAAGCTATCATCGCGCCGACAGCGCTACCGCCTATCGCGAAGAAGATCAGCAGGAAAACCGCGAGCGGCTGCTCCGCTGTCTGCCGGAGGCGGAATGGCCTCGCGAAGTGGACGTTAGCGCAGGCAGCGCCCGCAACGGCGTGCGCTGCGCCACCCGCGATCATCTGCCGATGATTGGCCCGCTGCCGGACTATCAGCAAACGCTGGCGCAATACGCAGATCTGGCGCAAAACAAAGCCACGGCGCAGCCGGCGCCCCTCTGGCGCGGCCTGTTTGTGCTGGGCGCGTTAGGCTCCAGGGGATTATGCAGCGCGCCGCTGGCGGCAGAAGCGCTGGCGGCGGAGCTGTGCGGCGAACCGATCCCGCTGGACAGGCAGACGCTGGCGGCCACCCATCCTAATCGCTACTGGGTGCGCAAGCTGCTGAAAGGTAAAGCGGTGAAGGCGGCAGGCTGAAAGCCGCTGCCGCCCCGGAGGGCAGACAGAAAACCGGAGACGTCGCGTAGAGCAGACAGGAAATTGGGGATGCCGCCCAGGGCAGACTGGAAACCGGAGACGCCGGACGCATCAGGCCGCTAAAATCACGGCGGCCTTGCTTGTTGCCGACGGCGCCGTCAGGGATCAGGAGGGATGGCGCGCCTGCAGGAACAAATTATCCCACATGCCCAGCACCAGCGCCTGGTCGCGCGGCGAAAGCTCTCCGGCGTGGATCGCCGTCTCCAGGCTGTTCAGCACCTGGATTTGCAGCGCTTCCGGCGTGTGCTCGCCCGACTGCTCAATTTCGGCCACGGCCAGCGTCAGATGCCCGCGCAGATAGCCGCTGGCGAACAGCTCGTCATCGCTGGCGCTCTCCACCATGTTATCGATCAGGGCCAGGATACGCGCTTCAAATTCATCAATCATACAATTCCTTATTTACCATGCTGGTCAGAGATCTTCCGGCCAGGGAAACTGCGCTGCGGTCAGCGGCGGCGTTGAGTAGTAGCGACCCAGTTCGGTGATAAAACGGGCTGGCCGTGACGGAATTCCCTTTTCCAGATGAGCCATTACCTGCGCGTGTACCTTGCGCTGGAACGCAATGCGGTCCGGCTCGAAATCGCCATTGAGATTGTCACAACTTACGTTGAAGGGAAAGCCCGCCGCTACACAAAACAGCCATTCCAGCGCCTGCGGCCTGACCTCCACCGCTTCAAACTGGCCTTGCGTCATGGCGTCACGGCCGTCGGGACAATACCAGTAGCCGAAATCCACCAGCTTGCGCCGCTCGGCTCCGGCGATACACCAGTGGGAGATTTCATGCAGCGCGCTGGCGTAATAGCCGTGGGCGAACACCACGCGGTGATAGCTGACTTCCTCATCGGCGGGCAGGTAGATGGGTTCGTCATCGCCCTTCACCAGGCGGGTCTGAAAATCGTCAAAAAAACAGCGGTCGAAAATCTCGATCAGCTGCGAATAGTCGTGAGTACGCATTGTTCTCTTCTGCAAAAATTTCACGTCTTGCGACGCGTCAACATTAAGATTCAGCTAAACAGATGGTGAAACCAGGCGGCGATCTCTGCGCCGTGGCTGTCGTAGAGCAGCTTAGCGCTCATGACAATGGAAACGGTGACCACCATCGGGCGGATCAGCTGCTGCCCCCGGCTCAGCACCAGCCGTGCGCCGAGCCGTGCGCCGCAAATGGCGCCGAGCAGCATAATCAGGCCGGTGCCCCACACCACTTTGCCGCCGAAAATAAAAAACAGCAGGCCGCCCAGGTTAGAGGTCAAATTCAGCACCTTGGCATGCGCGGTAGATTTCGCCAGGTTAAAACCGCAAAGCGTGACGAAGGCCAGCGCATAGAAGGAGCCTGCGCCCGGCCCGAAAAAGCCGTCATAAAAGCCGACGCAGCCGCCCGCCACCAGCGCAAACGGCAGGCCGTGCAGGCGACGATGGCGATCTTCTTCGCCGATCTTAGGCATCAGCAGAAAATAGAGGCCGATCGAGATAATCAGCAGCGGCAGCACCTGGCGCAGCAGCCCCGGCTGAATGTGTTGGATCAGCATTGCGCCGAGAATCGAGCCGATAAACGCCATCAGGATATTCAGCCGCTGCGCTTTAAGATCCACCGCCTTGCGCCGAATAAAATAGAGGCTGGCGGAAAAAGAGCCGCCGACGGACTGAAGCTTGTTGGTCGCCAGCGCCTGCGCCGGAGAAAGCCCGGCCGCCAGCAGCGCCGGTACGGTCAGCAGCCCGCCGCCGCCGGCGATAGAATCGATAAAAGCGGCCAGCACGGCGATGCAAAACAGTAGCCCAAGCAGCAGCGGGCTGACGGCAAACCATTCCATTTTTTCTTCCTAAAGCTGATGGTTATCCAGAAGCGCCTGACAGGAAGGCGGCAACGGCGGCGGCTCGCGTTTTATCGGCGCGCCGGAAGGTTTTGGCGGCGCGAACCAGCTTGCCAGCTCTGCGCCACAGCCATCCCCTGGCGGCGGCGCGGGCTGATCCTGGCACTCCAGGCTGTCCGTAGGACAGCGCAGGCGCACGTGCATATGCGCCCGATGGCCGAACCATGGGCGTACCTTGCGCAGCCAGTCGCGATCGCTGCCCGCATCGGCGCAGAGCTGTTTTTTAATCGCCGGATTCACAAAGATACGCGTGACGTCGTCATCTTTTGCCGCCAGCTTGATCAGGCTGTCGATCTGCGGCTGCCAGTGGCGCGCCACCACGTTTTTCCCGTCTGCCGCCACCAGATCCAGCGGCTGCGGCTTCAGCAGCATTTGTGAGCTCCAGCGCGTCTGCGGTAACTGCAGCCAGATATCAACATCCAGCCCGGTCTGGTGGCTGGCGTGGCCGCTGCTGAAGCGACCGCCCGCCGCCATGCCCATATCCCCAATCAGCACCTCGCCCAGCTGCAAATTATGCACCTGAGCGCCCAGCCGCTGAATAAACAGGATCAGATCGGGATGACCATAAAAGCGACGCTGGTCCTGACGCATCACCTGATAGGTCGGATCGTTAAGCGGCAGCGCCTGCGCGCCGACGATACAGCCGTTGGCGAAAGAGCCGATAGCGTGCGGCGCGCCGTTTATTGGCTGCCGGATCGATTGCCAGGGCGTAGCCGCCAGCGTGGAAGCGCTGAGCAGCAGGCCGCAAAGCGCGAACAGCGTCTTTTTCATGGTGATTACCAGCGTGGAATGTTCGTCTGCACGTCCGCATTCTGTCCGCGATGACGCAGTAAATGATCCATCAGCACGATCGCCATCATGGCTTCCGCGATCGGCACGGCGCGGATCCCTACGCAGGGATCGTGACGGCCTTTGGTGATCATTTCCGTTTCTTCGCCCGTGCGGGTAATGGTTTTGCCCGGCACGGTAATGCTGGACGTTGGCTTCATCGCCAGCGTCGCCAGGATCGGCTGGCCGCTGCTGATGCCGCCCAGAATGCCGCCCGCGTGGTTGCTCTGAAAGCCGCCCGCGCGAATTTCATCACGATGTTCGCTGCCGCGCTGGTTGACCACGGCAAAGCCGTCGCCGATTTCCACGCCTTTCACCGCGTTAATGCTCATCAGCGCATGCGCCAGATCCGCGTCCAGACGATCGAAAACCGGCTCGCCCAGGCCAACCGGCACGTTCTCCGCCATTACGGAGACTTTAGCGCCGATAGAATCGCCCTCTTTCTTCAGCGCGCGCATCAGCTCGTCCAGCGCCTCGATTTTTGACGGATCCGGGCAGAAGAACGGGTTCTGTTCCACCTGATCCCAGTCCTTCAGCTCGCAGGCCACGTCGCCAATCTGCGCCAGATAGCCGCGCACCTTCACGCCGTGCTTCAGGGCGAGGTATTTTTTGGCGATAGCGCCCGCCGCCACACGCATAGCGGTTTCACGCGCGGAAGAGCGCCCGCCGCCGCGATAGTCGCGCAGGCCGTACTTTTGTTCATAGGTATAGTCGGCGTGGCCGGGACGGAAGACGTCTTTGATGGCGCCGTAATCCTGCGAGCGCTGGTCGGTATTTTCAATCAGCAGGCCGATGCTGGTGCCGGTGGTGACGCCTTCAAACACGCCGGAGAGGATTTTGACCTGGTCCGGCTCGCGGCGCTGGGTGGTGTAGCGTGAGGTGCCGGGACGGCGGCGATCCAGATCGTGCTGCAAATCGGCTTCCGTCAGGGGGATGCCGGGCGGCACGCCGTCGACAATACAGCCCAGCGCCAGCCCGTGCGATTCACCAAAGGTGGTGACGCGGAAAACCTGTCCAATCGTATTACCAGCCATGAAGTCCTCTGAACTTTTCAGGAGGCCATCCCGTTTGCCGCTTCCGTTCCGGCCAGCGCGAAATCCGTGCACAGGCTACGGTTTCCGCGCTGATCGGAGCAAAACCGCCTGCGCCGGGGATGCCTGTGATGTTTTTTAGTCTTTATAAATGCCGAAATGATGTTGCGCAGCAACAATTTGCTCGCGGGTCAGCATAAATACGCCGTCGCCGCCGTTGGCGAATTCCAGCCAGGTGAACGGCACGTCGGGATACTGTTCGATCATATGCACCATGCTGTTGCCCACTTCGCAGACCAGCACGCCTTCTTCGCTCAGGTAGTCCGGCGCACAGGCCAGAATGCGGCGCGCCAGCTTCAGGCCGTCGCGCCCGGCGGCCAGCCCCAGCTCCGGCTCGTGCTGATATTCCTCCGGCAGATCGCCCATATCCTCTTCATCCACGTAGGGCGGATTGGTGACGATCAGATCGTAAGGGGTCTTTGGCAGATCGCGGAACAGATCGGAGCGGATCGGCGTCACGTTATGATCCATACCGTGCGCGGTGATATTCTGCTCGGCCACGGCCAGCGCGTCCGCAGAAATATCTACGGCGTCCACTTCCGCTTCCGGGAAGGCATAGGCGCAGGCGATGGCAATGCAGCCGCTGCCGGTGCACATATCCAGAATATGGCTGGGTTCATGCGCGATAATGCCGGCGAAGCGGTCATTGATCAGTTCGCCGACCGGCGAGCGCGGCACCAGCACGCGTTCATCCACGTAAAACTCGTGGCCGCAGAACCAGGCTTTGTTGGTCAGATAGGCGACGGGAAGACGCTCGTTGATGCGGCGAATAACGCGCTCGACAATGCGGTGACGCTCGCTGGAAGTCAGGCGCGCGGTACGCATATCTTCCGGGATATCCAGCGGCAGATACAGCGTGGGCAGCACCAGCTGAACGGCTTCGTCCCAGGGGTTATCGGTGCCGTGGCCGTACCAGATCTCCGCGGCGGCAAACCGACTCACCGTCCAGCGCAGCATATCCTGGATGGTATGCAGCTCACTGACTGCCTCATCAACGAAAATTTTGTCCAAAGTGCCCTCCACAGGCCAAACTCAACTCGGCAGCTAGTTTGCCATGAAGCTGACGAGAATCCAGCGCGCAGGCGTGAAAAAACTGACATTTGTTTATTTGCAGGGATTAGACAGGGTAAACTGATGGGATTATTGTTAAAAATCCCGCCGCCGCGTGCCGCCTGAGGATCAGATGAGTAAAAAACAGCCCCTGAGCGCCGAAGATGAAGCGCTGTTCCGTGGATTAATGACCGGCACGCGTAAGCTGGCTCAGGACACGATAGTGCATAAGCCATTGCGGAAAACATTCTCGCAGGTGCCGCAAAAGCGCCTGCTGTCCGAGCAGATAGACAACAGCCACTATTTTTCCGATGAGTTTCAGCCTCTGCTGTCCGCTGAAGGGCCAGTGCGCTACGTCAGAAGCGACGTCAGCCATTACGAGCTGAAGAAGCTCAGGCGAGGCGACTATACGCCGGAGATTTTTCTGGATTTGCACGGGCTGACGCAGAAACAGGCAAAAGAGGAGTTGGGCGCGCTGATAGCCGCCTGCCGCCGCGAGCATATCTTTTGCGCCAGCGTGATGCACGGTCACGGCAAGCACGTGCTCAAGCAGCAGACGCCGCTGTGGCTGGCGCAGCATCCTATGGTGATGGCCTTTCATCAGGCGCCGAAAATGTTTGGCGGCGATGCCGCTTTGCTGGTGCTGATTGAAGTAGAAGAGTGGCAGCCGCCGGAGCTGCCTTAGTCAGGCCGCCTCCCGGCGAACAGCGTTGGGGCTGGCCGCTTTATCTTACGACGCGACGCCAGCCACGAAGCAGGCCGGTTCAACCGGCCCGGTGCGATCACATCGCTTTTGCCAGCCGTCCAGGGCTGACCTGCCATTCCAGCTTGCCGCAGCCGCTTTCGTCGTTCAGCGTGACGCTGGCGATGGCGGAAGTGGCGAACATCGGCGGCGTTTCCTGCGGGCAAAGCTCGGACACCAGATAGCCCACCAGAGGCAGATGGGAAATCACCAGCACCGCTTTGACGCCTTCCTTCGCCAACGCCTGAAGATAGCAGGCCACCAGCGCCGGATCGCCGCCCGGCGTCAGCTCCGGCAGCACTTCCTGCTCCACGGGCAGGATCAGCGCTTCACGTACCGTAGAGAGCGTCTGCTCAGCTCGCAAATAGGGACTGACCAACACCCGATCGATATCCACTTTCTGACCGTTGAGCCAGCCTGCCATCTGCCGCGACTCGTCGCAGCCGCAGTGGGTCAAAGGCCTTACCGCATCACTGGCTGCATCCAGTGCCGCATCGCCGTGACGCATAATGAAAACTTGCATATTGCACCGCTGTTATTAAACATAAACGCCGGAAAATCAGGTTTTCCGACTCTTCACTCTGTGAATGAACGCTGTGTTGTACCCTAATGCCAGAAGGCAAGTCAACCGATTGTTTACTAAATAACCGCCTGTTGACAAACGGTTATCAGCACCTTTCAGAAGCGTCCGTTCTAACCCGTTGAAACAGGCTGGGTATTCGCCTTACCTGTAGTTTTGTAAAAGGTTTCTCCCGTTTGCGCCATTTTTTGCAGGCGTTCGCAGGGGGTAAAACGCGCGCCGCAGGTGCGGGAAAGCTGTTCCAGCTGCGCCACTATCTGCCCCGCGCCCAGCGCGTCCATATAGCGGAACGGGCCGCCGGTAAACGGCGGAAAACCTATCCCGAATACCGCACCAATATCGCCGTCGCGCGCGCAGCGAATCACGTTTTCATCAAAGGCCCTCGCCGCTTCATTCAGCAACATCATTACGCAGCGTCGCGCGATAAGCTCTTTGCTCAGGTGCGCTTTTGGATGAACGTTCAGTAATTTATAAATTGTCGCATCGGGCCGTTTTTTGCCGCCCCCTTTCTTGCCGTAGCGATAAAATCCCCGCCCGTTTTTGCGTCCCTTGCGGTTATCGTTCAGGACGGCGTCCAGCGCGGGCGGCGCCTGAAAGCGTTCGCCCCAGGCTGCGGCCAGCACCGGCAGGATATGGGCGCCCGTATCGATGCCGACCTCATCCAATAGCTGGATCGGCCCGACGGGAAAGCCGAAGTCCGCCAGCGCCTCATCAATGTTTTCTATCGGCTCGCCTTCCAGCAGGCAGCGCAGCGCCTCGTTGATGCACGGCGTCAGAATACGGTTAACGTAAAACCCGGCGCTGTCCGCCACCACTATCGGCGTTTTGCCCTGCAATTTCGCCAGCTTTACCGTGGTAGCGAGGGTTTGCTCGCTGGTCTGCGCGTGGGGGATAACCTCCACCAGCGGCATTTTGTCGACCGGGCTGAAATAGTGCAGCCCGATAACATTCTCCGGGCGGCGGGCGTGCGCGGCGATATCGCTAATCGGCAGCGAGGAAGTATTGGAGGCGAAAATCGTGTCGGGCGACGCGTTGGCCTCCACTTCCGCCACCATTTTCTGCTTCAAAAAAAGGTCTTCAAATACCGCTTCGATCACCAGGTCGCGACGCCGAAATCCCTGATAGTCCAGGCCGCCGCTAATCAGGGCCATTTGCCGCTGGCGCTGACCCGGCGTCAGCTGGCGGCGCGCGATCTTTTTCTCCAGCAGATCCCAGCTATATTTCAGCGCATGCGTAATCCCTTCCGGCCGCACATCTTTGATGCGCACCGGCAGATTTCCCCGACAGGCGGTGACGTAAGCAATGCCGCCGCCCATCAGTCCACCGCCCAGCACCGCAACGGATTTCACCTCTTGCGGCGCCGCCTGTGCCCCGCTCTCTTTCTTTATTTCCGTGGTCGCAAAGAACAGGCCGCGCAGCGCGATGGATTCCGGCGACATCGCCAGCTCGCCGAACGCTTTAGCCTCGGCGGCGTAACCGGCGCTACGGCCCTGCTGCAGGCCGGTACGCACCACCGAAAGAATTTTGCGCGTGGCCGGATAGTTACCGCGCGTTTTCGCTTCCGCCCGTCTGGTCGCCATCTTAAAGAGCAACGCGCGTCCCATGGGCGCGTTAAGCATCCGCTCGCTCAATGGCAGCACGCGGCGCGGCTGTCGGCCTCTGAGCACCATGTCCACCGCCGTTTCCAGCAGAATTGTCTGCGGCACGGCCTCTTCCACCAGGCCCAGCTTTAACGCCTGCTTTGCACGCAGCGTTTTGCCGGTCAGCATCAGATCCAGCGCGTGAGAGGCGCCAATCAGCCTGGGCAGCCGCTGCGTGCCGCCGGAGCCGGGCAAAAGGCCCAGCTGCACTTCCGGCAGGCCCAGCCGCGTTTTCTCGTCCAGCGTGCAGACGCGCTGGTGGCAGGCCAGCGCCAACTCCAGCCCGCCGCCCAGACAGGCGCCGTGAATGGCGGCCACCGCCGGAAAAGGCAAGGCGGCGATCTCTGCCATGACCTTTTGCCCCTGTCGCGCCAGCGCAGCCGCCTCTTCTGCCGAGCGGCAGGCAGCAATCATGGTGATATCCGCGCCCGCGATAAAACTGTCCGGCTTGCCGGAGATAAAAACCAGGCCAGCCAGCTCCGGCTGACGACGCGCCTGCGCAATCACTTCCCGGATCTGCCCGACGAATTCTGCCTTTAGCGTATTGAGCTTTTCACCCGGCACATCGAAAGTAATGACGCCCACGTTGTCGGCACGCAGGCTGAATGTAAATGCGGATGCCGTCATTATTCCGCCTCCAGAACCATAGCCGCACCAAGACCGCCAGCGGCGCAGGCCGTGACCAGCCCCAGGCCGCCGCCGCGACGCCGTAGCTCGTGCAGCGTCTGGGTGATCATGCGTGCGCCGGTCGCGGCAAAAGGATGTCCATAGGCGATAGAGCCGCCCAGCACGTTAAATTTTTCTTCGTCCACCTCGCCCAGCGCATGAGGCCGGTTCAGGACTTCACGAGCGAACCGCTCATCGGCGAACATGTTGAGGTTGGCCAGCGTCTGGGCCGCAAATGCCTCGTGCATATCAATAAGCGTTAAATCCTTCAGGGTAATGCCTGCTCTGTCGAGCGCCAGCGGCGATGCCCAGGCCGGGCCAAGCAGCATATCCTCCTGCACGCCGATGGCGGTGAAGGCGTAGCTGCGCAGATAGCCCAGCGGCGTAATGCCCAGCTCTCTGGCGCGCGCTTCCGTCATCAGTACTACCGCTGCCGCGCCGTCGGTGAGCGGCGTGCTGTTAGCCGCCGTTACCGTACCGTGTTTACGGTCGAAAGCGGGACGTAGCCGGGCATAATCTTTCAGGCTGGAATGCAGACGCACGTTGTTATCCTGCTGTAAAGGGCTGCGCCACGGCGGCACCCAGGCCGTCATTACCTCCTGCGCCAGCCTGTTCTCTTCCCAGGCCTTTGCCGCACGCAGGTGCGAACGATGCGCCAGCGCGTCCTGCTGCTCGCGCGTGATGCCGTAGCTTTTCGCCATCTGTTCTGCGGTATCGCCCATGCGCAGGCCGGTGGAATATTCCGCTACGGCAGGCGGCACGGGCAGCAAATCGCGCGGGCGAAGCTGGCTGAGCAGCCGTAATTTTTGTACCAGAGAGCGGGTTTTACTGAGGTCCACCAGCACGCGGCCCAGCTGTTTGCTGACGCCGATGGGCAAGACGGAAGCGGAGTCCGCGCCGCCTGCAATACCGGCCTGAATGGTGCCGGCCAGCAGGCTTTCGGCCACGTTAGCGACGGCCTGGAAACTGGTGGCGCAGGCGCGGCTTACGCTATAGGCGTCGGTATGTACACCTAAGGAAGTGCCGAGGACGATTTCGCGCGCGATATTCGGCGCTTCGGGCATCTGGATCACCTGGCCAAACACCAGCTGTTCAATAACGTCGGGCGGGATATCGCTGCGTACCAGCAGTTCGCTGACCACCATTCGCCCCAGCTCAATAGCCGGGATAGCCTGAAGCGCCGTGGCCTGGCGAGCAAAAGGGGTGCGTAAACCGTGCGTTATCGCTATGCGTTGACCCTGACGCGTCAGCAAGGGGAGCGCTTTCATTATTCACCTGTAAAAATCAGCGGCATCACTGCCAAAAGAGGTCAGACCTGTTTATTGTTAACCAGATTTTTACATTTTGCATAATGTGGAAAAGAAAAGTGCGAGGGAAACCACGGTTTTGGGAACCATGAGCGGGCGTAGCCCACTCATTTTTTTAAGAATGCCGGGCCAGGCCCGGCGGTTCCGCGTTGAACAATTAGCGCAGCGCCAGCTGAAAGATCATCGTTTCTGCCTGGCAACTAAAAGTAAAATCTGCATCCAGCTGCACGCCGTCCGGCTTCTCTTCGAAACGGCCGACGATATCGCAAGGTTCGGATTCCACCTGGCGCGCCTTGCCGATAAGCTCCTGCAGGGCGGCTTCAGCCTGCTGGCGATTTTCGTACAGGTGACGCCAGCTGGCTGTGCAGTCGGTGTTATCCATGATAGTACCGACATCCACACAGCAACAGGCGGCGGTTTCGTTGGCGCTACATTTATTGATGGCGTGGGTCATAAGATCCTCCGGTTAGCGGCCGCTCGGGGCGGACTTAAGGTCATAATGCTTTTATTCTACGCCTGCCCTTTTTTTCTGTCCGGTGATTCAGTGAATAAGCGTCATCCGGTAATGAAAATCAAAGATAAATTTGATCTGAAACAGGCTAGACTCAACGCCGCCTGTTGTGACTCGCAGGTTTTTGTTAAGCAGATCGCTTTTTATTGATCAATTTAGAAATATTTATAAAACAATATTGCAACAACTACAGGGGCCAGACCTATACTGGGGCCACTGGTCTGATTAGTTAGCCGTCTTTCAGCCCCTCTGTAGCGTCCTGCCGTTGCCTGCGTAACGGTATTAATAAAATCAGATAAAGAGGTTGTGGTCATGAACCATAAAAACCTGTTTGCGAAGTCTGCTCTTGCAGCCGCAGTGGCCATTGTTTCTTCCCATGCTTTTGCAGCCGGCTTTCAACTTCATGAATTTTCCTCTGCCGGATTAGGTCGTGCCTATTCTGGCGAAGGCGCAATGGGCGATACCGCCGCTTCCGCCAGCCGTAACCCGGCGACCATGGCGTTGATGGATCGTCCAATGTTTTCGGCAGGCGCGGTTTTTATCGATCCGGGCGTCAGTATTGACGGCACCAGCAGCCTGTCCGGCCAGAGTCTGAACGCGGACAATATCGCGCCCACGCAGTGGGTGCCCAATCTCCATTACGTGCAGCCGCTAAACGACCAGTGGTGGCTGGGCGCGTCCGCGACCGCTAATTATGGACTGGCGACGGAATTTAATAATGATTACGCCGCCGGGCCGTATGCCGGTAAAACGGATCTGCAAACCGTTAACTTTAACTTAAGCACCGCTTATAGACTGAATCAGCATTTCAGCTTTGGCGTCGGCTTTGATGCCGTCTATGCGCGCGCGAAGATTGAACGTTACGCAGGCGAAGCGGGCCGCGCGCTGGGCTTTCCAACCGATACGCAAATTGCGCACCTGAAGGGCGATGAGTGGGGCTACGGCTGGAACGCGGGCATCCTGTACGAAGTGGATGAGGATAACCGCTTCGGCTTTACTTACCGTTCCGAGGTTAAAGTCGATTTCGACGGCGACTATAAAAGCAGCATTCCGGGCGCTATCAACCCGCTTAATCAGGCGCTTAACCTGGGCCTGCCCTATGGCACCAGCGGATCGACCATTCCCGGCGCGCTGACGCTAAACCTGCCGGAAATGTGGGAAGTCTCGGGCTACCATAAAGTTGCCCCGCAGTGGGCCGTACACTACAGCCTGACCTATACCAGCTGGAGCCAGTTCCAGGAGTTGAAGGCCACCGGCAGCGGCGGTCAGACGCTGTTCTATAAGGAAGAGAGCTATAAGGATGCTTACCGCCTCGCGCTGGGCACGTCCTACTTCTACGATGATAACTGGACGTTTCGCGCCGGTATCGCGTTTGATGACAGCCCGGTACCTGCCGATCAGCGCTCCATCTCTATCCCCGATCAGGATCGCCTGTGGCTAAGCACCGGCGCGTCCTACGCCTTTAATCAGGATGCGTCCGTGGACGTGGGGCTTTCTTATATGCACGGCCAGCACGTCACGGTAGAGGAAGGCCCCTATACTTTCCGTTCCACCGGCAAAGCCTGGCTTTACGGCGCTAACTTTAACTACAAGTTCTGAGGCTTAAGCCAATAAAAAAGGCCCGATTCGGGCCTTTTTTGCAAACAGCATGCGGCAAATCAGTTGGCGTCGATATCGTCCAAATCGCCCTGAATGGCGGCGGCGTTCGGGTTTTCCTGCGGGATCAGCTTGCCGTCGCTGGCAAGGAAATCGTGGCGCTGGAAATAGGCCGCGCGGACAAAGGCATAGGGATCTTTGCTGTTGTGCAGAATAGCGTCGGAATCCAGCAGCTGCGCGCGGGTTTCCACGCCTTCCAGCGCCCACTTACCGGCGGTCATCCACCAGGTCAGCCAGCTCAGCGGTGCATAAAGATCGTCGACCATGCCGCCCACGTCTTCACGCGGCGTAAAGCTGCCGTAGCCCGGCAATTCAACATAGGTGCCATAACCCACGCCATAGTTGCCCAGCGTGCTGCCGAAACGGCGCGGCTCTTCCTTCGCCAGCGTCGGGTTGGCCATGCCGGCCACGTCGATAAAGCCGCCCAGACCCAGAATGGTATTCAGGAAGAAGCGGTTAAAGTGGATCATCGCTTTATAGGGCTTGCCCTCAATAAAGTAGTTCACCATGGTAGACGGCTCGCTCAGGTTGCCGAGAAAGTTGCTCAGGCCGCTGCGCGCGGGCACCGGCACGTAATCGCGCCAGGCGACGGCGACGGGACGAACAACATAGGGATCCAGCACGTTGTAATTAAAGTCGAACATCGTGCGGTTGAACCCTTCCAGGGGATCGGAGCGCCCCTGGGGTTCATCCGCCGTCTGCGAACTGGCGCAGCCAATCAGCAGTACGCTGGCCAACGCCACGCCCATCACGCGGTAGTTCATCTCTCTCTCCCTGTTAAATCAAGCCGACTACGGCTGCTGTTGGTTAATCTCAACGGCCAGCTGTTGATGACCATCGAAAGGCGTGACCGCGCTGGCACCGAACCAGTCGCCGGCCTGCGGATTGGCGCTGCCGTCTCGCGAGATGCGCACGCGCACCTGAACCTGATGCTGCGCCGAGAGCAGACGCTCCGGCATCATGGCGTTGCTGTCATCCAGCGTTAGCGAGAGCGGGAAATGGCTCAACGGCACTCTTTTCACCGCCACCGGCACTTTCGCCACGCCGTCGGAAACAGAAATATAGAGCATGCCGCCTTCGGGCAGCTGCTTTTCCGCGCCGGCGGCCAGCGTCACGGTCAGCGCCAGGCGGCTGGTTTGTCCGCCGGACTCGGTTTTAGCCTGCTCGATGCTGCGGCGGATCGCCGCCACCCGCTTATCGTCGGCCGGTAACAATTGTAACATCTTTTGCCAGACCGCTGTGGCCTGCGCGTAACGCTGCTGGCTAAAAGCATTAAATGCCAACAGGCTGAGCAGGCGAATATTGTCGCCGTCGCTTTTCACCATCTCGTTGAGCATAGCCGTTGCCTGGCGATTATCCTGCGGATCCTGCGAGCGCGTCAGGGCATCGGCGTAGCTTAGCTTTACTTCCGGATCCGTGGGAGCAAGCTGCATGGCGCGGCGAAAAGCCTGGGTTGCCGTAGCGGCGTTGTTCAGCACCATGCCGATACGGCCCAGCATCAGCCAGTCGCTTACGTTGCGCGGATCCTGTTGCAGCGAGGTGCGGATCCCCAGCCCAAGCCGGGCCAGCTGTTCCATTGTCAGCGGCTTTGCCTGCGGATCCATCAGCTGCGCCCGCAGCGCGGGCAGTTCGTTATTGACCTGCTGCCAGGCAAGCACCTGCGCAAAGCCGCCGGTTTTGAAATAGACGCCCAGGCTGACGACCACCAGAATCACCACGCCGGGCAACAAGACCCAGCGGCTGAGCGCGCGCTCGTGGGTTGGCGCTTCCTGAGGAATGTCCAGCAGCAGCGTCTGCTGTAGCTCGCGGATCATCTCCGCGCGCTCTGCCACGACGCCCTGCGCTTCGTCCTGCTCCAGCTCCTGAAGGCGCTGATGGTAAAAAGTTTTGTTCAGCGTGTCACGGTCTGTCGCCAGCGCCGCGCGCTTGCGGCCTCCGGCGATCAGCAGCAGCGTACTGGCGGCCACCAGTAAAGCCAGAACGGTGAGCCAGAATTCACTCATGGTTGCTTCCTGTTATTTAACAGCGCGTCAAGCCGCGCCTGCTGCTCCGCATCCAGCCCGGAACCGGTGCGTTTTCTGCTGCGTAGTACCATCACCACCGCGCCCGCGACTACAAACAGCACGGGGCCAGCCCACAGGATCAGCGTGGAGGCCATCACCGGCGGCTCGTAAGTGACGAAATTACCGTAGCGCGCCACCATCCAGGCTTTGACCTGCTCCGGCGTCTGGCCGCTTTGCAGCAGCTGATAAACCTTCAGCCGCATATCGGCGGCAATCATCGCGTTTGAATCCGCAATGCTGTTGTTCTGGCATTTGGGGCAGCGCAGCGATTCCGTCAGATGCCGGTACTGCTGCTCCTGGGTTACCGATGAGAATCGGTAGGTGTCTATGTTGTCCGCCAGTACGCCGAAAGAGAAGATCAGTGCGGCGAGAAGTAAAACGCGTTTCATTGGCCTGCTTCCTTGCTGTATTTATCCCACAATGGCTTTACTTCGCTGTTCCATACCCGGTCGTTCATATCCCCGGCGTGGCGATAGCGAATAATCCCTTTGCCATCGATTAAAAAGGTTTCAGGCGCGCCGTAGACGCCCAAATCAAGCCCCAGCATACCGTCGCCATCGTAGAGACTCAACGCATAAGGATTACCCAGCGAGTTGAGCCAGTTAACGGCCTTGCTGCGATCGTCCTTGTAGTTCAGCCCCACGACGCGGATGCCCTGTACCGCCAGCGTATTGAGATACTGGTGTTCGGCGCGACAGGTAGGACACCAGGTCGCCCAGACGTTGAGCAGGATCGGTTTACCGTCATGCAGTACCGACTGGTCGTAGATTTTGCCGGGCCTGTCCAGCGATTCCAGCCGGAAAACCGGTACGGGCTTGCCTACCAGCGCCGATTCCAGCTTTGTCGGATCGTCGCCGTTGGCGTTGCGGGTGAGTTGCCACATCAGCGCGGCGGCCAGCAGCAGAAACAGCGCCAGCGGAATATAAAGGGTCTTTTTCATGCCGGCACCTTTTTACGCGAGCGATAGCGCGGATCGAGCAGGCATAATATGCCGCCGGCCGCCATAAACAGGCCACCGAACCAGATCCAGCGCACGAATGGTTTGTAATAGATACGCACCGCCCAGGAATTATCCTCCAGCTCTTCGCCCAGCGCCGCGTAGAGATCGCGCGTAAAGCCGCCGTCGATTGCCGCTTCGGTCATCATAGTGTGCGCCACGCTGTAGTAGCGCTTTTCGGCATGCAGCGTTGCTTCATGCTTGCCGTTGCGCGTTACGTCGATGATGCCCACGCCGCCGGTGTAGTTTGCGCCCTGTAGGTTACGCACATCGCGAAAGATAAAGTGATAGTTATGGATATCAACCGTATCGCCCGCACGCATACGGACATCGCGCTCCACGCTGTAGTTCTGGCTGAAAGCGATGCCGATAACGGTCACGGCGACGCCAAGATGCCCCAGCACCATGCCCCAGTGGCTGCGTGAAAGGTGACGCAGCCCGGTGAAAAAGCGATGGCGATGGGTAGCGCGCTCGTGCAGCTCCATCAGCGTCAGGAAGATAACCCACAGCGACATCAGCAGTCCCACTACCGTCATCGCTTCAATGCTGTCCTGCATCAGCCACGGCAGCAAAATGGACAACGCCAGCGTGGCAACCAGCGCCAGCGCCAGCCGCTTCCACAGCTTTTGCGGCTCGTCGCGACGCCAGCGCACCAGCGGCCCGATGCCCAACAGCAGCGCCAGCGGCGCCATCAGCCAGGTGAACAGCGTATTAAAGAAAGGTTCGCCGATAGAGATGCTGCCCAGGCCCAGCTGCTTGTGCACCAAAGGCAGCAGCGTGCCGAGCAGCACCACCAGCATGGCGGCAATCAGCAGAATATTGTTGCCCAGCAGGAAGGATTCGCGCGACCAAAGCTCGTTCTGTACGCGGCCGCGCACCTTGCTGCCTTTGATGGCGTACAGCAGCAGCGAACTGCCGATAACGATCACCAGAAAAGCCAGGATAAACATGCCGCGCGCCGGATCGGAGGCGAAAGAGTGCACCGAAATCAGCACGCCCGAACGCACCAGGAACGTCCCCAGCAGGCTGAGCGAAAACGCGGTGATAGCCAGCAGCACCGTCCAGGCCTTAAAGGTGCCGCGCTTTTCCGTTACCGCCAGCGAGTGGATCAGCGCCGTACCCGCCAGCCACGGCATAAAGGAGGCGTTTTCTACCGGATCCCAGAACCACCAGCCGCCCCAGCCAAGCTCGTAATAGGCCCATGCCGAGCCGAGCACGATACCGACGGTCAGAAAAACCCAGGCCGCCGTGGTCCAGGGACGCGACCAGCGCGCCCAGGCGGTATCCAGCCTGCCCGTCATCAGCGAGGCGATGGCAAAAGCGAAAGCCACGGAGAAGCCGACGTAGCCCATATAAAGCAGCGGCGGATGGAAGATCAGGCCGATATCCTGCAGCATCGGGTTAAGATCGCTGCCGTCGATCGGGAAGTCAGGCAGCGTGCGGGTAAACGGGTTTGAGGTCAGCGTGATAAACAGCAAAAAGCCAAGATTGATCATGCCCATGACGGCCAGCACGCGGGCCACGGAATCCAGCGGCATCGCGCGGCTGAACAACGCGACCGCCAGCGTCCAGGTGCTGAGCAGCAGCAGCCACAGCAGCAGCGAACCTTCGTGCGCGCCCCAGGTCGCCGCAATGCGGTAGTAGACCGGCAGTAGCGTGTTGGAGTTGGTGGCGACGTAAGCGACGCTGAAATCATTCACCACAAAGGCGTGCACCAGCACGATAAAAGCGGCGAGCACGCAGGCGAACAGCGCGTAGCTCAGCGGCCTGGCCAGCCCCATCAGCCGTCTGTCCTGACGGGAAGCGCCCCACAGGGGATAGATGCTCAGCAGCAGCGCCAGCGCCACGCCCAGTGCAAGCAGAAAACTGCCGATTTCCGGTATCATGGCTGGTTCACCGCAATCTTATGGTTCTTTTTCATCGCATCCTCAATTTCCGGCGGCGTGTATTTTTCATCATGCTTCGCCAGCACTTCTTTCGCTTCGACCAGGTTGCCCTGCTCCAGCACGCCCTGCGCGACTACGCCCTGCCCTTCCCGGAACAGATCCGGCAGGATGCCAAGATAGCTCACGCTGACCACGCCGTTAGCGTCGTAGAGTTTAAAGGAAACCTGTAACGTGTTGGGATCGCGCTTGACGCTGCCGGGCATCACCATGCCGCCGACGCGCAGACGCTGGCCCGGCGTCGGTTTTTGCTGGCTTTCGCCTTTGCCGTTCAGGATTTCGCTGGGGGTGTAGAACAGATCGATATTCGAACGTAACGCATACATAACCAGCGCGGTCGCCAGCCCGAGTCCGGCCAGGATGGCAATCGCTACGAGCAGGCGATTTTTACGACGGGTATTCACGATGATGCTCCCTGCTTTTTCATTTTTGCCGCTTTGATGCGGCGCTCCCGCGACTCGCGCTGGCGAATGTCGGCCAACAGCCGCCGACGGCTAATGATGGTGTGCAGCACCAGCGCGCCCAGCGCCATCAGCGTGCAGGCGACGGCAAGCCAGACGTAAAAGGCGTAGCCGCCCATCGCCCAGAAGGCCTGCCAGGATGAGAAAGCCGTCATTGGCGCGCTCCTTTTTCCGCCACTTCCCTTACCCAGGGACGATGGCGCTCGCTCAACAGCAGCAAATTACGCAGACGCATCAGCGTCAGCGAGATAAACAGCAGCCAGAAGCCCGCAATAGCCCAACGTAAAGGCGTGCGCATGGAAGGCGCTATCGCCTGTTGGAAGACGCCGGAAGAGCCCTGATGCAGCGTATTCCACCACTGCACCGAATAGTGGATTATCGGCAGGTTTACCACGCCCACCAGGACAAGGATGCCGGCCGCCCGGCCCGCCATACGGCGATCGTCAAAGGCGTTATAAAGCGCGATTACGCCCATATAGAGGAACAGCAGCACCAGTTCCGAGGTCAGGCGCGCATCCCAGATCCACCAGGTTCCCCACATCGGCTTCCCCCAGGCGGAGCCGGTGACCAGCGCGATAAAGGTGAACACCGCGCCGACGGGCGCCATCGCCGCAGCGGCAAGATCGGCCGTTTTCCACTGCCAGACCAGGCCGGTGAACGCGGCAATCGCCATGGCGGCGTAGATACCCATTGACCACATCGCGGCGGGAACATGAATATAAATGATGCGATAGCTGTCGCCCTGCTGATAGTCGGACGGCGCAAAACCAAATCCCCATATCCAGCCGGTGGCTAACGTAACCGTCGCGGCAACTGCAAACCAGGGCAGCAGGCGACCACATAACTGGTAAAGCCTGTCGGGCTTCCCTGACTGATGTAACCATTTCCACATTGTTAATTGCTCATCTAAAAAGAAACGCGTTTCTGTCTGTTATTGTTAGTGTACGCTAACCCGCAGTGCCGCAGCCGTAGCGAAAGGCGCCAGTGTTGCGCTGGCGACCAGCATCGCGCCGAGGATGGCCAGCTGGCCGTTTATCGCCAGGCCCATTCCCGCAGCGTCAATGGCCGCCGAGGCGAAAATCAGTACCGGCACCGCCAGCGGCAGCACCAGCAGGCTCAGTAAAACGCCGCCGCGTCGCAGCCCGACCGTTAATCCTACGCCTATCGCGCCCAGGAAACTTAACGTCGGGGTGCCCAACAGCAGAGAAAGCGCCATCGCACGCCAGGTGGCGAAATCCAGCGACAGCAGCAGCGCCACCAGCGGCGAAAGCAGCAGCAGCGGCAGGCCGGTCACCAGCCAGTGCGCGATCACTTTCCCCAATACCGTTATCGGCAGCGGCGTCGGCAACAGCAGCAGCTGTTCCAGCGAACCATCGATAAAATCATCGCGAAACAGCCTTTCCAGCGCCAGCAGCGAAGAGAGCAGCGCCGCGACCCAGACAATGCCCGGCGCGATACGCGCTAATAGCTGCGGTTCGGGACCAATCCCCAGCGGAAACAGCGTAATAACGATCAGGAAAAACCACAGCGGATTAACCACTTCCGCGCCGCTACGAAAAGCCACGCGCAGCTCCCGCATAATAATGCGTCCGATCATCATCCCGCCTCCGTGACGGAAAGCCGAATTTTGCGCACGCGCTGCGCCGATCCCGGCAGCTCCTGATGGGTGGTCAGGATCACTGAACCGCCATTATCGGCATGACGGGCAAACAGCGCCATCAGCTTTGTCACGCCTGATTTATCTATAGCGGTCAGCGGCTCATCAAGGATCCACAGCGGGGAACGGCTCAGCCAGAGCCTGGCCAGCGCAACGCGACGCTGCTGTCCCGCGGAAAGCTGCGCGACAGGCACCTCTTCATATCCCGCCAGGTCGACCTCTTCCAGCGCCTGCCACAGTTTTTCTTCCGGCTCCAGCGCATGAAAAAATTGCAGATTTTCCCGTGCGGTCAGCACCGCTTTCACGCCGGGCTGATGCCCCAGATAGAGTAACGCGCGGTGCCAGACTTCTCGCTGTTTGCGCACAGGCTGCTGCTGCCAAAGCACCTCGCCCTGCTCAGCCCGGCTTAAGCCCGCCAGAATGCGCAGCAGCGAGGTTTTTCCCGCGCCGTTGGCGCCTTCTATTTGAACGATATCGCCTGCGGAAACGGTAAAACTGAGTTCGCTGAACAGCATACGTTCATCACGAACGCAGGTCAGATTGTGGGCCTGGAGCATCAGGTGGCATCGCGCTTGTTAATAGTGCGTGAAATAGTACCACAGCTGATAATGGTATCGCAGCCTGCGCGGTATCACTGGATGCTTAAGTTGCCGCTATTATGCCCTGTGCAGGCCGCTTAATGGCGAAAAATGCCGCTTCGTTAAATCCTTGTTACGTTTATTCTGAAACGCAGTTACATTTCAGCAACGCTAAAACCCGCTACGCTTAGGCAGAGTGTCGATTACGGGAGCAGGAAGAATGAAAGAAGATAATGTGGAAGTCGAGAGTGAAGAACGTGAAGGAGAAGAGATAGAGGTGGATGAGGAAGCGCTGCCCTCGCGTGCGGCGGCTATCCATGAGGAGATACGCCAGGACGGCGAGAAAGAGCTGGAGCGCGACGGACTGGCGCTGCTGTTTTCGGCTATCGCTGCGGGGCTTTCTATGGGCGCCTCGCTGATGGCGAAAGGGATTTTTCAGGCGCATCTTGACGACGTGCCCGGCGCTTTTCTGTTGGAAAATCTTGGCTACACCTTTGGTTTTATCATTGTCATTATGGCGCGCCAGCAGCTGTTTACAGAGAACACCGTGACCGCCGTACTGCCGGTTATGCACAAACCAACCGGCGGCAATCTGGTCCTGCTGCTGAGGCTGTGGGCCGTAGTGCTGTTCGGCAATTTGATCGGAACGGCGCTGGCTTCGCTGGCCTTTACCCATATGCCGATCTTTGACGATGCCACGCGGCAGGCTTTTGTGGCTATCAGCCAGAAAGTGATGGAAAACACGCCGGGCGAGATGTTTGCCAATGCGGTGATCTCCGGCTGGATTATCGCTACGATGGTCTGGATGTTTCCTTCCGCCGGCAACGCGAAAATTTGGGTAATTGTGCTGATGACCTGGCTGGTGGCGCTGGGCGACCTGGCGCATATCGTGGTGGGTTCGGTAGAAGTCCTTTATCTGGTCTTTAACGGTCTTATCAGCTGGCAGGAATTTTTATGGCCTTTTGCTCTTCCTACGCTGGTCGGCAATATTATCGGCGGCACCTTTATTTTTGCACTGATTAGCCACGCGCAGATCCGCAACGATATGAGCACCCGCGCTAAAGCGGAGGCGAAAGCGAAAGCCGAAGCGAAGAAAAAGCGTGATAAGAAAGAGAAGGCTGAAGAGGGTTAACCGGCTGGCGGCAAGCCGCTAAAGTTATCGCTAAGCGGCAGTCGTCTCATAGGGGGCGCTGCCGTTATCGGCGGGCAGTTCAGAAAAAGCATCCAGCTATGGGGCGGCTTTAGCTGAACAGCGCAAAAGTGTGCATATAGAAATTGCTGGCGAAAGCGACATAGGCCAGCCAGACCAGCATGATAAGACCGAGCGACAGTTTCAGGGACATAGCGACCTCTTTTATGAGCTAAACAAACGAGTAACCTTGCTTGAATTCGCTTTACATTAGTCCTCTGTCAGATCGCAGTTCTTGATCCAGCGCAACTATCTTCCACTAATCGGCTAACGGCTTCTTTGCTCAACCTTGTTCAGATCAACGTTAATCACTCAGCGGCCAGCTTACTCAGCTACTCAGCTACTCAGCTACTCAGCTACTCAGCTACTCAGCTACTCAGCTACTCAGCTACTCAGCTACTCAGCTACTC